>CALJVL010000038.1 GCA_937773775.1 uncultured Flavobacterium sp.
TGATTTAGCTGGTTTTCTTGAAACAGAAACAACGAACCCTAAGATGTTGGAGTTCATTAAAAACCAAGGGAGTTTAATTTCTACTGATGGCCTACTTAGTAAAGAAATTTTCATGAAGGACTGGCATACGATTTGGTTGGCCTTTTCGATTTACGCTTTGATCATCGCCATCGCTTTTGCTATTTTGTTTAAACATAAACACAATCCGGAGGTAGTTGCTGCCGCCGTAAGTCATTAAGCTTGGGATAATTTAACTAGATGCCTGATACCCGTCAAAAAGAATCAGGTCTTTATATTTGTTTTGGCTATGAATTATGCCGAGAATCACGATTGAGGCCATCTAGTCCCGATTGATCTGATATCCTTGAAGTGCAACGGAGCGATAAAGGTGAAAGCGGGTGCGATGCTTGCAAAAAATATATATAATTATTCGATATTGACAATCAGCAACTTACAGTGTACGGGTTGTTGGCTTTCATACTAAAATAAACTTGAAAATTAGAGATAGATGTATTACCTTTGCAGTCCTTTAGGTGAATAAGAGTTTCCTCTAGGGTTAAATTAATTATACAAACAACTTCTGTTGTTTTCTATCACTTCATGAAACTCGAGAAAATACAGAATACAAATTTTTATCAGCATGTCTGAACAAGTAAAATCACAAGAAGAGTTTTTAGCAAATTTTAACTGGCACAACTTTGAAGAAGGTATCGATCCAGTTGATCAAAAAAACTTAAAAGAATTCGAAGAATTAGTTTCAAAAACATTTATTTCTACTGACCAAGAAGAAGTAGTAGATGGAACAGTTGTAAGAATTACAGATAGAGACGTTATCGTTGATATCAACGCAAAATCGGAAGGTGTTATTTCACTGAACGAATTCCGTTACAACCCAAATTTAAAAGTAGGTGATACTGTTGAAGTATTAATCGACATCCGTGAAGACAAAACTGGACAACTAGTTTTATCTCACAGAAAAGCACGTACTATCAAATCATGGGATAGAGTTATTTCGGCTAACGAAACAGGAGAAATCGTTAATGGTTTTGTGAAATGCAGAACTAAAGGTGGTATGATCGTAGATGTTTTCGGAATTGAAGCGTTTTTACCAGGATCTCAAATTGACGTTAAGCCAATTAGAGATTACGATATATACGTAAACAAAACAATGGAATTCAAAGTTGTGAAAATCAACCATGAATTCAAAAACGTTGTTGTATCTCATAAAGCGCTTATCGAAGCGGATATTGAAATACAGAAAAAAGAAATCATCGGTCAATTGCAAAAAGGACAAGTATTAGAAGGTGTTGTTAAAAACATTACTTCTTATGGTGTCTTTATTGATTTAGGTGGAGTTGATGGATTGATTCACATTACTGACCTTTCTTGGAGTCGTATTAACCACCCAAGTGAAGTTCTTGAATTAGACCAAAAACTAAACGTTGTAATCCTTGATTTCGATGATGAGAAAACAAGAATTCAATTAGGATTGAAACAATTAAACGCTCACCCTTGGGATGCTCTAGATGCTAAATTAGCAATTGGAGACAAAGTAAAAGGTAAAGTAGTTGTAATCGCTGATTACGGTGCTTTCATCGAAGTTGCTGAAGGTGTTGAAGGTTTAATCCACGTTTCTGAAATGTCATGGTCTACTCATTTACGTTCTGCTCAAGATTTCGTAAAAGTAGGTGATATTGTTGAAGCTCAAATTTTAACATTAGACAGAGATGACCGTAAAATGTCATTAGGTATCAAACAATTGTCTCAAGACCCTTGGACTGATATTACTTCTAAATATCCTGTAGGTTCTAAACATTCAGGTATCGTTAGAAACTTTACAAACTTTGGTATTTTCGTAGAACTTGAAGAAGGTATCGACGGATTGATTTATATCTCAGACCTTTCTTGGACTAAGAAAATCAAACACCCATCAGAATTTGTTAATGTTGGAGAGAAATTGGATGTAGTTGTATTAGAATTAGATGTTGAAGGACGTAAATTATCTTTAGGTCACAAACAAACTACTCCTAATCCTTGGGATAAATATGAAGAGTCTTTCGCTGTGGGAACTGTACACAACGGTGAGATTTCTGAAATAGTTGACAAAGGAGCTACTGTAGAATTCGGAGAAGATATCGTTGCTTTCATTCCTACTCGTCACCTTGAAAAAGAAGATGGTAAGAAATTGAAAAAAGGAGAATCTGCTGATTTCAAAGTAATCGAATTTAACAAAGAATTCAAGAGAGTTGTTGCCTCTCACACTGCTATCTTCCGTGAAGAAGAAGAGAAAAATGTGAAAGCTGCTACTTCTAATAATTCTTCTTCATCTGCAAACGCAGCTGCCTCTACTTTAGGAGATAGTAATGATATGCTTGCAGCATTGAAAGCTAAAATGGAAAAGGGAGAGAAGAAATAATTCTCAATCTTTCTTATAATAGTAAGGCCCCACAGTAATGTGGGGCTTTTTTATGTTTAGTACTAGATTACTTTTCCAATAAGACTTGAGATAGGCAAAATTTTTAGACCGTTCTTCGCTCCCGCGAGTAGGGTTCTTAAAATTCATTTTGCGTAATTTTTATGTCGTCCTAATGATTGTTCGTTACAGTTGTCAATAGATTGACTGGCCTTCAGTCAAAATTAGCGGTGCGTTTTGCTTTTAGAATTTTGATAATTAATTTATTTTAAAAATAATGCTACTTTTTTAAATCCAGATCTGCTTTCTTAGCGTAAATGCTTTAATATAACTTAAATAAATAGATTTATGAAAACTAGAAAATTTTTATCGTTAGCATTATTCGCATTAGTATTTGGTGCAACATCATTCGCTCAAAAAACAATTATGGTTGGTGGAGCTGCTATGTATCCCGCTAAAAACATTATTGAAAATGCAGTTAATTCTAAAGACCACACAACATTAGTGGCAGCGGTAAAAGCAGCTGATTTGGTCGAAACTCTTCAAGGAAATGGGCCATTCACTGTTTTTGCTCCCACAAATGCTGCATTTGAAAAATTACCAATGGGAACTGTAGAAACATTGTTAAAACCTGAGAATAAAAAAATGTTACAAAGTATACTTACTTATCATGTAATTGCAGGTAAAATGAACTCTAATGACATTGCAAAAGCAATAAAAATGGGGAATGGTAAGGCTATGCTGAATACAGTAAGTGGGGGAACATTGACCGCTTCGATGAAAAATAAAAAATTATACATCACGGATGAAAAAGGAGGCAAGTCACAAGTAACTATTGCTGACGTTAATCAGTCAAACGGTGTAATTCATGTGATTGATTCGGTTTTATTGCCAAAATCATAATATTGATAAAAGGTTGATTTTGGTCAATTGAGAAGTCCTGTATTTATTACGGGACTTTTATTTATTAAAAAACCCCAATTTTAATTTTAGAATTGGGGTTTTTAATTTTTAGTAAGCTGTATTTATCTTAAAATTGCTCCAAGCTCAGTTTCAAAGTTCTTTTGCAATTTACCCATAATTTTGTCAATTTGGGTATCAGTCAATGTTTTAGAAGAATCCTGAATAATAAAACTTACGGCATATGATTTTTTACCTTCTGGAAGATTGTCGCCTTGATACACGTCAAATAGATTGACGCTTTTTAGTAGGCTTTTTTCTGTTTGTCGTGCAATTGTATAAATAGTATCATAGGTCACTTTTTGATCGATTAACAGAGCTAAATCTCTACGTACTTCAGGATATTTAGGAATGTCAGTAAATTTTATTTTGCCCGAGATCGCTTTTATGATAGCGTCCCAGTTAAAATCGGCGTAAAATACTTCTTGTTTGATTCCAAAATGTTTTAATATTGATTTCTTAACCACTCCAAACTCTACCAATGCGTTATGACCGGTTCCTATTGCAATTCCCTCTGAAAATACGTCGGATGTTACAGGGCTATTTTGTGTTTTTTGTATGCCAAATCTAGCTAGAACTGCATCTACATAACCTTTAAACAGAAAGAAATCAGATGGTTTTTGACTCGTGGTCCAGCTTTCTTTGTTTCTGTTTCCTGAAACTAACAAAGTCAAATGTTTGTGTTCTTCAAATCCGGAAAGAAATTTATGGTATGATTTACCAAATTCGAATAATTTTAAATCAGCATTTTTTCGATTTATATTGTAGGATATAGCTTCTAGTCCTGAAAACAGTAGAGATTGTCGCATAGTCGCTAAATCATTACTCAAAGGATTAAGCATTGTGACGTTATGTTCTTCCTTTAGAGCGTCTGAGAGCTTGACATATGATGCTGTTGTCAATGAATTTGCCATCATTTCATGAAAACCTTGTGAGTTCAATTGTGTGGCAACGATGTTTTGCAGTTTGTAGTCTTCGTTTCTGGGAGAATTTGAAATTGTAGCATTCAGTTTTTTTGAAAAGCTGATGTTGTTGTAGCCGTAAACCCTTAAGATTTCTTCAATAACATCAATTTCTCTCTGCACGTCTACACGGTAGGAAGGAATGGTTAAACCCAGTCCATATTCTGAAACACTATTTACTTTTATGTCTAATGAAACTAGAATCTGCTTGATGGTGTCTTTTGGAATTTCTTGACCGATAATTTTTGCAGCATTCGCAAAATTTAAAAACACTGAAAAATCTTCTATTTTCTTTTGGTAAATGTCGCTCAAATCTGATGTGATTTCTCCACCAGCCACTTCTTGGATCATTAGGGCTGCGCGTTTTAAAGCGTATGCGGTAATTGTCGAGTCGATTCCTCTTTCAAAACGGAAAGAAGCATCTGTATTTAATTGGTGTCTTTTTGCTGTTTTTCTTATACTGACAGGGTTAAAATAAGCACTTTCTAAGAATATGGAAGTGGTATGTTCTGATACTCCTGAATTTTTACCTCCAAAAACGCCAGCGATACATAAGGGACCCTTTTCATCACAAATCATTAAGTCTTCTTCATGTAACGTGCGCTCAACATCATCCAAAGTAGTGAATTTTGTACCCGATGCTAATGTTTTTACAATGATTTTTCCGTTTATTTTTGAAGCGTCGAAAGCATGTAAAGGCTGTCCTAAATCATGCAAAACATAATTGGTAACATCAACAATATTATTTTTCGGATTCAAACCAATTGCTTTTAATCGATCCTGCAGCCATTTTGGTGATGGTTTCACGGTAATACCGGAAATAGTTACACCACAATACCTTGGTGCCAATTGTGGCTCCGCTATAACGGTGTCAATTTTAAGTGTCCGCATGTCTATTCTAAAATTACTTACTGAAGGAGTAATGAATTCGACATTGACGCCATTTCTTATCAAACCGGCTCTCAAATCACGAGCTGTCCCTAAATGGCTCATTGCATCGGCACGGTTTGGCGTTAACCCAATTTCGAATATCTCGTCATTTTCAATTTTAAAAACTTCTGCAGCTGCTGTTCCGGGAATCAATGAAGCGTCAAGGACCATGATGCCATCGTGACCTTCCCCAAGACCTAGTTCATCTTCGGCACAAATCATTCCGTGACTTTCCTGTCCTCGGATTTTTCCTTTTTTAATGGTAAAAGCAACACCTTCTTTATCATATAGTATGGTTCCAATTTTGGCTACGGGTACTTTTTGCCCAGCATCAACATTGGTAGCTCCACATACAATTTGTATAGTGGTTCCGTTGCCTATGTCTACTGTCGTTAATTTCAGTCTATCGGCATCGGGATGAGGGATACAAGTAAGGACATGTCCCACCACGATACCCTCTAATCCACCTTTTACGGATTGGTATTTTTCGACTACCTCTACTTCTAAACCTAAATCTGTAAGTAAAGCTGCCGTTTTTTCTGAATCCCAGTCTATTTTAATGAATTGTTTTAACCAATTGTATGATATTTTCATCTGTAATTTTTAATAAGATTGCAAATATAAGGATTGCAGTTTGTAGTAAGAAACAATTTTTTTGGTTTTTTAGGACATTATTCTGCAAGTTGGTTGACTTATTAAAGATAGTATCCGTGAAAAAATATAAACAAAAATTTACGAATAATCTAATAATATCTTGTTAAATAAATTGATATGAAAAATTTATGCTATTAGTTGAACGAATAATGCTATAGCTATCGTTTTGTTAAGGCTACATTTGATAAAATTAAAACTTGATAAGATGAGCAACATAGCACAAAGACCTGAATTTAAGGCAACGTATGATAATTATATAGGTGGAAAATTTGTCGCACCAATCGGGGGTCAATATTTTGATGTAGTTTCACCTATTGACGGAAAAGTATTCACTAGAGCCGCGCATTCAACTAAAGCGGATCTGGACTTGGCTGTGGATAAGGCACATGAAGCATTTCAAAGTTGGGGGAAAACCTCTGTTACTGAACGTAGTAATCTATTAAATAAGATTGCTCAGGTCATGGAAGATAACTTGGAATATATTGCCGCAGTCGAAACTGTCGATAATGGTAAAGCAATCCGTGAAACCTTAGCTGCAGATATTCCTTTGGCGATAGATCATTTCAGATACTTTGCTGGAGTTATACGTGCTGAGGAAAGTTCGATTGCGGAACTGGATTCGCAAACGGTTTCGATAGCGCTAAGCGAACCATTGGGAGTTATAGCACAAATTATACCTTGGAACTTTCCTATACTAATGGCAGTTTGGAAACTGGCACCCGCACTTGCAGCAGGAAATACAGTAGTTTTAAAACCTGCGGAGAGTACACCAATTTCAATTCTCGTTTTGATGGAATTGATAGGAGATATACTGCCTCCGGGAGTTATAAATATTGTTAATGGTTTTGGAGCTGAGCTTGGAAGAGCTTTAATAACAAACAAAAAAGTGTCAAAAGCTGCTTTTACAGGTTCTACAACAACAGGACGTTTAGTAATGCAATATGCCACTGAAAATATTATTCCAGTAACTCTTGAATTAGGGGGTAAATCACCAAATATTTTCATGAAGTCGGTAGGAGATGCTGATGACGATTTCTTTGATAAAGCCATAGAGGGAGCGGTAATGTTTGCTTTAAATCAAGGTGAGATTTGTACCTGTCCTTCAAGACTTTTAGTACATGAGGATATTTATGATAAATTTATTGCAAGAGTAATTGAACGGACTGGAGCAATAAAGATGGGACATCCGTTAGACAAAACTACTATGATGGGGGCGCAGGCCTCATTGGTACAAAAAGAAAAAATATTATCTTATATAAAACTGGGTAAGGAAGAAGGTGCCGAGCTATTAATAGGTGGTGATATAAAAAAACTAGGAGGTGATCTAGATGGTGGATATTATATTCAACCAACACTTTTTAAGGGGAATAATAAAATGAGAATTTTTCAGGAAGAAATTTTCGGACCTGTACTGGCAGTAACAACTTTCAAAACTACAGAAGAAGCTATTGCTATTGCAAATGATACAATGTACGGTTTGGGTGCAGGTCTTTGGACACGTGACGCACATGAAATTTATCAGGTTCCACGAGCGATTCAGGCCGGTCGTGTATGGATTAATCAATACCATTCTTATCCTGCAGGCGCTCCTTTTGGTGGTTACAAACAATCAGGTATAGGACGTGAAAACCATAAAATGATGCTTGGACATTATCGTCAAACGAAAAACATGCTAATTTCGTACGATAAAAAGAAATTAGGTTTCTTTTAGAATGAATTATCAATTTGAAAGGTGAGTTTCGTAACTTACTTTTCTTAATAAAACAAATATATTATGTTACCAAAAACAATGAAAGCTGCAGTAATTAGGGAATTTGGATCACTTTTAAAAATTGAAGAAGTAGAAGTGAAACGTCCCGGTAGAAATGAAGTTTTAGTAAAAGTAATAGCAAGTGGAGTATGTCATACTGACTTACACGCAACCGAGGGTGACTGGCCTGTAAAGCCAAAAATGCCCCTGATTCCAGGACACGAAGGTGTAGGATATGTTGCGGCAGTAGGTTCAGGTGTCAAGAATGTAAAGGAAGGAGATGCAGTTGGGGGTACCTTGGTTATATAGTGCTTGCGGTGGCTGTGACCAATGTATTACGGGCTGGGAAACGCTGTGCGATACGCAGCAAAATGGTGGTTACAGTGTTGATGGTAGTTTTGCCGAATATGTAATTGCTGATGCAAGGTACGTGGGACTTTTACCATCAAATGTGAACTTTATGGAAATGGCACCAATACTTTGCGCAGGTGTTACTACCTATAAGGGATTGAAAGAAACTGAGGTCAAAGCTGGAGAATGGGTTGCAATTTCAGGAATTGGTGGTTTAGGGCACGTTGCGGTGCAATATGCAAAAGCAATGGGTATGAATGTGGCAGCCATAGATATTGCGGATGATAAATTAGAACTGGCAAAAAAATTAGGTGCTGATATAGTCGTCAATGCCGAGCATCAAAATCCTGGAGAATTTTTGAAAAAAGAAGTTGGAGGTATGCATGGAGCTTTAATTACAGCTGTATCTCCTATTGCTTTTAAACAGGGGTTAGAAACATTGAGAAGAAAAGGAACGATGGCTTTAAACGGGCTTCCTCCTGGAAATTTTGATTTGCCAATTTTTGATACAGTATTGAATAGAATTACAATTCGTGGTTCTATCGTAGGAACGCGAAAAGATTTGAAAGAAGCTATACAATTTGCAGTAGAAGGAAAAGTAAAAGCAACCATCTCATCCGCAAAATTAGAGGATGTTAATGATGTTTTAGATAAAATGAGAAAAGGACAGATTGAAGGAAGAGTAGTGCTTGAAATGGCAAAGCAATAATTATACTTAGTAAAAGAGGAAACCTGCTTTTAAGTAGGTTTTCTGTTTTTACTTAATAAATAAATGATGTCAATGACAAAAAGAATTGATGCTACAGAAAAAGCAATAGAATTAATAAAAATTTTGCAGGAAAAACATGGAGATTTAATGTTCTACCAGGCAGGAGGATGTTGTGAGGGATCGCAGCCCCAGTGTTTTGAAAAAGGAGGGTTTTATCAAAGGATGGGAGATGTTTGCATTGGAACTATTGAAGAAACTGAATTCTGGGTTGACAAAGATTTGTTTGAGTACTGGAAGCACGCCCATTTTACTTTGAAAGTGATTGACGCATTTGGAGTGGGCGGATTTTCACTGGAAACACCTTTGAAGAAAACTTTCCAAATTGAATACCGGATTTTTACCCCAGAGGAAGAACTCAATCTAGAAGCCGTAAAATACATTGAATAAACTAGTTTACGTACAATAACTGGTATTGTTTTGGTGTGATTCCTTCGTGCTTTTTAAACAAGCGGATGAAGTAATTGCTGTCTTCGAAACCAGATAAGTGGCATACTTCGTTAATTTGTATGCTTGGGTTTTTTAGTAGCTTTTTGGCACAACGTATCTTTTCTTTGATAACAAATTCAATTGGACTCATTCCTAATTCTCTTTTAAAAAATCGATAAAAAGAGGTGGTACTCATACAGCTTATGTCACTTAAGTTTTTGAGACTTATGTTTTCTCTTAAATTTAATCGAATGTAATCAAGTACCTGTGTTATTGGTGAATTGGGATCAGCATGTAAACCATCATCAATAGATTTTGCCGTTTGTGTCTGAATAATCCGAACCAACAACTCCTGCAAAGTCAAATCAGCTAGTACATCCTTAGTGATGGATGTACTCATACATTCTTTGATTAGCTTATTTATAGTGGTAGCAAGTTCGATATTATTGTAGAAATAGTAATTCTGATAATTCAAATGCCAGAATTGCTTGTTACCTTCTTTCGGGTATCGTTCATTCAGGAAATCTAAAGTATGTGTTATTTTTTGCTGGTCAATTGCAAGGGCCAGACATTGCGTAGGGTTATTTTTTGTGGCTTCTGGAAAGTCAATTTTCATTTCTACATTAGAAGGAATGACAACTGTTTCTCCAGGTAAATATTCAAAGCCTGGCTCATCAAAAAGATGCATTACCTTTTTACCTCTCAGCATACTGGTCACTACTAGATCGTTAAATTTCAAAGGAACCAGCTCGGAAGCTTTATAGGTTTCAAAAAGATTAAGCTCACAATGATTTAAATTGTAAACGGTTCTGTTTTCGACTAAAGTTTTTAGTGATTTTTCATTCGATAAATGCGGTGGATCTATATAGTTGCGATTCATAATTATAGTGTATAAAAACGAAGGATAAACTTAATGAAAATAAACCTACTAATAAGCTGCTTTTATGTTAAAAACAATATAATCTAGTTTTGTTGGCTGTATTTTTATAAAACTTCAATCCACATTTTGCGTTACGAGGAAATAGCCTAATATGAGCCCTATCCAGTTTTCAAAATAAGTTGAGCTTCCTTTTGTAAGGTTGGAGTTTTGTCTTTTAAAGAATTAGGAATTAGATTTTCTCTAACTTTTTTTTATTAAAAAAAATTTTAGTACATGACAAAAAACATATTTCATTGAAAATCAACAAAATACGCATTATAAAATTAGGATAAAAGACTGATATTCATTACATTAAAGAATTATTACCACATAATTTTTCTAATGAAGAACACCAGTCTAGGGTATAAAGATACGTCGTTCATTTCGGTATTACAAGGTCATTTTAAAAGAGAACTGAATCTAGCAAGGGTCAAACTTATCTGTTTATTTATAACTGCTTTGTGCAAGACAAAGACAATTAATTATGATAGAATAGCATCAGCTTTTGACACAAAAGCCGATAAAAACAGTTCATACAGGAGAATCCAACGATTTATGAAGGATTTTGATTTTCCGATGAAAATTGTTTCAATACTGATATTCAACATATTACCATTCAAAGAGGATTTGGTGCTTGTTTTAGACAGAACCAATTGGAAGTTTGGAGAGCACAGTATCAACATTTTAATGTTAGGAGTCAGTTATAAAAACGTAGCTTTTCCTTTGATGTTTTAGATGTTAGATAAGCAAGGAAATTCCGATACCAAGGAGCGAATAGATTTATTAAGAAAGTACATTGAATGGTTTGGAAAACCAAGTATTGATTGTTTATTAGCCGATAGAGGGTTTGTTGGTGGTAAATGGTTAGAATTTTTGAATGATGAGAAAATCCGATATCACATTCGAATTAGAAATAATTTCACAATTTACTCTTATCAAAAACAAGCACAAATAAAGGCATTTTGGTTGTTTAATAATTTGAAAGTTGGCGAGTTTTACCACTATCCAAAAATAGTAGAGTTACACGGACAGCGTTGTTATCTTTCAGGAACTAAAACAATTGATAGAGATGGAAAGATGGAATTTTTAATCATAGTTTCTTTTAATAAACCCGAAGAGGCAATGGAATATTACAAACAACGTTGGCAGATTGAAACCCTCTTTCGTGGTTTAAAGAGTAGCGGTTTTAATATAGAAGCCACGCACGTAACTGATTTAGACAGGTTAGAAAAATTATTTTCGCTCACAATGGTTGCTTTTGTATGGTGCTATAAAATTGGAGATTATTTAGATGATAATGTCAAACGAATAATAATAAAAAAACACGGCAGAAGAGCGGTAAGTGTTTTCAAATACGGCTTAGATTACTTGTCTAAATTTCTTTTTACAGGTGTTAATCGTTTGGAAAACAATCTATTTTGCTTTTTGTCACGTACTTAATAAAAAAATATATATTTAGAATTGGAAACTTTTTTCTTCTCCTGATTCTGAATATTTAATCGAAAATTCAAGTGTTTTAAGGTTGGCTAGTAAGTGTGCATATTCTTTTTCATTTGACCAAAAGATATTAATTTCCTCTTCGATAGTTTCTTCAAAAGTAACAGTTCCAAGAAATGCATTTGAGGTATTTCTTAACCGGATAATGTCTAATTGTTTTGTAACTACTTCTTTTTTCAACCCTTCTTCAATATCATTTAAACTTAAAGTGGTTCTGTTAATCTCTTTGTGTCCATCTTTTCCGGCTTTAATAACAGCATCATAATCATTTGCTCCGGCAAAAATATCTAAATACCAAATTTGAGGAATACCCGGCATAAACAGTTGAATGGCTCTTGCCAAAAGCAATTTTTGCTCGTTTCCGCCTAAGGCACTAAAATAAGTGGCATTCACTTGATAATAGGATGTTTTTTTACCGTCTGCTCCATAAAGGTTTTTTACTTGACCGCCACGTTCAATGATAAGATCCATCATTTCTAAAATTTCCTCATCTTCCAATAGTCCTTTTTGGTAAACTCCATTTACTTCTTTGCCTTTTAGGTCCAAAATTGGTATTCCATCATGGCATCCAAGCATATTAACCGTTTTGAATCCTTTGGCAATAATTTCTTTTGCCCAAGTCATTATTGCTTTATTCGTCGCTTTTTCGATGGCATGAATCGTTAAACCTGGTAAGAAAAAATCATAAATCGAATAGCCTTCATTAGCCACTTCATCATGCAGATGCAATCCAAATTCTGCATGAATTTCGGGAAGCAATACTAAATTATTGCTTTTCGCAATCTGATTAATTTTCTCTAAATAGTCCCAAGTACCTGGCTTGTTGAAAAAGTTCGTTTCGCCTACTTCTTTATGTAAATAAGCAAAGGCATCTAATCTCAAAATTTGACCACCATAACTGGCAACTTTTGCCAAGACTTCTTCGTAGAATTCCCATACTAGTGATGATTTTGCATTAACATCCATTTGACCTAAATAGGTTCGATTACTATTGACGACCTTAAGAACTTCCTCTTTAAATTCGGATTGATTTCCAAAATCCAAGGTTTGTAAATCTTGATTTTCATCTATAGCTGCGTTTATTTTTCCGCAAATCAATAAAGAATTCTCCGGGCTCAAATTTTGGATTGATTGTAAATCAACTTTTGAGATTTTGTGGTAGGTGATTTTTTGGTAAAATGTATTCCAATACGGTCTTTCTGTTCCATCAGGAAATAGTACTTTTAAAATAGGAAGTCCTGATTTTCGCATAAAAAGCTTATCCAAAAATTCCTTTTTAGGGACGATTATACCTTCTTCGTTCAGATCTCCATCTCCTTTCCAGAATTCATTCCAATTAATAAAAAAATCTTTGAACTTCGATTGTTCCCCATTTTTAATTATGTCTTTAAATTGGGGCGAAGCAACGGACAAATGATTTAATACTATGTCAAATTTCAACATAATATTCAATTCTTGTAAAGCCAGTAAATCTTCTTTTGAAACTAACTCTTCATTAATGTCATAATTTATAATCGAGAAACCTCTGTCCAAGTCGCTATTAAAAAAGGTGGGTAAAACATAAAACTGGGAAAAAGCGTTTTCGAACTGCGGCATTTTAAGCATGCTTACAATATCATTCAAATTAGTTCCAATACTGTCTGGATAGGCATTTAACATTACCCCATTGCTGTTATTTGTTGCACTTTTTTTATTATGATTTAATGGTGTCATTACTTTTTATTGAAATTTTGGTTTTAGAATTATAGCTTTTTTATTAATAGAATATAACTTTTCAGACTTTGATCAGTTTGTAGTTTAAAGAAACTGCGGATTTTGTTATTATCGGCTTTAAAGATACTAAACAATCTTCAAAAAATAATCAAAACAGGAATAGGGGAGAGCCAAAATTTAACTACTGTCATTCTGATTTGTTCCATCGAGGTTGTCGTACTTTAATCTGTACCCTGTTCCTTTTCTTTCCAATGTAAAAACCATTTTTCCCCTGCAAACACTAAAACAACCCCGATTGCAGAAACAATAACAACAAAAATATCCGAATTGGCTTTGACCAATAAAAAAGCAATTAATACAATTAAGTCAAGTACTAATGCAGTTATCAATATTATTCCATTAGCCTTTACTTCTTTCCTTAAATGTTTGTAAACACCCCAATGAACAATCATATCCATCACTAAATAAAAAATAGCTCCAATTGAAGCAATACGCGATAAATCAAAGAAAATCGTTAATGTGATTGCAATAACAACAATATAGATTAGCATGTGTTTTTGTACGCTTCCTGACATTCCGAAATGGCTATGCGGCACAAGCTCCATATCTGTTAGCATTGCCGTCATTCGAGATACAGCGAAAATGCTAGCAATTACCCCTGAAATGGTAGCCACAATTGCAATCCCCACAGTAAAATAAATCCCGAAGTTTCCAAAAGCAGGTCTTGCTGCTTCAACCAAAGAGTAATCCTTTGCTTTGACTATTTCAGAGATTGACAGACTTGAATTGACAGCAACAGCAACCAAAAAATAGACAATTGTACAAATGAGTATTGAAATAATGATTGACCTTCCCACATTTTTGTGTGGCTTAGTGATTTCTCCTCCACTGTTAGTAATTGTTGTAAATCCTTTATATGCTAATATCGAAAGAGCAATAGCTCCAATATAACTTGCAACGGAGTAGTTATTTATAGTATCAGATACAGGAAGAACATTTGCTAACGTAAATTGAGCAGCCCAAAGACCTCCAATGGCAAACACGATTATCCCAGCGATTTTTATAAATGCCATGAATTGGGAAGTTTTTCCGATAATTTCATTTCCTGAAACATTAATAATGTAGGCGACTATTAATAAAATGACTCCTAAAGCAGGCACCCATATAGAATTATTTTCTACATCAAAAAGCTGTAAGGTATAAGTTCCAAAGGTTCTAGCCACCAGGCTTTCATTTATGATCATGGCAAGTGCCATGAGAACTGAAGCTGCTGCAGTCAAAGTTGTTTTACCGTAAGCTTTCATTAAAATCATAGCCACACCCCCTGCAGATGGGTATGCATTAGAAACAGTGATATAAGAGTAAGCACTGAAACTAGAAATAATGGCTCAATAATAAAGATATATGGAAATAAAGTTCCGGATAGTTTCGGCAACTTGACCTAAGAGGGCAAAAATTCCTGCCCCCAATCATCACGCCGGTTACCAAGAGCGATAGCACCTTTAAGAGTCAAACTATCTTTTTTGTAGTTATCCATTTTTTTTGTTTTCTATTTAAATTTGATTTTTTATATGCCTGCATTCCTTAGAATCGTACTGACATTCCAGCTCCCCAGCCATATTTGTTACTGTAATTTCCTTGTATGGAAAGGTTGCGTGACAAAATATAGGAGCATCTCACTAGGTATTGCATTTCACCTTCATAATTATTGTTGACACCTAAATTATTTACGTAACCAAGATCTGCGCGATATTCATATTCTCCCTCTAAAAAGAAACGCGGAAATAGTAAAATTTGTCTATTGATTCGAATTCTTGGGCGAAGTTGACTATCTAGACTTAAATCCAGGTTGAACATATAAGGCGTGAAGTATTTTATCCCCACCCAGACCAAGAGTATTGAATTCCTCATAAGAGTTAGCTATTTGATTTTCTATGTTTATACCTGCATATAACCGAACCCAGTCGTTGAGATAACCTATTGTAGCTCAATTCTACTTCCGCATTTTGTTTATAATCTAATTCAGCTCTAAAGCCAAATTCGTTACGATAATTACTTGAAGTGAGTCCTGGCCTCTGAAAAATTTGATCCCAATTGAGCTACTCCCCAAGAGTAATATTGATCTGTTTCGTTTACGAGTTTTTTAATCGGATAATCGGCCATGCGCTCGTCTCTTGGAGTATCGTAGCTTATTACCCTCGCCATTCCACCCTTCATGTGGTAAAGGATGTGACAATGAAAAAACCAATCACCATATTCTTCGTTATAGAACTCGATGGTTACCTTTTGCATGGGAGGTACACTGACCGTATGTTTTAATGGGGATCGCTCTCCGTTTTCATTTATTACCCTGAAATAATACCCGTGTAAATGCATTGGGTGATGCATCATCGACAAATTGTTAAGTGTGATTCGGGTTATCTCTCCGCCTTTTATTTTTATTTTATCGGTTTCTGAGAGCGGTAAAGCCATTTATACTCCATACATAACGGTTCATATTTCCTGTTAGGTTCAAAAGGATTTCTTTAATGGGTATATTTGCATCAAAAGAGGTATTTTCCTTTGCCTTTAAAAAGTCGTAATTAAAATAGGTTTTACGTTTTTTGTAATCAAAGTCAGCGCTGCCTTTTTTGCATCATTTCGCTCTTGTTGTGCATAGGCATATTCATCTTTGGCATCTGTTCTTGGTTCATTTTCATTTCCCCAGCTTTCATCTCCATCTTCATACCGTCTTTTGCATCAAGACTTCTGGAGTGTTTTTCTTTTTGCTTCCTATCATTGCCGGTGCCCCCCATTTTCATATCCATTTTCGACATTTGTTGCATCATTTCTATTTTGTCAGGCCTATCAATTATTTTGGCCGGATAGGGTTGACCGCTTCCTAAATGAATTGTAGTATGCCCCGAGCCATCTTGTGCTGTGGCAATTATTTCAAGTTGACCGTTAGGAATGGTTACAATAACGTCATAGGTTTCTGCAATAGCAAAGAGAAATCGATCTTTAGCAACGGCTTGCACATCAACACCATCACTGGATACCACTATCGGGTTGCCGCTACCAAAGTCCATCCAGAAATAGGTAGAGGCTGAGGCGTTGATAAAACGAAGCCTTACTTTTTCACCGGGTTTTAAATCAGGATATTCTGCTGTTCTTTCTCCGTTACTTAAAAAAGCGGGATAGTAAATATCTGCAATGTCTGCACTTTCCATTCGGTCACGCCAAAACTTAATTTGTGGTCCCAAAAGCACCTCTGGCAATTACGCGACTTAATGGCACAGCTGTTTCTTTTTTGACTTGGTACCACTCATTTTTTCTTTTCAAATTTCGAAGTACTTTCATTGCTTTATCATTCGTCCAATCGGATAGTACAATTACCACTTCTTTGTCATAATCTAAAGTTTTTTCTTTTGGTTCAATAACAATAGATCCGTAAACTCCTCTTTGCTCTTGCAACATGGTGTGGGAATGATACCAATAGGTACCTGATTGGTTGATGGGTATGCGATATTGAAACGTACTCCCAGCCGCTATAGGTGGGGTTGTTAAGTACGGAACTCCATCATAAAAATTTGGAAGAATAAGTCCATGCCAATGGACCGATGTTTCAACATTCATTTTATTGGTAACATTTATAATTGCAAGGTCGCTTTCTGTAAATTTAAGTACTGGGCCAGGAACGCTTCCGTTTATGGTCATCGCATCGGCAGTAATACCTCCGAGCGTGATTTTATTCTTTTCAATTATAAGACTGTATTCTTTGACTGGACGACCGTCTTCCTTTCTGTCTTGCACATTAGTACCTACTTGGGCGAAAGAAATTTGTGCAAAAAACAGAACAATTAAGAGGTTTAGTAAAGGATATTTCATGTTTTTATAATTTATATGGATATACACTAGGATTCGTATATAAAAAGCAGCAAATTTGATTGTGCTTTTTTATCATTGGAAACAAAGACAGCAGAAAAAAGCAAAACTACAGTTTCGGATCTTTTCTGTTCTCTTTAATATCCGTTGTTAGCTGTTGGCTTTCTCGGTCTGAATTTTGTTTATTCCATTTCTAAAAGGTTTTCGCAATATTTGATGCATGCAAGTCCTTTTGTTTTTTTAATTGTCAATAGGTGATTTCCATAATTTCAAAAATCCTATCTTCATTTGCTAATTTTAGTACTGCTTTGTCCTCCCACTTTCTTGTTTGTCAAGATTCGAGCAATAGGAGAAATAAAGGAGATTTTTCCTTTGGCGATGTTAGCTTCATCAACACCTACAATTTGATAGCGTTGCAGTTTTGTGTCTTCACCAATTTTAAGGGTTATTAATGTTCCAAAGCGAACTTCATTTTGTGGTTGCTTACTTAAATCAATTATTTGTGCAGTAACAATTCGTTCGTTCAACAATTGCAATTTTTGCGCTTATATAATTTGATGCGATTCTACTTTCCTTTTCATCGGTTCTATCTAGATGCTCTTTTTCATCGATAAGCTGCTGTTTTTCCTCTAGAAGTTCATCCATTCCACTTTGTGTAACGTAATTAGTTACATTTTCGGGTAAGTCGGCTCTGGGTGCGACAATAGGAATTTCTTCCTGATCTTCTTCTCTAACAAATCCTCTACTCATAGTTTATCTGATTTTAATGACAACTTTTCTTCTTATTCGTTCCTTTTGAATCATGTTAAAAAACCATCTGTGTGTTGATTTCTAAGCATTTTTTCTGCTGATCTAAATTGGTTAAAACTCTAGCCCTTTCATTAGGACAGATTAGTTCTGCTTCATATTGTTGGGGGTAACAAAGTCGGGAGATTTTGCAGAGCGGCAACAATCGCGATAATGATTATAATTGCTAAAACAAGCGTTGTGTACTTATAGTATAAAGATAGGTCAACTTTTGCTTTTATTATTTCGCGATAACGGCTCAAAAGCTTATTAAAAAAGTTCAATTTATGAAGTAGAAATTAAAAATAACACTTTATTTTTTATTAAAAATCTGTAAAACAAGTAGGTGTTGATTGTTTTTTTTTAATTCGAGATAGCTGTTGGACTAATTTCGAGCTTATTTTTTGAAAACAAATTATTCAAAGAGATTGATGATTTTCTTAAATGTTTTTTTGCTTTTTTAGACACTATTTCCAAGGCTAAATTGGCAGCGTTAATCGGTTTGGAAGGGTCATCGTTCCAACGATTATTTTGTGAGCCTTTTTCCCACCATAAGCAGCAAGCATATCATTCATAAAAACTGAAGCAACTTCATGCTTAGGTGCTCTTAATATCTAAATACAAAAGATGCTTTTTAGTTATTTTCTAACCAAAATTGGCATAACCCTTACCTAGGTCTATAAGGGCTTGGGTTAATACCAAAAATAAATTTTTATTTTGTGTTGAAACCTTAGCTATTTGTCAATAATTTAGGGGTTTACTGTTGTTACATCCCGAGCGGCTGTTACATCCATAGATATTTTTTCCATATCTCTGTCAAAAGAATATAAAATATCACTACTTATTTTTTCACCACCTGCTATTTTTATTTTATCTAATAAATTCATTACTAGTGTTTCTTCTTCTATTTGTTCCTTAACAACCATTGCATAAAATTCCATGTTGCCCAGTCTTCTTCATCATGGCTCAACTTTACCACTTTGTAAACACCTTTTGTATTATCGACTTCATGCTCAAATATTTTTTCAAAACAGTTGTTTATACTTACAGGATCCTCTGGGGGAGCAGGAATAGCTGTGACCTCTACCTGGCCACCTCTTTTTAAAATAAATTCCAATATTTTCATCATGTGGTCCGTTCCTCCTGTGCATGCTTGAAAAGAAAATTAGCTATACCTCCGAATCCCTTTCGGTCAGCCCAAGCTGCATAAGATAAATATATTTGTGAAGCATGTGCTTCTTTTGTCATTTGCGCATTCAATCCTGCTGCAATACTTTTTGAAAGTCTGTTTGTATTCATTTTATTTTTTTATTTAATAGGTTGTTTTTAAAAGGCTTCTTTGATAATTGATTTTTTATCCACATGTAAATCGACTAATTGTTTTTCGATTGCTTCCATCATTGATGGTGGCCCGCAGAGGTAAAATACTTTATTCAATCCGCCACAGTTTGCTTGAATGAGCTCTTTGGTAATTCGCCCGTTTTCATAGCCTAACACTTTTTCATCAGATAAGATGTTGATGAAATTATTGCCTAGTAATTTTTTAAATTCATCTTCGAGTATGATGTCCTCCTTCTTTTATTTGCAAAGAGGAGCTTGTTATTTCCAATTTCTTTTTCGACTCAAGATGTCTTAAAATAGAGATAAATGGAGTAACACCAGCTCCTCCTGCGATAAATACACCTTCGCCTTTATAGCTGATCGCGCCATATACGTCATGTAAAATTAATTCATCGTTTATTTCTAGATGGAGTAGCTCATTCGTCACGCCTTTATGTAATGGATACGTTTTAATAGTAAATTCAAGATAATTATCCTCAGGTAGACAAGAAAAAGTGAAAGGATTTTTTTCATCCTTCCAATCATTTTTGTTTATGGAAATGTCTGTGGCTTGACCGGGGTTGAAGGCGTAGTTTTCAGGTTTTTCAGTGATGATTTTTAATATATCATGAGTGAGCTTGTCTATCGATTGTATTTTACGATATGTTGTTTCATATTATTTTAATTTTTAGGTTAAATCAATTATAAATATTTTTTTTCTGCTGTTCTCCTTTGCTTTTAATTCCTTCGAAAGCAAGTCGATTTTGTGAAATATCAAGAGGTAAATCTTTCTGCATTTGTTGACGGAGGAGAGATTATAAGGCAGTGCTAATATTAAAAAAAGAAATATTGGACAAATAAACTCCAGTGTCCTGATGCATTCTTCACAGTGATAACCATCAGGGATATAGATGGTTTTTAAATTTGGATTATGAAATAGCGTTTCACAATATTACGAAGATAAGGTGTTTTTGTAAAATAAATGTTACATTATTGTTAATGTTTGTTACGATACTCATACATTTAAAATTCATTTTTGCTGGGAGGACTGTAATTATGCTGTTATCCTATTTCAACGATGGTTATAGTTCCTGTCTTTTTTAGCGAATGAGGCTCGGCTAGAATTTAACTTTAGGGTAAATGTTTTTAATAAAAGCACAAAATTACCTTTCGTATAAATTCGAATACTAAAGTTTAGCAAAGCCATTGTTAAAACGTTCCTGCCTATTCAAAGCTGAATTGATTTGTTATTGATTACTCAACGAAATTCACGATCTCGCCAAATTTTACTATCATCCATACGTAGACCCACCATATAATGCCGACTAAGTCATTCGCATTATCAATTACAATATAATTTCCTTGCAAATCAGCAGTAAAGTAAATATCAGATGAAGCGCCTTTCCCATTATTCTCGGGTATTTATCTACCTCCTATAACCAAAGTCTTTATGAAAAAAGTAAGGGTTGATGACCAGTATTACCCTATTTTCCTGATAATAATTGTTTGGTTTTTCCTATTACTCTTCCTTAAAATTAAATAAACCAAAGTATATTGGTCTTTTGTGCTTATAAAAAAAAATGTGCAGAATGATTGCCTGCACTTAACGACTGCATCATTAATATATCAACATCTATAAACGAGTTCTTAGATTTATAACAACGCCAAGTAGAAGAAGCTCCTATGGAGTGCATGATTTTTTCTTTAAGTATGATAGCTAATGGTTTTCTCCAAACATGAAGTAAGGAATAGGGGAGCAGATTAACGAAGACACCATTATATCCAAAGACAGTTCCTGGTTCATTGAGTTTCCTGTTTTTCCAATCTTCGATATCTCCTTTTTAAGGCGGTTAAGTCTGCTTTGGGTGGCACGATAGGAATTTATTTCTGATCCTCTTCGTTAACAAATCCTCTACTCGTTGTTTCTCTTATTTTAGGCATGCTTTTTCTTTTTGTTGGTCTTTATTACAATCGTTCAAAGGTATTATTTGTCTCCAAAACGATTATAAATCCCGAAAAAACATAAGATGCAGCTGATGATGTAAAAGTTTCTGAATGACCGTTCTCGGATAAAGTCTAATATTCCAATTCAAGAAATTCAATTTGGCACCTAATATTAAAAAAAAAAACAGTCCCAGGGGAAATATTTGTATAAAGTTAATTTAATAATTGAGAGTTCCTGCCAATTCTTTGAGAGCAATTTCAGATAATTTAGCCTGAA
>CALJVL010000039.1 GCA_937773775.1 uncultured Flavobacterium sp.
ATTCGTAGAATCTATTATGGCTCCTGAAGCAGTTGAAGAATTCTTGAAAAAGAAATAATCAATTTATACATTATATAGAAAAGCTACTTTCATTCGGAAGTAGCTTTTTATTTTATATCTTTAGCCGTAGAACTAAGTGTTAGTTCATTGTGTCTAATGCTTCATTCTTAATACGGTTAATACAATGAGTTTTTTTAAAAGAATATTTTCGTCAGAAAAAAAAGAGACATTAGACAAAGGTCTTGAAAAATCAAAAAGCACTTTCTTTTCGAAGCTAAGCAAAGCAGTAGCTGGAAAGTCTAAGGTTGATGATGACGTCCTGGATAATTTAGAGGAAATACTTGTTTCCTCGGACGTAGGTGTTGATACGACCTTAAAAATAATTACCCGAATAGAAAACCGTGTCGCTTCTGATAAATATCTTGGTATCGAAGAGCTCAACAAAATTCTACAAGAAGAAATAGCAGCCTTACTTTCTGAAACAAATACAGGAGAAGCCACTGAATTTATTATTCCAAGCCAAAGTAAGCCCTATGTTATAATGGTTGTAGGGGTAAATGGGGTAGGAAAAACAACTACTATCGGTAAGCTAGCGTACCAATTTCAAAAAACAGGGTTATAAAATAGTTCTAGGCGCAGGAGATACGTTTCGTGCAGCCGCAATTGATCAATTAGAAATTTGGGCAGATAGAGTAGGGGTTCCTATTGTAAGACAAAATATGGGAAGTGATCCTGCTTCGGTAGCTTTTGACACCTTGCAATCTGCAGTTGCGCAAGATGCTGATATTGTAATTATAGATACCGCAGGACGCTTACACAACAAAGTTAATTTGATGAACGAATTGACAAAAGTGAAACGTGTTATGCAAAAAGTCGTAGCTGATGCTCCTCATGACATCTTATTGGTTCTTGATGGTTCAACTGGGCAAAATGCTTTTTGAGCAAGCCAAACAATTCACTGCCGCAACTGAGGTAACTTCTCTCGCCGTAACCAAATTAGACGGAACCGCAAAAGGTGGTGTTGTCATTGGAATTTCGGATCAATTCAAAATACCAGTAAAGTATATTGGTGTTGGAGAAGGAATCGAGGACTTGCAGGTCTTTAATAAATTTGAGTTTGTAGATAGCTTTTTCAAATAAAAACACACAATGAATTTTTCTTCAATTAAAAATTTAAAGACTATTTATCTTTACTTAATAAGTATGTTTTGTTTTGTTATAGCAAACCTTATTAGAGACATAAACATCGTTGCCTATTATGTTTTATTAGTGATAGGGTTAAGGTTTTTTTGTTTTAGGCCTTATTAAAAAAACAAAACAGCAATAGTTTTTTATTGGTATAACGCATTAATTTTCCGCCACAAGGCATCATCAAAATTAGATAATGCCAAATTGGAATTATCTGTGGAATCGCCCATTCTGACGACAACCATATTCTTACTGTGTATTATGTATATCTTTTGGTCATTCTTGCCTAAAGCCATGAACATATCTGCAGCTGCAGAAGGTATTAGACTTCCAGAAAATTGTAATTGTGATTGGGGTAGATGGTAACTACTTTTCCCGTTCAACCACCATAAATAGCCATATCCTAAATTGATGTTTTGGGATGTATTGGTAGCATCGTTAAAATAGGCTTCGTTCAAAATAAGGGTATTTCCCCACTTTCCTTTATTTTCTATTAATAGTCCAAAACGCGCCATACTTCTTGTAGTACTTGTATATATAGAGTGATTTGCGGTTTGAATCCAAATACCATCCATACCAATTTTATCTCTAAGTCTTGTGTTGAAGTAGCTAGTCCAAGTTTGGCTCGAAGCTTTTACAATTACGTCTTGAAGTTTTACATAGACATTGTTATACGCCCATCGGGTTCCAGCATCTACTTTATAACTTAGACTAGCTGGATCTAGAGCATCACCGTTATCAATATCTTCTAACCCAGAAGTCATAGTAAGTAAATGTTTATTAGTGATTAGGTTTTCTTTGGCTAGAGGTAGACTAGTCCAAGATTTACCAATATAGTCGGATACCTTATTATTGATATTCAAATAGCCTTCTTGTTCGGCAATTCCTGTCACTGTTGCGGTTAATGTTTTTCCAGCGCTCGCCCAATACCAATTAGCAGTAGTAGAATGTCCGTTGAAATAGTTTTCCATCACAATCCTACCGTTAACAAGTATAATAATTGATTTTGAATTCGTCATTGCTAAATAGTCTAAAAGTGGCTGTACGGCATTTTGTTTCCAGCCTAAACTTGCGATCGATTCCGTTTCCCATTTTGTGCCATTTGTTGGAGGGAAATAGTTGGTGTCGGCAGGCAGTGGTTTAGTAAAAGTTTGTGAAGAGTCGGAGCTACAGCTAATGCACAAAATAACTATAATTAAACTATAAAGTATTTTTGATGTCATAGTATTAGTTTTCTGTTAGATCAAAAATAGATAAAATAGTTTAATGAGTTTTGTTTTTTTTCTTTTGTTTGAATTTTTTAAAGTTAACTTTGTACTGCTGAAAAAGAAGTTTTTCTGCTATGGATATGACGTACAGCAAGAAATAGCAATAGATTGTTTCATTCGTTGCAATTACGGTAAGTAAATATTAATTATATGAAAAACACCTTTAAAATTTTATTGCTCTCTTTGTTTTTTGTTGGTTGTCAACAAAAAGTAGAACCCGCTGATATTGCTTTGATAAATGGCTATTGGGAAATTGAAAAAGTTGTTTTCGACTCGGGCAAGGATAAAGATTACAAAATGAATGAGAGTTACGATTACTTTGAAATAGGGAAAGATAATAGGGGGTTTAGAAAGAAAGTGATGCCGCAATTAGACGGTAGTTTTTTAACGAATGACGCCTACGAAAACGTAACAGTTCGATTCGAAGATGAGAAAGCATTCTTGGATTATTCTACTCGTTACGCTAAATGGAGCGAAGAGGTAATCGCATTATCGGATAAGGAGTTAATGGTAAAGAACACAGAGAAAAATGAATATCATTATAAGAAAGCAGGACCAATAAATTTGACAGGAGATGGTGAAAAGATTAAATAATCAGAGTACGGTGGGGGATGTCCTAAAAAAAATTATCCAGGTTAATAAATTGCAACCAGGAATGGATCAAATAGACGTAAAGGACGCATGGAAAAGCCTTATGGGGAACGGCGTTAACAGCTATACGCAAAATGTGGTTTTGAAAGGAAGTACTTTGTATGTAGAATTGACTTCGTCCGTACTGCGAGAAGAATTGAGTCATGGAAAATCTAAAATTGTGACAATGATTAACGAAGAATTACGTCGAGATGTGGTGACTAATGTTGTATTAAGGTAATGATCTGAGATTGTTGACTTACAACTATTTGGATTTTTAAATAAAAAATTCCGTCTCGATTTATAATCAGGACGGAATTTTTTATTGTGGAAGGTTTTGCCAGCAATCTGAGACTGAATACTAAAAACCGAACACTGAGTACTAAAACTGCTCTCTTCCTGCAAAATGGAAAGAACCTTCGATAGCTGCATTTTCATCGCTATCAGAACCGTGAACTGCATTTTCTCCAATTGAAGTAGCATATGCTTTACGTATAGTGCCATCAGCTGCATCAGCTGGATTAGTAGCGCCAATTAAAGTTCTGAAGTCTTCAACAGCGTTATCTTTTTCTAAAATAGCACTAACGATTGGTCCTCTTGACATAAATTCAACTAATTCTCCGTAGAAAGGTCTTGCAGCGTGTACAGCATAAAATGCTTGAGCGTCAGCAACAGTAAGTTGAGTTAATTTTAAAGAAACGATTTTGAAACCTGCATTTGTAATCATTGCAAGAATGTTTCCGATGTGTCCATTAGCGACAGCATCAGGTTTAATCATTGTAAATGTTCTATTAGTAGCCATTTTTTTATTTTTTTTTAATTTGTGTGCAAAAATAGTCTTTTTTGCTTAGTTATGTTACGATTTTTATATTATCGTGCAGAAAGCGAAGTTATAAGGTTATGATATCAAAATTTTTCTCTAAAGGTTTCAATTTTTCGATAATTCTCGGGATCAAATTTTCTCCATTTTCTAAATAAAATTCAGAGAAATTAACTTGTCGTTCCTGCAAACTTTTGTTCGGAAATAATTCGTTTTGCAAGTCTATTGCACGTTTCAATGTGTCACTATACTTCCTTTTTTGGGCTTTAAGCAAACGCTTCTCTAAATTCTCCAGTCCTTTGGTTTGTTTTACTTCTTGGGCCTTGACCGCTCCGACAAAGGAGTTATCAGTTTGGCTTGCCAATTCA
The DNA here is from genome assembly GCA_937773775.1 of uncultured Flavobacterium sp. Taxonomy (GTDB): domain Bacteria; phylum Bacteroidota; class Bacteroidia; order Flavobacteriales; family Flavobacteriaceae; genus Flavobacterium. Next base: position 4,275 of record CALJVL010000039.1, read on the forward strand.
AACAAGGTTTCAAATTGTTTTCGCAATTGTTCTTTTTGGGCCGTTAAATCAATGGGGAATTGAGAGGCTTTTTTTGTTACATTATTTATTAAAACCTTTTGTTTTGCAAATAAATCGCTCCATGCCAATTCTATTTTGTCTGCTTTTTTCACTTGTTTTTCTGTAGCCAAAAGCACTGAATTTCGTACTAAAAGTATTGGAAAAGTAATTTTTACTTCATCGAAAAAAGATTTTAGTTCCAACCAATATGCAATTTCTCCTCCTCCTCCAATGTAGCATAAATTAGGTAAAATCACTTCTTGGAATAACGGACGCATAATCACGTTAGGGCTAAACATTTCTGGATTATTGTCCAGTAATCTTAGTATTTCTTCTTCGGTAAACTCGATCTTGCTGTTGTTTACTTTGTATATTCCATTTTCAAGAACAATGCGTTCGCGTAACTGGTCTTCGATATAAAACAAGTTGATTTCGCGGGGATTTACTTGAATATTATAGTCTTTTAATTTTTCGGTAGTTTCAAGCACCGCTTTATTAGATGTTTGGTTCAGTAATTCTTCTTTTGCATAAGGAATAAAACTGCGTTTCAAATCCTGATTGTCCGCGTCAATTATTACCAGTCCTTGTACCCCGAAAAGCGCATTGGCTAAGTGGCGTGTGGCATCTGCTAAATTGTCGTGTTCTAGATATGCTTCAGAAAATAATTTTTGCAAAGCATTGGCATTGGTACTCGAACCCAATTCTTGTGCGTAAATTTCAAACAAATCCGATAGTCCTTCAGTTGATAATCGCCCCACGGGTCCCGTGCTTTCCCTGTTCCATCTGAATTTTTTTCCTTTGAAATTAAAATAATTGATTTCCGCAAAATCGTGGTCTTCTGTCGCCATCCAATAGATGGGAACAAAATTGTAGGCAGGATACTTTGCCTTCAGTTCCTTGGTGAGGTTTATGGTAGAGATTATTTTGTACAGAAAATACAGAGGTCCACTAAACAAATTCAGTTGATGTCCGGTAGTGACCGTAAACGTATTGGTTACTTTTAACGCTTCAATGTTTTGCTGTGTTAAATGGGAGGTGGCGATGTCTGAGTACTGTTTTTCCAATACTGAAACTAGAGTGGCTCTATTTCTATTATTATAACTAGTTTGCTTTTCAAGGATTTGCCCTTCAAAGTTTTCAATTGTTGGGAAGCGGTTATATAAAGAGTGTAAATTGTTTTTTTGATCTAAATAATCATTCATCAACGGGGAGAAATATCCTGATTTTTTATAGCTGATACAGTCGGTAGGCATAAGTGAGAAGTTCTAAATTTAATGCTAAGGTAATAAAACGCAAAGTTATGCTTTTTAGGTTTATGAAAGCTTTGTGAATTTTTGAAACAAGTATTAAAAACTAAAGTTTTTAAGGATCGTTAGAATTAAAAAAGGTTGCCCTTGTGAGGCAACCTTTTAGAGTCGTTAACTATACTTTATTGAAAAGCATAAGTTGTTATCCTGAAATTACTTGATGCACTAGTAAAAGTATATATCGTATTAGGTGGTCCGCCAAACCTAAAGTTTTCTCTTTTAACATATAGTCCAGTCGGATTTAGTAATTCAGTATCGATTTTTTTTAGTATTGCTGGTTCAGTACCTGAATTCCATCCATCATCCGTGAGAATCATTGTTTTATTAGCAGGGTCTTCAACTGTATTGACAAAATGATATTCAGTTGCTTTGTCACCGGCGAAAATATATTGTATATAGCTTCCAAAGGGAGTATTGAATTGGAATTGCACTCTACTTATAGTTACTCCAGATGGTAGGTTAGCATTTATCTCTGCTAGTAATGTTTTAGTTACTAATGAATTTGTGGGAGCACTGCTTAAATAGGACGCGATGTAACCAAATGCTGTTGATGGGTTTCCAGCTAATAATATCTTGTAATCATTCGTTAATACAAGAGGTTTTGTCGTGTATTTGATCGAGGCAGTTACTCCAGCAGTTCCAGTTGCATTGAAGTTTCCAGTTGCAGCGTCATAAATAAATATAGAAAGGCTCTGCGTACCTACTTTTACTGCGGGGTTTACGACAATACCTGTAGGGGAATATGCAATACCCATATTGCTTGTCACAGATGAACCAGTTTCTATTGAATTAGCAGTGGCATATCTAGATGGTGCGCTAAAAGAAAAATCAAATTGAGTTACTTTAGAACCGTCATTGGTTTCTAAAAGGCGAAATAATGGTCTCGTAGGTTCTCCAATTACATTAGGAATCATAGCTCTGCTTTTAGCTAAGTCAGTCCAATCTGTTGCAGTTGCTTTTATAAAGCGCAGTTCTTCAAAACTTCTATTCGTTTTAAAAATAATTTCTCCGTTTTCTTGGCCATAATATAAAAACTGAAAATCGCCTTTATATCCTTTTCCCCTTAGTGCTGCTGTGGGGGAATTATTTGAATCAGATAATAAGTGAATTCTGTTTTTTGTTGTAAAAACAAGACTTACCGTACTCCCTAAGTCGATACTGTACTCACTAGTATTAACAGAAGTATCATTATCATAATCAGAGGCCATATCTACAGATCCGTTTTTAAATTTAAATACATGTGTGAAGCCTCCTAGTTGCGTGGTGTCGGTAAAATAGATAGCTTTCCATCCAAATTCAGATGATTCTAATACATCGTTTAGTTCTTTTTGTTGCGCATTTAATCGCTCTGTAGGAGTCGCATTAAATGGGGATTCTAAGGTTTCCTTATTGTCGCAAGAAACCAATTGCATTGCTAAAACGGCAATGAATAGGTAGTTAATTATAGTTTTTAGTTTCATACTATTAATTTATAGGGTTATAAATAGATTTTTTAAAAGAACAATTTTTATATTAGGCTCTTTATACATACTAATTTCCGTTTATTACAGCTGTTGTGTTTTTCTCTGCTTCATCTCTCAATTTGTAGAAATCAATACCAAAAGCATCCTTAAAGTATTTTACAACTACGGCCTCTTTAAGTTTAATATTTGCCACTGCTGTTTGGTTTGTTATACTGGCTAGGATTGCTGCATATTCAGCCTTCGAGTTCACAAGCATCGTTGCTGACATTTCTGCAAAATCTTCATTAATATTAGATCTCGCATAATCCGTAATAAAACCTTCCTCTCTTGCTACAGAAGTAGGTGTAGCGTACCAGTTTGATGTATAGCCTGTTGGAGTAATTTTAGCAAGTGTTTTTTCGTCGAACGGTTTAGTTTGGTTCAGTATGTGAATGTACTCATGTTGAATTGTTTGCACAAAGCGCTTTACATTAGCACGATCTTTTTTATTTACATTATCGGTTTCAAATAAGGTAATTCTTTGTCCTGCTTCGGCTAGACCAAGTGTTATGGTTCCAGTTGTATTTAAATTTCTCCCACCTACAAGTACAAATTCTCTTGGGGCAATTGTTTTCACAAAATCAGGGCCAGCAATTGCTTTGTAACTATCTAACCATATTTTTTGCACAATTTCTAAGGCCGGTTGAACTTTTGATTGCAATGGAGGATATAAAAAGCGGTTGTTATCTACCGTATTTTGATTCCATTTGTATTGTATGTTGATGTTGTATGGATTTAAATAATTAGTATCAATCCAATTGTCTAATTCCGTTTTAGAAGGAGTTGACACATCAAGAATACTATCTGTAAGTGGTTCATCACCTGAACATGCTCCAAGCAATAAAACTGAGGAGAGCACAACTATTTTTTTATAAAAATTTAATTTTTTCATTTTTTTTAGATATTAACGTGGGTTTTTCTCTACTCCAGTATTAGTTACATGTAACGGCAGTTGAATTGCTTTACGTAAATCGTCTTTAGTTAAAACATTGTCAGGTTGGTTGTAAACTTTATGAGTTACTTTTAAAGCAAAACGTTTGATGTCAAACCATCTTAAAGCTTCGTGGATGAATTCTCTTCTTCTCATTTCTGCAATAGCTTTGATGTATGAAGATTGAACAGCTGTCAAACTGTAAAATGGCGTGTATTCATTATCAATAACGGGGTATTTAGCTACTACTTTAGCTTGTGTTACTTTATCAAACGCTACATCATAGCCTTCAATCCTAATAGATAAAAAATAATCCATTTCTTCGCTTGCAAGGGATAATTGATTCGTCATTATATGAGCTTCTATTCTATTTAAGAATAATTCGTCATTAGATAGTAATACAATTGCATCATAAGGTTCACCGATGCCCGCATTAGCATTAGTGTATTTAAAATACTCAACAAATTTTGGCACAAAAACAGTTATTTGACCATTATAAGATAAAGGACGGTATAAGTAGTTTTGGTTAGTTAAATTGGTGTTCGAGCCAAAAAGTTGATCTACATCAGCACCTGTTAATTGAAACCTGTTTAAATAAAAAGTTCTTGAATAAATTGAAGAAGTGGAAGCAATCAATAGATTAGTGTTTTCACTTTCTTGAGAATATTTTCTGGTACCTGTTTCAAAGTCTATATCTAAATACGATTGGTAATCTCTTAATTCACCAATAGGTGTATTTCCTAATTCATTAGAGACCTCTATTACCTTATCCCATTCGCCTGTTATGGCGTAGAAGCGACTTGCAAAAGCATTTGCTGCTCCCCTGTTAAAATGGAATTTAGGTTGCTCGTAATCACTGGTCACTAATGGTAATCCTTGCTCGATGTCTGCTTTGATATATTTATAAACTTCTTCAACTGAGTTACGATTGTATTTTTTCAGCAATACAGTTTCTGGCTCTAAGACATAAGGAATACCAAGATCTGTTGAGGCAGTAGCAGGATTGTATCTTTGAGAAAAAAGAGATACCAACATAAAGTGTGAATAGGCTCTTGCTAATAGGGCCTCTCCTTTTTGTGGATTCAAACTTGCTGGATTGCCTAGTTTTTCAATAGCATCAAGCGCTTGATTAGCGTGTGCAATTGCAGCATAGCAAGCATCCCAATAATCTGAAGGGGTATCTCTATTGATATCGTCCTGCATTTCCCAATTGTAATTTTGACTATTTTTTATAGTCGTAAGTGTCAAATCTCCACTATCAAAAACATTATCAGTCATTGTTTCAGCAAACTCCATATAGTTTCCTTGTGGATAAGCATTAACTAATATTTCTGATATTTTTTCTGGTGTGTCTAATTGAGTTCTGTTGTCTGGAATTTCCGAAAGGAAATCATCACAGCTGCTACTAAGCGTTAAAATTACTAATAGCGATAGGGTTAATTTTATTTTTCTCATGTTTTTTTATTAAAAGGATACGTTAATAGAGAATGTATATTGACTCGTAATTGGTTGGGAAACTCCACCAGTTCTGTAAAATTCAGGATCTTGTCCGTTTAACTTTTTATCAGAATAAATCAATAGCGGATTAGCTGTTGAAGCTTTCATTGAAAAAACGTTAAGACCTAATTTTTTCTTTAAATCTTTCGGGAATTCGTAACGTAAGGATACATTTTTCAATCTCACAAAAGTTCCGTCAGCAACACGTTCGTCTGAATAATTATAGGCATTATAAGCCCTTGTTAAATCCTTAGAATCAGTTGCATAATTTGCAATTAATCTTTGATCAGCTATTACAGGAATGTTTGTAAGGGCCTCATCACCAGGATTAATCCATCTGTTTGTAAATTCTTTTGTAAAAACAGTCAAATCGTCATATCTATCAGAATAGATTGGATTTAATCGTACTTTGTTTCCTCCAGCGGCCACTATAAACACATTTAAAGACCAGTTGTCATAAGTAAATGTGTTCGAAAAACCAGCAGATTTATTAGGTTCAATAGAACCTTCGTATTTCAGGTATTGAGTTACATTTTCTGAATCTTGAAAATTGGCACCAGCAATATTATCCTCTTCTCCATCTGCCATAATAAAAGTGGGTAATCCTTGGTTGTTTAATCCAGTAAATTGATAGGAATACAGACCATTTCTGGGATGTCCAAGAGTATTTCCTCCGGTACCATCAACTAGACCTAGAACAGAAGGGTTGTTTTGTAACTTGGTAATTTCTTGATTAAAAACAGAAAAATTAAAAGAAGTAGACCACTTAAGTCGAGAATTATTTAAATTTTGAGTTGTAAGAGCTATTTCAATTCCTTTGGTTTCCATATCAGCATTGTTCCCTTGTTTGACTTTTTGACCGCCAATTCCTGAAGTTGTGACAAAGTCAACTAAGTCAAAGGCTTTACGACTATAAACATCAGTTGTGAATTGAATTCTGTTATCTAATAAACCTAAATCTAAACCGATATTAGTTTCAAATTGTTTTTCCCAAGTTAAGTCTGCATTTTGAAGTTCATCAATATTGAGTCCTGTTTCCCTATCGCCTAGGTTAAGACGATCTGTAATAAAGCTTCTGTAGATAGCTAATGAGTTGGTTGCTGGGCCAGCAGTTGCAGTTAAACCATAAGAACCTCTTAAGCTCAAGTTATTTATGGTATTGTCGTTTTTCATGAAGTCTTCCTCTTTAATATTCCATTTACCACTGAAAGTATACGTTGGCAACCATCTTGAAGAAGCGCTATTTCCTTGTCTATTTGATCCATCATAACGACCTGTGATCGAACCGGTGTAACGTCTATCATAGGTATACCCTACTTTACCAAAGAAACCAACTGTTCTTTCTCTTTCCTCATTGAATGAATAATAAGACTCTCCTCCGTTTATTAGTTTTTCCAATATTCTAGGATCTGTAAAAGCAGTTAAGCCTCTATCATACTGTAAACCGTACGCAGTAAAATTATTACTGTTTCTGTCAACGGATCTTAATTCTTGTCCAAATAATGCTTCTAGTTCATGTTTGTCGCTAAATACATTTTTATAGTTGAAACTATTTCTAATATTGAAAGAAGTCAAGTCATTAGAAAATTTTCTTAAAATACCACCATTGGGTAAAACAGAAACTTTTGGAGCAGTTAAATCATCTGGGTTTTGATACAAAAATATGTTTGCATCTCTTACAATTGTTGTTTCTTGTGCGTTATAAGCACCTACAATATTAGAGTTTTCAAGAATGTTATGTTCTCTAGTGGTATTGGCATAACGAGCATTAGCAGTAAAGTTATACGTCAATTTCGAGTTTATTTTATATGCCAAATCTGCTTGAAAGCGAATGTCTTTAACCTTAATGTCCATATAATTATTTTGCAATTCTTCAACTATATTTATTGGTGCCCAGTTATTTCTATAATATTCATAATTACCATTATCATCATAAGGTCTTAAAGTTCTATTGGTGTTTAAAACATAATTAAATGGATTAATATCAAAGTCTCTCGTAGTACTTCCACTCACACCATCTTTTAGACTATCGTAACTTCCTGGAGCTGATTGATCTCTAACCGAAGCTTGAGTAGATAGCGTTAAGCTAAATTTATCATTTATAAAAAAGGTGTTTTTAATATTTGTTGTCAATTGATCAACACCATCAGCTAGTGTCCAACCTGGATCATGATAAAAACCAAGAGAGGCAAAATAAGCATTGTTCTTTCCTCCACCCGAAAAACTCAAGGAGTGGTTTTGTGTAATCGAAGGTCTAAATAATGTTTTAAACCAATTTGTATTGGCCAATTCATATTTTCTTAAAAAAGCATTTCTACTAGGCTCATTATTTTTGACACCATAAGTTCCGTTAGTTTGATCGTAAGTATTAATGGCATTTGCAAGAATGTTGTAAACGCCTCCATAACGACCCTGAGAAGTGTCAGGTAGACCAAGGAATCCTTTCGATTCGATTTCCTTAAGGATGCCCATCGTTTCCTGAGAATTCAAAATGTCATACTGGCTATAATTGGGTACTGTTCTTGCTGTTTGTTCAAGTGAGTAATTAACACTCAAAGGCGCTTCACGTCTACCTTGTTTAGTAGTCACTACAACAACACCATTCAAAGATCTTGAACCATAAATAGACGTTGCCGAAGCATCTTTTAATATTTCGATACTTAAAACATCATTAGGATTTAGTCCTGCAATAGAAGAACTCAATAAGGTTTCTGAATTTCCAGATGCTAAATCAGCAAAAGAAAGATTTACGATATCTTCTTGAACAATACCATCAATTACCCATAGAGGTTTAGTATCACCAAAAATAGATGATGATCCACGTACAGTAATTTTTGGTGCAGTACCAAAGGTTCCTGTTACGTTTTGGACTGTTACTCCTGCAGCCTTTCCTTCAATCATTCTACTAATATCCACAACTCCTTCTACAAGTAAATCTTTTTCAGAAATTTTACTGATAGCTCCTGTAAAGGTTCTTTTAGATGTTTTTTCATATCCCGTAGTAATGACTACTTCATTTAATTTTTGGCCAAACTCGCTTAGTACAATGGTCATCGGAGTAGATTTTATAGCTACTTCTTGGGTTTCCATTCCTATATAAGTAATAACAAGTGTGGTGCTATTTGCAGGCACTTCGATACTGAAATTACCATCAATATCTGTCATCACAGCTATTTTTGTTCCTTTTACCAATACTGTAGCGCCAGGTAATGAGTTTCCCTTTTCATCAAGAACTCTCCCTTTTACTTTAGTGGCTACTACATTAGTAGTTAACAATAATGGTGAAGAGGAGGTACTCATTGAACCATTAGTTTGCGTCGTATTATTTTGCAATATAATCTGATTACTTACTTCAGAATAAGTAATGTTTAGCGGCTGTAAAATATTACTAAGTATAGATGATAATAATTCATCATTAGCCTTGTAATTAATTTTCAGATTCAGCTGACTTATTCTTGAATTGTATGAAAATTTTACATTAGCAGTTTTTTCAAGTTTAGCCAAAGCATTGTATAAACTTAAGTTTTCAATATTAAGGGTAACTTTAGTGTCTAATTTCTTCTGGCCTTTAACGCTATTTGCCATGGTTACGGTGGAAAATACAAAGGCCAACAGCAATTGAAATAATGTTATTTTCATGATTCGGAAGAGTAATCGTTGTTTAACAACAGGTTTTTTCATAATTTTGGTTTGTTTTTGTTAGTACTTTTTATCGGGTATTATAGGGACAACACAAATTGCTTTTTAGAGAAGGCAATTTGATTTCATTTAAGCGTCGAAAATGTTAGAGCATCTTCGGCGCTTTTTTCTTTTTGATCTTGTTACATAGGCATTTTATCAATAATTACAACCATCAGAATAGATGATAATTTGGTTTCCATTCATTTCATAACTCGTTTTGTTTCCCAACGCTTTGCAAATAATTTTAAGTTTTTCTGGCAATGGCTGATCGTTTAGTGAAGTTGTTAGATGGCAATCTTTCAATTTCTCTTTGGGGAATTCAATATTTACTAAATAAGCTTGTTCAATTGTTTTAAATATCTGACTAACTGGAATGTCCGTAAAATCAAAACTCAATTGCTCTATTGTTCTAACAGAATGAACTAAAGTTTCATCTTTTGTAATATCAGTTATTTTATTGAATGTCGAACTTTTACGAGTAAATCGTAGGGCTTCATTAGGTAGCAAAGTGATTTCCTCCTTTTTATTAAAACTTAATGCCATTTCATTAGATTGCACCTTTACCTTACCTGTTCGTACAAGTATTTCAACATCTGGCTCATTAGAAAAAGCGGTTATCCTAAAACTAGTTCCAACTACTTTGGTAACAATTTCATTAGCAAAGACGAGAAATGGTTTTTCAGGGTTTTTACTAATTTCAAAAAAACCTTCTCCAGATAAATAAACTCTTCTTTCGTTTCCTACAAAAATTTTAGGATAACTCAACTTACTTTTTGGTTGCAATAGGACAGAGGATCCGTCAGATAAAGTTATAATTTGAGGCTTGTTTGAATTATTAGTTTGCTCCACAAAGCCTTCGCCATTATCATGTATAAGCTCATTGTAGATTTGGGTTGAATTATTAGGAATAAATAAATGGCTGTAGGTCCAATAAGCGAGTAATCCAAAAACCAAAACTGCAGCAGCAGACCTGAGCCAATTATTATTCCATATTTTAATTTCTTTCTTTCTAGATGTTTTCTTCTTTTCAATTTTATTCCAAGTGGCAACTAGTGCGGTTTGTATTTGGGAAGAATCTAAATTATTTTCAGGAACCTTCATTGCTAAGATCCAAAGTCTTGCCTCTTCAACTAATTTAGCTCTTAAAGGATTTTCTAAAGTCCACTCTTCCCAGTTTTTCAGGTCTTCATTTGAGCGTACCCATGACTGGAATGACTCATCAGCTAAAAAATCTTCTATTTCGGTATATTGGTTACGTCTTTGCATTTAAAAATAAGGTTACAAAGACATAAAGGACCGTTTTCTTATTGTATACTCAGTAAATTAAGATTATTTTTTAATTTATTTAAGATAATTTTATAATAAGCTTTGAGATAGCAGTAAAAGTAAGGAGATGTTAGTGTTCCAGTCTTTGCGTAAGTTGAGTAATGCGCGGTGTAATAAATTATTTGCCGATTGGTAATTTACGTCTAGCATATCAGCAATTTGCTCCACACTCAGGCCTTGGTGGTATCTAAGATATAAAGCCTCTTTTTGTCTAGAAGGAAGAAGGTTGATCAGTTTATTAAGTTGACGGACCTTATCGGCAGTACTTTCGTCGATAATTAATTGGTGTTCAATTGAGAAATCAAATAAAAACTCAATAGTATTTGTTGAAGTAATTTTGCTAAAGACATGGTCTCGTTCTTGTAATCTTGAAATCCTTTTGCGAAGACTAGATAAAAGATAGGCTTTTACGTTGGCATCATCACTTAAAGAATTTCTGTATAACCAAACGTCGGCAAATACATCTTGAATGCAATCTTGAACTTTTCCAGAATGTTTTGAAAATGAATTCCCATAACGTACTAAATGCTCATAATACTTTTCAAAAAGTACTGAAAAAGCTTTTTCATCTCCTACTTTTAATCTACTCCAAAGTAAAGAGTCATCGGTGATAACAGTATGTTTTGATTTTATGTTCAAAAGAGGTTTAGCTATTTGTATATAAATATTATACTATTTTTCTGTAATTGTACGCATTTTAATGGGGAATTACAATACAATATCTTAAAAATTTCTTAAATTTAGTAATTCAATGTTTTAAGAAGATAATGAATAATTGATTCGTAATTTGGAGGGTCTAAATTATGTTTTCTTTATTTGTAAAAAAAATAATTTTTTTTTTCAAAATAAACGGTGGTATTTCGGCAAAATACTTCTTGTAGAAAAAGATGTTTTTGTGTCACAGCAGATTACTATATCTTTCTTGACTAGTTTTTCCATAATCTGTAATTCGAAGTGCTTAAAATTTTCGAAGTAGATATGTAAGTGCTATAATTTTTTTTTTAGCTAAAAAATAATTCTTCAATACAAGAAGTATCTATAATTTTATTTACCGCTAAAGCCTGTTTGTATTATTAAACTTGATTATTTAATAATGTCTAAAATTATTGAAACCAAATACATTTGTTACTTCCGAAAAATTGTGTCAATTTTATCCAAATATTTTATGTCCATATGAAAGACAATTCAAATCCGAATAAAGGAAATTCGTTAAAACATGTTCTTTTTGGCAGTTTAATTGGCACAACTATTGAGTTTTTTGATTTCTATATTTATGCGAACGCTGCAGTTTTGGTTTTCCCTCAATTATTTTTTCCTTCGGCTGACAGTACCAATTCGGTTTTGCTGTCCTTGGCTACGTTTTCAATAGCGTTTCTTTCACGCCCGCTTGGCTCGGCGGTTTTTGGCCATTACGGAGATAAAGTTGGGCGCAAAACAACCTTAGTAATTGCTTTGTTGACGATGGGGATTTCAACCGTGAGTATTGGTTTCTTGCCAAGTTACGCTAGCATAGGGATAGCCGCTCCTTTGTTATTAATGCTGTGTCGCTTTGGTCAAGGAGTAGGTCTGGGTGGCGAATGGGGTGGAGCCGTATTATTGGCCATCGAAAATGCGCCGCCCAATAAACGCGCCTGGTATGGTATGTTTCCGCAGTTAGGAGCTCCAATAGGCTTGTTGCTTTCGGGAGGAGCTTTCTTGATTTTAACGGATACAATGAGTGCTGAATCTTTTCTCGATTATGGATGGAGGATACCTTTTATAGCTAGTGCGTTGTTGGTTGTAGTAGGTTTCTATATCCGATTGAAAATCACTGAAACTCCCGCTTTCGAAAATTCTAAAAAGGAACAAGAAGAAGTGAAGGTTCCCTTTTTTACTTTATTACAATTTTATAAAAATCAGCTAATTTTCGGTACATTTGCAGCCATTACCACCTTTTTAGTATTTTATCTCATGACGGTGTTTACACTTAGTTGGGCTACTTCGGATTTGGGTTATTCCAAAAGGGACTTTTTATTAATGCAATTGTTTTCTGTATTGTTCTTTGCACTTTTTATTCCCGTTTCTGCCCTTATTGCTGATCGTATAGGACGAAGAAAAATGCTTATTTATGCTACTTTAGCTATTGCTGTTTTTGGTTTTGCATTTTCTTTTTTCATGAATTCAGGAAATCCCGTTTTAGTGACTCTGTTTTTATGTGTTGGAATGGCTTTGATGGGATTTACTTATGGCCCTCTAGGGACTTTCTTGTCGGAATTGTTTCCTACCAACGTTCGTTATTCGGGTACTTCTTTAGCATTTAATATGGCTGGTATTATAGGGGCAGCTTTTGCGCCTATGATAGCGATTTGGTTGGCGACACAATATAGTTTGACCTATGTTGGTTTTTATTTGAGTGGAGCTGCATGTATCTCTTTGTTTTCCTTGCTGATGGTCAGTAAAAAGGAGCATAAGTTTTAATTCTTTTTAATGAAAAGAAAGCACGAAAACGGAATTTGACCTCTATTTGATCTTTTAAAGGAATTACTAAAATTATCCCTTATTTTTGCACAAAAATTATTTCTTTTGAAAACTAAATTATTCCTCATCACGCCTCCTTTTACCCAACTGAATACACCGTATCCAGCAACGGCTTATATAAAGGGGTTTCTTAATACCAAAGGCATTGATTCCGTTCAGGCGGATTTGGGGATAGAGGTTATTTTGAAATTGTTTTCGAAAGAAGGGCTTTTAAATTTATTTGAAGTTGCAAGTCTAAAGTTTAAAGTTGGAGAAATTTCGGATAATTCCAAGCGTATTTATGCTTTACAGGACGAATACATTAAAACGATTGATTCGGTTGTCGCTTTTCTGCAAGGAAAAAATCCAACACTGGCACTGCAAATATGTCAAGAAGGTTATTTGCCAGAAGCTTCTCGTTTCGCACAACTAGAGGAGCTCGATTGGGCTTTTGGAACCATGGGAACACAAGATAAAGCAAAACATTTGGCCACGTTGTATCTCGAAGACATCTCTGATTTTATCGTAGAATGTGTGGATGATAACTTTGGATTCAGCCGTTATGCGGAACGTTTGGGCAGATCGGCTAATTCTTTTGACGAATTGTACGAGGCTTTGCAACATGAGACAACTTATATCGACAATGTTCTTCTTTCGATTCTAAAAGATCGAATAGAAACCATTCAGCCTACAGTATTTCTTATTTCGATTCCCTTTCCTGGGAATTTGTACAGTGCCTTTCGATCGGCGCAATGGATAAAAAAGCAGCATCCTGAAATTAAAATTGCAGCGGGAGGCGGTTTTCCTAATACCGAGCTACGTTCACTTTCGGATGCCCGTGTTTTTGAGTTTTTCGATTTTATCACTTTGGATGACGGTGAAGTTCCTCTCGAGGAATTGATTACTAATATCGAAGATCCTAATCACAACTCATATAAACGTACTTTCCTTTTAGAAGAGGGTACAGTGGTCTATAAAAATAATTCGGTAAAACAGGATTACAAGCAATCCCAACTTGGAACACCCGATTATTCTGATTTGCTTTTGGACAAATACATTTCGGTTATCGAAATCGTAAATCCAATGCACCGCATGTGGAGTGATGGTCGCTGGAACAAACTTACTATGGCGCACGGATGTTATTGGGGGAAATGCACCTTTTGCGACATCTCGTTGGATTATATTAAAATTTATGAGCCTATTGCTGCTAATTTACTGTGTGATCGAATGGAGGAAATGATGGAGCAAACAGGAGAAAACGGTTTTCATTATGTAGATGAAGCGGCTCCTCCAGCCTTGATGCGCGCCTTGGCACTCGAAATCTTGAGGAGAAAATTATCGGTGACTTGGTGGACGAACATTCGCTTCGAAAAGAGTTTTTCCAGAGACTTGTGCCTGTTGCTGAAAGCATCGGGTTGCATCGCCGTTTCTGGCGGACTCGAAGTGGCATCAGATCGGTTACTGAAATTAATTGACAAAGGGGGTAACGGTCGAACAAGTGGCCAAAGTTACTCGAAACTTCACCGAAGCGGGGATTATGGTACATTCGTACCTGATGTATGGCTACCCAACCCAAACCATTCAAGAAACAGTCGACAGTCTCGAAATGGTGCGTCAACTGTTTGAATTGGGCGTATTACAATCAGGGTTTTGGCACCAATTTGCAATGACAGCGCACAGTCCTGTAGGTTTACACCCAGAGAAGTTTGGCGTTGTGAAAGAAACCGAGGTTATTGGCAGCTTTGCTAACAACGACATTAATTATATAGATTCAACAGGAATTGACCATGAGAAATTCAGCTTTGGATTAAAGAAATCCTTGTTCAATTTTATGCACGGAATCTGTTTTGATTATACGCTGCAGGAATGGTTTGATTTTAAAATTCCAAAAACAAAAATTCCACAGCACTTCATTTTTAAGGCCTTGCAAGAACCGGAAGATTTCAAAATAAAACCCACAGCCAAAATCGTTTTGTTGGGTGGAAAACCTTTTGTTGGAGAGTTTACCAAATCTAAAAAGGGTAGTTCTTGGGAAATGATGACTTTAACTTTCCACTCCAAAAAAGAAAGTTTTACCATTCAAACGAGTAAAGCGGAGGGAGTATGGTTGAAGGAAATTCTTCAGAAAATTTCCGTTTCGAGTTCTCAAGTTTTTACGTTACAGGAAATAAAGATTGATTTTGAGAAACAGCAGGAAGATTTCGAATTGTTTTGGTATTCAAAACCAGTGAACAGCCTGCGTGAATATGGGTTGCTAGTCTTGTAACAATACTTTTTATTAGGCAACTATACTAATTTAGCATAAAACTTCCTTTTTTCATTTACGAAAACGTTTTCTTTTCCCTATTTTTACAACTATAAAAATTACACTAATGAGCGATAGCTATAAAGTAAAAATAAATGATTTCTTTGAATTTGCCCTTGATAAGGAACAAGTTTCAAAACTCGATGCTGTCAATTTGGATTCCAATTCTTTTCACATTTTACATGAAAGTAAACCTTTTAAAGCAGAAATTCTTTCTGCTAATTTTCATAAAAAAGATTATGTTGTCAAGGTAAATAACAACAAATATACCGTTGCTATTGCAAATGATTTAGACTTGCTTATCAAAGAGTTGGGCTTTGAAGTTGGACTTACAAAGCAGGTCAATGCCATTAAAGCGCCTATGCCGGGGTTAATTCTGGAGATTAGTGTGATTGTTGGGCAAGTTGTAAAAGAGAATGATAACCTATTGATATTGGAAGCTATGAAAATGGAGAATAGTTTTCTGTCACCGCGCGATGGTATCATCAAATCAATTTCGGTATTGTTGGGTGATGCTGTAGATAAAGGTCAGCTGTTAATTGAATTCGAATAGAGTATAGAAAATAGATAAATAAATAAGAATTTTTTACCTCTTTGTTCTAACAGGGAAACGGTCATTATTCTTTTAGTCTTATTAAATATGAAAAAAATATTAGTTGCCAATAGGGGCGAAATCGCAATTAGGGTCATGAAAACGGTTCAGAAAATGGGCATAAAAACAGTCGCGGTTTATTCTACTGTCGATCGGAATTCACCCCATGTCAAATTTGCTGACGAAGCGGTTTGGATTGGAGATTCGCCGTCTAATCAATCGTATTTGTTGGGTGATAAGATCATTGAAGTAGCCAAAGCGCTAGATGTGGATGCCATACATCCCGGTTACGGATTTTTAAGTGAAAATGCAGAATTCGCTGAAAAAGCAGAAAAGAACAACATCATTTTTATTGGACCTAAATCGAAAGCCATTCATATAATGGGAAGTAAGTTGGCGGCTAAAGAAGCGGTAAAAGCTTATAATATTCCAATGGTTCCGGGACTAGACGAGGCTATTACTGACATCGAGAAAGCGAAAGTCGTAGCTACAGAAATAGGTTTTCCTATTTTGATTAAGGCTTCTGCCGGGGGAGGTGGAAAAGGAATGCGTGTTGTTGAAAATGCGGAGGAATTTGAATCGCAAATGAACAGAGCGATCAGTGAAGCATTAAATGCTTTTGGTGATGGTGCTGTTTTTATTGAAAAATACGTGGGGTCTCCAAGACATATTGAAATTCAAATATTGGCGGACAGTCATGGGAATATTTTATATTTATTCGAAAGAGAGTGTAGTATTCAACGTCGCCATCAAAAGGTGATAGAAGAAGCACCTTCTTCCGTTTTAACACCTGAATTACGCAAAAAAATGGGTGAAGCTGCCGTTTTAGTGGCTAAATCCTGTGATTATCTTGGAGCTGGAACAGTTGAGTTTTTATTAGATGAAAATAATAATTTCTTTTTCCTCGAAATGAATACGCGCTTGCAAGTCGAGCATCCTGTTACGGAATTTATTACCGGATTGGATTTGGTCGAACAGCAAATCAAAGTGGCTAGGGGTGAAGCCTTGGCATTCAAACAAGAAGACTTGAAAATAAAAGGGCACGCTGTAGAATTAAGAGTCTACGCCGAAGATCCAATGAATGATTTCCTACCAAGTGTTGGTCATTTGGATGTTTACCAATTGCCTACGGGCGAAGGGATTCGCGTCGATAATGGATTTGAGCAAGGCATGGACATTCCGATTTATTATGATCCAATGCTCGCTAAACTGATTACTTATGGTGAAACACGTGAGGAAGCCATTCAAATTATGGTTAAAGCAATTGATGGATATTTAGTAGAAGGAGTGCAAACAACTTTGCCTTTCGGGAAGTTTGTATTTGAACATGAAGCTTTTCGCTCAGGTAATTTCGATACCCACTTTGTAAAAAAGTATTACAATGCGACGGAATTGAAAGACCAATTGGCTCAAGAAGCTAAGATTGCTGGTTTAGTAGCTTTAAACCAGTATTTTGAAGATCAAAAAATCGTACGATTACCAAATCAATAAATTTATGGACTCGAAAATACAAGAATTAAACGATAAGCTTGCTCTTGCCCATCTGGGTGGTGGTAAAGACAGGATTGCAAAACAACATCACAAAAAGAAGTTAACCGCAAGAGAGCGCGTGAATTATTTGATGGATGATGGTTCTTTTGAAGAAATTGGGGTGTTAGTTACGCATAGAACAACTGATTTTGGAATGCAAAAGGAACTGTATTACGGTGATGGTGTCATAACAGGATATGGAACTATAAACGGACGATTAACTTATGTTTTTGCTCAGGATTTTACTGTTTTTGGTGGAGCATTGTCTGAAACACATGCAGAGAAAATCTGTAAGGTGATGGATATGGCCGTCAAAATGGGAGCACCGATGATCGGTTTGAATGATTCCGGTGGTGCTCGTATCCAGGAAGGAGTTCGTTCGCTGGGTGGTTATGCAGATATTTTTTATAGGAATGTGCAAGCAAGCGGAGTAATTCCGCAAATCTCTGCGATTATGGGACCCTGCGCTGGTGGAGCGGTATATTCGCCCGCAATGACAGACTTTACTATGATGGTCGAAGATACTAGTTATATGTTCGTTACCGGACCTAGTGTGGTAAAAACAGTAACTAATGAAACCGTGACTTCAGAGGAGTTAGGTGGTGCAAGCACCCATTCTACCAAATCAGGAGTGGCACATATTACTTCTGCAAATGATGTAGAATGTTTAGAAGATTTGAAACGTTTGCTGAGCTATTTGCCACAAAGTAACAAAGAAACGACACAAAAATTGGCTTACAAACTCAATGATGAGATTCGTGAACAATTGGCAAGTATCATCCCTGATAACCCCAATAAACCTTATGATATGCATAATATCATTGCTGGCATTATTGATGAAGATTCGTTTTTTGAGGTGCATAAAAACTATGCAGAAAACATCATCGTTGGCTTTGCAAGACTTGGTGGTCGTAGTATAGGAATTGTAGCGAACCAGCCATTGTATTTAGCGGGAGTTTTGGATGTGAACAGTTCGAAAAAGGCGGCACGTTTTACCCGCTTTTGCGATTGTTTTAATATTCCTTTGTTAGTACTTGTTGATGTGCCTGGATTTTTACCAGGAACGGATCAGGAATGGCATGGTATTATTGTACACGGGGCCAAGCTGCTCTATGCGCTTAGCGAAGCGACTGTACCAAGAATTACGGTTATTACACGTAAAGCCTATGGCGGAGCATATGATGTGATGAACTCTAAACACATTGGTGCCGACATGAACTTTGCTTGGCCCACTGCCGAAATTGCAGTAATGGGAGCTAAAGGTGCTTCAGAAATTATTTTTAAAAATGATATTAAACAGGCTGCTGATCCTGCTGCCAAACTATTGGAAAAAGAAGCTGAGTATGCCGATTTGTTTGCAAACCCTTATACCGCTGCCCAACGTGGTTTTATAGACGAGGTTATTCTACCGCAAGACACTAGACGCAAGTTAATAAAAGCTTTTAGCATGCTCGAAAATAAAGAATGTGTTACTCCTAATAGAAAGCACGGGAATATTCCTTTGTAAATAGTGTAATTGTACATGAATAGAAATAAAACATTCGCCTCTGGGAATGTTTTATTGTTTTATAAAGAACGCTAATGCAAGCTAACTACTTTTGTAATTGTCCAGTTAGTATTGTCGTTTTTCCAGAAAATAATAAACTTACTAGCATGGGAAACCGTGCCTTTTTTTTCAGTATTGTTGTGGAATTTATGGAGTCCTATTTCGATGGCGCCAAAATCTTTAATGGGATAAATTTCGATACTTCCTTCAACTAGTTCCCGTGTAACTTTACCACAGACATATTTTTCTGTATTATTTAAAATTTCTTGTTTAACTGTCATTATGCCGCCTTTATCATGATAGAATTCGATGTCGTCTGAGTATATATCTGCTTGTTTATCAAGGTCACAATTGTTGTAGGCTTGAAAAAAAAGACTGTCCATGGAGACGATTGTATTATATAATTCTAAATCATCTGGCAAGTATTGGTATGCCGCTTCTTTTGATACCGATTTTTGAGCAGAACAAATGGTAGCTGTTATGACAAATAGGTAAATTATAAAATGGGGTAGATTATAGTTTCTCATAATACAATTTATTATTTAGGAAGCTAATTTTATTAAAAAGCTAAAATACAAAAATCAAGACTTTTGAGATGCTTTTTCTATAAATTCATTTGTAAATTTTGTCACTTCATACCAATTAGTATATCAAAATTCTGCGAAGTATGCGTTGCACTAACTTCTTTTTTAGAAATCATTTTCGTGATTAAACGGTTTAAATAATCATATTCGGTGTATTTTAAAGTATCTGAATTTGAGAAATCATCTACGACTTCTATTCAGTTTGTCAGAAGATCGGTGGCTATTTTTTTTGCCTCAAAATGTTCATCCTACCTGCCGAATGCTAAGGTTAGTGACACTGAGAAAAAGGCTATGGGAATTATGAGTCTAGTTGGCAAGATGCTCTTAAATCTGGTGTTTCATGACAGACTAGTAACTTGTTCGTGGTTATTGAGGAACCAATCTTGATGGTAGCAAATCCGTTTACTGGTAGCGGTGCAGCGATGGTATCTGTAATTGTTACCTATTGTGCCGCATTTTGTAAAAAAGCTTCAGTAAAGTTGGCGATTTTTCGGTTTAGCCCCTCTGTACTGTCATAAATATTAAGTAGTTTCATAATTTTTATTTTTAAATTAAAACAGAATTAACACTGGAAAACATACCGTCTAAAAAACTGATTTATAATTATATAGTTTTTGCTTTACTTTAATTACAAATTTTATGTAAGGTCTAGTGCATTTAAGAATGCGTGCAACTACTTTATTTACTGACTAAATAAAAAGTGAAACTTAGTGGCATCATAAAAAAAACCGCTCTTCGGTATAATCAAAGAACGGTTTTTGAGACTTGTTAATTTGTTTTATTGTTTCTTGTAGATGGAATAAATGGTATTGATCGTTTTTTCATCTAAAACTTCGTTTATTTCGTTCTGGATAAAATGTCTTTTAAATGCTATTATCGCCGCCGAAAGATTTTTAGTATTGTAACCGATGATTCGTAGTCCTTGTTCGGTATTAAAACCGGTTGGGGCAGTTTCCAATGTATCGTCTTGCCAAATGCCAAACCCGTTTTCAGCTAGAGTTTTCCATGGGAACAAAGCACTAGGATCATTCTTGCGTGTCGGAGCAATATCGGAATGGCCAATTATATTTTGGGTAGGTATGTTATATTCTTTTTGTAATTTGCTTAACAGTGCCATTAAACTAGTAATTTGTGGTTCTGAGAATACCTCAGTTCCGTTATTATCGAGCTCAATACCTATTGAAGAGGAGTTGATATCGGTGTCTTTCCCCCAAGAACCTAGTCCGGCATGCCAAGCGCGCATGTAATCGTTCAACATTTGTACTACACTACCATCGTCTGCAATTACGTAATGGGCACTTACTTGTGTTCTAGTCAGCGTAAAGGTTTTTATTGTTTGTTGTAGCGAATCTTGTGCGGTATGGTGAATGATAATGAAATTTGGTTTACGTAAATTAAAATTTACAGTACTGATCCATTCTGTCTGAATTCCATTTTCCAACTCCGTCGATCCCATTTTTGAAATAGTATCCTTAAAAGTGTATAATTGTGTCGTATAAGCATTGTCAATATTTAGTATTGTTTTGGTAACAATTGGTAAAGGCAAGGGCTCTTTCTTAGAAATTACTTCCTTAAAAGTTTTAAGTTTAGTATCATATTCTTTCTCACTGGCCTTGTAGGGATTTGTAGAGCAGGAAGATATGACAATAGCAACAATTATGAAGTGAAAATATCTTTTCATGTTTTATAATCTATTCTTTAGGATTAAGGAAATTATCGTTTTCTTCTTGACTTGTTGCTTTGTTCGTTAAGTGCTTTGTATTTTTTTTTTTGATCTTCATTCAAAAATTCATTTACTTTTCTGTCTGTAACTTCAGATAGCGCCTGAATTTCTTTTATTTTTTGTTCTTGGCCAGTTTCTGCTTTCAATAAAATACCCTGTGACCTGATACTCTCGATCAGAACATTTGAGATAGCAATTTCCTGTAACTGATCTAATAGAAGTTCTGTTTTTAATTTTTCCATTATTTTTCCAACAGTCACTTCAACTGGAATTTCTTTTGGTTTTTCAATGTCGCGACTCTGATTCATTTGACTCATTCTGCCATTGTTAGAACCATAACCACCACCGCCATAACCGTTGTTTCCGTAGCCATTGTTGCCATATTGGGCAGAGGCGGTTATGCTGCATAATAATATAACTGTCAAAACGAAAAATAGTTTAATTGTTTTCATAGTTGCTTTTATAAATGGTTTTTCAATTTACGAATGCCTCAAAATTACGCTGGCTCTCCGTATAAGTCAAATTCAGTAGCTTCGATTATTTTTATCGTTGCGAAGTCTCCTATTTTCACATAATGTTTTGAGGCGTCAATAAGTACTTCATTATCTACATCTGGACTGTCAAATTCAGTTCTTCCCACAAAATGACTACCTTCTTTTCTGTCGATAATACATTTGAAAGTTTGTCCTACTTTTTCTTGGTTTAAATCCCATGAAATTTGAGACTGTAATTCCATTATTTCGTTGGCACGGTCCTGTTTTACTGTATCAGGAACATCATCTTCTAATAAATAGGCATGTGTGTTTTCTTCGTGAGAATAAGCAAAACAGCCCATTCTGTCAAATTTCATTTCTTGAACCCAGTCTTTTAGGATATTAAAATCTTCTTGTGTTTCTCCCGGATAACCTACGATTAAGGTCGTACGAATCGCTATTCCTGGAACTGCTGCACGGAAATCTTTTAATAATTTGGTTGTTTTTTCTTGTGTAGTTCCACGGCGCATGGATTTCAGGATAGAATCTGAAATGT
This sequence comes from uncultured Flavobacterium sp., assembly GCA_937773775.1. GTDB lineage: Bacteria > Bacteroidota > Bacteroidia > Flavobacteriales > Flavobacteriaceae > Flavobacterium. The sequence goes on from CALJVL010000039.1 coordinate 26,363, forward strand.
GTTGCAACGGAATATCAATATAATTACAAATCTTAGGCTCGCGTTTCATGATCTCTAAAACGTCCATAGGAAACCCGGTAGGGAACGCGTAATGCAAACGAATCCATTCGATTCCTTCCACTTTAGCCAATGCTTCTAATAGCTCTCCAAGATTACGTTTTTTGTAAATATCAAGGCCATAATAAGTAAGGTCCTGAGCGATCAAAATTAATTCTTTCACACCATCTCTAGCTAATCCTTCTGCTTCTTTTACTAATTTTTCAATAGTTTGAGAAACGTGTTTACCACGCATCAACGGAATTGCACAAAAACTGCAAGGCCTGTCGCAACCTTCGGCAATTTTCAAGTAAGCGTAATTTTTTGGAGTAGTGGTTAATCGCTCTCCTAGTAACTCGTGCTTATAATCAGCACCCAAAGCTTTCAATAATTGTGGCAACTCTGTGGTTCCAAAAAACTGGTCTACATTAGGTATTTCTTTTTCTAAATCAGGTCTGTAACGTTCGGATAAACATCCGGTCACGAATACTTTATCTACTAAACCTCTTTCTTTTTTATCGGCATATTCTAAAATCATATTTACTGATTCTGCCTTGGCATTATCAATAAATCCGCAGGTGTTAATGACGATAATGTTTCCTTCTTCAGCAGCTGGAGCCTCATGAGCTACGTCTTTTCCATTAGCACGGAGTTGACCCATTAATACTTCGCTGTCGTAGATGTTTTTAGAACACCCAAGAGTGATTACGTTGATTTTATTCTTTTTTAAAGACTTGGTTCTCATAGATTTGTAAATTGGAGTGCGAAATTACGTTTTTTTATTCAAACAGAAGTTTTTTCCCTGTTTTTTCCCTGTTTTTTATGAAGCTATTCCTATCCTACCTTGGAATTTCCTGTATAAAAATTGGTAGATTTATATTGCTATCAGGACTAAAAAAACCGTCTTGCTTTAAAGAATCAAGACGGTTGATAAACTATTTATTTTGATCTATTATTAAATTAACTGAAACCTATAACTCAAACAACAAAGTCAACGAGACCGAATTGTTGATGGAATTGATTTTCGGTGCATCAGTTAACCCTCTGGAGAAAAAGCCTTGTTCCAAATCCCTTTTTGCATAAGCGTAAGCCAAATCCACTTTTGTCGAACCAAAGTTATATCCTAAACCTGTTGAATATCCGTTTAAATCACCTATTGTCGTAGAGTTCTTATAGGGGCTTTGTTCGTAACGGTATCCTGCTCTTAAACTCAGTTTGTCAATTTTATATTCGCCGCCGATTCTTAACTCACCTGAATTGTCTAGGGTATTACTTACGTTAGCATTTAAGGAGCTGAAATAGCTGTCATTTTCGGGCTTGAATTTGCTGTTCCCATAGTTTTTTATGGCGTAATCAATGCTTATTAGTCCCGAAGTTCCAAAAACATAGGCAAAGCTTCCGGTTACTTTGCTTGGCGTTTGTAACTTATAGGGCGCATATACATTGGTTACTCGCGGGTCAATTACATCCTGCGGCAAATCACCATCAACGTTACTACGCACTGTAACTAGTTTTTGGGAAAACTCATCACTCAAATTATACCATGTCGAAGATTCATAAGCGAGTCCCAACCTAACCTCATTGGTGACTTTTGCAATCGCACCCAATTGAAAAGAAAAACCAGTTCCGTAGGTGTATAGGTCATTGTTAAATTGTAATCTAGTTACTTTATCATCGGCGTTTAATGGGTTATTGTTATCTTCATAAAAGACAGATGATCGTCTGAAATCCGTAAAATGGGAGTTGAGATTGATTCCTATATATAATTTGTCTTTGTAAGAGGTTGCGGCATTAAAGGATAGCTTCCCGCTGTAACCAGAAGAATATGAAGAGTTTTCCTGATAATAGTTTTCGCCTTCGGCAACATTAGAGGTGTATTGTGTATTATTTACGTCCGTACTTACGGGATTAATAACATATCCTTGGTATCCTAAAAAAGCTTGTTGGGTACCGCTATCTAAATTGTCATAAAAGGAGTCTTCAAGAACATTTAGTGGAACACCATTTGCATAGCTTAGGAAATAATTAGCAACCGAATTATTAGGGTTAGTTCCGGCTGAAAATGTTGAATTGTTGTAATTGTTAGTGCTTTCATAGTTCACTGCTAATGAAAACTTTTTCCAATTACTATTTAAATTCCTATTGTTAAACACAAAAACTCCTCCAGCTTGATTTAGATCAAAGGAGTTATCTTTTTCGGTAGTGGGCGTTCCGAAATAATTAGAATTGTTTTTTATGTCGCTATTGGTTACCGTTATTCCAAACTGATTGTTTAAAAAAACAGCTGAACCAGCTGGGTTTATACCGATGGAGGAAAAGTCGCCTCCAAGCGCTCCAAAAGCGCCACTCATAGCCTTGAAACGCGCAGTCCCATTCAGGTTATCTTGCGAATAGCGCATTGCATCAGCAATCTCTTGTGATTGGACTACACCAAAAGTGAAACTTGTAAATAATAAAAACAGATATTTTTTCATTTTGATACAATTTTTGTGTTTTATATAATTTGATAACGATAGTTAACTTATCTCCTTCCACCACCTCGAGAGCTTCCACCACCTCGAGAGCTTCCACCGCCTCCGCTTGACGACCTTGAGCTATTGGAAGAGTTGCTCGATCTTGAAGGCGAATAGCTGTTTCGGCTACTATTTGAATTTATTTGCCTGCTAGTGTTTGTGTTTTCTCCTCTAGTCGGCGTGCTATATGATTGACTTTGAGACTGACTTCTTCTAGTAAAAGTAGGGCTGTTCCTCGAGGTATTATTATTATTATTATTATTATTATTTAGAGAACTTCTTCTAGTAAAAGTAGGGCTGTTTCTTGAGGTATTACTGTTAAGGGAGCTTCTTCTATTGTCAAAAGTATTTGAAGTCCTACTGGTACTCGTTCTGGTTTGAGAATCGTTTCTTGAGCTGTAGTTTCTATTTGTGTTTACAGAATTAGAGTAGGATGAAGAAGAACCTCTTCTGCTTGGGTTGTATGAATAATCACGATTGCTGTAATTGTATCCATAATTCGCCCAACCATTTCCATACCAACCATTTCCGTACCAGTTATTCCATCCAAAGCCAATACTCATACCCCAGCCAAAACCACCATTAAAACCCCAGTTATTTCCGTACCAATTGTTCATGCCCCAATTGTTCATTCCCCAATTGTTTCCGTACCAGTTATTCATTCCCCAGTTGTTTCCGTACCAATTGTTCATTCCCCATCCGTCGTTGTAGATATTTACAGATTGAGCATTTCCTCCCCAACCAGCATAGGCAGTAAAGTCGTCCTGGGGAGTATCGTTTTGTACATCATAATCAGAATAAGTATCTACATCTGTAAAAATCTCAGTAGATTGATTGTTCTGGAGAGAATTAAAATAGCTTGTATATTGGTTGCCTGTGTTGTTTTGTGGTTTTCTTTCGGTAGTTTGGTTTGAAGTATTACCGTATATTCCGTCATTATCATAATAGGATCTGTTTTGATAGGATCCGCATGATGCCATCAAAAAGCTCAAAAATCCAATTAGTAGATTAAATGAAGTTTTTTTGTGTAAAAATATATTAGTTTTCATATATGTATGGTTTTTTATTGTTGCACACTACAAAAATAGTTAGTTTTGTCGAACTATTTATTCAAATAAAATAATGCAAAATTTGTGCCAAACTATTCAATATGAGTAAGAACCTTACTACAAGATCAGAAGATTATTCAAAATGGTATAATGAACTGGTTGTTAAAGCTGATTTAGCTGAAAATTCAGGAGTTAGAGGCTGCATGGTCATCAAACCTTACGGTTATGCTATTTGGGAAAAAATGCAAGCAGAATTAGACCGGATGTTTAAAGAAACAGGGCACGAAAACGCCTATTTTCCATTGTTCGTTCCTAAAAGTATGTTTGAAGCAGAAGAAAAAAACGCGGAAGGGTTTGCGAAAGAATGTGCCATAGTGACGCATTACAGACTTAAAAATGACCCAGATAAGCCTGGTAAATTAATGGTAGACCCCAATGCAAAACTAGAGGAGGAGCTTATAGTACGTCCCACTAGTGAAGCGATTATTTGGTCAACATATAAAGGATGGGTTCAGTCCTACAGGGACTTACCCTTGTTGATCAACCAATGGGCCAATGTGGTTCGATGGGAAATGAGAACCCGTTTGTTCCTTAGAACTGCGGAGTTTTTATGGCAAGAAGGACATACCGCACACGCAACTAGGGATGAAGCTATCGAGGAATCTGAAAAAATGATGAACGTTTATGCTGAATTTGCCGAAAATTTTATGGCCATTCCGGTCATAAAAGGTATAAAAACAGAGACGGAACGGTTTGCAGGCGCCGAAGAAACCTTTTGTATTGAAGCGTTGATGCAAGACGGAAAAGCTCTTCAGGCGGGGACGTCCCATTTTTTAGGTCAGAACTTTGCAAAAGCATTCGACGTGAAATTTGCTACTGCCGAAGGTAAGCAGGAATACGTTTGGGGAACCTCATGGGGTGTTTCCACTAGATTAATGGGTGCTTTAGTGATGACGCACTCAGATGATAAAGGATTGGTTTTACCTCCAAATTTGGCCCCTATACAAGTGGTGATAGTGCCAATTCATAAAACAGATGAGCAATTAGATGAGATAACAGCTGAAGTAAATGTACTAATAGCTGAATTGAAAAAACTGAATGTTTCTGTTAAGTATGATAATAGAACGACGCAAAAACCAGGGTTTAAATTTGCAGAGTGGGAATTAAAAGGAGTTCCTGTACGAATTGCGGTTGGACCTAAAGATTTGGAAAACGGTACTTTTGAAGTAGCTCGAAGGGATACTTTAACAAAAGAAGTAAAGTTTAAAGATGGAATTGCAGCTTATATTAGCGATTTGTTATCTGAAATTCAAGAAGATTTATTTAATAAGGCCTTAAATTATAGAGACAGTCACATTACTGAAGTAAATAGTTTTGAAGAATTTAAAACTGTTTTAAATGGTAAAGGAGGTTTTGTATCAGCACATTGGGATGGAACTGCGGCTACCGAAGAGAAGATAAAAGATTTGACTAAAGCTACTATTAGATGTATCCCTTTATCTAGGGTAGAAGAGGCTGGAAGCTGCATATTTACTGGGGGTAAGTCTGTAGGAAGAGTCTTGTTTGCTAAGGCATATTAAAAAAAAATAATTTTTTTTGCGTCTACTATTGTGCGTTTCAAAAATAGTTGTATTTTTGCATCCGCATTAGAGAAGCAGGGCCCGTTCGTCTATCGGTTAGGACGCATGGTTTTCATCCATGTAAGAGCGGTTCGATTCCGCTACGGGCTACTATTTTTTTTGCGTATTAAAGTTGTCCCGAACTTAGAGGGAAAATGGCCCGTTCGTCTATCGGTTAGGACGCATGGTTTTCATCCATGTAAGAGCGGTTCGATTCCGCTACGGGCTACAAAATTAATCTAAGATTTAGATTGATAATTAACTTAGAAGGATAATGGTCCGTTCGTCTAGGGGTTAGGACGCCAAGATTTCGTCTTGGTAACAGGGGTTCGATTCCCTTACGGACTACAAAAAAAGAATAGTAAAAGATAAATATATAATAAAATGGCAAATCATAAATCAGCTCTAAAAAGAATTAGAAGTAACGAAACGAAAAGAGTATTAAATAGATACCAGCATAAAACTACTCGTAATGCTATCAAAGCATTAAGAATAGCAACTGATAAAGTAGATGCTACATCTAAATTGTCAAACGTTATATCTATGATTGACAAGTTAGCCAAAAAGAATATCATTCATGATAACAAGGCATCTAATTTAAAATCTAAATTGACAAAATTTGTTGCTCAATTGTAATATTTACATTTTATTGATTCTATAAAAAAAGCTCCTTTTTAGGGAGCTTTTTTTATGTTTCGTTTTTTTTCTAAAGCTTAAATTTATGTAAAGTGTTGATATACCTCTGAAGGTAACATCTAGCCGGACCTCATAGTTCAAATAATATTATATTGCTGAGAAGAAAGGGTCTACCATTTCTCTTACTGCGCTATTTGTCGTGCATTTTAGCGAGTAGATTGTCTAGCATTGACCCAGTGATGGGTTTTGATAAAAAATCAATAACCATTGGATATTTTTTTGCTTTTTCAAAGTCTTCAGGATCTATAGTTGAAGAAAGTAGAACCACCTTTATGCCGTTAAAAGTAGAATATTCGAAACTGCTAAAACATTCCAAGAATTCCCAGCCACCCATTACAGGCATGTTTAGATCTAAAAAAATTAGCTGTGGCAGTTTGTGGGGCATTGCTTCGGCTGTTGACTTTTTAATTTCGTCAAAGTAGTTAAGCGCTTTCTCGCCGTTTTGTGCTGTAATTATTTCATTTGAAAACAACTTTTTGCTAATTACTTTTTTGCACAGCATAAGTGTTATAGGATCGTCATCGACGCATAAAATTAGATCGACCATTTTTATTTATTTTTGAATGTTAAAGTAAATGTAGTTCCTTTATTAACTTGGCTTTCAATGCTAATAGTTCCATTCATAGCTTCCACTTGCGATTTCACGAGATATAGTCCTAAACCTTTGCTGTCGGGGTAATCATGAAACCTCTGGTAAAGGCCAAATATTTTATCTCGATTTCTTTCTAAATCGATTCCGATACCATTGTCTTTAAAAACGAGTGTTGTGGAGTCGTTATTTTGACTGGCGGTAATTGTTATTTTTAGGGTTTTACTTTCTGCTCTGTATTTTAGTGCATTTGTTAAAAGGTTCAATAGTATGCTCTCAATGTAGGTCTTGTTTATGTTTAAAACGGATACTTGTTCAAAATCAATTTGTAATATAGGTTTATGCAGGTCAATTTGAAATGAAAGTTGGCTAAAAACATCTTCAAAAACGTCTTTAAGGAATAGGTCCTCTTTTTGAATAGAGAGGTTGTCTTTGATTATCATTACTTTCGTTAAGTCATTAATGGTTTCATTTAGTAAATGTGTCGATTTGTCAAAACCAAACAAAATTTCTTTTAATTCTGAATCTTCGATAGGGATGTCTTCGATAAGACTTAAAAGCCCTGTTAAATTAGATATAGGAGCTCTGAGGTTGTGTGATGTGATATAAGAAAACTCTTTTAAGTCTTTGTTATTTTTTGTAAGTTCCCTAATAAGTTGTTCCTTTTCTTTTTCCTGTTTTTTCTCATCAGAAACATCTCTTTGGATGGACACCCAATGGGATATTTCGTTCTCTGAATTATAAATAGGAATCATGGAGAAACGTAACCAGAATTGTTCTCTATTTTTTCTGTAACTGATCATTTCGATCAGGCTTTCTTCCTTGTTTTGTATGGCTTTGATTATTTTTTTTATATCATTAATATCGGAATTTGGTCCTTTTAGGATATCAGGGGATTGCCCTATGATTTCATTCGGTTCATAACCTGTCATAACTGAAAAAGCAGGGTTTACGTATACTGTTTTCGGTAGTTGGCGTTTGTTGAAGTCGGCTTCGGTAATGATTATAGAATCTTTTGTTTGTACAATTACTGTTTCTAATAATTTAAGACGTAACTCCTCTTCTTTTTGCTTTGTTATGTCCTGAATTGCCCCTATCATTCTAATGGCTTTACCGTTTTCGTCTTTCAAAAGAAATCCTTTGTCGAGTACGTACTTATATGAGTTATCAGCACACTTAAACCGGTATTCATCTTGCCAGTTATTAGTTTTTTGTTCGATAAACGAGTATAGTTTGATTGACATTTTAATACTATCTTCTGGATGAATGTTGTCAAACCACCATTTTGAACTGTCACCTACCTCGTCTTCGTTATAGCCAAAAATAGCTTTTATTCCCTTATTCCAAAATAGTTTGTCTTCTTGTATTTTCCAATCCCATATAGTATCGCTGGTGGCTTTAGCTACAATGTCATACTTTTCATTTGATTCTTTTATTTCATTGTTTGTGCTCTGAAGTTTTTCGAGTACTTCTTTATCTTGGTTTTGGTTTTTGGATAAAATATATCTATATACTATTCCAGTTAATAGGATTAAGGTAATGTCTTTTAAAAAACCGTATGAGGGATAGTTTTCTATTAAAGAGAACTTTAGCAAGGTTTTATGGAAAACAATAGCCACAAACAATGCGGTAACTAGGTATATAATGGTTATTTGATTGGATTTGTTTTTCATTACCCAAATGTAATTAAATATTATGAATTATAAAACAGTCCATTAGCGTAATTTGGAGCTGTATTTTCAGCAATTTTGCTTTATGACAAAGCAACAATATGTAAACTATTACAGAAAGATTTTTTATATCAAAATAAAGTGTACCTTTGCAGCCATTAAAAATCACAGATGGAATCTATTAGAAACATTGCAATTATTGCCCACGTCGATCACGGTAAAACAACTTTGGTTGATAAAATTATGTATCACTGTCAGTTATTTCGTGACAATCAAAACACAGGTGATCTAATTCTTGATAACAACGACTTAGAGCGTGAAAGAGGTATTACTATTACTTCAAAAAACGTTTCTGTAGTTTACAAAGGAACTAAAATCAACATTATTGATACCCCTGGTCACGCCGATTTCGGTGGAGAGGTAGAACGTGTATTGAACATGGCTGATGGAGTTTGTCTACTAGTAGATGCTTTTGAAGGACCAATGCCACAGACGCGTTTTGTGTTACAAAAGGCTCTAGATCTTGGTTTGAAACCATGCGTTGTTATAAACAAAGTTGACAAAGAAAACTGTACTCCTGAAGAAGTTCATGAAAAAGTTTTTGACTTAATGTTCGAATTAGGAGCAGAAGAGTGGCAGTTAGATTTTCCAACTGTATACGGTTCAGCTAAAAATAACTGGATGTCTGATCATTGGGAAAACGTAACGGATAATGTTGAAGCATTATTGGATATGGTTATTGAAAATGTTCCAGCTCCAAAAGTTTCTGAAGGAACTCCGCAAATGTTAATCACTTCGTTAGACTTCTCAGCGTTTACAGGTCGTATCGCTATTGGTCGTCTTGAAAGAGGTGTTTTAAAAGAAGGAATGCCAATTTCTTTGTGTAAAAGAGATGGTGTAATAATAAAATCACGTATCAAGGAATTACATACTTTTGAAGGCTTAGGTCGTATAAAAGTTCAAGAGGTAAAAGCTGGAGATATTTGTGCCATAGTCGGAGTTGAAGGTTTTGAAATAGGCGATACAATTGCTGATTTTGAAAATCCTGAGGCCTTACAAACAATTACTATTGATGAGCCAACAATGAGCATGTTGTTTACAATTAATGACTCTCCTTTCTTTGGTAAAGAGGGTAAATTTGTTACTTCACGTCATATTAGAGATCGTTTGACAAAAGAATTAGAGAAAAACTTAGCGATGAAATTGGGTGAAACTGATTCAGCTGATAAGTTTATGGTTTTTGGACGTGGTGTACTTCACTTGTCTGTTCTTATTGAGACAATGAGAAGAGAAGGATATGAATTACAAATCGGTCAACCACAAGTTATTATCAAAGAAATTGATGGTAAGAAATGTGAACCTATTGAAGAATTAACTATTGATTTACCGGAAAATCTTTCTGGTAGAGCGGTAGAGTTTGTTACTATCCGTAAAGGTGAAATGTTGAGCATGGAAGGTAAAGGCGAGCGTATGATTATAAAATTTAATATCCCATCTCGTGGAATTATTGGATTGCGTAATCAATTGCTTACAGCAACAGCTGGAGAGGCTATTATGTCACACCGTTATATTGGATACGAGCCATTTAAAGGAGCAATTCCTGGACGTAACAATGGTTCTTTAATTTCTATGGAGAATGGAAAAGCAATTCCTTATTCTATCGATAAATTACAAGACCGTGGTAAGTTCTTCGTTAATCCTAATGATGAAATTTACGAAGGTCAAGTAATTGGAGAGAACTCTCGTAGCGATGACATGAGTGTAAACGTAACGAAAGCTAAGAAACAGTCTAACGTTCGTTCTTCTGGAAATGATGAGAAGGCAAGGATTATTCCTCCAATTATCTTTTCATTAGAAGAGGCTTTAGAGTACATTCAAAAAGATGAATATGTTGAGGTTACTCCGAAATCTATTCGTTTAAGAAAAATTTATTTGACAGAGACTGATAGAAAAAGATTCAAAATCTAATTCTATTTATATAAATTAAAAAGCCATTCGAAAGAATGGCTTTTTTTATGTCTTTATTTTTTTACTGACGACTATGCCCTTTTTTTTAATGTCTTATTTGCCGATAAAACAGATTAAAGATGCATGTAACAAATGTTTTTTTGATCAGTCTTATTATCTTTTTAAACTGAAATGTCCCTTGGCCTCTCTGCCATCTTGCAATTTGGCAGTGTACCAATAATCATCAGAAGGTAATGGATTTCCATTAAACGTTCCATCCCAGCCATCGCTATTAGTGTTTATTTTGGTTATTAATTTTCCATAACGATCGTATATAAATATAATAGAATTAACATTGAAATTGCCATTCACCCCTTTTACATTCCAATAGTCATTGTATCCATCACCATTTGGAGTGAAGTATTTCGGCGCCCCAAGTATCGCAATACTTTGGCTGGTAATACCGCAGCCATTTTCGTCGTTTACAAATACTTCATGTATTCCTGCAGGAACATTATCAAAGAAATTAGATGTTTGGAAAGGTCCGTATGGATCGTTTAAGCTATATTCATATTTACCAGAACCAGTAACATTTACAGTAACTGAATTTATGTCTGTTAAATCAACAATGGTGATATCTGTAATATGCGCCACATCAGAAGCGGTAACTTTTATCGTTCGGATTCTGCTGCAACCAGAAATGTTTTTTACATCAACAGTATATGTTCCTTCTGCGTTTACATCTAATTCGTAAGCAATTTGACTAGGCAAAACAGTTCCATCTTTAGACCATAAATAAGTATAATTGCTTGTAGGTGAGTTATCTTGAATTCCCGCATCTAGTTTTACAAAGAATGTAGGAAGATTGGAGCAAACTAATTCATCATCGTCACCATTTGCATTCATATTAATACGGGGCAACGGATTTACTATAAAGTTTAAAGTAGTCGTCGCGGGACAAGATGGATTTAATGGATTCGTTACTGTTACCAACACATTTTGAGTTCCTGTTGTAAAAGTTCCTGCTAAAGTTGCAAGTACAGTTCCGTTTTGTAAAGTATAAGTTACAATCATTCCTGTTTGTCCATTCAAAATTGTGTTTTGAAACGCTGAGGTATTAAATGCAATCTTACCATCTTGTACTAATGGATTTATCTCGTCATCACAAGTCGTCGTCAGCGCAGCTGAAACTGAGAATGCTTGCGGCAAATCATCAACAATAAACTGAATGGTTGTTTCATCAAAACAGCTTTGGGCTGTGTTGTTTTTTACAACGGCTTTTATGGTTTGGGAAGAAGTTATGAAAGTTGATGGAAAAGGACTTGTAATCAAAACTCCGTTAGTATCTTTCAAAGGATTATTTGCTGCATCATAATAAGTTACAGCAACCGGAAAGGTTTGATTGCTTCCTAATAAAGTTGACTCTAAATTAGTGGTATCGAAATTGAAAATCCCATCGTGGTCGTCATCGCATTGCCGCGGAATCGAAACAGGATTCGCAAAGGGTAGTTTTTCAACGGTTAAAATCACAAATGGACCCAATCCATAACAGGCATTGTCAACATCACTGTCTACCCGAACCCAGATATTTTGAGTATTTGGATAACCAATATTTCTATAATTGGAGATGTCGGTAATCTCATTAATTTCTGCTAATGCATCGGCTTGATTTCTATAATAATTGATATTGTAAACAACTCCGGTTGTTTTTGGTAATAAATTTTGGATTGTTGTCTTGGTTGCACTTAAATCAAAAGTCGCAATTCCGTCACGTTTATTGTTGTTGACAGTATTATTTCCATTAATATCTAAGAAGTCATCGCAAATAGCTTGTGGTATATTATAAGTAACAGGAATATTTGTCGCAATAACTTTTAATGTCAGTTTGGCGACGCTATAACAAGCTGTTATGTTATTGGCAACCTTTGCCCAAATAAACATAGTGCCTGGAGTTGTATTTTCATAAGCCAATGGTGTTGATATTGGATCTTGCAGATTTCCATCACTATCTACAGATTCGTAATAGGAAAAAGTTTCGTTGGAGGAATTGCTGGAAATAGCATTGTTTTTCACGGTGAGATTAAAGGATGTAATGGCGTTTAAATCATCATCACATTGTATCATAGTAATGTCATTTACGATAGGTAATGCATAAACCGTTAATGTTGTTTCAGCAGAAATCAAACCGCAGGAATTTCCTGTTTTATTCAGTTGAACGCGATATTTGAAACCTTTCATTGCATTGGTAACGCTTGTAATAGTCAAGGTGTTTGTAGTAGCGTTTGAATACGTTGCAGTATTAGATATATCTGTCCAAGTTGTACCCTCATCGGTAGATAATTGCCATTGGTAGCTATCACCATTATCAGTTATTGAAATATTTGCATTTTCTGATTCACAAGTTGGCGGAGCATCAGGTTGTGTCGTTATTACAATTGGGGCAGCAATAATGTAGTTTTGAATTGGTGTTGTATAGCCAATGTCGCTCGTAACAACTCCATTAGCATCGACTGTCGGTGGTGTGTTTCCCAATAATCCGTCGCCATTACCATCAATAAACCCAGCTTCGGTAACATCAAAACATAAATCATTATCACTGTCTAATTCAAGATAATTTTTAATCCCATCGCTATCTGTATCTCTAATGGTATAGTTAATAACGCCACTTTCAGGTGAAGTTTCTACGTTATCCGCTAGACCGTTAGATCCAAAAATAAGACCGTCAATAACTCCATCTAAAGTGGCATCCGAAGCATTTGAACCTGATTCAACTAAATCATAAATCCCATCATTATCACTATCTAAATCTAAGTAATCTTTAACACCATCACCATCTGTGTCTATTGGAGTTAATCCAATGGATCCAATAGTTTCATAAGCATCACTTAAACCATCTTTATTTAAATCATCAGTAGTGTAGGTAATAAACTTTTCTCCTTGAGCCTCTATGTTGTCTGGAATACCATCATTGTCGCTATCACTATCTAGTTGATCAGAAATACCATCTCCGTCTGAGTCTTTAGGTACGCAAACTGCAAAAAATTTAAATGATGATTTGTTTTTAGTATCATCGGATAGGTTTTTATGGGTAAAACTTATTGTATTTGTCCCAGAAGTTAAAAACTTGAAAGTTCCATCCCCAGCATCTAAAGGAGTTGCGCTGTTGAGTCTAAAGCGTATTTCAAAGGAAGAAAATTCAGTTATTCCACTTTCGTAAATTCCGTCATAATTGGTGTCGATCAGTAATTGGTCAGTTGGATTTAAAACTGTAATGGTTTTATCTATATCAGAATTTATAATATATTCGGCATCAGCATTCAAAAGATTCGTTGGATTAGCTGATGAAATGTATTCCATTCCTAAACTTATAGGATTCGTAAAAGTCATTTTGTAAACGACGCTGTTGTCTTTTCCGATAGGAATTTCAGTAATAAAACTACCGTCGAGACGTCCGATAAATGTTCCAGTGGGCAAACCAGTGCCATTTGTTGATATAAATCCGGTAAAAGAATTTGAATAAGTTCCAGCGGCAACAGTTCCAACACTAGAATTAGAAAGATCTATGTTTTGATTTCCATAAGATTCAGTGCAATTTGTAATGCCGTCATTATCATTGTCAATGTCAATGTTGTCATTAGCCAAGTCATTATCAATGTTAGTAGGACAATTGCTCACAGGTATTTTATCCGAGTAAAAAGAATCACATCCAATGATGCTCCCTTTTACCTCATAGTAACCGGGTTGAGTTGGAATATATGAATTTGCATTCGAATTAGAAATAGGTTGGCCGTTAAAAGACCATTCAAAAGTATCGTAGGCGGTGATGGAACTGACCTTTAAAACGACATTAGGAATACAAGAGGAAGTTGCACCTATACTTATTTCTGAAGTGATTTCTGGTTTTGTATCAAAACCGGAATAATATCCACCATAGGTTGCAGCTCCATTGGAGCTATAAAAGGAAACATAAACCTGCTTGCTTGATTTCACCGCTATATTCCCCATTAAATTAGGAATCGAATATCTTTCAAAAGAAGATTTACCCTCTATAGCAGTAGGTAAAGCGGTAACAGGATCACCGTTTATTAATACAGTTGCTCCAGTTTCAGTTACGATATTTAAACTACCGCCAGTGTAATTTATATTTCCTATTTGTTCAATATATGGAATGTTATCTACTGTATTAGGTGTGGCACAATTTAAGGGTGGTACAAAGAACATGTTTTGATTGGCCGGTGGAGAATAAACAGTGCTGTTTCCGCCAATACATTGGTAAGCAAAAACCTTATTAGAACTTGAAACATATAAACTCCCATTAGTACTAAATTGGCTCCCATCAATCGCAACATAATCTCCCGCATTAATCAGAGTTCTATAAGGATCAAAAATTCCATTTAGATAAATGATAGTATTAGGTTCGTGAGCAATCAAGATAACCCGTTCTAATTCATTTGTACCCGCTCCTTTTACAAAAATATATTCTGTTCCCGTTTTGTCAAATGGAACTATTTGGTCAAAACCTACATCCCTTCCTGCGGGTCCTGTCGCCCCGTTAGGAAAGGTGCCGATTAGGGTGCTATTACTTCCGCAAAAAGAGCCCGAGTTGACGACTACCGGTTTATCTGATTCGACCAAGGCTCCAATCATTTTAGAACTGTTTGAGGGACTAGCATTGTCTTTGTTTTCTAAAGCGAGAACATAACTTTCGTCTTTGTTTAAAGTAATATTTATAGGTCCAGCGATAATGGTTCCGTCAGAAAGAATTGTTCCAATGGGGATACCAGAAATGGTGACTTTTGTGCCATTTTCAGTAGATAAAACAGACGCGAAATTTAGTAAAGTGGAGTCATAAAGAGGGTTAAGCATAGCGCCAAGTCTAAATTCTTTACCTAAGGCGCTATTGCCTTTTGAAACTAATCCTCCTGCATGATTGTATGTTCCATTAGGATTTCTGCCAGAGTTTACTCTTACACTTACGTAAATTAAATCTTCGGCTTCAATTACATATCCTTTATTACTTATTTTTCCAATGCTTGTTTTGGGGGTAAATAGTTGACTGGAATTTCCAGAACCTATGGAATAGACATATGGACTATTTTTATTTACGATACCTGGAATAACATTTCCTCCATTTTCTATTATTTTGAAATTAACAGAATTGGTGCTAGGTGTCGAAATGTATATATATTGATCTTCAGCTAGGTTGTTTTGTGCAGTCAAAGGCGGAATATAATGCGTTTTACTAAACTGCGCAAAACAGCTTATTGATAAAAAAGTAAAGAAAATAAGTAAAGCTTTTTTCATGGGCTAAAAGTAGGTAAATATCTCTTATCTTTTTAGTGTAAAGTGGCCTTTTATAACTTTTCCATCTTCAAATTTTAAAGAAAACCAATAATCATCTGAGGGCAATGCAAACCCATTAAAAGTACCGTTCCAACCAAAAAAAACAGGGTTAAATTGCTTTAATAATTTGCCATAGCGATCAAAAATAGTAATAGTAGATTTAGGTAGCAATTCAAGGTTTTTTATATTCCAGCTGTCATTATATCCGTCCTCATTTGGTGTAAAAAAACGCGGGTAATCTAATACGTAAATTAAAAAAGGAGCTGACAAACCACAGCCGTTCTTATCTCTGGCATAGGCTGAATATATTCCCGGGGCAATACCTTCAAATTTGGGGTCATCCTGAAAATAGGACTCGTCAAGTGAAAACTCATAATTCCCTATCCCTGTATATTCTATCAAAACTGAATTTTGGTTCCTTGAAAAATCATCTACTTGCGCTCCGATTATAGTCGCTATGCCGGAAGGGTTCACATTAAATATTTTTGTGGCTTCGCATCCATTTTCATTGGTAACTTTTACTGAATAATTACCTGCTGACGATAATGTAATAGTATTACTCGTTGCTCCGGTATTCCATATATAAGCGGAGTAGCCAGATGCAACAGAAAGGTTTATTGCATTTTCACTACATAAGGAAACATTCTCTTCTTGAAAATTTAAAGGATTAAATGTAGTTATAATGAGAGTAATAGGAGTGATATCGTAGCAATCGGGGCCATTTACGACCCGTGCATAGATGATTTGTTGATTAGCAACCGTATTATTAAAAAGGTTTGGCAATACTTCGTTTTGTAGAGTAGCATCAGTTTGACTCAAGTAGTATGCTACTGTTAATCCTGGAGGTAATCCTTGCAGAACTTGCGGGCTAACTTGAGAATTTAAATCAAATTGATAAAGCCCGTCTTGTGTTGCGTCACCGTCACAGCTTGTTATGGGGTTTTGTGGCGCAATCGTGTTATTTGAAATCTGTAGCATAATTTCAGCATAGTTTGAACAATCATAGCTATTTGATACTCTTGCATAAACAATTTGATCTGCAGAAGTGTTGTTGTAATTTTCAGGGTTTGGTATAGGGTTAATTGCTGCTTGAGCATCAGATAATCTTTCATAGTAGATAACATCACTTAAGCTTGAGTCGTTATTTTTGATAGCGCTGTCCATTTTGGTCAAATCAAAAAGTGCAATTTCGCTACCATTTTCATCGCATTGTACAATTGCCTGGTTGTTCAAAACGATTTCTGGGGTATATTCAATTTTAATTTGACTGGTTGCGATGCAGGTAGAAGGATTTAAAGTGATTTCAACTCTGTATGTTCCAGCATCTGTGACGGTATAAGAAGGATTTATTTCTGTTGCTAATAAAATATTATTTCTAAACCATTTATAAGAATAGCTAGAAGGTAGCTCTGTGTCAATTACATAAGTTTGGCCAAAACAAAAGCCGCTATTCGTCGATAGTAAGCGATCGGCGCCTAAATCAACTTTAGATATAAAGCTGCCAGCTTTTAGGAAGACGGCAGAGTCATAATTTACATTACGGTGATCTGCAATCACTAATTTAATATGATAGGAATTCCCTGCAATAACCCCTGTTTGGGCAGTCAGAGCAACTGTTTGCCCGCTATAATTGATAGGACTTGAATTTGTCGTCGCTGTATTTGATTGCCCGAAATATTCTTCGTTTACTGCAGCGCATCCGTTCTCCGTGGTCCCATTTTCCTTGGTAAAAGTTGGTATAAAGGGATGTACATTCTGAGAAGAAACTGTGGTAGTTCCATCTGGGAGTACTGCCAAGTTTTTATAAGCTGCAGAACCACCATTTTCTTTAATCAAAAAAGCAAATCCGTCTGAAAATTGGCAAGGGAAATAATCTTGGTATTCATTGGAGGCAAAAATATAATCAAAGCTGATGAAGTTTGTAAATGGTACAAAGTCGAACTCTAAAACTGTAGCATTCTTAGTGTTTGTTATTCCTAAAGCCTCTTCTAAATCTACATCCCCTAGCCATGAAGTATCTCCCCCGCCGTTGTCCCTTAAAAATGGACCTACGGAATTGTCACTACTCCATGTGCTTAACAAAACACCTTCCGAAAACGGAAAACTACTTGTTCCAGCACTGAAATAAGCATAACTGTTTTTAGTTCCCGAAAAGGAATCTCCAGATACGCTAGCTGATGATGTAGTTGCACAAGTACTATTATTGGTCAATAAGTCTACCAGATCTTGTGCTAGGTAGGCATCATCTACTGTAATAGATTGGGCAGTCGCAATAAGTGAGTAGCAACAGACAAAGATGTAGAATAAAATTATTTTCAATAGTTTCATAGACTAGTAAAGATACTATAAATCCCTGCTTTTAAGTAATTTGTATGAGAATAACGTGAATAGAAGAGACCATGCCACTACAATAAGTATTGATAAAAAATGTACACTGAAGTCTGTTACGTCATCCACCCCTATTTGGGTTCCGATGGTTTTAATCAAGGATAATTTAGAAAAAGGTTCCACTATTAAATTTGACATAGATTCTAGCGGGAAAAACTGTGTAATAGCAGCGGCTATATTATTTTCAGGAAAAACTGTAAAGGATAAAATGCCTTTTGCAATTCCTTCTATAATATTCCAAACCAAAAGGAAGCCAAGGGCAAAGGCAGAGCGTTTTACTAATATTCCCAAAAACAAGCAAAAAGAGAAAAAGCCAACTAACTTGACAAAAAAGGCCAAAAGATATTCCATCTTGGAAAATACGATACTCATTTCAGTAGAGGAAGAAAAGCTATAGCCCAAAAGTAAACTCATTACAAAAACGTAAACGGTAGAGGCAAAAGCAAATGCGAGCACCGTCAGGAATTTAGATAGAATGAATTCCTTTTTACTCATTCCATCAATCAAGTTTTGTTTTAGTGTGCCGTAACTGTATTCATTTGCCATCATCGAAACAATCACAATGGCCAAAAAGAATTTCAACCAAGCTGCTATATAGGTATTAAAATGCCAAATAAAAGGGAAGTTAAATACTCCCATTTCGGCAAGATGGAGTTTAAAAAATCCTATGTTGAAATTGATCGACGCAATCAACGCAATAAAAGAAAGTAAAATAAAATAGGTTAATGTCAATACGCGACTGGCTTTATTCATCCAAATTTTTTGCAATTCTATAGAAAGTAATCTTTTCATTTTTGATTTAGAAATTAGGATTTGTGAATTTACTGTGACTAAAAGTGATTCAAAGTCGACTACTTTTTTGTCAATTCTAGAAATTGTTCTTCCAAACTGTGTTTGCGTTGTACTAAATGACTTAGGTTAAGATTGTTTTCAAAAAGGAATTTATTCAAACTCGCCGCTTCTAATGGACTTTTTAAATAGACAAAAACTTTCTGTTCTTGCTGCTTGACAGTGTCAACGGCAGGATGTGTTTTTAAAAGCTGTATTAATTTTTCGGTATCATCTGCTTGTAGTTCATAGAAGCCTTGATTTGCTGACATGCCGTCAACTGTGCCAGAATATAAAACGGTACCTTTTCTTAAAACTAATACATGTGAACATACTTTCTCGACCTCGTCAAGGAGGTGCGAAGCTAGTAAAATAGTTGTTCCTTGAGCAGCGATTTGTTTAATTATGTCTCTGATTTGATGTATTCCCTGAGGGTCTAGACCATTCGTGGGTTCGTCCAGAATTAATATTTCAGGATCATTCAATAGGGCAGAGGCGATGGCGAGACGTTGCTTCATTCCCAAAGAAAAAGTGCTAAACTTGCTGTTTTTTCTTTCCTCTAGACCAACTAACTCAAGTTTTTCCTGAATTTTAGTATAACTAATATTCTTTATTTTACAGACCAGCTTTAGGTTTTGCTCTGCGGTCATATAAGGATAAAAATTGGGCCTTTCGATAATGGCTCCTACTTTTTGCAAAGCTTCGTGGGTTTGCATCTTACCCTCGAACCAACTGTATTCTCCCGAAGTTTTATTAACTACATTTAATACAATTCCTAATGTTGTGGACTTGCCGCTTCCATTAGGACCGAGAATGCCGTAAACATTACCTTTCTTTATTTCGAAAGAAACATTCCGTAAGGCTTGTAAACTGCCATAACGCTTGTTTAGGTTTTTAACTGAAAGTATAGTTCCCAAAATGTTTATTTTTTTATGTTTTTTATAGAGCGAACAAGGTATGAATTTGTTACTGGTAATTGGGGATTAGTTTAATATTTCAATTAATGCTTAAAGCGGTAATTCTCGGAATCATAGTTTCTGAGTTTGTTCCTTTAATGAAAAAAAAATTAAGTTGTTTGCTTTTAAGACTAATTAGATAGGAGAAGTTGCCGTTTAATTGCCATTACGTATAAATTGATGTAAATTTGTAGTAAACATAAAACACCAATGAGCGAAGGCGAAGTTCTTTTTAAAAAACCAAGTTATCCGATTAATAATTCGCTTTCTGACTATTTAAAGCGATTTGACCGGATTTCTAAAGTGCCCATTTATTATGATGATCTGCTGCGTTTTTCGGGTTTTATAAATGTATACGATAAGCAAGAAGTTGATACATTATGGATACGTGTATATTACAATGAATTTGAAAGGCAGGAAATAGATTTGACATTAAAGAAAATCTACTCTCTTTTGCACTCAGACGGAAATTTAGATATTATTAAATTTTTGAATGTAGATTCAATCGATTATTGCACTTTTGGAAATTCGAAGCCTTTTCGAATAAAAGTAAGAAACATCTTAAATGATAATTACACTCATTTTTATGTAAAGAAAGCAGATGCTTCCAGAGTTTATGGACTTGAATTAGAACATATCCTGTCTCCAGATAAAATAAATTTCTTAGTGTATGAAAACACTTTAGTAGAGGAACATATAATGGGTATTCCTGGAGACGTTTTTATAAAAACACTCCTCAATGATTGTAGCGAAACTGAAAAATCACAAATAGCGAAAGAATTTGTGAAGTTTAATGAGCGCTGTATGATTCGACTTCTGGGAGATATGAGATCTTATAATTATGTGATTGTTCCTATTCACGATTTTGATCAGGTGGTATATAGGATTCGTCCGATTGATTTTGATCAGCAATGTTATGAAGGAAACTTCAAGATATACCGCCCGCAGTTTTTTAAGGAAAATTATCCTATGGTCAAATTAGTTAAAGATAAATTGCAGGAAAGCTCCATAGAGCAATATAAAAACGAAGAACGTGCAGTATTGGCAAAAAGAATTCTATCTGCTGAAACTCGTATTAAAAGACTCTTGAAGATTATGGGGCTGGACCTTATTGCGCCAGATGAGCATGTAGAACAATTAAAATCGGAGTTGTATAAGTACACAAATGATTTGAACTTTAAAAATGCTAAACGAATGGGAAATGTCTTGACAACCGCTTTCAGATTCGTTACTAGGAACTTTAAAAATGCTAATTTATTCAAACCGGGATTCTAATTTAGCTAAACTAATTATGAAAAACTGTATCTTATTGTTGGCTTCAATTGCTTTGTTATCCTGTCAGCTATCCTCTGAATTATTGACCACAATTTATTCCTTACCTAAAAATTTGAAAGAAGTTTCTGGAATGACTTACTCCAGTGACGATAGTATATTATGGACATTGGAAGACAGCGGAAATGCGAATGTGCTTTATGGTTTAAACTCTAATGGCATGATTGCAAAAACTGTTACTGTCGAAAACGTAAAAAATATCGATTGGGAAGATATTACAAAAGACAAAGAAGGAAATGTATATATTGGGGATTTTGGCAATAATGAAAATGAGCGTCAGGATTTGTGCATTTACAAAATGAACAAAAAATCTCTAGATTATGAAAATGCTGTTCCAGACTACAAGATCTCATTTTTCTATCCAGAACAAAAAAAATTTCCTCCCAAAAAGAAAGAGTTATTCTATGATGTAGAAAGTTTTTTTGAGTTTAAAAATAACTTTTATCTTTTCACTAAAAACCGAAGCAAGGGCTTTGATGGAACAGTTTTTATTTATAAAGTTCCCAATAGGGCCGGAATGCATAAGGCAGAATTAATTACGGATTTTAAGACTTGCGATGATTATGACAATTGTGCTATTACAAGTGCTGCAATAAGTCCTGACCAAACCAAAGTAGTCCTTTTAAGTCACAGCAAGATTTGGCTTTTTGAAAATTTCTCATCAGATGATTTCCTCTCGGGAATTAGAACCGAAACCGAATTACAGCATTATTCCCAAAAAGAGGCGATCTGTTTCAAGAATAACGCTACTTTACTTATTGCCGATGAAAGGGTCAAGAAAACAGGGGGTGAGCTTTATGAAATTAGTATAAATAAGCTTAAATCAAAATCCAAACCCTAGGCCAAATGCGATTCGTGCATTGTCATCTACACTCTTAAAGCAAGTGATTCTGGCAGTGATTACATTTAGACCGTTAAGCCATATTCCGCCGCCAAAGGATTGATGCCATTTGCCTGATTTCTCTCCATCCAACCAAACTCGCCCGTAGTCAAAGCCTCCCAGAATACCGTAAGTCATTGGAATTATGCTTTCCCGTATTTCTCCTATATTCCATCTTAAATCACTGCTTTGAAAAAAGGATTGTTTGCCTAAAAAGCGTTCGTTTCTAAAACCTCTTAAATCATAGTCCCCGCCTAATGTAGCGCCTTGATAGAATTCAAAGTTATTGTTTAAGACTGCTTTTCCTTTTATTAGCGTCGCCAAAACAAGTTTTCCGGCGGTATCGATTTTATGGTTGAAGTTAAGTTTTGATTCTATCGTAGGGAAATTACGTTTCATGTCACCTAGATTCATTTTCCAATTTCCTGCTATCGAGAATCCCATTCCAATAGTAGGTAATGAAGGATAGTCATAATTGTCATAACTGTACTTTAAGCCGGCACCCACAAATTGTTGCCTTTCGAAAACTGCTGGATTTACGGTATTGGATGTCGTGATGAAACGATCTTTTGTTCTTTCGATTTCAATGTTTTCAAAAACGGATTGAACAGATAATGTACTTCCGTTTAGGCCTGTTTTCTTTATTTGTGGAGCAGCCTTGACGATTCGGAGACGAACACGGTTATAATTCATTCCGTCCATGTCGTCATCACTAAAGGTTTCATTTCCATATCCAAAATAATTAATCACAAAACTGGGGCTGGTAAATTGTGTTTCTAAATCAAAATCCCAAGCGCCGATAAGTTTTGGGACAGATAAATTATAAAGCAATTCAAAACCGTCTGTGGCAAAATAGTAGTTCGCGTTGATGCTATGTTTTCTAGTATACGGATTTTGTTTAAAATGATTAATGGTGTAATTCGCATTGACACCCATTTTTATGCCATCATCTGGATTAAAGCCTATTGTTGGAAAGCCTGAAAAAGCATTGTATTTCGGTTTTCTGTAATCATAAAGATTAGTTTCATAATTATCGCTCAATTGTTTTCGAGTTTTCGAATCTATATTGAACGTGTTTTTCTTTGATTCAAAATCCACGATTTCAATTTTTTTCCCGTTCTTAACCGTATAAATATCATTGTTTTGGCCGCCAATCAGTTTAATATTTATTTTTGAATCATCACTCCCTGTCACTTCAAATTCGTCATCGTCATCTAGACCATAAATCCATATGTTTTTAGTGTTCGAATCATTATAACTAATGGTATGGATTAACTCTTCGCCGTCTTTTTTAAGTCTATAAACGGTGATTTCAAGGTTGTTCTTTGAGCTGTGATTGATAACAAATTTATCTTTTTTGTTGGTGCCGACAATCAAAACGGTCTTTTGTAAAACGCTGCTATATTCAGTAGCATAATCAACTAGTTTTGCTCTTCTAGCTTTCAGGTTTTCTTTGATTTTTATAATAGTTTCGTCCTGGACTTCTTTCGGTAAATTATTGAAAGCATTGTCAATAGCTTCATCCGAGAGATTTTCCTGAATGTATCGCGCTTCCTTAATCCATTCTTTTTCCTTGGCGGTTTTTAAAAAAGCCAAGTCCAAAGAATATGCTTCTCTATTAAACCACTTGATATTTCGTATGTCTTTTTTGAAGCTTTGCATATGCCGTAAACTAGGAAGATACATTAAAACAGAGAGTAAAGCGCCATCGTATTTTGAAAATGCTTGGTCTCGATCTCTGGGAATTGGCTTGTAAATCACGTTGCCGTCCTCTTTATACTCACCCCAGCGCCATTGATCATAATGTCTGTCCCAATCGCCAATTAGCATATCAAATAGGCGTGCTTTTATGTATTCATTTTCATCAATACTATATTCTTCATCTTTAATGAGGTCTTCAAGCACTTTTTCGGTGCCTTTTATGTCGCTTGAACTTCCAAAACTTTTCAATTTTATTTGACTGTCCGATGGTCTTTCCTCAACTAAGTATAATTCATCTCCAAAATTGGTATTGAAATCTTCTAAGCTATTCTGTTTGGGGATGTAATATAGTTTAGGATTGGTATGGGAAACGCCAATTTCATGTGATAAAGCAGCAACGGCCAGCGACGTATAAGGATGGGCTGTAGTGTAAAAATCATATAAAAAGTCTTCGGCAAAAGTGTTTTCAAACTCATTTTCTACATATTGGTCTTTAAAAGCTACACTTTGTAAAAATCGGGATACGCTTTTTTTTAGCGCACGCATAACATACTCCTTACCGCGTTTATCGACAAGGCGCAATGATTTTGTTTGATGGCCTCCTCCAGCCTTATCGGGTTTTAATCCTCCAAACAGGGTGTCTAGCGTTGCGGTTTTGGCTTCTATTTGGGTGCCATAATAAGGTCGGTAATGTTTTCCAAAAAACAAATCATATGCCCTACTTTTATTAAGTAGAGCAGGAGCATAAACTGAGGATGTCGTTTTCAAAGGAAATGTATTCGGATACTGCAAGTGCACTTCTTTTTTTGGAAATAAGATGGTTTTCTCGTAAATGGTTTTGTTTTCCTGACCAAAAAAGGAAACAATCGTCTTTCCGTTACTGTACACCTTCAAAGAAGCATAACCATTTCTGCCATAAGAAAAATCATTTGGGTAAATAGCTCGTGCCGCTTCAGACTTGGAACCTGCTCCGCTGATTATTTGTTTTATGTTGTCATGCGCAATGTATTGTAAATTGTGGTCATGTCCTGAAACCACAACAACATTGTCATGTCCTTTTAAAAGCGTTTTCATTCTTTTGGCGAAAGTGCCATATTGTTTGTTTTGAATGTCTTGAGGACTTATTCCAGATGTTTTACGGATAAAGTTGATCAAAGAACCTATTATTGGAAGAGGGATTTTCTGCTCCAGCGGAAAAAGCTGCTTCTTTAATGAAAATTGACCACCGTGGCTGCCGTTACTCATTAATGGGTGGTGCAATGCGAGTATTACGGTTTTATCAGTGTTATTATTTAATATACTTTCCAGTTCTTCAAAAAATGCTGTTCGAGATTTAATGTCGCAATCATCGTTCATTATTGGAGTTTTGTTCCAGTCTTCCAAGAACCATTGACTATCAACGGTAATAAGAGTTGTAAAATCATTAATTTTCACGTCATCAATAGCACAAGCATTTCTTGGTGAAAACGATTTTTTGTCATTCAAATAATCAGTTACAAATTCTTCCTGTCGTTCCAAACCATTTATCCCACTATACCAATCGTGATTTCCGGGGATAAAAACGGTTTTTCCTTTAAATTCTTCCGAAACTGCCAACTGAATTGATAGTTTGGTTTTAGCCAAATCATAATTGGACTTGTCCTCTTTGTTGGGCATTCCTTTGGGATAGATATTATCACCCAAAAAA
Source organism: uncultured Flavobacterium sp. (assembly GCA_937773775.1). Taxonomy (GTDB): domain Bacteria; phylum Bacteroidota; class Bacteroidia; order Flavobacteriales; family Flavobacteriaceae; genus Flavobacterium. The sequence continues at coordinate 51,597 of CALJVL010000039.1, forward strand.
ATAAGTGTTGCATTTTTGTCAGATTTCAGTAATTCTTCATGAAGTTGATTTAGCGTTTTTTTTGATTTATCTTCGTTGCTATTGCCGGCGTCACCGATTAAAAAAAAAGTATGTGCAAGTTTTGATGTGTCAATAACATTTATAGCAATTTTATTCGTAGCCTTATTCCCATATTGAGCATGATAAGTTGCGCAAGACTGCAATAGAAATATATATAATAGGAGGTAAGTAGCTGTTTTAATTTTAATAAAATGATTATCCGAAAACAATTTCATAATTTAGTAGTATTAAAAAATTTTTATGGATCTTATAGAAGTAGCCCAGAGTTTTGTGTTTAAATTACTCAAAGATAAACTTTCTATTTCATTTACTTATCATAATGTCAACCATACAGTGTCCGTGGTAAATGCTGTTGAAGACCTTTGTGAAAAGGAGAGTCTGAACCAGTTTGACAGGGAAATAGTGATAATTGCAGCTTGGTTTCATGATGCCGGATACATCAACGGTTGCGAGAATCATGAGCTTTCCAGCGTCAGTATTGTTGTAGATTTTCTAAAAGGAAAAGATATGCCTGTTGGATATATTGATAAAGTTTCTAGTTTAATAAAAGCCACAACATTCGATTATGTGCCAACAACAATTCTAGAAAAAATCATAAGAGATGCTGACTATTCTCATTTTGCAAATCCTGATTATTTAAATGTCTGTGAGCTTTTGAGGACTGAATTGAAAAACACACAAAAAAAAGGCTACAGCGACCTAGAATGGGCTAATGAAAATTACAGAATGCTTGAGAATCAGCATAAATATTACACTGATTTCGCAATTGATAATTGGAATCCACTAAAAGAAAAAAATATAGAATTGGTCATAAATAAAATTAAAACTATGGAAGAACAAATAGACGATATGCCGAAAACAATAAAAGATAAAAAAAATAAAACAAAGAGTCCAAAGCCAGACCGCGGCATTGATACCTTATTCAGGATTACTTTAAGAAATCATACTCAATTAAGCAGTATTGCTGACAGTAAGGCTAACATTCTACTTTCCGTAAATGCAATTATAGTTTCTATCGCATTGTCCTCAATAATTCCAAAATTAGATAACGTAAATAATGCACACTTGTTAGTGCCAACGTTTATTATGTTGATGTTTTGCGTAGCTTCAATAATTTTTGCCATACTATCAACGCGCCCCAAAGTTACAAGCGGTGTTTTTACACGGCAAGACATTGAGGATAGGAAAGTAAATTTGTTGTTTTTTGGTAATTTCTATAAAATGCCCTTAGAGGAATATGAATGGGCTATAAATGAAATGATGAAAGATAATGAATACTTGTACAATTCACTGATTAAAGATTTGTATTTTCTAGGGTTAGTACTTGAGAAAAAATACAGATTATTAAGAATCACATACAATATTTTTATGGTCGGAATCATTGTTTCTGTGGTAGCATTCGTGGTGGCTTTTTATTCAGTTAAATTTTAAAATAATTCACTCAATAACTCCTGGTAGGTATATTTGTCATTTGAGGATTCGGTATTAACTACTTTTATTCGTAAAGCTTTTAAACCTGAAACACCTTGTAATTCTTCAATATCAAATCGTTCTATGGTAGATTCCAGTATCTTTTTGAATTGTAGAAACTTAATATACTTTAAATACTCTGCTTCCTCATAGGGGTGAGAATATACAATGGTTATTTTCTCTTTTTGGGTTATTCTTTCTTGGGTATCTTTAATATTAGCCTTGTCGATACGTTTTTTTACAACCTCATAACGAGCATTGTACGTTCCGTCTACGTCAAAACGTTTTTCGTCCATTCTAAATCGAATAGAAATTGGAGAACCAAAAACTAAAATTAACGAGGTCACATCCAGCTCATAAGGTAAAATTGATTTTAGCCTATGATGTTCTAACTCCATTTTGCATAAAGTTTGCAATTGCCATAATCTTAAGTTGCTAAGATACATTATGTCAAAAGATTGGGTAGGGGTTATTGATGCGCCAATGTATAAATTATGTTCGACACCATCCGTTTTGAAGCGTTCAAAATAATGAGGAAAAATCTTTTGTGCTTCTATTTGCTCCTTGTCTAAGGTGAAGGCCATTTTTTTATTGACTATAGACATGGCATTGTCAAACTTCTTTCTGGATTGGTAAAAAAGTGCTGTTTTTGGGTCTAACTCCTCAAAATAATTATCAATCAAAAATTGACAATCGGTCTCTGCTTTTGAGTTTTTCAGAATGGGATGTATTTCTTTTTGAATATAGTTTTGGACTTGTTGTTCAGTATCCGCTTTTAATTCCAGTTGTAACTCATTGAAATAACTTTTCATTTCAAATTTTCGTTGCTCCAATAAAGAGAGAGGATTATTGGATTTTAAACTTTCAAAAATGGTCAACAACGTTTGTAATTGATTTTTTAGATCTTCTTTAACGGTAGCATTTCTATGCTGTGAAGATCCTTTAATGTCTATTTGACCATACAATGGATAAACTTCTTTGAAGACAATTTCTTTAAAAACATAGTCTTTATTTGGGCTGTTAGTTTGATAGTATTTTTCGGCTTCGTTCTTGAACTTCCAATATACACTTGGATGGATAGCGGTATATTCTCTTTGAATTACAGCTTCTATTTGGTTTTGTAAATCTAAATTATAGCGTTCTAAAGAATCTATTACATAGGGCAATAAAAGGTCTAGATTGTTTGCATTTATACTGTTGAGTGCTCTTGCTTTTGAAGACACCAGTTCTATAACACCGAGCAATTTGTTGTCTTTTAGCACAGGGGCAAGAATACAACTTTTAATTTTTTGCTTCAGTAAATGTTGACCCAGGGCTTCATTTCCTTCGATGGTGGAGAATTTTTCCACATTTGAAATCGTGAACGGTCCCCCGTCTTCCAAAAGGGTACTTAGAGAACATCCAAAAAATGCTTTTTCGCAATCGACAATTTCATCTTGACCAGAAAGTATGTAACTTGATAATTCATTATTACTGAAAGGTGGTTTTGCAAATTTGTTCTCTTCTTCGTTATAAATGATTAGCCCTACTTTTAAGTCAGGAATTTTAAAAATCGACCTAAAAATAATTTCAAAACTTTGACGATTATTTGTTTCGTTATCGGCTTTTAGCAAGCTGCTTTTCAAATTGGAAATTGCACTTTCTGTAGTGGCATCAAACAGACTTGCAATGCCAAATCCTTTTAAAGACCAACTCTCTTGGGGGAATTTTTCTTTCCATAACGAGATGTCGTCATAATTATCTATTAATTGATCAATATCTTCGGTGCTTAATGATATTGCTTTTGCGGTAGGAGTTATTTCTATAAAATCAGCATTATAAAGAATTCGATAATGCTTTAATATCCCGTTTGCATCCGGAATGTCATAAAATAGTGGCTTGTTAATTTCAAAATTCTGTTTGTAGTAGCCATTCAAAATGAGTATGCAGCTTAAAATATAAAATTGATTCTGATCAAAATCCCTTATCGTCATATCAAAATCTCCGCCTGCCTCTTTTAATATTTTGGAAAATCTTTCAGAGTAATTAAAAGTCAAGTTTTGAAATGGAATCGTAACGGCCTTTATTTCATTTTTCGTCAATGCAGTTGGAAATAAGTCGGCCAATATATATTTAATAAGTGTCTTATTCTTTTCTATGATAGATAGGTCTTCTATGCCAGTTCTGAACTCTGGAAAGCGCTCAATTTCCTTCAATAATGCTTTCGCATAATTAGATCTATAATCAATATCAGACAAAGCAATTTCTTCTAAAGACTCAATCAATTTATGAAAAGAGATTTGGGTTTTAAATGGGCTTTCTTCGAATAGATTGATGTTTGTCATAGGAATGATTGAGCTACAAATTTAACAATAAACTCAATTTATATACCGACATATTTGACATAATATCGAAATAAAAAAATCTCTAACTGATATCAAAAATTAGAGGCAAATTTTTTAAGAAAAACTATATGAGCAACTCATAAATTAGGTTCGTTTATTTTTTATTTCAGATCTACTTTAAAAGGAAAAAAAGTAGCATCTTTTTATATTTACTTTAGCATGGCAACAAACTGGGTTGGATAATCGAATTCTGCTGACAAACAAAAATTTTCTAGTTGTCTTTTTATATCAATCCAATCATTTGATTATGGGCTTAATAAACCTACTAAGCTGCGTGCGTCTTTTTTTGAAGAAAATATTTCAAAGTTTCGTTGATTTCCTTACGCTCTGCGCTAAGAAAAGTGAGCTCACCTTTTACATCATTTGTTAATTCTAAACCACAATGAACACATTTATACTCTTTAATATGATTTGTAATAGTTCTGATAGTGTGTATTTTATGTCCAAAAAGCAGACAGATAAAATGTCTAGAACTAATTTTTTTTTAATTGCGATAGCGTTCATAAGATGTTCTTTTTGAGGTCTTTAAAGATATGTCTTTAATCGATAAAAACTACAATTTAATCGACAAAAAACATTTTATTTTATGTTACGCGAAAAAAAACTGACACAAAAAGAAAAAACATTCTATTTTTTTATGCATCAGGAGCAACTAGCAATAAAAAAAATCCCCAACTACAATTTGTAATTGGGGATTGCTATGATAAATGATGTAATTATCGTTATGATTTTTCTTCTTTATTGAAGTAAACTAAATAATAATACATTTGTTTTTCTTCGTCCCAACCTTTTTCAACATATTTTTCGGCGCTTTCAGGATTGATGAAATCCATTTTAATTTGGATGTGAGTATCTAGATTAATAATGTTTTTGATTGATTTTCGTGCATCTGTTACTGCAGCGTTTGCAATAGGAAAAGATGTTACATCTTCGATACTATATTTTTCGCCTTTGTCAACCTTATAATTCTTGAATTCTGGAATTAAGTCTGGATTATCTAATACTTCGTTTAAAAAGTTAGTTTCTTCAAATTGATCATTTTTGGCAAAATAATTCACGGAGCGATTCATAAACATCACTTCCTCCTTTTTGTCCTCTGCGGGAAAAACAACGTCCTTAGCAAAATTTTGACAAAACTTTAAATATTTCTTTGTGATGAAATTTTCATCTTCAAATGCATCAACCGATAGAAAATGCTCTAGCCAATAGCGAGCATCGTATCGATTACTATCAACAGTCAGGATTTTATACCCTTCTTCTTTTTTATGATTAAAAATAATACAGCCTTTATCTAACTTATTCAAGTTAATTCCTTGCTGCAATATCATTTCAAGGTGTGTCCCTTTCTCTTCAAACTGTAAAAAATCAGCTTGTAATTCGCTTTTGAATATTCCAATGGCGTCCACAACGTTGTTATCAATATTCACATTAGTCAAATAGGTCACGTAAACTTCACCATTCTTAATATGCGGATGGTTTGACTGCTCATATAAGTGTTGGGTTATTTTTTTTGATTCTTCATGCAGGTTGCTTGGATTCTCAAAAATTTCTGTCGCAAATTTGTACATATCATTATAATCTAAATCTACTTCGTGAGCAAACTGAAAATAGTTTTCTTCTTTTTCTCGAAAGGGTTTTAGAAAAAATTCTTTGATGAGTGGCATAATTTCATCCTGGAGGTTAAAAGGGCTGCTCTGACAGGAAAAATAGCTTCATTACGACTTTTGTTTCCCACTCGGTGAATGGAAAGTGTCTCTATATGCGTGGTTAACAAAGGTTTATCATTTTTTTTATGTTAGATGAAAAATTCCAAGATAAAGGATTTTGCTGAGGTCTTTGATCTTGGCTCTTGATTCTTAGTTTTTAAGCTATTTTTAGTTCCAATTCTCTTCAAACCCAAAGTCTTCAAAGCTGTCGTCTCCCTCAAACATGTCGAGGTCGTCTTCATCTAGACCGTCTTCATACTCGTTATCAAAATCATTAGCATTCTCAGCTTCAAAGTTTTTTTCTTCAGATTCGTCCGGCATTTCTCCGTGCGAGAATAAGGTTTCCGGATAGCTGTTCCCTGCAACTTGTTCCTCTACGGAAGCTAGCTCAACAAGGAATGTCCACATGTTTATGAAATCATAAACATAGATTATTTTTGTATTCTTGTCATCTAAAAGGTCAGAGAGTTTATAATCGCTCATTATTTTTTGCTCACCTAGAACGTCTCCAGTATCAAATAAGGAGATTTCATCTTCTTGATTCCAAGTCTCGTCACAGGTATAGAATGAAGCTACCTCCATACCGTCAAAACCAAAGGAATTGAAGATCGCGTTGTGTAAATCTTCTAGAGAGTCATCAGCAAGTATTGCTATGTCTCTGAATATATCTTCCTCTGCATCTAATATTACCCTGAATTTGTAAACCATAATCTTTAATTTTAATGAAAGTTCAAAGGTAAAATTTAATTTTAGATTTCAGATTTCAGAAAGATTATTTGTTGAGAATATTTTTGCTTATGACGTATCATATTGGACTAGTAAATCTTCAGGATCAAAAAAAAGTAAAAAACACTTTCTTTAATCCTGATTTTCGAGGAGAAACCCTATGTCATTAATTTTAAGGATCTTAATTTATTGGTATTTAAGTGATTTATGTATTTTTTTCCTGATTTTATGGTATTTTTTATGGTTGGGATAATACCTATCAGCTGTCATATTGTTGAAAATCAAAGCTACTACAAGAAGAATCATTATGCCGCTTAGTACGGGCATAATGACATACCAATAACCTAGATTTTTTATCTCTGCAGAGCAAGTGACAGCTATCAATGCGGTGGCTCCTCCTGGAGGATGTAGTGTTTTTGTCAATTGCATCAAAACAATAGAAATTGAAACGGAAAGAGTCGCCGTTATCCAGAAGATATCTGGAACAAATTTAGCGATAGTTACACCTACAATTGCTGATAGAACGTGGCCTCCAACTAAATTCCGACGCTGAGCTAAAGGACTTTGAATTACGCCGTAAACTAGCACGCTTGATGTACCAAAGGAGCCTATAAGATATACTACGTCAGAATGTGGTAGGATTTTTAGACTGCAGGTAGGCAATAATTCCAATACCTATAAATGAACCTAAAAAAGCCCAAAAATGCTCTTTAAAGTCGATGAGGGTTTCTTTGTAAAGGACGTACCGAGTTTTGCGATACTGTTTTCTAATATTTGTAATAGGCATAAGGTCTAGATTGGGATATACGGTAGATGATCCAGTGGATTTATTTTTCGTAAAATTCTATTGGTAAATCATCGGGATCTGCAATAAAGAAAAATCGCTTGTCTGTAAATTCATCTATTCTAATTTCTTCTGATGTAATGTTACTTTTAACTAAATAATCACGTGTTTGCTCAATATCATTTACTTCAAAAGCCAAATGACGTAAACCACAAGATTCCGGACGTGAAGCTCTTTTTGGGGGATTAGGAAAAGAAAAAAGCTCTACGATATATTCGCCATTTAACGCTAAATCTAGTTTATAGGAATTCCGTTCTTCTCGATAAATTTCTTGTATTTCTTTTAGTCCTAAAAGTTCAGTGTAAAAAAGTTTTGACTTTTGATAATCAGAACAGATAATAGCAATGTGATGAACTTTAATTAGATGTAACATAGTATTCGTGAATTAGTTTTAAGATTTATATTATTGATTTAATTTCCGGATCACTTTTGCTGGATTTCCAACTGCTAATGAATTGTCGGGAATATCTTTGGTAACCACAGAACCTGCACCAATCACGCATCCTTTGCCTATTGTAATTCCTGGACAAATGACCGAGTTTCCACCTATCCAGCAATCATCACCAATATTTATTGGCAAAGCACTCTCAAGTGTTTTTCTTAATTCGGCTTCTAATGGGTGAGTAGCAGTGTACAATTGAACGTTTGGTGCAAAAAACACATTAGAACCAATAGTTACTTTGGCGCAGTCTAAAACTACGCAGTTTACATTGAAATAAACGTTTTTGCCACAACTGATATTATAACCATAATCACAATAAAATGGCGGTTCTATATATAAATTCGCTCCTGCATTTGGAATCAACTCCTTAATTATTTCACGTGCTTTTTTGGTGACTCTATATTCCGTAACATTTAAGCGGTGCATTAAGTTTTTTGCTCTTCTTCTATCTTTTACTATAGCTGGGTCGCCTCCGAAGTAATGTTCTCCCGCTATCATTTTTTCTTTTTCCGTTTTCATATTTTCTTGATCATTTCGGTTATATTTTTTTTGGGCATGCCCTTTGCAACCCCGATAGCTATCGGGGTCGATCGCGCTGTTCGATACAATCTCCATGAAAAAAGGGGAGGATTTTCACTGCCATCCCTCATGCAAACCTATTCGTAAACCACTATGTTTTGATGTAAATGTAACAGAAAATTAAAAACATTACAACTCATCCCTCTGATATGACAGTTCAGTTAGTTTAAGTTTTTAAAAAGTGACAATCAAAATACATTTGGAGTATCAAAATCAAACCACATGAAATCAATCGCAACATTTATCATTTTATTTTGCAGCACTTTTCTATTTTCACAATCAACTATTTCTGGCAAAGTAGTTAATCAAAAGGGAAAGCCCATCGCGAGTGCCAACGTTTTTATTGAGGGCGCTTATGACGGAGCGACAACTGATGAAGCTGGTGATTTTTCATTCACGACGGATGTTGAAGGAAATCAAACCTTAGTCGTTAGTTTTCTTATCTATGAAACTTCAAAAACTCAAATTGATGTTGCTAACTTTCAAGTACAAACAATCAAAATAAAAGAGAGCATGAATGCATTGGATGCTGTTATTATATCGGCAGGAACAATGGAATCTGGAGAAAAAGCAAGAGTTTCTGTTTTAAAACCGTTAGATATCGTTACCACCGCAGGTTCTGCAGGGAATATTATTGTCGCTTTGCAAACCTTACCAGGAACACAAAGTGTAGGCGAAGACGGTCGTTTGTTTGTTCGCGGAGGAGAGGCAAATGAAACACAGACTTTTGTGGATGGTATTCGTGTAGCCCAGCCTTATGGAGCAACTACTAATAATTTACCAACACGTGGCCGGTTTTCACCATTTTTGTTTAGTGGAATTGCTTTTTCTACAGGCGGTTATTCGGCCGAATATGGCGAAGCTTTGTCCAGCATTTTACTTTTAAATACAGAAGATAATCCAGATCAAAACAAAACGGATATTTCTTTAATGACCGTTGGTTTAGGACTTGGTAACACTCAAAAGTGGAAAAAGAGCTCGCTAAGTGTAAATGCGTCGTATATTAATTCGGCTCCTTATCAAGCGGCTGTTCCCCAAAATGTTGATTGGAACAGTCCTTATCAATCTTTGTCTGGCGAAACTGTTTATCGCTATAACTTTAATAGCGGTATTCTAAAGTTGTATGCCGCTTTTGATTCCTCTAAATTTGATATTAATCAGGAAAATATAAACAGTCCAGATAAAATGAGGGTGAATTTGAAAAATGACAATTTGTATTTTAATACTTCGTATAAAGGAAATTTCGGAACTAATTGGCAAATTACAACGGGAATGAGTTTTGGTTATAGCAACAATAAAATTGGATTGAATTTAGACAATGTAGCTAACAATGAAAATGCAACGCATCTAAAATTGAAATTGAGGAAGAACGTTTCAAACTACTTTAAATTGTCTTTTGGAATGGATTATTTTAGCACCAAATTTGACGAAAGTTTTACCGAGGATTTAGGAACAATAAAAACGAATGGATACAATTCGAATATTGCAGCAGCATATGCAGAAGCAGATATCTTGTTTTCAAAAAAGTTTGCTGCCAAAATTGGTTTACGAGCTTCTAATAATGATTTGCTTGATGAAACTACCATTTCGTCAAGAATATCCATGGCATACAAAGTGGCTAAAAGCAGTCAATTCTCCTTGGCTTATGGTGATTTTACTCAAAGTCCAAATGCGGATTATATCAAATACTCCCAATACCATCAGTTTGAAAGCGAGAAAGCTTCTCATTATATTTTGAATTTGCAATACGCAAAGGATAAGCAAACTTTTAGAGCAGAAGCCTACTATAAAGAGTACAGTGATCTAGTTAAATACGATTCGCAAGATATTGCCTATAATTCGATTTTTAGTAATGAAGGCTCGGCTTACGCCAAAGGGTTTGATTTATTTTGGCGTGATGGTAAGTCCATAAAAAACCTGGAGTACTGGATTTCCTATTCTTACATCGATACGGAGAGGGATTATAAAAACTTTCCAACAACAGCAACCCCGAGCTTTGTAGCCGATCATTCTTTGTCCGTTGTGACTAAATATTTCATAACAGATTGGAGGTCGCAAATAGGTTTTACCAATTCCTTAAGCTCAGGACGTCCTTATAATGATCCAAATGAAACCCAATTCATGAACGGAAAAACCAAATCCTATAACAGTTTAAGTTTCAATTGGGCGTATTTAATTAGCCAGCAAAAGATAATGTATTTCTCGGTTTCGAATGTTTTGGGAACTCAAAATGTTTTTGGATACGATTATGTTAATTCCCCTGACTCTAGTGGTTTTTATAAAAGAAAAGAAATTATACCTACTGCAGATCGTTTCTTCTTTGTGGGCTTCTTTTGGACTATTAGTCAGAATAAAAAAGACAATCAGTTGAAGAGTCTTTAGAAAGGCTCAAAGTTTCAAAGTTGAAAAAAAAGAAGGAAAAAAGGAAGGAAGGGAAACAGTCAGTTTGTAATTTGGATAGTTATAAATTTTGTTTTTTAATAACATTACTTCTAGAAAACTTTGAAAATTTGAGTCTTAAAACCGTTGTACCTCAAGAAAAAACCATTCATCCTTGAAATTCAACAGTTGAGTAATTATAAATTTATACAACAATATTTCTGAGATACTTTTGAAGTATAAATAATCAAGTTTCAATCATCAATAAAAAAAATCATCAATCTTAAAAACTAGAAATCATGACTAAATTAATCACCGTATTTGCACTATTTGTAATTACATTCCTTTCAGCTCAAGGGCAACAATCTGTAAATCCTGCAACTGGAGGACAATTTGAACAAGGAATGGGAAAGGCTTTTGGACTTTGGAAAGAAGGTAAAAATAGGGAAGCTTCGGATTTATTCGAAAGAATAGCTGCTGCAGAACCTACAAATTGGCTTCCCAATTATTATGTAGCTTTGGTAAATACGACTTCTGCTTTTGGCACAAAGGATAAAGAAAAAATAAATTCACTACTTTCGAAGGCACAAAATGCTTTGGACGTAGAAATAATAAAAGAGCAAAATAATACCGAATTGTATGTATTGCAGGCCATGATCAATACTGCTTGGATCGTTTTTGATCCTATTACTTACGGACAAAAATTATCTGGACCTACAATTGAAATTTACAATAAAGCGTTGACCATTGATGCAAATAACCCTAGAGCAGTCTTCTCAAAAGCGGAGTTTGAAATTGGTGGAGCTAGATTTTGGGGACAAGACACTAAGCCGATGTGTGCACAAATTGACAAAGCCATCGAACTTTTTGCTACTTTTAAACCTGAAACTCCTTTCTCCCCAAAATGGGGATTGGATCGAGCAATAATAGCGCAGAAAAATTGCAAATAAGTCGAGAGGCAGTATTGAAATTTTTGATAATATACTTAAATGAATAGATTAATAAGAGAATTTCCAAGAGCTTTATTTATTTCGATGATGATATTCATTGTTTTAACAATAATCCCTGTTTTAAACGGAGGAGTTGTCAACTTCAATAATCATTTAAAGGTTAATTTTTTATATACTATGCTTTATGGAATGTCACTGTATTATGTGAATGCAATACTGTTTATGTTTTTAGATTCCGTTTTTAAAAACAATAGATATGCTATTAATAGGTTGATTATTGGTTTTTTGAGCTCGTTTATTCTTTCATTATTTGTAATATTTTTATTGAGAATTTTTGAAGATGTGATAATTGAAGAGAACACTTTGAGCGCATTTTTAAAAGCTGAAAAATCATCAAATTACGTTGTGGCGTCAATAGCAACCTTCGTAGTTCTGTTAGGAATTCATGCACTATACTTTTACAAAGCTTACAATGAGAACAAGGTAAAAGAGCAGAAAATCATTGCTGGAACCGCATCAGCTAAATTCGAGAGTTTAAAGAATCAAATAGACCCACATTTCCTTTTTAATAGTTTGAATGTATTGAGTTCTTTGATTGAGGAAAACCCGGAGAATGCACAACGATTCACGACTTCATTGTCTAAGATTTATCGCTACGTATTGGAACAAAAAGACAAAGAACTGGTTTCGGTCGAAGAGGAATTGGCTTTCGCCAAAACCTATATGAATTTGTTGAAAATGCGTTTCGAGAACAGTTTGTTTTATGAGTTACCCAAATCAATCATTGATCCAGAAGCTAAAGTGGTTCCGCTTTCCTTACAGTTATTGCTGGAAAATACGGTGAAGCACAATGTGGTTAGTGAAAAAAAACCATTGCATATTCGGATTTTTATCGAAAAGGGCTATTTGGTCGTGGAAAATGAATTTCAAAAGAAAGAAGTACTGCAGGATCGTCAAGGAGTAGGATTGCAAAATATAATTAATCGATACGGAATTATAACCGACAGGAAAGTACTAATTGGACAAAATGAAAAAACGTTTACGGTTAAAATTCCAATTTTAACCAAACAAATATCAGTTATGGAAACAACTGTAAATTATAACGAAAACAACGCTTATTATAGAGCAAAAAAGAGAGTGGGAGAGTTGAGAAGCTTTTACGGCAACCTAATTGCCTATTGTGTTGTTATACCTAGTTTGATTTTTATCAACTTGACTTATTCTTCACATTTTCAATGGTTTTGGTTTTCTGCTATAGGATGGGGATTTGGACTCATAATGCATGCTTTTAAAGCGTTTGGATACAGTTCGAATTGGGAAGAAAGAAAGATTCAGGAAATTTTGCGAAAAGGGGATAACAAACAAACATGGAAATAGTCATAGAAAATAAATATCAAGAAGAAGATAGCTATTTTAAAGCAAAAAAAAGATTCAATAAAATCAAAGCGTTTTATTTGTATTTGCTCATTTATTTTAGCATAACTGCTACAATAATTTTTATCAACTTGAAATTCAATCCTGAAACACAATGGTTTTGGTATTCCGTAGTTGGTGGAGGAATTCCTTTATTGATACATGCCTGTAAAATTTATCTGTATAATGATTACTGGGAAGAAAGAAAAATTCAAAAAATTTTACGAAAAGAAGATAATAAACAAACATTGAAATAGTCATGGAAAATAAACATCAAAATGAAGATCGCTATTTTGAGGCTAAAAAGCGAGTAGAAGAAATCAAAGGCTTTTATGGAAACCTTATTTCTTATATCGTTGTTAATATCGGACTTTTAGCAATTAATTTATTGACGTCACCCAATTATTTATGGTTTTTTTGGCCTCTGCTAGGATGGGGAATTGGAGTGTTTTTTCACGGAATGAAAGTCTTTAATTATATGCCATTTCTAGGAAAAGACTGGGAAGAGAATAAAATTAAAGAATTTATGGAGAAAGAAAAAGAGAAGGAGCAAAAAGAAGGTTGGAAATAATTTTATTCAAAAGAATATGGGGAAATTTAGAAAAAGAATGTTCGATAAGGATACTTCAGACACAGATAGTCCTGATACGCGTTATGATATAGCGTTTAAAAGAGTAAAAAGGATTAAGGGGTTCTATATCCACTTATTAGTTTACGTACTAGTAAATGCCTTTTTAATCCTCTCAAGTTATATTCATACACAACATGCCGATAGTACTATTTTTAATTGGGAGACCTTCTCTACCGCTTTCTTTTGGGGAATTGGTTTGCTTGCACATGGTGTATCAGTTTTTGGAGGAAATATATTTTTTGGATCTAAGTGGGAAGAAAATAAAATTCAGGAGTTTATGGATAAAGAGAAAAATAATAGATGGGAATAAGTTGATGCTATTCTGTTTTAATTGATTACAAAAACTATCAAATGAAGAAGTACTCTCCAGTCTTACTAATTCTTTCACTAATAAAACTAGGAATACACCTTATAGGAAACCAAAATTACGGTTTTCATAGAGATGAGTTGCTGCATCTTTCCACAAGTGAGCATCTGGCTTGGGGGTATTTTGAATTCCCTCCTTTTATTGCCTTTGTGGGTAAAATGGCTCATTTTGTTTTTGGATATTCATTATCAGGAATTCGTCTTTTTTCAACCTTAGCTGGAATTGGTATTCTTGTCACTTGCTGCTTGATTGCAAAAGAACTAGGAGGCAAGAGAAATGCAGTTTTGTTAGCAGGAGTTGCAGTTTTGGCTTTTGTTCCTTTTTACCGCAATCACTTATTGTTTCAGCCTGTTGCATTTGATCAGTTTTTCTGGACTTTAGCTTGCTATTTCTTAATCCGATATTTTAATACCAAAGAAGCGCGATACCTCATGTATCTTGGGATTGCTTTCGGAATTGGTTTAATGAATAAATACACAATTTTAGTTTGGGGATTTGGAATTTTTGTTGGTTTGCTGTTTTATGATAATGGTAAGTTGTTCAGAAATAAGTGGTTTTACGTGTCGGGAATCATCTCCTTTTTGATTTTTTCACCCAATATTATTTGGCAATGGCAGCATGATTTTCCAATACTGTTGCATATGCAAAAATTAAAAGAAAGTCAATTGGATGGCAACGGGACTTTTGATTTCGCAATAGAACAATTAGAACATCCGTTCACATTTATTGTCAGCTTAATTGGCCTTAGTGCTTACTTTATTGATTGTGATTTAAAAAAGTATAGAACATTTGGTATTGCGGTTGTGGTCACTTTTGCAACGATGTGGTTGCTGCAGTCTAAAGCATATTATTTTTTTGCTGTTTACCCTATTCTATTTGCTGCTGGAGCGGTAAAAATTGAAAAGCTATTCAAGAAGATACCAAGATGGAATTATGTTGTGGCTTGCGTGTTGTTTTTTCCAATGCTTCCTTTTTTGCCTTTTGCGATTCCAATTTTTCCAATTGAAGATTTTGTAGATTATGCTGCTGCAAAAAAGCAGAAGGATGGTAGAATTGAATTGACTTCTGATTATGCTGATATGTTTGGCTGGGAGGAGCAAGTGAAATTAGTAGATAGTTTATATAGGTTATTGCCTTTAAATGATAAAGAAAATTGTATTATATGGGCCGAAAATTACGGGGAAGCAGGAGCAATACAAATCTTAGGAAAAAAGTATGATTTACCAAATCCAGTATCTCGTCATGGCAGTTTTTGGAGTTGGGGAACGAGTAAAACCAGTGGTATAGTTTGTATCAGTATTGGAAACGAAAAACAGCTCGTTGAACGCACTTTTCAGGAGGTAAAACTAGTTAAAATAATCAAGCACAAATATGCCATTGATGAAGAGAATAATATACCAGTTTACCTTTGTCGAAAACCCAAAATAGGCCTAAAGAAAAAATGGCCATCGTTAGAAAAGTTTGTATATGAATAACAAAAATAGTTGCGATAGCATTCCAATTTAAAAAACAACTTTAACCTCAGATTTAAAATTACAAATATGACAACCATCATAATCGAAGACGAAAAACCAGCAGCCAGATTGTTACAGCGCAAACTCGAAAAGTTAAATATTCAAGTTGAGGTGATGCTTCATTCGGTCGAAGAATCGATCGAATGGTTTTCTAAAAACGAGCATCCTGATTTGATCTTTTTAGACATTCAATTGTCCGATGGTTTGTCCTTTGAGATATTCGAAAAAGTAGAAATTAAGAGTGCAATTATCTTCACAACGGCATATGATGAATACGCTTTAAGAGCATTTAAACTCAACAGTATTGACTATATTTTGAAACCAATTGACGAAGATGATTTAGAGGCTTCTGTACAGAAATTCCAGAGTCGTATTCCACAGAAAGAATCACTTAAACTGAACTTTGAGGAGATTAGGAAAATGCTTTTTAATCCATTTGAGAAAAATCATAAAAAGAGATTCACCGTTAGAATAGGTCAACATTTAAAAGTGATTTTAGTTGAAGAAATTGAATGTGTTTACAGTGAAAATAAAGGTACGTATATACATACTTTTGACAATAGAAATTATCTTATCGAATCGTCTTTAGAGCTTTTAGAACAAGATCTGGATCCAAAAGAATTTTACCGGATAAGTAGAAAGTTTATCATTCCGTTGCAAGCAATTAGGGAAATTGTAATTTACAGCAACTCGCGTTTAAAGGTTGTTTTACCCTCTTATACGACTGATGATGTTATTGTGAGTAGGGAAAAAGTAACTGATTTCAAAAATTGGATAGGCTAATTTTTTATTTAAAGCTATTAGTGATATTATTTAATATAAGTATATGGTAAATAGACATTTAAATTGGTATCATAGATTATTTCTATATTTAACTTAGACCTTTAAAAACTGTTTCCGTACTGCTATTAAGATAAAGAGGAATACAGAATAACCTATAAAAAATACAGGTATGTATTCTAGGAAATCCAAAGCTATCATCAACGCAATTAGTAATAATTGAAACCCTAGTCCATACAAAGAAACGAAGGTCATAAACCAATTGGGAAAAGTTTTTCGCTTGTAGGCATCGCTATCTAGTGCATGAATTATTTTGTCGAAGCCTCCATAAACGATCGTATAAATCAGGTGTAAAACTGCCACTGATTTTTGACTTTCTCCAGGTAATGCTTTAGGTGTTTTATCCTCGAAAATTTTACTCGTTTTATCGCCTCCGACTGATCTGTTTCTTAAAATAACGTAGTAGTAATTGTACAGTGTCCCTTGTAGCTGAATGCAGAAAAAGGCAATTAATGTAATCCAAAAGGGGGTTTTTGAGACGTAACAAATGGCAGATAAAAACAAAAAGTTTAGTATAATGTCAAAGACGCTATCTAGGTATCTTCCTGTGTAAGAAGGAGTGTTTTTTAATCTTGCAAGTTCACCGTCCGCGGCATCAATAATTGATTTTAGAATGATGAAAAGACCAGCTAAAAAATATTGACTTTCTAAGATAAAATAGATAGCAATTAGTCCGCAAATGCCAAAAAGCAGGGTGACATGGATGGGTGTAAATTGAGTGTTTTTTAAACGATTTGCAAGTAGGTTTCCGGGTGTTCTTCCGTAATCTGAGAGATCGAAAAACTTATCCTTAGGAGCAAGTTTAGACATTTAACGTTTGAAAAGTAGTAAGACAATATAGTCAAAGAGCAAAGATACTCTTAATATTAGGTAGTATATGAATAAACGTTTGTTTAGTTTTCGTTAAAAAGCTAATTAAATCAAATTTTAGCTAAACTCGTTGATCTAACTCGATTAAAGAACACGACTTTTAGTTTTGAAATGGTTTGAGTCGAGATAGCTGAATCAGATGTAAAAGAAAGCGTTAGGACCGTATGTCCCTTAATAAGGGAGATCGTAGTTTCGGCTATTGAGAACGATCCAGTACTTCTTTCACGTGGAGCTTAAAGTTATCGGTACCGCTTCAAAAAATTGTAGGTTAGTCGAAACAATTTATTTACTACTTGGTGGGCTGTCTATACTGTTAATTTAATGATTGAGGAAATGATTAAATTTAGTTTCACAAGCCGCAATATGTTTCATTTAGAATGGTGTACTTAAGAGACTTTTGTGTCCATAGTACTCGCCTATATAAAAGATAATTTGAGTTGAATGTGACTCTATGTCTTTGTATTGCGGCTGGCTTTAACTTTATATATGCTGTCTAACTTTATCTAATTATTTTTTTATCTCTGTTAAGCAATTGTGACTAGAGAATAATTGACATCCCTTTTATTTGGTGTCGATAGTTTCTAAATACAAATATGTTTGTGCTCCAAAAAGTAAAGTAGCAAGTATGAGGTGTAGTGGTTGGGAGGCAAAAGGAAAATCAAAGTAATACATTGCCATTCCAGAAAGGATTTCAATACCTATTAGTGACATAACCCAGTTTATCTTTTTAAACCCTAGTTTTAAATTTCTGTTTTTTAGGAACAAAAATAAGTTTAAACCCAAAATTAGAAGTGATGAAGAGCGGTGTATGTAGAAAATTAAGCTAGGGTTTTCTAGGACTAATGCCATCTGGTCATATCCGAGTAATTTTACTTGATAGTCAACGTACTGACGTACTTGTGTACCTAAAACAATTTGGACAAAAGTCAAAATTAATGTTAGTAGAACAACCTTTTTGAAAACAGTATTCTTTTTAAAAGAATTAATGTTCTCTCTAGCTTTTTTAATCAAATAGATTAATAGCGCTACAATTACTAGTGCTACAATCATGTGGATTGTTATTTTTACTGGATTGAGTACCGAATATACTACTCTGGCGCCAAGCCAACCTTGGAATCCGATCAATATAACGGACGCCCAAGAAAGTAGCGTTATTTTTTTGTCTGACTTCCAATAACCTATAGAAAAAACAGCCATCAAAAAAATCGCAACGCCTGACAAAGCACCTACTAAGCGGTTAATGTACTCAATCCATGTTTCTGTCGCGTTGAATAGAGCATAATCATGCTTTGTATAAAGTCGCCATTGTTGCTGATCAAAGGTATTTTGAGTTTTGAAATTTCCATTTGCGACCCATAGTTTATCATCTTTTATTATGACTTGGCCTTCCTCGAATTCCCGATTAGGAGTCCATGTGAGTTCCTTGATATCTGTAGGTGGAATATAATAGCCAAAGCATTTTGGCCAGTCAGGACATCCCATCCCTGAACCTGTCATGCGGACTAAAGCACCTGCTATGATTACTAAATAAATAAGAACTAATGTTGTTTTAGCTGCGGAAGTAAAATATTTTTTCATGAATAAAGTCAATTAGACTGCTATTGCAAATTTATTGTAAAATAGATATCAAATAGAAAAACAAAAGTTAATCTTAGCCTTTATATGATTTTTATTAATCCTATTTTTGAGGCTCTTTTTAACATGAATTCATAAGCTGCTTGATATTCGTTTGGAATTTCGCCTTCTAATATGGCTTCTTTAATTGCTTCCTTGAGCATCCCAATTTCTTTTGAAGGTTTAAGATTGAAAAGCTCCATAATTTCTTCACCAGTTATTGGAGGTTGAAAATTACGAACTTGATCGCGTTCTTCTACCTCCACAATTTTATTGCGAACGATTTCGAAATTGCTATGATATTTTTTGAACTTGTTGGGGTTTTTAGTAGTTATGTCAGCTTCGCAAAGCGTCATTAAATTTTCCACATCTTCCCCCGCATCAAAAACCAAGCGACGAACTGCTGAGTCAGTCACGGTTTCTTGGGACAGAACGATAGGTCGGGAACTCATCATGACCATTTTTTGAACAAATTTCATTTTTTGGTTCAATGGCATATGTAATCGTTCAAATATTTTTTTCACCATTTTACCACCTAAAAACTCATGTCCGTGAAAAGTCCATCCCTGTTTCTTATTGAATCGTTTAGTTGGTGCCTTCCCGATATCATGTAATAAAGCGGCCCATCTAAGCCATACATCGTCGGTATTTGGGCAAATATTGTCTACGACTTCTAACGTGTGGTAAAAGTTGTTTTTGTGGGTTTGACCTTCGATTTCTTCTACTTGATTTAAGGCTGTCAATTCAGGTAAAAGGATATCAAGAAGTCCTGTTTTATATAATAATAAGAACCCGACAGAAGGTTTATTTGTTGAAAGGATTTTGTTTAGTTCGTCTACAATTCGCTCTCCGGAAATGATTTTAATTCTGTCCGCATTTTTCGTGATGGATTCCAATGAATATTTCTCGATTTCAAAGTTCAACTGATTGGCAAAACGAATGGCTCGCATCATGCGTAATGGATCATCGGAGTAGGTTATATTTGGGTCAAGAGGTGTTTTTAATACTTTGTTCTCGATGTCTTTTAAACCGTCGAATGGGTCGAGTAGTTCTCCGAAAGTCTCTGAATTCAAAGATAAAGCCAAAGCGTTAATAGTAAAATCTCGTCGGTTTTGATCGTCCTCCAGTGTGCCATTTTCAACAACTGGATTACGGCTGTCAAAATGGTACGATTCTCTTCTGGCGCCAACAAACTCAATTTCGGTGTCTTCAAAGCGCAACATGGCTGTCCCATAGGTCTTGAAAACCTGCACTTTTGGTTTTTTAGGAAGTAATGCCGAAACTTTTAATGCTAACTCAATCCCGCTACCAACTGCGACAATATCGATATCTTTTTTGAAATCCCTTTTTAATATCAAATCTCTCACAAATCCACCAATTATATAACTCTCGATATTAAGTTCCTGGGAGGCTTGAGAAATGACTTGAAAAATTTTATTGTTTAAGGCTTTTGTGTAATTCATTCTGTTTAACACTGATTTGTTTTTTGCCGCTGATTCGCTGATTTTTAAAAATGATTTTAGTTAATTTTTTGATAGTACTATTCGCTTGTGTTCTAACGAGGATTTATTGAAATTAACTAAAATGGCTAGTTCATTTCCTGATACTTTTAAATAATTTAGACATTGTGAAATATGACCATTACTAAAAGACTCGCAAGATTTTATTTCAAGAATTATACTTTCGAAAATTATAAAATCTGCATAAAACTTATGTTTCAAAATAGGGTCTTTATAATTTAATGCATATTCTTTTTCTCTTTCAAATGGAATTGGAGCATTATTAAACTCAAATTCTAAGGCGTCCTTATATACTATTTCAGAGAATCCTTTTCCTAGATTTTTATGAACTTCAAATAAAATTCCAATTATCTGATAAGTTTCTTGTTCAAATAAATATTGAGACATAAATTTTTAAATCTTTGTTAATACATTTTTTTAAAAAAATCTGCGAATCTGCGGTAATAAAAAACTATTTGCGAATCACTTTCACCTGGGCATCATTAGATAATTTTATAATCGTAGATGGTTTTCCGGCAATTTTATCGCGCTGCAAATTTACAACATAGTCCACAGCTTTGATAATCTCGGGACTGATTTCTTTGAAACTTTTTGGAGTGGGCTGACCTGAAATATTTGCCGAGGTAGAAACCAATGGTTTTTTCATCTTTTCCATTAATTTGAAGCAAAAAGGTTCCTTCACTATTCTAATTCCTAATGTTTTGTCTGCTGCAATAAGGTTAGGAGCTACATTTCGCGGATTATCTAGGATTATAGTAGTTGGATTTTCGGATAAATCCATAATTTGCCAAGCTACTTCAGGAATATCCTTAAAAACATTATAGATCATTTTTTCGCCATTCATCAAAACAATCATACTTTGGGTTTCGGCTCTTTGTTTGAGTTTATATATTTTGGCAACAGCCTCAGGGTTTGTTGCGTCACATCCGATTCCCCAAACGGTGTCTGTAGGATATAGTATTATACCGCCTTTTTTTATGACTTCAAATGCTTTGTGAATTTCTTCGTTGAGATTTTCCATTTTTTATAATTAAAATACAAGTGACAAGTTTATATTTGCAAAGAAACGAATAATTATTTTGAAAGTACAAGACGCATTCTCTTCTGCCGAGGAACCAATTGTAAATATTGGTAAGTATGCTGCTGGACAGCTGATGTAAACGAAAGGGGTGGTATATCTTGTTTTTAGAATAGTGAATCCCCTAGTTTTTTAAAGTAACAGGGAAATAAAAGAGCGTTGTCAGGATTCAGACAGAAAGGACATAATTAATGAAAGCATGATTATTAATCCCCATTTATAATTGGACAGATTAACTTGAATTGGTGATCAACAGAATATTATACAATTTATTGTGGCTACAGAAATTATAATAGCAGATGATGTTTCAATTGACGAAACAAAATCGCTTATTGAAAAGTTTAAACAAAAAAGAAGTATGCCCATTCATAATATTTTGCAGGAGGATTTGGGGGTATTGGAAATCAAAGATTCCAAATAAGGCTATCTACAAGCCACAACAGATTATATAATTCAGATTGTTGGCTATTGTATCGCGGATAAATATTTTGTCGAATATCATTTAAAAGCCGTTTATTTATATGGTTCAGGGTTAATATTTTACTTGAATTTGTATCTGATGTTTTTAGAAAAAAGCAAATTTATTTTAATTTTTTTTCAAATGAAATTAAAAACAGATTTCGAAATCTATGCATTCTCATTTTAGCCTATTTTATCAAATGCCATAATCAAATTCCCAATAAATTATGGAGATTGTAATGCATCGCAGTGGCGTGGGGATTTTATCCAGGTAAATGGATATAGCGATGGTTTTCAAGGCTAGTGAAAATAGAATTCTGACCTGATTATTAAGTTGAGAAATAACGGGATATAGGCTTAAAGACCAAATTACCTCGAAATTCTATTTCATAAAAATAAGTCAAAAGAAAAATGAGAGTTAAATGACAAGATTGGAGATGAAACTATGTTTAAAAAAAAGGGGTAGAATTGTCGATTGTATCGGCCAATAATTAAAATAAACAGTGCCGTTCTAAGGAAAATAATGATGTAATTTATATGCGAAGATATTGATGCTGAATTAATAAAAGAGAATTAAACAGCACTTCATAAAAAATAAATAAAAATGACAATAAAACTAATGTTTTCTAAAACCGTAGAGAAATCCAGCGAAGTGCTTAACTTGATTAAGGAGTTCAATTCGGACATAGGAACTGTTTTTGGGAATGGAGATAGAAACACTATTAAATTATTTGAGCTCCGGGGGAAAATGATTAATATCAAGTCGTTTAAAGTACCTCATTTGATTAATAAGATTGCCTACAAATATTTAAGAAAATCGAAAGCGCGCCGTTCTTATGAGTACGCAATACTTTTGTTGGAAAAAGGAATCAGAACACCGCAGCCCATCGCTTTCCTTGAGAAATTCAATTGGATTGGTTTGCTAGACAGTTACTATGCAAGTGAGCATCTAGATGCCGAATTAACTTTTAGGGAGCTGGTGGAGATTCCGGATTATCCGGATCATGAGGATATCTTACGACAATTCACTCGTTTCTGTTTTGATCTTCATGAAAAAGGTATCGAGTTTATGGACCATTCTCCGGGTAATACTTTGATCAAAAAAGTGGCAGACAATCAGTATGAATTTTTTCTTGTTGATTTAAACAGAATGAATTTTCATGAATCGATGGATTTTGATTTGCGTATGAAAAATTTAAGTAGGCTTACGCCGAAAAAAGATATGATAGCTATTATGAGTGATGAGTATGCTAAAGTCTACTCAAAAAGTAGTACGGAAATCTTTGATAAAATGTGGAAAGTAACCAGTCAGTTTCAAGAGGCTTTTGCTAAAAAACATAAAATGAAAAAGAAACTGAATTTTTGGAAATAATATTTAGTACGTCAGCTTTCACGTATAACTAAATTAATTATTAGCTATTTAATTTCAAACTATAAACGTATTTAATTTACTGTTCTCTAATTACGTGATAAATATTTGATTTATATGATAAAATTTTGTCGGACTAATAAAAAATCGAATGTTACTTGAAACAATTAACGGCAACTTTTCTAATTTCCTTTTAATGCTATTTAAGTAATATGAAGCCCCTTTGTTTTTACTGACCCATGAATCTTCCCACCAATGTATACAAATGGTATTCTCGGTTATACAATTAGGAGAAAATTTTTCATACCACGCAAATGGATAGAAGTAATCTGTAGTGAGCAGAAGAGTGTTATTTAAATGTTGCTTTTTATAGATGGATAATCCATATTTATACATGACACTCGTAACAATTGGCGGGCCTCCCATAGCATTAAAGTTTAGTCGTTGTTTACGTTCAGTAGCTTTAATACAGTCTAGGATAAAAGAATTTTTTCTTTCACAACCAATTACAGCAGAATTTAAAGGGTATTTGTTTTCTCCTAACTTTGTTTGGAATCCAATAAAAGCACTTTCATTATGTAATTCCCCGAAGTTTTTTAAAATTTCAATATCAGTATCTAGGTAAATCCCTCCCTCTGTGTAAATAGAGTATAAACGCATATAATCTGAGATAAAAGACCATTTTTTTTGTTTGTACAATAGATTCAAAAAAGGAAACTTATCGAATGGGGTATTACCTTCATCCCATTTTTTTATTTCATAATCAGGTAATTTTTCTTCCCAGGAATTAATACATTTTTTTATTACTTCATTATAAGTTCCGTTCCCGTACCAACAAAAATGTATTTTTTTTGGAATCATTTTATTTATTTTATCTGAATATTTAGCACTATTTTTACGAACCAAAAATACAATATGTTTTTGTGTTTACAATAAAATAAAACAAAATGAATATCACGGGTTTGGTTGTGGCTTTTAATGAAGAAGAGAACATTGGGAAGTGCGTTAAGGCTCTATTTAAAGTATGTGATGAAGTAATTGTAATAGACTCATTTAGTAAAGATAGAACAGTTCAAGTTGCAAGAGAATGCGGTGCAACCGTAATTTCTCAAACCTATTTAGGTGATGGTCCCCAACGTACTTTTGGATTGCCATATTGTAAAAATGACTGGATACTTAATCTTGATGCAGATGAGTTTTTGGATTCTGATGCTGAAGAGTTTATAATAACAAAGAAGTATTTAGTTGGTGATTTTGATGCTTTTAGTTTTAAAGTTAAAAACTTTCTTGGAAATAAGCTAATTGACTTTTCTGGATGGTACCCTGATCATAAAGTTCGTTTTTTTAACAAAAAAACAGCTCATCCGTCTTCTTCTAAAGTACATCAAAAAATCATTGCTAAAAAAGAAAAAAGAGTTTCGGTACACATATTACACTACGCATGGGATTCATTTGATCAAATCATTTCAAAGAAAAATACATACTCAGGCTGGCATGCGCAGCAATTATTTGATGAAGGAAAAAGGATAAGTTGGTCTAAACCAATTCTTAATGGAGTAATTGCTTTTATCCGTTGTTATTTCTTTAAGAAAGGAATTTTTAATGGCATCGACGGATTATCGTTTGCTATGATTCAAAGTTTTTTTTCTTACATGAAATACGCCAAACTTATTAAAATTCAAAATGAAAATAAATTGTAATTGATTTAAGTCGTTTTTTTTACTAGTATAAGATCTTTTAACACTTTACTTGCTAACGTTAATCGCATAAATAGTTAGGAACAAAAAATTAAGTTTAGTTTATAAAAAATGTTTCTTAACCAATATTGCGGATTTTATTTACATATTCACTGACAAACACAAATCGAGTATTCCAAATGGTAAGAAATTGTTTGAAATTTCGTTTATGTATCTCGATTTTGTGAAATTGATAAATACAAAAACAATTACAAACGCCCGATTTAAGGAGTAGAAAAAAATGCGCTCATACCAGCGCATTTTTTCTGGTTGACAGGGGAATCTAGTTATTAAACAGCTACGTCATATTCGCGTAAAGCATTATTCAAAGATGTTTTTAAATCAGTTGAAGGTTTACGTGTTCCAATGATTAAAGCACAGGGTACCTGAAATTCACCAGCTGCGAATTTCTTAGTGTAACTTCCAGGTATAACTACAGAACGCGCAGGAACAAATCCTTTCATTTCAATAGGAGTTTCACCGGTAACATCAATAATCTTTGTGGATGCAGTCAAACAAACATTAGCACCAAGAACTGCTTCTTTCCCAACATGAACACCTTCAACAACTATACAACGAGAACCAATAAAAGCACCATCTTCAATAATTACTGGAGCAGCTTGCAAAGGTTCAAGAACCCCACCGATACCAACTCCACCACTTAAGTGTACGTTTTTACCAATTTGAGCACAACTTCCTACTGTAGCCCACGTATCTACCATAGTTCCTTCATCGACATAAGCACCAATGTTTACATAACTTGGCATCATAATTACACCACTTGAAATATAAGCACCATAACGTGCAATTGCACCTGGAACTACACGTACTCCTTTTTCTGCATAATCTCTTTTTAACAACATTTTATCGTGGTATTCGAAAATACCAGCTTCAACTGTTTCCATTTTTTGAATAGGGAAGTACATTACTACCGCTTTCTTTACCCATTCGTTTACTTGCCATCCTTCGCCCACTGGCTCAGCAACACGTAATTTTCCTGAATCTAATAATTCAATAACTTCTCTAATTGCATTAGTTGTTGTTTCTTCTTGTAACAATGCACGGTTTTCCCAAGCTTGTTCTATAATAGTCTGTAGTGGATTCATTTTTGATGATTTTTACGCAAATATAATTGGATTTTTTTGAAAAGGGAAACGTTTTAGCAATACTAACATATTTGTTTATTTTGTTCTAAAAATAACAGATATATATTGAAGGTTAATGGCTGAGTCTCCTATCCTAAAGTTAAGTTTTGAAAAAATAAAAACCACGCTAGAAACCATTAATGTCAAACGTCAGGAATCTCAAATTGCATCAGCTAAGTTAATTCTTTATGTATCTTTGCAGAACAAATAAAAAAACATGCCTCGAATTCTCTCCATAGATTACGGACAAAAACGCACCGGTATCGCCGTCACTGATGAATTGAAAATCATTGCTTCTGGCTTAACAACAATTCCTAGCGCAACTGCCATTGCTTTTCTGAAAGATTATTTTTCGAAAGAAAAGGTCGAAGCTGTTATTATCGGGGAGCCAATACAGATGAACGGGCAACCTTCAGAAAGCGCATCTATTGTTAAAGGATTTGTAACCCATTTCACCAATCATTTTCCGGATATGAAGGTGATAAGAATGGATGAGCGCTTTACTTCTAAAATGGCTTTTCAATCTATGATTGATAGTGGACTTAAAAAGAAGCAACGTCAAAATAAAGCACTTATTGATGAAATTTCTGCAACAATAATGCTGCAGGATTATTTGAATCGAAAAATATTTTAGCTTATGGTTTTTAAGGAAGTATAGAGATAAAACGTTTTCGTAAAATCTAAGTTTTCAAAGCTTTTTTATGGTTCTTTTTGTGTTTTTATGAAGTATCTTTGCATTTTAAAATTTTTGCTATGCCTGATACAACAATTCGTTCAAATGCTGAAGTAGTGCTTATAGGAGCCGGAATTATGAGCGCCACTCTGGGCTTAATTCTGAAAGAACTACAACCCAATTTAAAAATTGAAATTTTCGAAAGATTAGATATCGCAGCTGCTGAAAGTTCTGATGCTTGGAATAATGCAGGAACTGGTCATTCTGCTTTTTGTGAACTCAATTATACCCCAGAAAGTGCTGATGGTACTGTCGATCCCAAAAAGGCGATTAGTATTGCCGAGTCATTTGAAATCTCTCGTCAGTTTTGGGCTTATTTAGTAGAACAAGACAAGGTTGCATCTCCTGAAAATTTTATTAAAAGTATTCCGCACATGAGTTTTGTTTGGGGAGATAAAAATGTTGAATATCTTAAGAAACGATATGATGCATTGAAGCCAAATCTGCTTTTTAAAGATATGGTTTTAAGCACGGACTTCTCTCAGCTTAAAGAATGGATGCCTTTAGTTATGGAAGGTAGAGATGAGGCAGAAAAAGTGGCTGCAACATCGATGGCTATAGGTACTGATGTTAATTTTGGTGAACTAACGAGGAACATGTTTAATTACTTGACTAAATTAGAAGGAGTAACAATGCATTTTAATCATCAGGTGCAAAAAATAAAACAACGAGAAGATAAGATTTGGAGAATAAAAATAACTGATTTGGCTTCAGGCCAAAAAAGGAAAGTTTATTCGAAATTCGTGTTTATAGGCGCAGGCGGAGGTTCGTTACCTTTACTGGAAAAAGCCGATGTTCCAGAAGGAAAAGGTTTTGGCGGTTTTCCGGTTAGCGGACAATGGCTTAAATGCACGAATCCTGAAGTGATAGCTAAACACCAAGCTAAAGTTTATGGTAAGGCAAGCGTTGGTGCGCCACCAATGTCAGTCCCTCACATAGATTCAAGAATGATTAATGGTGAAAAAGCATTGTTGTTTGGACCTTTTGCAGGATTTTCAACTCGGTTTTTGAAAAACGGTTCGTATTCAGACTTGCCATTATCAATAAAAAAAGACAATATATTCCCCATGATTTCAGCTGGGATTAAAAACATTCCGTTAACAAAGTATTTAATTGACCAAGTAAGACAGTCGCCAGAGGACAGGATAAATGCGCTTAGGGAATACGTTCCTGAAGCCAAGTCTAAAGATTGGGTAATAGAAAGAGCGGGGCAAAGGGTGCAGGTGATAAAAAAAGACAAAAAAGAAGGTGGAATACTGGAATTTGGTACTGAAGTAATAACTACTGCTGATGGTTCAATGTCTGTCTTACTCGGAGCGTCGCCAGGGGCATCAACTGCAGTCTCTATAATGATTGATGTAGTGGGTAGATGTTTTAAAGAAGAATTAGCCACGCCAGAATGGCAAGCTAAAATTAAAGAAATGATACCTTCTTATGGTCAGCAGTTAAATGACAATGCTGCACTTTTGGACAAAATAAGAAAAGATACAGCAGCAGTTTTAAAATTACAGAATTAAATATCTTCAACGTAAACCTTGGTTATCAGCCCGGGGTTTATGTTTATGATTTCATCAAGACTTTAGTGGTTTTTACTATGTTTTCAGACAAGTTTGTCAACCAAATTAACTGTTCTATGACCAGTTGCGCCTCTTGCATTTTCAACTGAAAAGCCTCTTCATTTATATCAGCTCCTTGTTTCAACTCTCTAGCGCGAATGTTTTTTAATTCAGAAAAACGCTTGCCTAATTCTTCGATGGTACTTTCTTTTGACTCGGTTTCATCTTCTTTTAAAAGTAGTATAGCATTCTCTAAATTTTGAATGACGTTGTTAACCACAACATTAAACGCTTCAGAAGCTTCAGAAGTCTTGTTTGATTGTATGTAAGTTCCAAGGGAAGCAGCAGATGAAAGCAGTGTGTGATTAAGAACGGTTAACTTGTATACCTGAGATAGCTTGTTTTGCTTCGACTTAGGTTCTTGGATCATTCTTTGAAAAGAAGCCATCAGATTACCGATTTCTACAAAAGCCTGTTTTCTTGCTAAACGATATGGTGTAGAAATAGCTCCTTTTTTATTGTAAAGAAGAGATATCTGTTTTAGGTAGTTCCGATTGGCTTCAATCGACTTTTCCAAATAAACAGGAATGTTTAAAAATTCCCAAGAGGGCCATATGAAGTAATTTGCCAAAAACGATAAACTAGCACCAGCAAGCGTATCTAGGACACGGTATTGAATAAGGTCGTCTACGTTAGGGGTCAGTATTCCGTAAATGAAAATGACATAAATAGTCACAAAAGTTGCCCCGACTTTATAATTAGACGGTGCAAATGAAAAACCGAAAAGCATGGCTATGATAGCTAAACCTCCAATAATAGTGGAATCGTGAATTACAGAAAGAATTCCAAAGGCGATAAACCCACCTAAAATGGTTCCAAAAATTCTTTGGTAGGTACGTTGCTTGGTAAGACCATAACCCTGACGCATGATAACCACGATAGTCAATACGATCCAATAGGCGTTTTGGAAAGGAAGTACTTTACCAATAATAAAGCCTATTAAAATAGTAATTGTCAGCCGAAGGGAATGCCTGAAAACAGTAGACGAAAAACTAAAGTTTTCAATCATTGTGCTTAACGGATAATATTGTGTAGAGATGAATTTTTCTAAATCCTTATCCTTTCCCTTCAAATCGTGCAAAATTAAAGATGAGCTAAAAGCACGCTCCAAAACCTTGATTTTATCGACTTGTTTTTCTGCATAGCGCATCATGGTTTTCAGCATAAAAACGCCTTCAGAAGCTTGAATAGGTCCAATTTCGCTCTCGTAATCAGTAATTGCAACCTCTAATTCGTGCAAAGCCTTATTTAAATTGTGTTTTGAAAGATATTTGCTTCTGTTCTGGATACTTTTGGATAATTGTTTTAAATCTGCGGCAAGATGATAGGCTAAATTTTGATATTTACTTAATACTCTTGGGTGATTGTCAAATTTCTGATGTAGTTTGTCATGATCGAATGAGGTAGAAACAGCTAACTCCATTATTTCCATTAATGAGATAAAGGTCAGTAGCATTTTTCTATTTTGATTGGAGGAACCGGATGCTGTTCTATTTCTTATAAGAACCTCTCTTATGTTTTCTTGTATTGTGTTTAATTGTACTTGTAGATGCAATTGTTTTTCAATAATTCCTTTTTTGTCTGAATTAATTTCCCATAAATCACCTCTTAATTTCAGGTACTTGGCAGTCAGTTTTATACACTGAGCGATTTGCAGCTCAACGTATCGATGGGGCCTGATATAGTAAAAAATAAGTGAAACTAACAGATAAAATAATCCTCCAGAAAGTAATAGTCCAGAATACTGCAGGATGTCCCATCCCGTTTGTAAATGAGCAAATGCCAATGAAATTGAAAGCAGTGCTGAAAAGGAAACCATGGTTGACCTTTGTCCATAAACCGAAATCATCGATAAGAAAAAAAGTAACAGTGCCAATGTAGGATATAAAATGAAAGGATACGGATTAATTAGGTTAATAATCAAGTTGACGCCGGCAACGATAAGCACAGCAACCAATAACCCATTTATCTTGTGTTTTAAGTTGCTGGGTATGTCACTAGGATAGGTAAGAAAGGCACCAAGTGCTATTGTAAAACCGATACGGAAATGGCCAAAATAGGTGAATAGCAAAACAGGAACGACTGCGGATATAGTAACCTTTAATGCATTCGTAAAATAAGTACTGTCTACAAATTGCTTAACTTTTAAAATCATAGGGGTATGTATTACCCACAAAGATAAGTATTGTACTATTTATCCCGATCAGAACTAGCGTTGATTTAAGTTTAAATATAAATAAGCACTATTTATCAATCAAGAATTATTCATTCTCTAAATTTTTACTATTTTTGCCAACCATCTATGAGTAGTGAAGATTCTGAATTTATGGTTGATAATATTTAATACAAAAACAATGATTTTACCAATTGTAGG
Source organism: uncultured Flavobacterium sp. (assembly GCA_937773775.1). Taxonomy (GTDB): domain Bacteria; phylum Bacteroidota; class Bacteroidia; order Flavobacteriales; family Flavobacteriaceae; genus Flavobacterium. Next base: position 82,416 of record CALJVL010000039.1, read on the forward strand.
ATATGGCCATCCTGTTTTAAGAAAGGTGGGGGAGATTATTACAGAAGAGCATCCGGACTTGAAAGAGACGATAACTAATATGTTTGAAACGATGTATAATGCTAATGGGGTAGGTCTTGCTGCTCCACAAGTAGGAAAGGCTCTTCGTCTGTTTATCATCGACACTACGCCTTTTAGCGACGATGAGGATCTGGAAGCCGGTGAACAACAAGAGTTAAATGGCTTTAAAAGAACCTTTATCAATGCAAAAATGTTGATAGAAGAAGGAGAAGAATGGTGTTTTAATGAAGGGTGTTTAAGTATTCCAGATGTTCGTGAGGACGTTTATAGAAATCCAAAAATTACAATTGAGTATTGTGAAGAAGATTTCGTTGTTAAAACGGAAGTCTTTGAAGGATTAATAGCGAGAGTAATTCAACATGAATACGATCATATAGAAGGAATCTTGTTTACGGATAAGATCTCATCACTAAAAAAACGCCTGATTCAGAAGAAGTTAAAAAACATAACCGAAGGAAAAACATTTCAAGATTATAGAATGAGATTTATTGCTAAAAAAGGAAGGTAAATAGATCGTACATGGTTTAACTTGGTTTTGATTTTGGGCTTTAATAAAAAATATAATACAAATAGAATTCTTAATTATAAGTAAAACAGCATGAATTTAGAAAAAATATTAGCGATTTCAGGGAAGCCAGGTTTATTCTTACTAAAAGTACAAACGCGCAGTGGTTTTGTCGCAGAATCATTGGCAGATGGAAAAAAAATCACGGTAAACCTAAAAAACAATGTGAGTTTATTATCTGAGATTTCAGTTTATACTTATGAAGGTGAGCAACCATTAGCGGAGATAATGAAAATAATTGCTGCAAAAGAAGATAATGGTCCTTCAATTTCACACAAATCAGATAACCCTACATTGGCAGCTTACTTCAAAGAGGTTTTACCTGACTACGATGAAGAAAGAGTATATCCTTCAGATATAAAGAAAATTTTAAACTGGTACAATATGATGCAAGTAAAAGGTCTTGTTGTCGAGGAAGTAGCGGCTGAAGTAGTTGAAACTGAAACTTCTATTGATGCAGAAGACGAAGTTATTGTTGAAAAACCAAAAAAAGCAAAAAAAAACGGTAGAGTAATTTAATATTACTATTTATAAAGAAATCCTGTAATCTACTTTTTTAGATTACAGGATTTCTTATTTTTACACAAAACCATTTTAAATGAATACAAGACAGACGCAACTGAATGCTTTCGAAAGACTACTAGACATAATGGATGAGCTTCGTGAGAAGTGCCCTTGGGATAAGAAACAAACCATGCAAACGCTAAGGCATCTTACCATCGAAGAAACCTATGAATTAGGAGACGCCATCTTGGATAATGATCTGAACGAGGTTAAGAAAGAGCTTGGCGATTTGATGTTACACCTTGTTTTTTATGCTAAGATAGGAAGCGAAACAAATGATTTTGATATAGCGGATGTCTGCAATGAAATTTGTGATAAGTTGATACACCGTCATCCGCATATTTATAGCGATACCATAGTAAAAGACGAGGAAGAAGTAAAGCAGAATTGGGAAAAACTAAAACTCAAGGAAGGTAGGAAGTCAGTTCTTGAAGGGGTGCCAAAAAGTTTACCAGCATTTGTAAAAGCAAGTAGAATTCAAGATAAAGTGAAGGGAGTGGGTTTTGATTGGGAAGAATCACATCAGGTTTGGGATAAGGTGCAAGAAGAGTTGGAGGAGTTGCAAGTTGAGGTCGACGCTGGAGATCAAGATAAAATAGAAGCCGAGTTTGGAGATGTCCTTTTTTCTATGATTAATTATGCGAGATTTTTAAATGTAAACCCAGAAGATGCTTTAGAAAGAACGAATAAGAAGTTCATCAAGCGTTTTCAATATCTAGAGAGTAAAGCAGTAGAACTCGGGAAGTCCCTAATGGATATGTCTTTGGCTGAAATGGATGTTTTTTGGGAAGAAGCGAAGCGGCTTCCCAGAAAATAGGAATTAGAAAATCTATGATTTTCAAATATCTCAAATTTGGGAAGAAGCGAAGCGGCTTCCCAGAAAATAGGAATTAGAAAATCTATGATTTTCAAATATCTCAAATTTGGGAAGAAGCGAAGCGGCTTCCGAAAAAGTAGGAATGATAAAATCTATGATTTTCAAATTAGCCAAATTAGGGAAGAAGCGAAGGGGCTTCCTAGAAAATTAGAATTAAACAACCTCTGATTTTCAAACAATCTACTTTTGAGAAGAAGTGAATAAACTTTAGTATTCTGTACTCAGTGCTAAATAATTATCATCACATATATATTACCAAATGCCAGAAAATAAAATCGAGTTAAAACGTTCTTTAGGATTAATTGATGCCACGAGTTTAGTTGCAGGTTCCATGATAGGATCGGGAATTTTTATTGTTACGTCAGCCATGGCTAGAGACATTGGTTCTGCAGCTTGGTTGTTAGTCATCTGGTTGGTAACAGGATTAATTACGGTCGCGGCGGCATTGAGTTATGGAGAATTGGCTGGAATGATGCCCAAAGCCGGTGGGCAGTTTGTTTACATTCAGCGTTCTTACGGAAGGTTAGTTTCTTTTCTTTATGGCTGGACCGTTTTTACAGTGATACAAACAGGAGTTATTGCTGCAATCGCAGTTACATTTGCTAATTACGCCGCTATTTTTTTCCCTGTTTTAGATACTGCCTTGTTTAAATGGGAATCTGGCTTTGTTTTTTCATATCAAAAAGTTTTAGCTATTTTGAGTATCGTTCTGCTAACCTATATCAATACAAAAGGAGTAGAAAGCGGAAAAACGGTTCAATTGGTATTAACTACAGTTAAACTTTTTGCTCTTTTCGCTCTTATAATTTTGGGGATATACGTTGGTTTGCATACTGATGTTCTATCAAACAACTTTACCCACATGTGGGATGCAAGTAGAACAGTTGTAGCAGCTGACGGAACAGTTACGGTAACAAAACTGGCAGGTATGGCAATTCTAGGAGCCGCTGGGGCCACCATAATTAACTCCTTGTTCTCTAGTGATGCTTGGAATAATGTTACTTTTATTGCTGGAGAAATAAAAGAACCTAAAAAGAATATTCCACGTAGCTTATTTTTGGGAACTTTAATTGTCACTATTATTTATTTACTTGCAAATATTGCCTATTTGGCTTTGTTACCCATTCAAGGGACACCGAATGCGAATGATATTGCTGCTAACGGAATTATGTTTGCTAGTAACGATAGGGTAGGTGCCGCCGCTGCAAATATGATTTTGGGAAATGTGGGAGCATTCGTTATGGCTGGTTTAATAATGGTTTCGACCTTTGGCTGTAATAGTGGTTTAATTCTTTCAGGTGGAAGATTATTTTATGCTATGGCTCAAGACAACTTGTTTTTTAAACAAGCTACTGAACTAAATAGGAACCAAGTTCCTGCTAAAGCATTATGGGTGCAGTGCATTTGGGCTTGCGTATTATGTGTTTCCGGTAAGTTTGGAGACTTATTAACTTATGCAACTTTCGCATCGTTGCTGTTCTATATTTTGACGATTATAGGTGTTTTTATTCTAAGAAAAAAGGAACCTAATGTCGAAAGACCTTATAGAGCTTTTGGGTATCCGTTTGTGCCGGCGCTCTATATAATAGTCACATCAGCAATTTGCATTACGTTGTTACTATATGACACCTTAAATACCGGACTAGGATTATTTATTGTAGTGCTGGGAATTCCAGTTTATTATTTCGTGATGAATAAGAAGCAATAGTGATAATAATTCTAACTATTCTGCTATTTTTTTCAACTTACTAATGTCTACGAGGGTTATTTTCTTTCCTAGTAATTCAATCAATCCTGATTTTTTTAAATCAGACAACAGACGGATGCAGCTCTCAATCGCCGTGCCAATCATACTGGCTAATTCATCCCTTAAAAGCTGAACTTTTAACGAATTATCTCCATTAGTGACAAAAGTGTAATACAAATAGAGTAGTGTTACAGCTAATCTTTCTTTGATAGATTTTGGGTCAGATCAACCATGTGGGCCTGAGATTCTTTTAGATTTCCACAAATTGTTTTCATCAAAGAAACCCAGTACCTCGGTTTTGGGGACATAACATACCTCCATTTCTTCAAGAGCAACGGCACACAAGTTCACGGATTTTTCACTTATGAGGGAACTTTGACCTAATAACTCTCCTTTTGAAACGAGCTTAACGATATGGCTCTCCCCGTTTAGGCTTAATTTTGTGAGTTTGCAGATTCCTTGTTTAATGCAATATATTCCATTCATACTTTCTCCTTCTTCAAAAATCACTTCGCCCTTCTGAATGGTATGTGATGTTTTGCAATAAGCAAGTTCAAGTAGTTCATCCTTATTGAGTGCTTTCAGGGAACTGAATTCTCCAGCGATACATTGTTCGCAATTAGCCATCTTAAAAAAAGTTTGATTGTCAAATAAAGTTACGTTTTTATATGACATGTATCATATTTTAATTAATATTCGTTGAGTAGCTTTGTTTCAAGAAAACTAGGGGAATTATGGTAGGCAAAACTGTTTCTGAAATTTTTAGCGCTAATGATCTGGACTAGGATTATGATTTTGAAAATACTTTGGAACCTAGATGAAGCTCTTTTATGGGGGCTTTTCTACTGAAATTCTACACTATATAATCCATTCTTTTACAACAGCAGCAATAGTGAGGTTCTCCACACTATAATTTTTTGTGATACGTTTGTTACAATCGTAAAAAGTAAACATGCTTTTGCAAAAAGGTTTTCTTCAGGGTCTCGATTCAGTTTTGATAAGAAAAATGACCTTCATTCAGGTTAGGAATAGTCGAGCAACCAGTATATCATGGTTTAGACACATTGTACTTTTGAATTAATTAATTGTTGAAGAGATATGATGTGTCATTATTCAAAAGTTAATGTGTTGCCGAAAAGCTAAAATTATCATACTCCCCATTTATTTGCATAAAAAAACCTCATTCTATTTCAGGAATGAGGTTTGTGATGTGTCATTTTAAAATTTTTATTCTTATTTTAGATCCCTTAATTGTTTTAGTTTTTCTTTCCAGGTATCCATACTTTCTTTATGAATGGCTATGTTTTTCCTTACTTCTAAAACAATTGAATTTTCTTTTTTTGCATTACGTGTATTTGTAAAAAACTGAATATTATTTTCCAATTGATTAATTTCGTTGCGAACCTCTTCAATTTTACGCATTATGAAAATCTTTTCGTTCTCCAGTTTTCTGGAATCATTATTTTCAGATAGATTGTCCATCCGATTCGCAAAACGAATCATATCGGTGTCTTTTTTACTCAAACTCAATTTATCAAAAAGCGCGTCGAGAATTTTATTGAACTTGCCTTCGATATGTCTTCTAGAGAAAGGGACTTTTCCGAAGTTTTTCCAAGTTTCAATATGCAGCTTTATAGCATCCAAGTCTGTCTTGTGGTCACCTGTTAATTCGTACGCACGTAGTGTGTCAAGGTATAATTTCTTACTATCAAAGGCTGCCATTTCCTCTGCGCTGTCTTCGTCCTTGTGTTCTTTTAGTTTATCGAAATATTTATTACAAGCGTCTTTGAATTCTTTCCAGATTTTGTCAGAATATTTCCTTGGGACATGGCCTATTTGTTTCCACTCGTCCTGAATACGCTTCATTATTGGAGTGGTCACTGCAAAATCAGTACTTTCTTGTAATTCTTGAGCTTTTGCAACAAGAGCATTTTTCTTGCTCAAATTTTCGTTTTGCTCCTTTTTGATCTCTTTGTAAAAAGAATTTTTAAAAGAATTAAAATTTCTAACTGCTGATTTAAAAGCTGCCCAAGTTTCTTCGTTTACGTCTGAAGGTACTTTTCCAGCAGAGAAGAACGCACTTCTTAGTGCTTCTACTTTTTCAATTTGTTGAAGCCATTGGGAATGTGCATTTACTTTCACAGTTGCCAAAACTTCAATGTCAGCAATAATTACTTTTTTCTTCTCTAAATTTTCGAGTTCAGTGCCTCTTAATTTTTCAAACAAAACTTCGCGTTTATCATGCATTTGTTTTGTCAAATCACTAAATTGATTCCAGATGAGATCTCGATTTTCCCTAGAAACGGGTCCGATGTCTTCTTTCCAAATTCTGTGTAAGTCTTGTAATTCTCTAAAAGCCTTATTTACGTCAGCCTCGTTAACTAACTCTTCAACACGAGCAACAATTTTTTGTTTTTGCTCAAGATTGTGTTTGAAGTCTAAGTCTCTTGCCTCTCTGTCAAGATGCAAATAATCGTAAAAGTTCTCTACATGGAAATGATAATTATTCCATACATGATTGTATTTGTCTTTTGGAATTGGTCCTGCATTCTTCCAGCGTTCTCTTAAGTCATTAAAGTGTTTTAAGGTGTCCTTGATGTTTTCTTGTGGATTAATAAGCTCTTTCAATTCCTCGACAATAGCTAACCTGTTTTCTAAATTTGTTTTCAAGTTAGTTTGTAGACTCTTGAAATGCGCATTTTTATTATCTCTAAAATGAGAGTAAATTTGATCAAATTTTGTTTTTAAAGGAGAGTGATATTGAAATTCTTCCGTTGTGTCGGGATTTTCAGTATTGTATTCTTCTTTTTTTTCTTCGATAAAGTAATTGTATTTTGCTAAAAATGCTTTCTTGATTTCTGCGACATGCTCTTTTATCGACATTACTTTCCCTGTTGAAACTAAAGCATCTAGTGCATCTACAAGTGCCTCTAATGATAAGCTGTCATAATCTTGCATTGGAATTTCATGACGCTCTTTCAAGGTTTCATCTTCACCCTCTTCAGCATTTGAATCATCAATTGAGCTTAATGCTTTTTGATTTTTATTTTCAATTAGTTCAGCTGTAGTAGGTAATTCTTCCTCTGTTGAAACAGTTGTGTTATCTTCTGCGGGAGCAGTGTTTTCTGATTCTGGAGTCTCAGTAACTGAAGACGCTTCTGTAATGGTTGAATCAGCTTGAGTTGATTCTGTAGAATCAGTCGTTAAATTTCCATCTGCTTCTTGCAGGTTATCGTTCTTTTCTTCTAACATTATTTCAATGTTTAAGGTTTCTACTTTAATCGAATGCGAAAGATAGTAAAGGAGTATGGAATTACAAAATAAATCCTTTGTTTAGAGCCGTTTTATGATAATAGCTTGTTTTTTTGAACTAATTTCCTTCTATTCGCTTTGTCTTTTTTCTCACAAATAATTGAGGAAAAAGGATGATGTTGCTATCAGAGCTAAAATAATGCAGCAGCAATTGGACTTGGATTGAATAATAAGCATGATTTATTATCTTATACGGTAAAGAGCTAGTGCGATCAATAAATGAGATTTTGATCGAGTTTATCGCGGCGTTTCCTTTTTCATAATTAAATAGGATAAAGTAATTTCTAAACATTAATCAAACCTTCCAGCTATAAAAAGGCTGAAAGCTTTGATTAATGTTTAAAAATGATTACTGGTCTTATTTATTCCATATTTCCCATGCTTTCTCCGCCTGAAAAATAAGCATATCCAATCCGTTTTTGATTTGGGCTCCTTTTTCCTTGGCTTTCTTTAGGAATTGCGTTTCCGCTGGATTGTAAATTAAATCAAAAGCAATATGCTGTTGAGTAAAGTACTCATAGGGCAGTAGTGGAAATGCATCAACATTAGGGCTTGTCCCTACCGGTGATGCATTAATTATAATTTGATAATTAGAAAAAGTTGCAGCGTTAATTTGGCTGTAAGTTATTGCGTTTTCCTTGGCTTCTCTCGATACGAAAGTATACAAAACTCCTAATTCATCTAGGGCAAAAGCAACACCTTTTGATGCGCCTCCAGTCCCTAGAACCAGTGCTTTTTTGTGATGGAAATGTAACAAAGGTTCTAAAGCTTTTTTAAATCCATAATAATCAGTGTTGTAGCCTTTTAGTTTTCCTTTTTTGGTAACTTTAATGGTGTTAACAGCACCAATTTTGGCCGCTTTCTTTGACAGCTTATCCAGAAACGGAATTACCGCTTCTTTATAGGGAATAGTTACATTAAGTCCTTTGATGTATGCTCTGTCTTTTGTGATTTGGGTGAATGCCGCTATTTCTTGAATATCGAAATTCTCATAGCTGCAAGAGCTAAAGTTTTCATTTTTGAACTTATCGTTAAAATATCCTTTTGAGAAAGAATAACTGATGTTCTTGCCCAATAAGCCGTAGCGTTTTTTTGCAATTTCAGTCATTACTCTTTCTTATGTTTTGCGATGTAATTCTGCACCATTTTCTTTTTCCAAACTACAGGAAACATATCCTCGATGAGGATATAGTTGTCAAAGTTTAAACGCATGGCATTACTCAAATGAAATTTTGCTTTCTTATTGTCTTGAATCATGAAATATAATCCTGACAAACGGTACTCCACTTCGTTTTCTTCGGGAAAATATTCAGAGGCTTGCAATAAAGTTTGGATGGCGCTTTCAAACTCTCCTAAAAACTGAAGTGTATCTACCCAAAATAACCAGGTATCTAATCCGTGATCACCAAACTCGACTGCTTTTCTATAACCGAATTCTGCTTCTTCGAAGAAGTTCATTTGTTTGTTTATGCTTGCGTAACGTTTCCAGTATAGGCGGTTTTGATTGTCTATTGCCAAAGCTTTATTCACATAAAACAATGCTTTCTGGAAGTCTTTTTGACGGACATGAAAGTCGGTGATTGCAATCCAACCCTTATCTAAAAGCGGATCTTCGTGCACGGTATCATTATAATACTTTAGCGCTAAAACTTTGTTTCCTAGTTTTTCGTAACATTTCCCAATTCGAAGTAAAGCATAACTGGTAGCATCGTCTAACTCAATGGTTCTTTTGTAGCTTTCTATCGCTTCTTGGTATTTGTTTAAGCGTTCATACGCTTTAGCTCTTTCCATGAACGCACCAAGGAATTCATCATCAATAAGGGTGGCGTAATCAAAGGCGCGGATCGCATTATCATAATCTTTCACCCCATAATATAGGCGTCCCATCTGATGCCAAGCAATTTCGCTGTAGGGGTTTTTATCTATGTATTTGTTTAAATAAATTATGGCTTCTAGATTTTGGTCTAAAAACTCAAAGCAGTACACTACATTATATAAGGCTGATTGATCGTCCAGATCTTCTTCTAGACATTTGATAAAACTTTGTTTAGCCATTTCCAGATCATCCATAAATAGATACTCCATACCGATTAAATTATAGACATCGGCATAATCATCCGTATATTCCAAAGCGGTTTTTAGAAGCGCAACTGCTTTATAATGTTGGTCCCTCTTAGAGTAGATATTCGCTTTCTGAATAAAAATTTCCTCATTCGTTGGCTCGATGGCATACAAGTCATTGAGTAATTTTTCTGCTAAGTCCAATTTGTCATCATAAACCAGCATTTCAACCTGAACCAGTTTTAAGCCTGTTGACTTTGGGTGTTGATCTAATGCTAATTTAAGTGCTTTTTTTGCCAAAGCAGCCTTACCCATATCGAGATAATGAAGTATGATTTCTTCAAATTCTTCGGAATCAAAAAAGAGAACTTTGTTGGTTTTCAACATAGACTCAAATTTTGAAAGAGATAAGTTATAGTCTTCTTCTTCGTTGCTTAATTGCATACTTTTTTTTTGAATTTGGCCTCCTTAAAAATAGGCATCCTAATTGTTATTGTGGAAGAAAATTAGAATTGTTTTGAACAATTTAATTAACAAAAACGGAAGTGGTGTTTTATTGCAGTAGTTTTTAAATCAGTTAATTTTCAATTGACGTAAGGATTTCATCCATGACTTCCAGTATGATTGCGCAACCTTCTCTTATTTCTTCTTCAGAAATCGTAAGCGGCGGCGTAATTCTTATCGCACATCCTTCAAAAAGTAACCAAAATAAAATAAGTCCTTTGTCTTGACATTTCAATATCACTTCATTTGTTACAGCTGCGCTTTTTGTCATTGCGGCCAGCATTAACCCTTTTCCACGAATTACTTCTATCAAAGGGTGTACCAAAAGTGACCTAAACAGCTTTTCTTTCTCTAAAGCACTGGGCATTAACGATGTCTCAGTAATTTCTTTCAAAGTCGCTAAACATGCTGCCGCAATGACAGGATGACCTCCAAAAGTAGTAATATGCCCTAACTTTGGGTTATCACTCAACAAATCCATCATTGCAGATGAAGCAGTAAAAGCGCCAACGGGCATACCGCCTCCCATTCCTTTTCCCATGACAACAACGTCCGGGACAACATCATAATTTTGAAAACCAAAGAGTTTCCCTGTTCGGCCAAAGCCCGGTTGAATTTCATCCAGAATCATAAGAGCACCAACTTCTGTGCATCGTTCTCGAACCTTTTTAAGAAAATCGTTGTGTGGTTGTATAAATCCGGCTCCTCCTTGAATAGTTTCCAGCAGAATACCAGCCGTTTTAGTTGTTATTTTATCTAAGTCGGCTTCGTTATTGAAAGTGATAAATTCTACATCAGGGATCAGCGGGCGAAAAACTTGTTTCCGTTCTTCGAATCCCATTACGCTCAGAGATCCCATAGTGTTTCCATGATAGGCATTGTGACAAGAAATCAATTGACTCCGGCCTGTAACGCGGCGTGCCAGCTTTAAAGCGCCTTCTATAGCTTCGGTACCCGAGTTTACCAAATAGGTTTTGTCTAAAGGTTTGGGCATGAGCGAGGCGAGGAGCTTGCAGTATTCTACGGCAGGACTTTGTGCATATTCGCCGTAAACCATAACGTGCGAATATTTGTCTAGTTGATCCTTGATTGCTTGGTTCACTCTTACCGGTTGATGGCCAAGTGTGCAAGCGGATACTCCCGCGACAAAGTCCAAGTATTTTTTATTATTACTATCGTAAATATAAGAACCCATAGCGTAGGATACTTCCATTCCTAATGGATGGGGTGAGGTCTGTGCTTGGTATTTTTGAAAATCGTTATTCACGTTTTTACGTTTTAAAAATTATGAAGGTTTACTGTTTTAAACCGGCAGTCTGCAACTTGTGAGCAAAAATTGATGACTGATCATTTTTTGGAAACCTTTTTCTTCTTGTCGTAATTCAATGTTTCTTTTCTGATCTTCATAGGTGTATTTTCCTTTTTATCTTCTTTCTTGCCGGCTTCAATCATTTTGTCATTGAGTTGGTTTTCTTCATCCGAAAAGATATCATCTTTAGATTTGATGCGTTCGTCTCCACGCCACATAAGACCCCGAAGTTTTCTTGCGTTTTCTGGCAAGTCCTTATCAGGATATATGTCGCCGTCAACTTGATTAAAAAAAGTTATGGTTTCTATGGCACTATCTTCAAAAATCAGTTTGATTTTACTACTTACATTTTTGTTAATTCCTATAAGTTCTTTTGCTTCATTTCGCATAAAATAGACTACTTCCGTGTTTTTTATTATATCTACATCATGCAGTTTTCCCTCTTGAAATTTACCATACAAAAGCTGGCCTTTGACCTGATTGTATCCAGTACCTAAAGTGTCTTTTGAGACGAGAAATGTATTATTCAGGACTTTTAGCGAATCGAGTTTTTTGGTGCTGTTATTCCCTATTAGATGCATCAAATCCCCCGTGATTTGGCTTTCTCCATTCCAAAGTATTGGATTGCCAATCAGTTTTGTTATTGCCGTCCTTGAACTGGAATGAAGGGAATCGCACTTCCCACTCATATCCGTTTTGTAGAAACGGACATTATTGAATGCGCGAATTATGCGGTTGTTTTCCTTGCCAGTAACCATAAGTCTTTTACCATGAATATACACTGAGTCGTTCTGGGCAAAGTTTACTGCGACAGCTCTCTTGGTTACAAACATGGAGTCTTGTTTTTTGTATATTTCTGCATAATGTCCCTTGACGATTGCGCGATTGACGGAATCAGTTATTTTTACATTTCGGGTAGCCGAAGCAAATTCTTTATTTCGATCGTAATATAAACTATCCCCCTCAATTAGCCTGTCGTCGTATCTTATATACGATTTTCTGAGAAAGTGCGATAGGTTTTTCTTCGTGTCATAAAAGCCTTTTTCGGTGTAGATATAGTTGTTCTTACTTGTGATTGTAGAAGGGCCAAAAAGATAGGAGTGGCCAGAGTTACTATAGTAATCCAAATGATTCGATTTTATTACATAGCGTGGATTTGTTATAGTAACTGCCGTAAGGAATTGGAATTTTTTTTGCGATACATAATACCTTCCTGATTTAGAACGTAATGTATTGTCGTCATTTATTATGGTTCCTCGAGAGTTATAATAGACTTCCTGAATATTTCTGTCAAAGTTAATAGTATCCGTTTCCAATGTCGCGTCGGGTGAACTCATAAAGGCTTCTCCCGAAGCAAATGCTTTTTTTACATTTCCGCTATATTCGGCATATTTGCTATTTAAAAATAGGGTATCCCCTTGAACCAATTGTACATTTCCAAAAGCTTTAATATAGTTTTCTTTTTGAAAATAATATGCTTTATTGCAAGTAAGAACTATTCCGTCGTGGCTAACACGAACATTTCCAGTAAGTAAGAAGGCATCAGGCATCTCAACTTCATTTACATCTGCGTAATCAGAATGCTCTACAATTATTTTTTTTGTTGCTTGTGCTAAAACGGGTTTTGAACTTAATACTGCTAAGCAATAGAAGATGAAAAACAGGAATTTCTTCAATGGATTTATTTTTTGTCAAATTTATGAAAAAGGAAACAATCCTAATCTATATTAGCATTTATTTATAAGTTGATGACTATTGAAGTTTCAACTGTTTTTATTCAATTTATAAGTTATTAACAAATAGGATTACTCTTTCGTTGTAGTGAAACGTTTAATTCTAATTACGGAGCACTAAAAAAATGAATTTGGTATAGTTTTAAAAATTACAGTAAATTTAAAAACTGATTATTCAGGTATCCAAATTTTTTATGAAATGAATTCAAATAGTTGTTAATATCTTCAAGTAATGAGAAAAAGTAAAACCATTGTATTAGGAATAAGTGTAGTCCTGTTGTCTGCAGCTTGTAAAACTAAAGATTTAAAAATGAATCCAGAAAAGAAAGTGGTTGCTATTGAAAAAAAAATAGTAGTATACCAAGTGTTTACCCGTCTGTTTGGGAATAAAAATACAAATAATAAACCTTGGGGAACTATTGAAGAAAATGGTGTGGGTAAGTTTAATGATTTTACTGACAAAGCACTACAGGAAATTAAGGATTTGGGGGTTACCCATATTTGGTATACTGGGGTGCCGCATCATGCCGTTATTCGAGATTATAACGCTATCGGAGTATCTAAGGACGATCCTGATATCGTTAAAGGAAGAGCAGGATCACCCTATGCGGTAAAAGACTATTATAATGTTAACCCAGATTTGGCGGTTGATCCAGCTAATCGCCTACAAGAATTTGATGCTTTAGTAGTAAGAACGCACAAGGCAGGATTAAAGCTGCTCATTGATATTGTGCCAAATCATATTGCACGCAAATACGAAGGAAAAAGTAATCCTTTAGGAGTAAAAGACTTTGGTGCAGATGATGATGTTACTGTTGAATATAAAAGAGACAATAATTTCTATTATATACCTAATTCTAAATTTGAGGTTCCAGACGATATAACCGCATTAAACGGAGAAGTTAATTTACTTAACGATGGCGAATTTCACGAAATTCCAGCGAAGTGGACAGGAAATGGTTCCAGGTTGGCAAAACCAGACAAAAATGATTGGTATGAAACCGTAAAAATGAATTATGGTATTCGTCCTGATGGTTCGAAGGATTTTCCGCAGCTTCCGGCAGAGTATGAAACAAAATCATACAAAGTGCATTTTGAATTTTGGAAAGATAAAGACGTGCCTGACTCATGGAAAAAATTCCGAGATATCGCCTTGTATTGGACAGCCAAAGGAGTTGATGGATTCCGATATGATATGGCCGAGATGGTTCCTTATGAGTTTTGGAGCTATATGAATTCAGCAGTAAAAATGAAGAACCCTGATGCCTTCTTATTAGCAGAGGTATACAATCCAGATGAATACAGGGATTACATTCACTTGGGTAAAATGGATTATTTGTATGACAAGGTCGAAACCTATGATAAATTAAAGGATATTATTCAGGGAAAATCTTTGCCTGACGGACTTTCGGCCATTCAACTTGGGATGAAAGATATTGAGCATCATATGTTGCATTTTTTGGATAATCATGACGAGCAGCGTTTAGCGAGCCCTGAATTTGCCGGCACTCCTGAAAAAGGTAAACCATTGATGGTAGTTTCTACAACGATAAGTTCATCTCCCACAATGGTTTATTTTGGGCAAGAAGTAGGGGAGGCTGGTAACGAAAATGCTGGATTTGGTGCGCATTCCAGAACTTCAATTTTTGATTATATAGGTGTGCCAAGTCATCAACGATGGATGAATAACGGTAAATTTGACGGTGGATTATTGACGGCAAGGGAAAAAGATCTTCGTGATTTTTATAAAAGACTACTCAATTTCTCTATCAATAGTTCAGCGTTAATGGGTGAATTTGAAGAAATCCAAACGATTAACCGCCAGTTTACGGCAGGTTTTGACCCAGGTATTTATTCTTACACTCGTTGGTCTGATACTGAGAAACTCATTGTCGTGACTAATTTTTCATGGAATAATTCCAGTTCTTTCGAACTTATAGTCCCATCGAATATTATTAAAAAATGGAACTTGAAAGATGGAATATATACAATTACAGATCAGTTGTATGAGATATCTAAAGCGAAGTTAGAGATTCTAAATGGAGAAGGTAAAGTGCAAATTTCTATTGCGCCCTCAGAATCGTTTATTTATCAACTGTAACTGGTCAGGAACCAAGCGGGAACTCATTTAAACAAAAATGCTGAGACAGAACCGTGAAAGGTTTTCTTAGCATTTTACTTTTTAGAGATTAACTAATATTTTCTTCTCAAGGCAGCTTCGTAATTCTCGTTTACTTTTTTCCAATTGATTACATTGAAAAAGGAATCAATGTAGTTTCTTCGTCTGTATTGGTAACCAAGGTAATAGGCATGTTCCCAAAGATCTAGTGCCAATATCGGTGTTCCTTGAATCGGGGCATTTTTCATCAAAGGGTTATCTTGGTTTTGGCTGCTAGTCACTTTTAATGTTCCTGCTTTATCAACTATTAAAAATACCCAAGCTGAAGCAAATTGTTTCGTGGCTTCTGCTTTAAAGCTGGTTACAAAGTTTTTATAAGATCCAAAATCCCTCGTGAGAACTGAAGCTAGTGAGTCGGTTGGAACACCACCGGCGTTTGGAGCCATTGATTTCCAATAGAGTGAGTGATTATAATAACCTCCTGCATTGTTTTTTAAATCAGTATCGTTTGGATCTAAATGGGATAGGATGTCATCGATTGATTGATTCTCATATTCAGTTCCAGCAATAGCGTTATTTAGATTGTTGGTATATGTTAGATAATGTTTGGAATAATGCATTTGCAGCGTTAAAGGGGAAACCGTCGGCGCCAATGCGTCATATGGGTAAGGCAGTTTTTCTAGTTGGAAAGAACCTGTATTTGCTTTTACATCATCGGGGTATCCGATGGACACTTTTTCTTGTGCCGTCGGTAAAGGTACTTCTACGACTTCGGTCAGTTTTTTGCCGTTACAAGAAACTAAAATTGCAATTAATAGTATGCTCGATAGTGAAAAATTAAATCTTTTCATAAGTTGTATTATTTTTTCTATCAGTGAGTTCATGATTTCTA
>CALJVL010000040.1 GCA_937773775.1 uncultured Flavobacterium sp.
TGTAAATTTTTTCGTAAACACCCCCGCTTAAAAAATTAGCGGAACTGATTATTTTGCTTTTATGATAAGAATGCGCTTGGATTGTCAGCAAAAACGATATCGATAATAACAGCAAAAACAGTAGTCTACTACTGTTTTTGAATATAAAATTAAATATTTGCTGCATTCTGTTTTTGGATTATTTTATTTCAGGATACTCCTCTATCTACGATATTATAAGAACCTTATTTTATTAAGATACTTTTAAATTTCGCAATATTTTTGAGAGCCATTCCTGTTCCGCGTACTACTGCTCTTAAAGGGTCTTCAGCTATGTAAACAGGTAAGTCTGTTTTTTGAGAGATTCTTTTGTCTAGTCCTCTCAACATAGATCCTCCACCTGCAAGATAAATACCAGTGTTATAAATGTCTGCAGCTAATTCAGGCGGAGTTTGAGATAAAGTTTCCATAACAGCATCTTCAATTCTTTGAATTGATTTGTCTAATGCTTTTGCTATTTCTCTGTAGGAAACTTCAACTTGTTTTGGTTTACCAGTAAGTAAATCCCTCCCCTGAACAGACATGTCTTCTGGAGGGGTTTCCAAGTCTTCGATGGCCGCTCCTATTTGGATTTTTATTTTTTCAGCAGTACTTTCTCCAACAAAAAGGTTGTGTTGGGTACGCATGTAATATACAATGTCATTTGTGAAAACGTCACCAGCAATCTTTACGGACTTGTCACACACAATCCCGCCTAATGCAATTACTGCAATTTCAGTCGTTCCGCCACCTATATCTACAATCATGTTTCCTTTAGGTTGCATAATATCTATACCGATACCTATAGCAGCTGCCATGGGTTCGTGAATTAGATAAACTTCCTTGCCGTTTACTCTTTCACATGATTCTTTAACCGCTCTCATTTCAACTTCAGTAATTCCTGAAGGAATACAAACCACCATTCTCAGTGCTGGTGTAAACATTCTCTTTTTTAACGCAGGTATGCTTTTTATAAACAGACTGATCATCTTTTCTGAAGCATCAAAATCAGCAATCACACCATCTTTCAAAGGTCTTATTGTCTTAATGTTTTCATGCGTTTTTCCTTGCATCAAATTGGCTTCTTTACCAACAGCAATGATTTTACCCGAGATCCTGTCACGGGCAACAATTGAAGGACTGTCAATTACGACTTTATCATTATGTATGATTAAAGTATTAGCGGTACCAAGGTCTATCGCGATATCCTCGGTCATGAAATCAAAAAATCCCATAAGTCTTTTAGGGGTTTAAAAGTTAGAAATTAGAAGCTAACAAAGTTAAACAAATTAATGCTTAAAATGACGTGTTCCAGTAAATACCATAGCAAGTTTATTTTCATTGCAATAATTGATACTCAATTCGTCCTTTATTGATCCTCCGGGCTGAATTACAGCAGTTATACCAGCATCTTTTGCAATTTCTACACAATCTGGAAAAGGGAAGAAAGCATCGCTTGCCATAACGGCTCCGTTTAAATCAAATCCAAAAGTTTTTGCTTTTTCAATTGCTTGCATCAACGCATCAACTCTTGAAGTTTGACCAGTACCCGATGATATAAGTGTTTCGCTTTTTGCAAAGACAATCGTATTTGATTTTGTGTTTTTGCAAATTTTTGAAGCGAATATTAAATCTTGGATTTGCTGTTCAGTTGGACTTGTTATAGTAACGGTTTTCAAGTCTGCTTTATTGTCTGTAATAGTGTTCCTTTCTTGAATAAGAAGTCCATTTAAACAAGATCTAACTTGCTTTTGAGGCAACTCTACTTCATTTTGCACTAAAATAATTCTATTTTTCTTTTCTTGTAAAACGATAATTGCTTCCGCATCATATTCAGGTGCAATAACTACTTCACAAAATAATTTATTTATTTCAATTGCTGTAGCTACATCGATTTTAGCGTTTGCTATTAGTACTCCACCAAACGCAGATGTTGGGTCACATGCTAGTGCGGCAACGTAAGCCTCGCTTATGGATTCTCTTGTAGCTAGGCCACAAGCATTATTGTGTTTTAAAATAGCAAAAGTAGGTCCGTCAACTTTAAATTCATTAATCAAGCTTACTGCAGCATCTACGTCGAGTAGGTTGTTATACGATAATTCTTTTCCATGTAATTTTTTAAACATAGCGTCAAAATCGCCAAAGAAATAACCTTTTTGATGTGGGTTTTCGCCATATCTAAGAATTTGACCATTTGCGACACTTGCTTTAAAAATAGTTTCGTCAGTGTTGAAATAATTAAAAATAGAAGTGTCATAATGGGATGAAACATGAAACGCTTTTGTGGCTAACAATTTTCTGTCTGCTAGAGTTGTTGCTCCATTTTGCTCAGTGATTAAATCTAATAATATTCCGTATTCATCAACAGAAGCTATAATTACTGTGTCTTTAAAGTTTTTTGCGGCAGCACGAATCAATGAAATGCCACCAATATCAATTTTTTCAATAATATCAGCTTCACTTGCTCCTGAAGCAACTGTTTTTTCAAAAGGATACAAGTCAACGATAACTAAATCGATTTGGGGAATATCAAACTCCTCCATTTGCTGCACGTCACTTTCGTTATCTTGGCGGTTTAATATACCTCCAAAAACTTTTGGGTGTAATGTTTTTACTCTACCTCCAAGTATTGAAGGGTAAGAAGTGACATCTTCAACTGGGACAACGGGTATCCCTAAGTTTTTTATAAATTCTTCCGTTCCACCTGTAGAATATAAAATTACATTTTGAGAATGTAGTTTTTTTACAATTGGTTCAAGACCTTCTTTTGAAAATACAGAAATTAATGCAGATTGAATCGTTTTAGTTGTGTTCATTATGTGGTTGTAGTTATAAAGCGCAAAAATAGTTTTTTTTTGATTATAAATTTCATAGAAGAGTTGTAACATTTTCTTAAATAGTTCTACCAATCTATAAGAGCGTTTTTTATTAGGTTTTTGAATAATATTTATAGAATTTTACCGTAAATCAAAAAGTTTTTTATGTTAGTATATCTCCGTTTATTAAAAGAAAGTTTTGCTTTTGCAATGAGTGCATTACGCAGTAATATTTTGAGAACTTTACTTTCTTTGTTAGGCGTAACCATAGGAATTTTTTCGATTATTGCCGTTTTGGCCGCCGTGGACTCTTTGGATAGAAAGATAACGAAAGATTTGAGCGGTTTAGATAAGAACACCATTTACCTGATAAAGTTCTCGTTTGGTCCAACTGATGTTCCACAATGGAAAAGAGAACAATTTCCAAATATGAAGTATGATGAATATACCTACATGAAAGGGGCTATGACGAATACTGATGAATTATCGTATCAAGCTTTCGTCAAGAGAGAGTCCATAAAACACGATTCCAAAACGGTAAGCGATGTTAATATGGTTCCGAGTTCTTACGAATTTAGCGACATAGGGGGTTTAGAATTTGAAAAAGGGAGGTTCTATAACGAATCAGAAGGAAATTCTGGCTCAAAGGTTATTGTGTTGGGGAATGAGATTGCAAAATCACTATTTGACGAATCTGAGCCCATCGGAAAAAACGTTAGGGTCTATGGTCAACGTTTTACGGTTATTGGTGTATTGAAAAAACAAGGTGCCGCATTATTTGGAGACAGTGATGATACCTCAGCCTTCATTCCGGTTAACTTTATCCGACAATTGTATGGAGATAGCAATACTTCCCTGACAAACGCCATTATCTTTAAGCCTGTCAAAGGAGTAGATATGGGAGCATACAAGGCAGAAATTTCCCAAAAACTGCGTTCTTTTCGTGGGTTGAAAGCAGGCGACTCGGATAATTTCTTTATAAATGTTTTCTCTGGTTTTACAGATTTAATTGACGGCATCATATTAAACATGAAATTTGGTGGTTGGTTGATAAGTCTTTTCTCTTTATTGGTTGGTGGTTTTGGAATTGCCAACATTATGTTCGTGTCAGTTAAAGAACGTACAAATTTAATAGGGATTCAAAAATCCCTCGGCGCCAAAAATAGATTTATATTATTACAATTCTTGTTCGAAGCCATTATACTGTCGGTAATTGGTGGTATGATAGGCTTGCTGCTAGTTTGGATTATTGCATTAGTATTAACTAATGTATTAGACTTCGATTTTGTTTTAAGTATGAGTAATGTTCTATTGGGGACTTTATTGGCAGCAATAATTGGTTTGATATCAGGCATCCTTCCTGCGATTTCTGCATCAAAATTAGAT
Source organism: uncultured Flavobacterium sp. (assembly GCA_937773775.1). GTDB lineage: Bacteria > Bacteroidota > Bacteroidia > Flavobacteriales > Flavobacteriaceae > Flavobacterium. The sequence continues at coordinate 4,221 of CALJVL010000040.1, forward strand.
CCAGTGGAAGCCATTAGGACGGGAATGTAAATGGCTAAAATGCAAATATTGTTTCGAATACGGGGACTCATTTTAATTCATTTATACTAATATTAACACGGTAAGGCTTTCATTTTTTGTAGATTTGAGTTCATTTAAAACTCAAAATATGACAGCAATTAAAGCTTATGCAGCATACGATGCGGAAACTCCATTAAAACCATACACTATCGAAAGAAACGATATTGGTGAGAAACAAGTGCAAATAGAGATACTATATAGTGGTGTATGTCATTCAGATATACATACAGCAAAAGGGGATTGGGGTCCAGCTATTTATCCACTAGTTCCAGGACACGAAATTGTTGGTAAAATTACAGCAGTAGGGAGTGCGGTGACTAAATTTAAAGTCGGTGAACTAGCCGGAGTAGGTTGTTTTGTAGACTCTTGTAGAACTTGTGCTAGTTGTAAAGCAGGTGACGAACAACTTTGTGAGGAAGGAATGACCGGCACTTACAACAGTTATGAGAGAGGAACAACTAGACCAACTTATGGCGGATATTCAACTAGTATTACTACTGATGAAGATTATACATTGCATGTCTCGGATAAATTAGACCTTACAGGAGTTGCACCTTTATTATGTGCAGGTATTACGACTTACTCTCCATTGCGTCGTTTAAAAGTAGGCAAAGGACATAAAGTAGGTATTTTAGGTTTAGGTGGTTTAGGACACATGGCTGTTAAGTTTGCTGCTTCTTTTGGAGCAGAAGTAACAATGTTAAGTCACTCTCCATCTAAAGAAGCTGATGCTAAGAAATTAGGGGCACATCATTTTGCATTGACTTCAGATGCTGAAGTAATGAAATCATTAGCAAATGAATTTGATGTAATTCTGAACACCGTTTCGGCAGATCATGATTACAATGAATACTTAAACTTACTGAACACTAATGGGACTATGATTATCGTTGGAATGCCATCTGCTCCGGCTGTGATACCTGCTGCGACATTAGTACTGAAACGCAGAAGTATCATGGGTAGTTTGATTGGCGGAATTGCAGAAACACAAGAAATGCTTGATTATTGTGCCGAGCATAATATTACATCCGACGTTGAAGTTATCGATATGGCTTATATCAATGAAGCTTACGAGCGCATGAATAAAAGCGATGTCAAATATCGTTTTGTAATTGATATGGCATCTTTGAAATAACATAGCCGTTAGCCAACTAACTTACTTTTAAAGCAAAAAAAATCCCGATGAAAATCGGGATTTTTTACTTATCTAATATCGTTGTTTTGAATCAAATCAATATACAAGTTAATTTTGTCTTTCAATTCTTTTCGTGGCGTTATAAAATCCAAGAATCCATGTTCCAGAAGAAACTCGGCAGTCTGAAATCCCTCTGGTAAATCTTTACCAGTGGTGTCACGTACTACTCGCGGTCCTGCAAATCCAATTAATGCGCCAGGCTCAGAGATATTAATATCTCCTAACATTGCGTAAGAAGCAGTTGTACCTCCTGTCGTTGGGTCTGTACATAATGAAATGTAAGGAATTTTGGCTTCGGCAAGCTGGGCAAGCTTTACGGATGTCTTGGCTAATTGCATCAAAGAATAAGCCGCTTCCATCATTCTTGCTCCACCCGATTTTGAAATCATTACAAAAGGAATGTTGTTTTTAATCGAATGATTGATTCCTCTTGAAATTTTCTCCCCTACAACAGCTCCCATTGATCCACCAATAAATGCAAAATCCATACAGCAAATAACTAGTTCTTTACCTTTAGACTTTCCAACTCCAGTCCGCACTGCGTCTTTAAGCTGGGTTTTCTCCATAACGTCTTTAAGTCGGTCTGCGTATTTCTTTGTGTCGACAAAGTGCAAAGGATCTTTTGAAGTCAAGTTTTTGTCTAGTTCAACAAATTCATTGTTGTCAAATAAAATTTCAAAATAGGTGTCACTACCAATTCTGACGTGAAAACCATCTTCGGGACTTACGAATAAGTTGCGCTCCAGTTCATCAGCATCAATAATTTTTCCGGTAGGTGATTTATACCAAAGTCCTTTTGGAACATCCATTTTGTCTTCGGTAGCCGTCGTAATCCCTTTTTCTTTTCTTTTAAACCAAGCCATATAGTTTTTCTTTTTTAATCTCAAGTTAAAAGTTGTACATCTTGAAATGTTAAACTTAAAACAGTTTAAAGTGTATTCACGTTGTTTAAGTCAGCAAATGCATGCTCTAGCCTAGCATTGAAAGTCAATTCGCTTTCACGTAACCATTTTCTTGGGTCGTAATATTTCTTATTTGGAATATCAGCACCTTCAGGGTTACCAATCTGTGTCTTTAAATAGTCAATGTTTTTTACCATATAATCACGGATACCTTCAGTGAATGCAAATTGTAAGTCAGTATCTATATTCATTTTTATTACACCATAACTAATACCTTCTCTTATTTCTTCTAAAGTAGAACCAGATCCGCCATGAAATACAAAATCAACAGGATTAGGACCTGTGTTGAATTTATTTTGTACGTAATCTTGAGAGTTCTTTAAGATTTTTGGAGTTAGTTTCACATTCCCTGGCTTGTACACACCGTGTACGTTTCCAAAAGCTGCCGCTATTGTAAATCGAGGGCTTACTTTTGAAAGTTCCTCGTAGGCAAATGCAACTTCATCAGGTTGAGTATATAGTTTTGAACTATCAACATCTGAGTTGTCAACGCCATCTTCTTCACCGCCCGTAATTCCAAGTTCGATTTCTAATGTCATTCCCATTTTGCTCATTCGCCCAAGGTAACCTTTGCAGATTTCGATATTTTCTTCGATCGGCTCTTCAGATAAGTCAATCATATGAGAGCTGAACAATGGTTTTCCAGTTGCTGCAAAATTTTCTTCAGAGGCATCTAATAATCCATCGATCCAAGGCAATAATTTTTTTGCGCAATGGTCAGTATGCAATATAACAGTTGCGCCATATGCCTCTGCTAAAGCATGGATATGTTTCGCACCAGCAATTCCACCAGCAATTGCTGATTTTTCGTTAACATTTGAGAGCCCTTTTCCAGCATTAAACTGCGCACCTCCATTAGAAAATTGGATGATAACTGGTGCATTAAGCTTCGCAGCTGTCTCAAGAACGCTGTTTATTGTGTTTGATCCCGTAACATTTACCGCGGGCAGAGCAAAGCCTTTTTCTTTTGCATAATTGAAAATTTCTTGAACCTGATCTCCTGTAGCTACGCCCGGTTTGATATTGTGTGCCATTTTAAATTTTTTTAGTTGGTTTTTTTAGTTTTTAGTTTAAGACAGCAAAAATAAGAATTTATTAGCATTAGAAGGGGTAATTTATTCCAAAATTTAAAACGGAGTGACCAAAGTTGTAATCACGAAACCATTTTTTACCCGTTTCATCTGCAGGATTATAAGTTTTAAATCCAAGATCAAAACGAATGACAAAAAAATTCAAATCATATCTTAATCCAAAACCAGTACCCAAAGCAATGTTTTCGAGGCTTTTAAAACCCGTGAATGTTGATTTTGCGTCAGTCACATTATCATAAACATTCCAGATATTACCCGCGTCAGCAAAGACAGCTCCTTTTAAATCTCCTAAGATTTTAAATCTAAATTCACTGCTTAATGCAATTTTCATGTTTGCTTCATTGAAGTCATTCAATGCGCCGCTACTTCCGGGGCCTAAACTATATGGTTGCCATGCTCTGTTGTCGTTTGATCCACCTGAGAAATAACTTCTCGAAAAGGGAACGTTGTTCGAATTCCCAAATGGTATAGCGATTCCAAAAAAGCTTCTAACTGCAAACACTTTTTCCTTAGTCAGATCCCAATGTTTGATGTAGTCAAATTCTGTTTTTAGATATTCTGAATATTCTAAATTAAAAAGTTCAAAATTGCCATTTTTATTTCTTGTTTGCTTTGTCGTATTTGAAACTAGGGATAAAAGGGATCCTGCAGATTCTATTTTTGTTTTGAAGAGATAAAAAGTATTGTCCAGTAAATCTGTTTTGGTTGTTTTTGTAAAAGTAAAACTAGTTGCGAGAATGAAATCATTTTCAGTAAGTCGCACTCTTCGTTCTTCGATACTTTTGACGCTTTCAAAATCTGCCTCCTGTAAGGGGTTTATAAAGCTGCCGCTTCCTGTTAGGACGTCATTAGTAAAACCATTGGTTCCATCCTCAATGACCAAATTTCCGTCTTTAAAATAAGAAGTGTTATTACTGTATGTTTGTCCAATTTCATTCAGTGCTTTATAAGAAGATCCATAAACATTAAAGTAATTTTGCGGATTCAGATTTCTTACAAATTGCACGTTGAAAAGATCGAAACGTGCGGTGTTTTCTTTTAGGGGTGTCCAGTTATAAGAGAATGATCCTGTGAAATTTTCTTTATCTAAGCCAATGTTTTGTTGTCTGGCAAAACCGATAGCCATTGAAGTCGAAGGGATCATGCTTTTTTTAATAATCTTTTCGGTGGAGAAAGGCATGAAAATGCGTGGGAAATTTAATTTTAAATCGAGTCCATATTCTGAGACATTAAATAGCTGATTATTTGGGTTTGCTAGATCCTTTGACGATCCAATATTCCCACGAGCGGAAAGTTCTAATGTTTCGGCGCCATTAAAAACATTTCTGATTGTTTCAGAAATACTTAGTGCAATTCCAATGTCCTGAATGTTTGAATGCGTAACATCTAATGAGGTCCCAAAACTATATTTTTTCCGAGGAGTCAGATAAATTTTAGCTATCAAAGAACTAGACGTTGTGTCTCTTGAGTCGATTTCATATTGGATACTTGGGTAATTAAAGATATTAAGATTGTTTAAATACCGTGTTGTCAAAACAGTATTGTTGTCGGCAAACAGATCGCCTTTTGCGATAAAAATAGCATCCGTAATAGAGTGGGGTTTGTATCTTAATTTGTTGTGACTATAGAAATTAAAGTTTTTGTAGGTTGTACTGTCAGTAAACTCTAAACCAACGTTGCTCGGAGAGTAATCTGTATAAATGTTAACGTCACTTATTTTATATATTTTAAAGCGTTCAGTTCTAGTAGAATCTTTTTCCTGATACGAGTAGTCGTCGATGATTAGATTTACATTTGCTTTGTTTTGTTTGTTTATAGTGTCGATATCAAAGCTTACGGAAGTGGGTTGGAAAAAATAAACTCCGTTATTTCTAAAGTGTGCGGCAATTCTGTTTTTTTCATCTTCAAAATCGACTGTTTTGTATTGCTTGCCAGACTTAATCAAACTGTTGGTTCTTATTGTTTCGTATAGTGAGTCTAAGACAGGGGTGCTAATACTTGTTCTGATGGTGTCAATAACGTAACCTTTCCCCGTGGTAATTAGGTATTTTATGTTTGCTCTCTTGATACTCAACGTGTCTATTTCGTCCTCTGCTTTTACATTAAAAAAGCCATTGTTAAAATAGTAATACTTTAAACGCAATAATGATTTATCCGTTTTTTGCTTTTCTATAATTACGGGTGGTTCTCCTGTTTTTTTTAAGAATTCATGAATTCCATGATACCAAAAGGATTGTCCTAGTCGATCCACTTGTTTTGCAGATAGCCATCTTGATTTTCTTTCGTATTTGCCAGGATTATTAGTAAATTTGGCTTGGTAAGTGGAGTCAGGGTTTAGATTCGCTAAATTATATAAGTTCAAACGTAAACGAAAGCCCAATAATAAACTGCTGTTAGGGTTTTGATATAACTGATTAAAGATATCTTCCTCCTTAGTTGCTTTGCCATTTACCGCAATTTTATTTTTCATCAGGAGTTGTTTTCCATCAGGAACTCTTTTTTCAGCATTACAAGCTAAAATCAGTGTTGTTATTAGGATAAATGCTGCTATTTTTGTCGAAATTTTTCTCAAGTGTTTTAAAATATTTAATTCAAAAGTACATATTTTTATGGTCAGTAAAAACCAAATAAAGCTTATATCGAGTTTACAACAAAAAAAATATCGAATTACCCGTCAATTATTTTTTGCCGAAGGCATAAAAGTGATTCAAGAATTATTAGAATCTAAATTTGAACTCGAACAATTGTACACGACTCAAAATGATTTTGAAGATGTTTTGTTCACAAAGAAGACGTTAGTTAGTGAAGCAGATTTAAAAAAAATTACCGCTTTGGCGACGCCAAATACTTGTTTGGCGGTATTTAAAATACCCGTTGAAAAAAAAATAAAGGAGAAGGGTCTAATTCTTGCTTTAGATTCTATACGTGACCCTGGAAACTTAGGAACTATTATGAGGCTATGTGACTGGTTTGGGATTGAGCAATTATTGTGTTCAAAGGAAACAGTTGATATATACAATCCAAAAGTAGTGCAGGCAACGATGGGCTCAATTGGAAGGGTGAATGTAAATTACGTGGATTTAAACAACTTTGTTTTGGAGACCAAATTAGCTGTTTTTGGTACTTTTATGGATGGCTTGAATATTTACAAATGTACTTTGCCGCAAGAAGGACTCATTATCATGGGCAATGAGGCAAACGGTATTTCGAAGGAGCTTGAAAAAGTAATAAAAAATAAGCTTTCAATTCCTCGTTTCGGTGACGCTCAAGAGACAGAGAGTTTAAATGTAGCTAGTGCAACAGCAATTGTATTAAGTGAATTTAAGAGAGGTAATTAGTTCAAAATCTGTCGTTTTTTTGTTAGTGAAACGTGAAATTGATCAATATGGCTCTTGATTTTAAGGATTGAATATTACCTGTCCATGGGCTTTCATTAAATGGGTCGTTATTGTCGCGAATTAACTCATCAGAAAGTCCAAAAACACCTCTTATCGAAGGAGAAAATATAAAATATTCTGAAAAAAGATCAATACCAAAACCCAATTCATAACTATTAGTCCAGGGTTTTACTCTAAATCTTTGTTCGTTGTTATCGTCTTTTGATTTTGAATTGCTAGATAAATTTAGAGTTGCGGAAACACCTCCGACTAGATATGGTCTGATATTACCTGTTCTCAGTGATGAAAATTTCAACAATAAAGGGAAATGAATGTAAGTGCTGTTTACTTCTCGCAATTTATGTAAAGCTGTTGCTGTTGATTGGAAATAGGAATCAGGGTAGTTTAAATCTCTTTTTGTGTAGTAGAGTCCGGGCTCAAAGCGTAAGTTAATGTATTCTTGAAGCTTTAGATCTCCCACTATTCCAACATTGAATCCAGTTGTTTTTTTAACTAAAATATCGGGTCCTGCCGTCCTATAATCTACTTTGAAATCAAAAGAGTTGAAGCCTAAATAAAAGCCATAATATACTCTTGACTTTTGAAAATTCTCCAAATTTATGATAGGGTCTTTAGCAAACATACTTTTTTTAAACTGTGAGGTTCCTGTGAAGGATAGGACTAGTAAAATAATGACAACTATTTTTCTCATATAGGAAATCCTTCTAGTGGTTATTTTTTAGATGCAGCATAGATAGTAGCCACTCCAAAGGTTTGGGGCATTGCTACTACATCTATAAACCCAACTTTCTTCAAAATATTGTTCAAAGCTTCTCCGTAAGGGAAGGCTGCCGCTGATTCAGACAAATATCCGTATGCTACATCGTCTTTGGAGAATAACTTTCCAATAATGGGCAGTATGTTTGTGCTGTAAAAATTATAGCCTTGTTTGTAAGGTGTTTTATCCGGTACAGAAGTTTCTAAAATAACGAAGACTCCAGTTGGCTTTAAAACTCTCAGTATTTCCGCCAATCCTTTTTCGAGGGTTTCAAAGTTTCTGACACCAAAGGCAACTGTTATTGCGTCAAAGGAATTGTCCTCAAAAGGCATATTTTCCGAATCGCCTAAAATCATTTCTATAGTGTTGCTCAGTTTTTTAGCGGCAATTTTTTTCACCCCCACTTCAAGCATGCCTGCAGATATATCTAAGCCAACTATTTGTTCCGCATTTGTTTGTGCCATTAAAATAGCCAGATCGCCAGTGCCTGTTGCGATATCCAGAATTGTTTTCGGATTCGATTTAGCGACAAGTTGTAAAACTTTTTTACGCCACTTTATATCTATTCCAAAAGAAATGACACGGTTCAAACTGTCATAATTTCCGGATATGGTGTCGAACATTTTTGCCACTTGTTCTTTTTTGCCTAGAGCTGAATCTTTATAAGGTGTTATGTTTTTTGACATTTTTTTTAATTTGCACAAATATAATACAATCTATTTTGAACTGTAAATAGATTTTGCAGAACTAAGAGGAAATTATTTTAAAAAGATGTTTTTTTTAGTTTATAATAGAATAATGTAAAAGAGGTTGTCTACAAATTATTCAAAATATCACTAAAAGTGGGTATTGTGGGTAAGGATAATAATAACGAGTTTTACAAGGTTAAAAAAAGTAATTTTAGTTAATGATTAAAAAAGAATTAATGATCCAAACCAAGTGTTTGCTTCTTGCGCTAATCATGTCGCTTGTTCTTGTTGGTCTTTTTGATGGTGCTGTTTTAAGAAACAGTAATGCATTTTTAGCGCAACATACGTTCTTAGGATTAAATTTGTTTTTGGAAATTTTTATTTTCTTTGTCTTTAGTACCTTCGTGGTATTTGGTATTAGAGGCTTTTTTGAGATGTACTCTCAGAAAACATCAAATGCTATCATCTTCATTTGTGGAGTTTTTTTAGCATTCGTGATTTTTGTATTATGTTATCAAATTATCTTTCAAGAGTAGATCATTTATTCAATCATTGATTTAAAACGAAACACCCCGACTTGTCGGGGTGTTTTTATTTTCTAGAGTAGGTTTGATACGTATAATTGAAAAGATGCCTTTCGTCCTTCGGTTGAAACTCAGAATTTGTTATCTCCCAGTCTTTAAGTTCAATTTCTGGAAAAAATGCATCTGCTTCAAAATTATGATGGACTAATGTGAGTTCGATTTTGTCTGAAAAAGGCATCCCTAAAGTATATATTTCTCCTCCACCTATTATATATGAATTTTCATTTTCTGGGCAAATTTCAATTGCTTCTTCCATACTGTGGACTACGATACATCCTTCGGGAGCATAATTCTTTTGACGGGTTATTACGATATGAGTTCTGTTTGGTAGCGGTTTTTCTAGGCTTTTAAATGTTTTTCTGCCCATTATGATATGATGTCCCGATGTAAGGTTTTTAAATCTTTTAAAATCATTAGGTAGATTCCAAATCATCTCATTGTTTTTTCCAAGTGCATTGTTTTCAGATGCTGCGGCAATCATTATAATCATATTTGTTTTTATTTTGAAGTGTCTTCAGTAATATGCATTTCTAATTCTTCTATTTTTTTTTGTTGTAGAGCGACAAGACGATCTATTTGTTCCCTTTCCCAGTTTTTATTCATAAATCGGTCAGTAATGTAGACTTTAATAAAGTGCAAGATAAAAAGGAATAGCCACACTGTAATTAACCATTTATACCAGTTTGTAGCATGGCTAAAATTAAAAATTTTTGTAGAAACAAAAAGAAACAAACTCGCTAAGAATAAAAGAACAAAATGAAAATAGATTCCCTTCTTTTGTTTTATTCTTTTACGGGCATATTCGTAGAGTTCATGTCGATCTCTTTCCATAAGTTAAATTTTAGTTTATAAAGGTAAAATTTAATTTGTAAAGTCACTATTTAGGATAAGGAATATTTATTATGAAAACGTTTTCTTTTTTATTTAAGAAAATTTAGCGCGTGTTAATTTAATGAATTGGCTAAAATTTAACAAAGTTTTGGACATTGTCTTAAAACTTCATATGGTGTGTAAAAAGTACATTGTAATTTATTTTCTTTGTTACATAAATCTAAAAATGAAATAGTTATGTCAATAAAAAAACAGTTTATAAAAACGAAACCAGTTTGTAAAGTTACTTTTTCTGTAGAGGCTAAGGAGGCAACTGAAGCTTCGGTTATCGGTGATTTTAACAATTGGAACCAAGCAGACGGAGCTTTAAGTAAGTTGAAAAACGGAACTTTTAAGGGCGTTTTTAATATAGAAAAAGATGCTTCTTATGAATTTAAATACATAATCGACGGAGCGTTCGTCAATGAAGCGCAGGCAGATTCTTTCTTATGGAATGAATATGCAGGAAACGAAAATGGGGTCTTGACAGTTTAGACTGCCACGCTGCCTTTTATTCCAGGATGTGGTTCGTAACCTTCGAGGGTGAAGTCGTCAAAATCAAATTCGAATATGTCCTTTATTGCTGGATTAAGAATCATTTTTGGTAATGATTTCGGTTCTCTTGATAGTTGCAATTCAAGTTGTTCAAAATGATTGTTATAAATATGTGCATCGCCAAAAGTGTGTATGAATTCGCCCGGTTCTAGATCACATACTTGAGCAATCATCATGGTTAATAACGCATATGAGGCAATATTAAAGGGCACGCCTAAAAAGATGTCGGCGCTGCGTTGGTATAATTGGCAGGATAGTTTCCTGTCGGCTACGTAAAATTGAAAGAACGCATGACAAGGGGGTAAGGCCGCTTTGTTGTTGGCTACGTTTTCGTCAAATGATTTTGTTGTATCCGGTAGTACTGAAGGATTCCATGCGGAAACTATCATTCTGCGGCTATTAGGATTGGTTTTCAATTCAGTAATCAGATCCGTGATTTGGTCGATTTCTTCACTGTTCCAATTGCGCCATTGGTGACCATATACAGGTCCTAAATCACCATTTTTATCGGCCCAAGAATCCCAGATTTTAACACCGTTTTCTTGAAGATAATTTATATTTGTATCCCCTTTTAGAAACCAAAGCAATTCGTAAACAATTGATTTAAGGTGTAGTTTTTTTGTGGTGACCATGGGAAAACCTTCACTTAGGTCAAATCGCATTTGGTATCCGAATACGCTTTTTGTACCAGTTCCTGTTCGGTCTCCTTTTTGGCAACCGTTTGCCATTACGTGTTCTACTAAGTCTAAATATTGCTTCATTGAATTGTGTTGTATGCTGTTCTAGTTTTTATATATTTTTCCGTCCTTCATTACAAAAACTACTTTTTCTAAGGTTCTAATGGTGCTCACCGGGTTTTCATCAACAGCAATAATATCTGCTAAGAAGTTCTCTTTTATTTGGCCTGCCTGGTCACCAATACCTAATAGCATAGCATTAGTAATTGTCGCAGATTGTATTGCTTCTAAGGGGGGCATTCCCGCCTCAACCATGTATCCAAACTCTTTTGCGTTGAGTCCATGATTAAAGACTCCGGCATCAGTCCCAAAAGCAATTTTAACCCCTTTTTTGTAAGCTTTGGCAAAAGTGGCCTTAAGTTTTGGCCCTATTTCGCGGGCTTTAGGAACTATAATATCGGGGTAGAACCCAGCAATTTCTGCATTTTTTTCTACTTCTTTACCTGCACTAAGGGTAGGTACTAAGTACGCGTCGTATTTTTTCATCAACTCCATTGTTTCCTCACTCATAAAAGTTCCGTGTTCAATAGTCTTTATACCACCTAATATAGCTCTTTGGATCCCTTCGTCTCCGTGTGCGTGCGCTGCTGTTAGCATGTTATAATCTTTGGCTGTCGTTGTTATAGCTTTGATTTCCTCTATAGAGAATTGTGGGTTTTTACCGTTTTTTGCTACGCTCAAAACGCCACCTGTCGCTGTGATTTTAATTACGTCGGCACCTTCTTTATAACGTTCTCTTACCGCTTTTACTGCTTCCTCAGGAGAATTGATTACTCCTTCATGCGGTCCTGGATCACCTACAAGTTTTCGGTTGCTTCCATTAGTCGGGTCTGCGTGTCCTCCTGTTGTAGATATTGCTTTTCCAGCAGTAAAAATTCTTGGGCCTTTTACAATCCCTTTGTTGATTGCGTTTCTTAAAGAAATATTAACTCCAGTACCACCTAAATCACGGACGGTTGTAAATCCAGCTAAAAGAGTAACTTCTGCACAACCTACGGACTGAAATGCAATATCAGCCTCGTTATCGATGTACTTTGACATGTAGCTGTTACTGTCATGTTCTCCTTCTATGTGAACGTGTAAGTCAATAAGGTCGGGTAATACATATTTATTTTTAAGATCGATTTCAATGTCTTCAGACTTGGCTTTTGGGATAAAACCATCTTGTATTTTTGTTATTTTGTTTTTAGAAACAATAATGGTTTGGTTTGATAGTTCTTTGCCGGATTGGGTATTTAGGATTTTTCCGCAATGCAAATAATATTCTTGGGACGAAGCACTTGAACAAATAAATAACGTTGCGATAACGAGTAGAAAATTTGATTTCATAGATTATTTTTATCAATATTATTAAAGAAGCACAACATTAATGTTTGTTGTAAACTTAAGTATATTTCTTCAAAATTATCCGATGAATAATTTAAAATTTAATGAAAACGCATTTTTGGATTAAATAGAATGAAATGGAAAAATTAAGATTCCCTTTTTGAAATTTCGTCTCTTACTTTTGCAGCTTTTTCGTAATCTTCTTGGGCTACGGCTTGGCCAAGTAGTTCGTTCAATTCTTCTAGGCTTTGTTTAATGTACGGTCGCTCAGATTGACTTCCTTCTTCTTCTTTACCAAAAGATTTTGGATTCGAAAGCATTTCGTCTATTTCTTGCGCGTCTTTATCCTCTTCCAAAGAGTTTGCCTTCAGGTAAATTCCAGCTTTGTCCAAGATATTTTTATAGGTAAAAATAGGTGCATTGAAACGTAATGCCAGCGCAATCGCGTCTGAGGTTCTCGCGTCTATGATTTCCTCTATTTTATCCCTTTCGCAAATGATACTTGAATAAAATACTCCATCGACAAGTTTATGAATGATTACTTGCTTGACAACGATATCAAAACGCTCTGCAAAATTTTTAAACAAATCATGCGTCAACGGGCGTGGTGGCTTAATTTCTTTTTCTAAGGCAATAGCGATTGACTGTGCCTCAAAAGCACCAATTACAATAGGCAACTTTCTTTCGCCGTCAACTTCATTCAAAATTAGAGCATAGGCTCCGTTTTGCGTTTGACTGTATGAAATTCCTTTAATGGATAATTTAACTAAGCTCATATTTGTTGAAATGGAAAAGTGCGTTGTACTGCGTTTTTTAATAATAGATTAGGCCCAATGTATTGTAAAAAAAGTAATGCCTAAAAGCAAAGATACAAATATCTTGTTTTTTAGGCAGTACTTTTTCAACAGATTTATTGAATTATGACTGTTGAGCTTTAAAATCTTTAAATTTTTCTATTAATCTTGGCACTACATCAAAAGCATCTCCTACAATTCCATAGTCGGCCACCTTAAAGAAAGGAGCTTCAGGGTCTGAATTGATAACTACTTTTACTTTTGAAGAGCTGATTCCTGCAATATGTTGTATCGCTCCTGATATACCAATGGCGATATATAAATTAGTTGCAACAGGTTTACCTGTTTGTCCAACGTGCTCTCCGTGAGGTCTCCACCCAAGGTCGGAAACTGGTTTAGAACAGGCTGTAGCTGCGCCAAGAACTGTGGCCAACTCTTCAACCATATCCCAGTTTTCAGGTCCTTTTAAACCACGACCTGCTGAAACTACTATATCTGCATCGGCGATGGCTACCTTCCCAGATATTTTTTCTACTGATTCTACTTTTACTCCAAAATCACTTTCTCCGATTGACGGATTGAAGTCTTCCTCAGTTAATGTCGATTCGGTTTCAGAAATACCGTATGAGTTTTTGGCAAGACCAAGAACTTTTACATCAGTTGAAATTTCTGTAATGTTGAATGCTTTGTTTGAGAAAGCATTTCTTCGTACTTGAAAAGGAGAAGTGCTTGTAGGCAGTCCTACCACATTTGAAGCAAACCCTGCTTCGAGAGCCACTGCTACTAGCGAAGAAAGATAAATACTGTCTGTAGTCGAAGATAGTAGAACTAATTTAGCACTTTCTTTTTGTGCCGCTTGTTTAATAACATCGGCATATGCTTTGGCGGTAAAGTCCGCTAATTTGTCATTGGTTACTTTTAATACTTTATCTACACCGTATTTTGATAATTCCGAAACATCTCCTGCATTTACAGTTACCGCTGTTACGGTTGTCCCTAATGATTCTGAAACTTTCTTTGCATATGAAGCTAATTCGAAAGCAACTTTTTTGAACTTTCCTTCAGCAGATTCTGCGTATATTAATATTGACATAATTTTTTATTTTAGTCTTCAAGTTTTAAAGTCTAAAGTCATAGAGGGAAAGCACTGTTAACTTCTATCCTTTCGACTTTCGGCATTTGACTTTATGACGGTTATATTACTTTTGCTTCGTTATGTAATAGGTTGATTAACTCATCTAAATTATCGGCAGAAATTAATTTCACGGCCGATTTAGCAGCTGGTTTTTCAAATTTCATCGCCGTAGTATTAACTGGTGCTTCAATCGGCTCTACAATCGTTAATGCTTTAGATCTTGCAGTCATAATTCCTCTCATGTTAGGAATACGCAAGTCTTTTTCTTCAACTAAACCTTTCTGACCACCTATAATTAATGGCAGAGTAGTTGAGACCGTTTCTTTCCCACCGTCAATTTCACGAATTCCTGTTACAGCTGATCCGGCAACGGTAAGGCTAGTGCAAGAATTAATGAAATTATAACCAAGGATGCCTGAAATCATTCCAGGAACCATTCCCCCATTATAATCTAATGATTCTTTTCCTGCGATAACTAGGTCATATGCCCCGTTTTTAATCACTTCAGCAAGTTGTGCTGCAACAAAAAAACCATCGGTTGGACTTGCGTTGACACGGATGGCTTCATTTGCGCCAATTGCCAATGCTTTTCTTAAGGTAGGCTCTGTTTCAGGTCCACCAACATTAGCTACGGTAACTGTAGCCCCTTGTTGTTCTTGGAACCAAATAGCACGGGTCAAACCAAATTCGTCATTTGGATTGATCACATAGGACACACCGTTGGTATCAAATTCGGAATCACCATTGGTAAAATTAATTTTGGAAGTAGTATCAGGAACGTGACTGATGCAAACTAATATTTTCATAGGTTTTTTTTTTTTATTCTAAAATTGCTGTTACAAAATTAGAATAATATTTTGAATAATATACTATGCACGCATAGTTTTTTTTGTTAGCTATTACGATTTCGTAGCTTGGGTTGCGACAGCGTCCTTTTTGCGCCTGCTTTAGTGACAGGAAGAAATAGCTTGTGGCCGTAAATAGCTTCTTTTTATTTTAGGCTATTTTATGCATTTAAATGATATTAAATATTTATTTTTGCTCAAGGAAAATTACACTTACAATATCAAATATGAGAACGATACAATTTAGAGAGGCCATTTGTGAAGCAATGAGCGAAGAAATGCGTAATGATGAGTCTATATACTTAATGGGTGAAGAGGTTGCCGAATATAATGGCGCTTACAAGGCATCAAAAGGTATGCTTGCAGAGTTTGGAGAAAAAAGAGTTATCGACACTCCAATTGCAGAGCTAGGATTTACGGGAATTGCAGTGGGTTCCGCAATGAACGGCTGTAGACCAATTGTGGAATACATGACTTTTAATTTTTGTCTTGTTGGAATTGACCAAATTATAAATAATGCAGCCAAAATGCGTCAGATGACTGGAGGCCAGTTTAATGTGCCTATCGTTTTTCGTGGGCCAACTGCTTCAGCTGGACAATTAGGTGCAACTCACTCGCAAGCATTGGAAAATTGGTTTGCTAATACTCCGGGTCTTAAGGTAATTGTTCCGTCTAATGTTTATGATGCAAAGGGGCTTTTGAAATCCGCTATTCGTGATAATGACCCTGTAATTTTTATGGAATCTGAACAAATGTACGGTGACAAAGGAGAAGTTCCAGATGGTGAATATACTATCCCAATAGGTGTTGCGGATATCAAACGCGAAGGAACTGATGTTACTATAGTTTCTTTCGGAAAAATTATAAAAGAAGCTTATATCGCTGCAGAGGAATTGGCCAAAGAAGGGATTTCATGTGAGATTGTCGATTTGAGAACCGTGCGTCCTATGGATCACGAAACAATCTTAACTTCAGTAAAAAAAACCAATCGATTGGTAGTTCTTGAAGAAGCTTGGCCTTTTGCAAGTGTAGCTTCTGAAATTGCATATATTGTTCAAGAGCGTGCTTTTGACTTTTTAGATGCACCAATACAAAGAATCACGACTGCTGACACACCGGCACCTTATTCTCCAGTATTATTGAAAGAATGGTTGCCAAACGCAGATGATGTAATTAAAGCGGTTAAAAAAGTAATGTATAAATAACACAATAATTCGGTTATAAAATCTTCATCATGCGTAAGTATGATGAAGATTTTTTTTTAAAGTAAATTATGAAAAAGATTATAGTTTTCAGTTTAGTTTGTCTATTCTTACAAGCGGGCGCACTCCTCGCGCAGACGAAAGTGAGTGGTATAATTGTGGACAAAACAAACCTGCCGGTTCCTTTTGCAAACGTGGTCTTCAAAGGTTCCAGTGAAGGGACTGTCGCGAATGAAGACGGTCGATTTTACCTTGAATCCACCAAGACCTATACTGCTTTACTAGTTGCATCCGTTGGTTTTTCTGATCGAGAAATCACTTTGGCAAAGGCAGTTAATTATAACTTCAGGATTCAGTTAAACGAAGCCGAAAACCTGCAAGAAGTCGTTATTTTTACTGGAAAAACTTCGAAAAAAGACAATCCGGCTCTTGATATTCTCAGGAAAATCTGGGAAAGAAAACGTAAAAATGGCTTGAGTCAGTTTGATCAGTATCAGATGGAAAAGTATGAAAAAATTGAGTTTGACATGAACACAATTGATAGTGCTTACATGAAAAACAAACTTTTCAAGGGGATGGAATTTATATTCGATCACGTAGATACATC
>CALJVL010000041.1 GCA_937773775.1 uncultured Flavobacterium sp.
AGGAAGTAATGACTGTTGTCAATCAAACTATAAAATATGCTATAGGAGATATAGAACCCGAAAGACTCCAAATGTTACAAGAGACTTTCCTTCAAATTTATGATAACATACAAACAAAAAAATAAGATGAAAAAATATCTAGCCCTTTCCCTTCTTGCGCTTTTTTCATTCGCTACTGGCTATGCTCAAATAAAAGTTTCAGCCTCCTTGCAAGAAGCGGTTTATAAAGCAATTGCAAAGAACAGTTCTATCAAAAATAAAGAACTGGAAATTGAAAAGTTAAACCTCCAAGAAAAGAGTGTTTGGAACAAATACATACCAACCGTTGAAGCAAGTGCTCTATATTCGTATTTCGACAATAAATTAACGGTAGACTTTCCTGCCACTACTTTACCTATCATTAACAATCCACTATTTGATGGCAAATCAACATTCGATAATTATGGGAATATTTTTAACGGAAGCCTAATGGTAAAAACGGTTCTGTTTAGCGGCATGCAAATTCCCAATGGTGCTAAGGCGTTAAAACAAAAAGCTGTAGGGACCGAATATCTGAAAGAATCCGAAAAAGACGGCATAATAAGAGAAGTACTAAACACCTTTGATCAAATGGCACTATTAAAGGAAGTAGAAAAACTAATAAATGACAGTGATAAAAGATTGCAAACAGAAACCAAAAGAGTTTCAAAAGCAATCGAACAAGGTCTTGCCATTCCTTATGACAGGGATAAAATAAAATTAGCCGCATTGGAATTGGACTCTAAAAGAATTGAGCTGGAGGGAAAACGAAAATTACTTTATAGAAAAATCCGTTATTTAACAGGCTATTCAGATTCAGAAATCAATAATGTCACATACGATTTGATTCCCTATTTAATTGCAGAAGAGAAATTAAGCACTGAAAACAAACAGGAAATCAAAGCTTTAGAATCATTTAAGTTGGCAAATGAATATTTACTGAAGAAAGAAAAAGGGACTTTTTTACCAACCATAGGCGCATTTGGAGGGGTTACGCACTCCAGTCTATTTGATGCGAATGCCACAACTCCCGTAATCACTGGTATACGATGCAGCGCTGTATTTAGGTTTAAACGAAATGACGATAAGCCCAAACTGGATGATTGGTGCAGGAATGAAATGGGAGGTATTTGCCGGTTTTGAACGAAAACATAAAGTCCATGAAGCAAAAATAAATATTGAACAAGTACAAAACCAAATTGATGACACCAAAGAGAAATTACAATTGCTTCTCGAAAACAATCTTGTAAACTATTCCGTACTGAATCAAAAAATCGAAATCACATCACAACAACAGAAAGTAGCCAATAACAATTTGAACTTAGCCATAAAACAATATAATCTAGGACTTATAAATATCTCTGAACGTTTAGAAGCCGAAAATGATTCCTACAAGGCATCCGTAAATAAAATAAACATTTTAATAGAACAACGATTGTCCGCTATTGAAACCATAATAGCCACTGGCGAACTAACAAAATACATATCAAATTAAAAAACAAGAATTTATGAGAAAAATAATCACTTTAGTGGCAATCGCCTCTCTATTTATTGGTTGTGGAAAGTCAAAAAAAGACGCTCAAATCCAAGGCAAAGTTGAGAAAGAACAAATTGCCGTGGTCAGCAAGATTCCCGGAAAAATTATCCAACTATTTGTAAAAGAAGGTGACTTGGCAAAAAAAGGAGACACACTCGCTATCCTTGACCTTCCTGAAGTTGACGCGAAAAAATATCAGGCCGAAGGTGCGGTTACCTCCGCAAAAGCGCAGTATAACATGGCTGTAAACGGGGCCACTGAAAATCAAATAAAACAGCTTGAAGCTAAAAAACAAGGTCTAAAAGAACAATATGAATTTGCCCAAAAATCAATCAAACGATTAAGCAACATGCTCAAAGATTCATTGGTTTCACAACAAACCTATGACGAAACATTTGCGAAATATCAAGGAGCACAGGCACAGTACAATGCTGTGCAGGCCGAATTGGATGAAGCGAAAAGAGGCGGGAGAATAGAGCAGCAAAACATGGCTCTCGGTCAAAAAAACAGAGCAATTGGCGCATTAAAGGAGGTAGAAACCGCAGACAAAGAACGTTATATCATTGCTCCACAAGACATGAGTATAGAAACCATTACTTTAAATCTGGGCGAACTGGCATTACCGGGATATACCTTGTTCAACGGTTATATAACCGATAGTATTTATTTCCGTTTTACTGTGCTGGAAAGCCAATTGAATATGATAAAAAAAGGGCAGGAAGTGATGGTTCATATCCCTTATAAAAAGAAAGACTTAAAAGGGATTATCACTACCGTAAAACAATTGGGTGCCTACGGAAATATTGCAACGGCCTATCCTGATTATGAAATGCAGGAAAGTTTGTTTGAAATAAAAATAACACCTTCAGATAGCGAAGAAGCAAAAGACCTATTTACAAAAACCACAGTAACTTTATCCCTATAAATTATGCGAAATTTCTCGACACTGCTCAAACGAGAATTCACACTCTTTTGGCAAAATAAAGTTCTCCGACTGCTTTTTATTGGAGCACCATTGCTTTATGGCATTTTATTAGGCTATGTTTACGGTAAAGGGAAAGTGACCGATTTACCCATAATTGTGGTCGATGAAGATCGAACTGAAATGAGTGCCAAAGTATTGCAAATGTTTGATGATAATGAAGTCCTTAATATTGCCTCATTACTATACGACCAAAATAATCTCTCCCAAATTGCGATAGATGAAGAAGCAGTATGCGTGGTGATTATCCCAAAGGACTTCGCGAAAATGGTACTGACCAAAAAATACCCGGAAATTGTGACGATTGTAAACGCCTCCAACGTTTTAACGGCCAACTATGCCTCAACTGCGTTGCAAATTTGCCTAGGAACACTAAAAGCCGGGATTCAGATGGAAACATTGCGCAAACAAGGAATAGCGGAAAGTTTGCTGGCAACGCGATACGAACCGTTTAAAACAACCTTCATAAAAAAATATAACCGCAGCACTAACTACATGTATTTCCTTTGGCCTGGCGTGTTGGCAGCTGTTTTGCAACAAGTACTATTACTAGGTTTAGCGTTGGCTTTTGCGTCAGAATATGAGAATGGCACCTTTAAGGAATTGTCCAAAAAATGTCCTTCGTTGTTAAAATTAATGAGCGTAAAAATCATTCCCTATTTAATTATGAGTTTTGGTCTTTGGATTATGTATTGGTTATTTACTTTGTGGTTTAGGATTCCCTTTTATGACAACCTGCTACCGCTTACGTTTGTGGCAGGAATATTTGTGATTTCTGTCTGCTTCATCGGAATTTTAGTGAGCATTCTGGTTCCGAACCAGTTGAAAGCAACCGAAATTCTAATGGTAATTGCCACGCCGAGCTTTATTTTGAGTGGATTCACTTGGCCTCTAAGTCAAATGCCCGTCTGGGTCCAAGCTATCGCCAATTGTATTCCGCTAACCCATTTCCTCCAAGCTTTTCGAGTTTTGATTATTGAAAATGGAACGCTAGCTCAAACTACCGCAGCCATTTGGAACATGGTCATCATCGGGGCAATTTGCGGGACTCTGTCCTATATTGCTTTGCACTTCAAAAGAAAGAGCATTTTAAAGGAAGTTTAAAACACCTTAATTTTTAAAAAGCAAAAGGCATAAGAATTCAACTTATGCCTTTTATTTTATTTATTTCTCTTAAGGAACTTACTTTTCTATTTCCCTGATGCTCTCCATTTTCTTGTTTGCCAAGAACCCAGTAATATCTTCAAAATGCTCCACAACACGTTTGTTTCCAAATTCAAAAACTTTAGTCGCTAATCCGTCCAAGAAATCTCTATCGTGAGAAACTAGAATTAAAGTTCCGTCAAAATCGCGTAAGGCATCTTTGATGATGTCTTTGGTTTTCATGTCTAAATGATTTGAAGGCTCATCCAGAATCAACAAATTAACCGGTTCCAACAATAATTTAATCATTGCCAGACGTGTTTTCTCTCCACCTGAAAGCACTTTTACCTTTTTAGTCACATCATCTCCGTGAAACATGAAAGCACCTAAAATGTCTTTAATTTTAGTCCGTACATCACCAACAGCAATATCATCTATAGTTTCAAATATTGTGGCATTTTCATCTAACAATGACGCTTGATTTTGAGCAAAATAACCAATTTGGGCATTATGACCAATTTCTAAACTTCCACCATTGATTTCGATTTGTTTCATGATCGCTTTGATCATCGTCGATTTCCCTTCTCCATTCTTGCCTACAAAAGCCACCTTCTCGCCTCGTTCGATGACAATATTAGCGTCCTTGAAAACCACATACTCACCATAGGCTTTTGACAAATCCTTGACTATAACGGGATATTGACCCGAGCGTACTGCTGGGGGAAATTTCAATTTCAATGCCGAAGTATCGACTTCATCCACCTGTACAATAACCAGTTTCTCCAACATCTTAACCCGAGACTGTACAGCGTCTGTTTTAGAAAACGTACCTTTAAAACGGTCAATAAAAGTCCTGTTATCTGCAATCATACGTTGCTGTTCATTATATGCTTTTTGTTGGTGCATACGACGGTCTTTTCTGAGTTCTAAATAATGAGAATATTTGGCCTTGTAATCATAAATTCGTCCCATCGTTACCTCTATGGTACGATTGGTAATATTATCGACAAAAGCTTTATCGTGAGAAATGACAACAACCGCTTTGGCTTGATTAATCAAGAAATCCTCTAGCCATTGAATACTTTCAATATCCATGTGATTCGTAGGCTCATCTAATAAAATTAGATCTGGCTTTTGCAAAAGGATCTTAGCCAATTCAATTCGCATTCTCCAACCTCCAGAAAATTCAGATGTTTGGCGCGTAAAATCCTCACGTACAAAACCTAAGCCTATTAATATCTTTTCAATTTCTGCTTCATAGTTCACTTCTTCAATCGCATAAAATTTCTCGCTCAAGTCAGAAACCCTTTCAATCAATTTCATATACCCATCACTCTCGTAATCGGTGCGAATCGTAAGCTGTTCATTGATTTCATCAATCTCGGCTTTCATACTAAAAATTTCACCAAACGCTTTTGAGGCTTCTTCAACAACAGTTGCTCCGTCAGTGGTCAATAAATGCTGTGGCAAATAAGCGACTACTGCATCTTTGGGCGCAGAAACATTTCCAGTCGAAGGTTTGCTTTGTCCGGCTATTATTTTCAGAAGCGTTGATTTACCTGCTCCGTTTTTACCCATCATGGCAATCTTATCATTCTCATTAATAGCAAAGGAAACATCACTAAAAAGCGTTGTGCCACCAAATTGCACGGAAACATCGTTAACTGTAATCATTGTAGTATTATTTTGTGGATTCGGTTAATCATCAATTTGAAAACCGAGTTGTTTTAAAAAGTGCAAAGATAGATTAATTAAGGACTTGGATAAAATAAAAGCTTCCAGAAACAGAAGGTAATAATTCTGTTTCTGGAAGCTTTCAAAAGAAATAGTTTCTTAAAACTTATTCCTTATCCTTTTCATTGATAGTATTCCATATATGTGCATTTGAAACCCCAATGTCTTCGGGATGAAACGTTGGGTCCTTCCCTTCTTTTCGCTGTTTCTCATAATCTCTTAATGCGGCCAGAGCCGGTTTTTGTAATAGAATAATTGCTATGATATTAAACCAAGCCATAATTCCTACCCCTAAATCACCGATGTTCCAAGCTAACTTTGCCTGATTGATCGAACCATACATGATTACTAACATCATCACCACTTTCAACAAGTGAGTATAAATTGGTGACTTTACGTTCCTTGTCAAATAAGAAATATTTGTTTCGGCAATATAGTAATAGGCCAAAATGGTAGTAAAAGCGAAAAAAAACAAGGCAATAGCAACAAAATAAGATCCGAAACCTGGTAAAACACTATCCATAGCACTTTGGGTATACCCTGGACCCACGGTAACATTTTTGGCTCCTTCATACAAAAATCTAGATGCACCTTCAGTTCCAAAACCTGGATTCTGAACATTATATTTTCCCGTTATTAACAACATAAAACCAGTAGCAGAACAAACTAATAAAGTATCAATATAAACTGAAAATGATTGAACTAAACCTTGTTTAGCAGGATGTGAAACATTTGCTGCTGCAGCGATATGAGGTGCCGTTCCTTGTCCTGCTTCATTAGAATAAATCCCTCGTTTTACACCCCATTGGACAGCTAGACCAAAGACAGCACCAAAACCGGCTTCCATATTAAAAGCGCTTTTAAACACTAGAGCGATAACGCCTGGAAGCTGATCAATATCGATTACTATTATCACTAATACAATTATGATATAAGCTATAGCCATTATAGGCACTACGAATTCAGTGAACTTAGCAATTCTTTTTACGCCGCCAAATACAATGGCCCCAAATATTACTGCAACAGCAACTCCGGACATCCAAGTATCAATATTAAAAGCATTCTCTATTCCGTCAGCAACAGAGTTTGCCTGTACTCCTGGCAATAACAAACCTGCTGAGATTATAGAAACTATGGCGAACAAAACTGCAAACCATTTGACTCCTAGTCCTCGTTCTATATAAAATGCCGGGCCTCCGCGAAACTGGCCTAAATGCTTTTCTTTATAAATTTGTGCTAAAGTCGCTTCGATGAAGGCGGTACTTGCACCTAAAAAAGCAACAGTCCACATCCAAAACATAGCTCCAGGTCCACCAAAAGCGATCGCTGTAGCAACACCTGCAATATTTCCAGTACCTACTCTTCCGGCTAGGGACATAGACAAGGCTTGAAAAGAAGAAACTCCCGATTCAGAACTTTTCCCGTCAAAAAGCAAACGAAACATTTCTTTTATGTGGCGCACTTGCAAAAAACGGGTACGATATGAAAAATAAAGTCCGCTACCTAAACACAAAACAATTAATGCGTTACTCCAAACAATATCATTTAATACCCCAATAATCTCTTCCATATAATTTTTTTATATTACTAAACTCCAAAAAACGAATCATTTAGTTTTCCGAATTAATTTTTATAAAACTATAACATTAAGCCAAAAAAAACTAACCAAGAGAGACATAAAACCAAAACAATAACTTAAAACGCTCTTTGTCAGTAATTAAACTACTTTTACTGTTTTTACAAAAAAGGAAAAGTTATGTTAAATTTAATTTACTATTTGTAAATCGGCCTACCATTCGTATCACTTTTAAGTAGAAAAAAATGCCCTATTCTTTTAAATAGGGCAGTCAAGCATTTTTTATTCCTGATTAATTGATTGTCAAAAAAAACTACTCTTTTCTCCACTTTTTTGATTCTTCGAAGACATGTTCCAAAATGGCCGACTCCTTTTCGTCGAAATCTATATTTCTGCGGCTCATAACCAGTCTGGCAGTTTCGAACGCTTTTTTAGTGATGTAAGTAGAAAATCCTGCAGCACCTCCCCAAGAAAAACTAGGGACAAAATTACGGGGGAACCCACTTCCGAAGATATTAGCACTAACCCCAATTACGGTTCCAGTGTTAAACATAGTGTTGATTCCACATTTACTGTGGTCTCCCATCATCAAGCCGCAAAACTGAAGTCCGGTTTTTGCAAAGCCTTCGCTTTCATAACTCCACAACTTCACTTCTTCGTAATTATTCTTTAGATTCGAATTGTTACTGTCTGCACCAATATTACACCACTCACCCAAAACAGAGTTTCCTAAAAAACCGTCATGACCTTTGTTCGAATATGCCGAAATAACCGAATTGTTAACTTCCCCACCAATTCTAGAATGCGGCCCGACGGTTGTCGCCCCATATATTTTGGCTGCCATTTTAACTACAGCCCCTTCACACAAAGCAAATGGGCCTCGTATTACAGAGCCTTCCATGATTTCTGTGTCCTTACCTATATAAACAGGACCAGTAGACGCATTCAACGTAACGAATTCTAACTTAGCTCCTTCTTCGATAAATATGTTTTCTGGCGCAATTACATTGACACTCTTAGGTATTGCTTGCGATATTCTTCCTTCGGTTAAAAACTCAAAATCTTCACGAATAGCAGCATCATTCTTTGAGAAAATGTCCCAAGTATTCATGACTGTCAAACAGTCTTCGTTATATTCGATAATCTCATAGGAATCAAAATCGACTTCTTCCTGGTCTTCCTGCGTATAAAAAGCTACTACTTCCTCCCCTTTAAATATGACTTGGTTTGGCTCTAAATTGTCGATCATTTCTACCAAAATTGCATTGGGCAAAAAAGAGGCATTAATCATTACGTTATCTTCCATTTCCACCATCGGAAATTTATCGGACAAGTACTCCTCCGTCAAGGTCGTAGTGGTAGAACCCAAATGCATCTCCCACTTTTGGCGAATCGACATAATTCCAATAAGAATGTCAGCGACAGGACGCGTGAAAGTAAAAGGTAATAAGGCCTTTCGAGCGGGGCCATCAAAAAGTATGTAGTTCATTTTATAAAATTTCAAAGTTACAAAGGGCTAAAGTTACAAAGTTTTTATTTGTCTTATCAACAAGTTTATTCCGTGACAAATCCCATTTAAATCAATAAAAAAAGCCTCCCGAAAGGAAGGCTCTACTATATGTATAAACAAGTTAAGATTACTTAGCGTGTTTAGCGTATTTAGTTTTGAATTTATCAATACGTCCTGCTGTATCGATAAGTTTGTTTTTTCCTGTGTAAAAAGGATGAGAAGTTCTAGAGATCTCCATTTTTACAACTGGGTATTCAACACCGTCAACTGTAATTGTTTCTCTTGTATCTGCTGTAGATTTAGTGATAAAAACGTCTTCATTAGACATGTCTTTAAATGCAACTAATCTGTAATTCTCTGGGTGAGTTCCTTTTTTCATCTTGTTTATTTATTTGGCTATAACTTGTTTTGAAGCTTCTCGTTTAACGGAAAAGGTATAAACTCGCTATAACTTTTTGTTTTTACACTATTATTTTGAGTCTGCAAATTTACAATTATTTTTCAATAAACAAATCTTTGTTTCATTTTTTTTATTAAATCGTAAAAACTGTTTTTTGTAGTCCACTAAATTGGGAATTGCTATATTTGTCAATTAATTTTAAAACGGGCAACAATGATTAATGAAGTTATAAAAAAGAATGCAACAACATATGGTGTAATAACAGGTATAACCTTGTCATTAATTACTGCTGTCATGTATGCTACAGACATAAAATTATTTATTGCTTGGTGGACGACACTTTTAACTTTTTCAATATTCATTATTGTACCAATACTGCTACTTATTAAGACTAAATCAGACCTAAATGGCGTTTTTCCGTTTAAAGATGCGTTTACTACTTATTTTATCTGTGCTCTAATTGGATTATTGATTTCAGTAGGTTTTAAAATTATTTTATTCAATTTTATCGATCCATCTATGAAAGACTCTCTCTTAGACATGACGATAAACTACTTGAAAAGCACATCTGAAAAATTTAATGTTCCAACATCTTCCTTGAATGAGATGATACAAAATTTAAGAAAAACCGACCCTTTTTCAGTCATTGAACAAATAAAAGGAGCCGTAGTTAGCCTTTTTTTCTGCGCTATATTAGGATTGATCATGGCCGTATTTTTCAAAAGCAAATCTTTACCCCAAGACTAAACGATAATGAATTTATCCATACTCATACCGCTTCTTAATGAAGAGGAATCACTTAAAGAATTGTACACTTGGATTATTAAGGTAATGCAGTTAAACAATTATTCTTATGAAATTATCTTTCTAGACGACGGGAGCACGGATAATTCATGGCCAATTATCGAGGGTTTTGCTGCAGAAGACCAAAATGTAAAGGGGATTCGTTTCATGAGGAACTTTGGTAAATCACAAGCATTGCATGCCGGTTTCGCAAAAGCCCAAGGTGATGTCATTATTACCATGGATGCGGACTTACAAGACAGCCCCGAGGAAATTCCAGGACTGTACACTATGATCACGAGTCATGATTTTGATTTGGTTTCTGGCTGGAAAAAGAAACGATACGATTCAGTAGTTGCTAAAAACCTGCCTTCCAAATTATTCAATTGGGCCGCCAGAAAAACTTCTGGAGTTGAACTCAACGATTTCAATTGCGGATTAAAAGCATATAAAAATATTGTTGTAAAAAATATTGAGGTTTCTGGCGAAATGCACCGATACATTCCTGTTTTGGCAAAAAATGCTGGTTTTGGAAAAATTGGTGAAAAAGTGGTACAACATCAAGCTCGAAAATATGGGGAAACTAAATTTGGAATGGAACGTTTCATTAATGGATTCCTTGACTTAATAACCATCTGGTTTCTTTCCCGATTCGGAAAAAGACCGATGCACTTATTTGGAGCCATGGGGTCGCTAATGTTCATCATTGGTTTCATGCTTGCAGGATACATTGGGATTTCAAAACTATATCATATGTACAACAACATGCGTTATAGTTTAGTCACGGACAGCCCCTGGTTTTTCATTGCGTTAACAACAATGATTATAGGAACCCAACTGTTTTTGGCAGGATTCCTTGGCGAAATTATTTTACGCACTAAAAACAACGAGGAGCTTTATAAAATTTCAAGTTCCGTTAATCTATAATTTAACCTAGGCCTGATAGTAATGAAAATCATTATGAGGCAATGTCTGGAATATTAAGATTGCAAAGGACATCAGGACTCGAGGGAAGCGAACTGACAAAGTAAATAGCTCTTGAGAAAACAAAATACTTTAAAAACTTAAACTAAAAACATACCGAATGGAAATCAAACAAAACATTTTGGACGCAGTAAACGAATGGCTTACGCCAACATTTGATGAAGCAACTCAGGAAGCCGTTAAAGAATTGATGACCACATCCCCTAAAGAATTAGAGGAAAGTTTTTATAAAGATTTAGAATTTGGTACTGGCGGAATGCGAGGAATAATGGGCGTAGGAAACAACCGAATCAATAAATACACTCTTGGAAAAAGCACTCAGGGCCTATGTGACTATTTACATGCCGCATTTCCTAACCAACCCATAAAAGCAGCTATTGCCTATGACTGCCGCCACAACAGCGACACTTTGGCAAAATTAGTTGCTGACGTTTTCTCTGCAAATGACATTGAGGTCTATTTATTTTCAGAATTAAGACCAACACCTGAATTGTCATTTGCTGTTAAACATTTGGGCTGCCAATGTGGAATTGTACTTACTGCTTCGCACAATCCTCCAGAATATAATGGCTATAAAGTGTATTGGGAAGATGGTGGCCAAATCGTACCGCCAGAAGACGAAAGAATTATTAATACCATTGAAAATTTAAACTTCGACCAGATCAAGTTTAATGCAAACGAAGACCTAATTCACTACATCGATACTGAGATAGATCAGGCTTTTATAAAGTCATCTATTGAAAACGCAAGCTTTAATACGCCTACTATAGCAAAAGAGAACTTAAATGTAGTGTTCACCTCTTTGCATGGGACTTCCATAACGCTGGTTCCTGAGACTTTATCGCAGGCAGGTTACACCAATGTGCATATTGTTGAAGAACAGAGAGTTCCAAATGGAGATTTTCCTACAGTGAAATCTCCAAACCCAGAGGAACCAGAAGCATTGGTCATGGCATTAGCTTTAGCTGACAAAACCAATTCAGACATCGTTGTTGGGACTGATCCTGATTGCGACCGTTTAGGGGTTGCTGTTCGTAATAACGAAGGCCAAATGACTTTGTTAAATGGGAACCAAACTATGATTTTGATGACTGCATTTCTATTAGAACAATGGAAAAAAGCAGGGAAAATTAATGGAAAACAATTTGTGGGATCTACCATCGTATCCACTCCAATGATGATGGAACTGGCAACCAACTACAACGTGGAATGCAAAGTGGGACTTACTGGTTTTAAGTGGATTGCTAAAATGATTAAGGATTTTCCCGAATTGGAATTCATAGGTGGCGGAGAAGAAAGCTTTGGATTTATGGTAAGTGACGCAGTTCGCGACAAAGATGCCGTTGCAGCTACTTTATTAATATGCGAAGTTGCAGCTCAGGCAAAAGCAAAAGGAAGCACGGTTTACAAAGAGTTATTACAATTGTATGTAGAAAACGGCTTCTACAAAGAACACCTAGTTTCGTTAACCAAAAAAGGAATCGAGGGATTACAAGAAATTAGCCAAATGATGGTTGATTTACGCGAAAACCCATTAAAAGAAATCAATGGTCAACGCGTTATTATGGTAGAAGATTATCAATCTTCGACAGCAACAAATTTACTTGATGATTCTGTCACAGCAATGGATATACCAAAATCCAATGTTCTAATTTATTATACTGAAGACGGATCTAAAATTTGCGCCAGACCAAGCGGAACGGAACCGAAAATAAAATTCTACATCAGCGTAAATGCCGAACTAGATTCTGTTGAAAATTTCACGGAAGTGGAGCGCATTTTGAACGAAAAGATTAAAAACATTATTATTGCAATGCAATTGAACTAAACTGATGGACAAAAATTTAATAAAACTTCTTCCCTATACAAAACCATACAAGTCTCATATTGTATGGAATGTGATATATAACATTTTGTACGCTTTTTTTAGCACTATTTCAATGTTAACCATTTTCCCGGTGCTTGAAGTACTTTTTGGCAAAACCAAAGTCATACTAAAAGAACCGGTATACACGGGAATAGGAAACTTAAAGCAGTTTGGTTCTGATTTTTTGTATTATAAAATTTCAGAGTTAACAAAGGACAATGGTATCCAAATAGCCCTTTTGTTTGTTGTTTCAATGGTAATAATAACTTTTTTATTCAAAAACCTATTTAACTACCTCGCTTCTCACCATATAATGCACCTGAAGAATGGTGTTTTGCGAGATTTGAGAAAATCAATGTATAAAAAAATTGTAGAATTACCCATCTCCTACTATTCCGAAAAAAGAAAAGGAGATATTATGGCGCGTATGCTTGGTGATGTAAATGAAGTTCAAAACTCCTTTTTTTCTATATTAGAGTTAGTCGTAAAAGAACCTCTGACGATTATTTTTGCTTTAGTAACCATGTTTATTATAAGCACAAAACTCACTTTATTTGTTTTGATTTTTATGCCTATTTCCGGATGGATCATTTCAAAAGTTGCTAAAAATTTGAGAGCACAATCATTACAGGCACAAAGAGAAAGTGGCTTCCTGATTTCTATTGTAGATGAAACTTTAGGCGGGTTGAAAGTGATTAAAAGTTATAATGCCGAAACTACCTTCAAAGGCAGGTTTAACGATTCGGTCACCCGATTATTGAATTTAACAAACAGTATAGGAAGTAAGAACAATTTAGCCACGCCATTAAGTGAATTTTTAGGAGTCACAACCATTGCCATCTTACTTTTTTATGGAGGGAATTTGGTTTTAGTCGAAAAAACATTAGATGGCTCTGCTTTCATCGTTTATCTAACATTAGCATTTAACATTCTTACACCAGCAAAAGCAATTTCTAGAGCTTCCTATTCTGTAAAAAACGGACTTGCCGCTGCAGAACGTGTTTTTGAAGTCCTGGAAGTGGAGAACGAAATCACTTCTAAAGAAAATGCAATTGAAAAAAATACTTTTGATTCGAATATCACGATCAAAAATATCAACTTTAAATACGAAGAGGAAAGCGTGTTAAAGGATTTTTCACTTCAGGTAAAAAAAGGACAAACCATTGCGCTCGTAGGGCAATCTGGAAGCGGAAAAAGCACGATCGCCAATTTATTGACTCGTTTTTATGACGTAAATGAAGGAACGATCAGTATTGACGGGACCGACATAAAAGACATTAATTTACAGTCGCTCCGTGATTTAATGGGATTGGTGACACAGGACAGCATATTGTTTAATGACAGCATCAAAGCAAACATTTCATTAGGACAACAAAACGCAACAGATGATGAGATTATCGAGGCTTTAAAAATTGCTAATGCTTACGAGTTTGTTAAGAACTTACCTAAAGGCATACATACCAACATAGGAGACAGTGGAAACAAACTTTCTGGTGGACAAAAACAGCGATTATCAATTGCTCGTGCCGTTTTGAAAAATCCACCAATCATGATTTTGGACGAAGCAACTTCAGCCTTGGATACCGAAAGTGAAAAATTCGTTCAAGTTGCCTTAGAAAACATGATGCAAAACAGAACATCTATTGTGATTGCACACCGTCTTTCGACCATTCAAAAAGCAGACTCGATTATAGTAATGCAAAAAGGAAAAATCGTTGAGCAGGGAACGCATGACGAGTTAATTGCACATGACGGTATGTATAATAAATTAGTGTCGATGCAGTCATTTGAATAGCAAAACCAAAAAGCCGAAATTAGAATCGATGAAAATGGTTGTTTTTGCTTTAATATTTAAATACCTTTAAATCATAAATGTATCTAAACAACCCAAATATCAATCTTACGGATGATCCAGACACTATCGTTTGGAAGTATTTAGACTTGTCCAAGTTCTTAGATTTACTGATGTCCAAAAAACTTTTCATGTCAAGATCCGATAAATTCGAAGACCAATATGAAGGTACATTTAGCGAGCCTACTTTTGAGGAAATTAAAAAACTTTCGATAAACAATCCTGACTTTTTACAATATTACAAGACACACAGAGAAAAAGTAGCCATTAGCAGTTGGCACATTAATGAGTACGAATCCTTTGCCATGTGGCAAATTTTTACTCAAAACAGTGAGGGGCTAGCCATTCAATCAACAATAGGAAGACTACAGAAAGCTTTAATTCCTGAAAATAATTACAAACAGTTTATTGGAGAGGTAAACTATATTGATTACAAAAAGGAGTATATCCCTTTTGACGACATGTTTTTTCCTTTTTTATTCAAGCGAAAAAGCTTTCAATATGAGCGTGAAGTCCGCATCATTACTGACGTGGCAGAAAGCAAAACAACTCTCAATGACGGACTCAAAATTAATGTAGACATCGATCAGCTTATTGAAACTATTTACATCCACCCTAAATCAGAAAACTGGTATAAAAACCTAGTCATTGATTTAGTAAAGCAGCTAGGATTTGACTTCGACATCGAAAAATCAGATCTTGAGAGCGATATTCTGATTTGAAGTTTATCCTTAATTTTATATAGGTTCGTAGCTGGATACTTTCCATTCTCCATTTGAAAGATCAACGTAGTTATAATGTACGACATCGTTTTTATCAAACTGCCCATTTTTATTCGTGTCTTCAACCGTTCTAAAATACAATCGGTTTTTTGACTCTATTAGGTTCCAATCAATCAACTCTTGAAACCCCGCAGAGATTTTAGTGAATTTCTTACCGCTAATATCACTCAAGTACAAGCATTTGATATCACTAGTATCTAATTTACCGTCTTTATTAGTGTCCAAATCAAACATGGTATACACCATAACTTGCTTTTTGGCTCTATCAGAAACTGATTTTAGATAGGTCGCAGTCAGGATCAAAGCGGGCTTGTCCGTTAAAGCACTAATCGAATCGGAATCGGTTCTTTGAAATTTAAGATTCTGCAAATAGCCCGTAATTTCATTTTCTCCGTAATTAGAAATAGTAAAACTAAGATCTATCACGCTTGAAGAGCCGTATCTTGCTTTAGATCCCCTTTCATAGACTCGCAAATCAGCGATTGGATGAATCAAATAGCTAGTTCCTTCCATCTGAATGGGCAAGTCGGAAATAGCAACTTGGATAGAATCTATTTTTGCAGTTGCTTTTGCTTTATTAGTGGCGTCATAAATTACTTTTGGTTTTTCAACCTCTTCCTTACAGCTGGCCAAAAGTAAAATTGCAATACCTAATAATACTATATGTAACTTTTTCATAATGATGTAATATTAAAAAATAAAACCAAATGTAATCATTTTTAAAAATGCTTCTGAAACTTATGCTCAATTTATATGATAAAACTAGTCAAACGGTTTTAGAGCAGCATCAGCTATTGGCTATAATCTGGCGCTCAACTTAATATTAAAAACTCTTGTAGTCATATAATTTGGTATGGCATATTCGTTTTTGGAATATACATCCCGTACCCATGTATTGGTAATCGCATTTTGATTATTAAAAAGGTTAAAGATTTCCAGTCCTAAAGAAAGTTCCTTAAAATTTCCAAACCAACTCTTATTTGGATTAACATCATTCCTATCAATAAGTACTTTAGAGAAACCTAAATCTACCCTACGGTAATCATTCAATCGACTTTGGTACAAATAGGGATCTGAATAGGACGGACTACCACCTGGCAATCCCGTATTGTAAACCAAATTTAAATATAGCTTCACACTTGGTATATTAGGCATATAATCCTGAAACAAAAGCGCGAATTTGAGTCTTTGGTCTGTTGGTCTAGCGATGTATCCTCTATTATTACTATTTTCTTCTGTTTTAAGATAACCAAAACTTATCCAAGATTCAGTTCCCGGAACAAATTCCCCATTTAATCGAAAATCCAACCCCTGAGCATACCCCTTGGCTACGTTAGAAGCGGCATAACGAATCCTGACATTATCAATCGTATAAGTATTGACGTCAGTTAAGGATTTATAGTACAATTCAGAAACCAGTTTAAAAGGGCGGTTCCATATTTCAAAACTGTAATCATCGCTCAATACAAAATGAACAGATTGCTGTGCTTTGACATTGGGTTGCACTAGGCCATCAGCATTCCTAAGCTCTCTATAAAAAGGAGGCTGATGGTACAGTCCTCCCGAGAGTCGAAAAACCATTTCAGTATCCCATTCTGGTTTTATAGATATCTGTGCTCTTGGACTAAAAGTAAACTGTGCCTTTCCTTTGCTATTTGAGTCTGAAACTTCCCAACTATGGATACGCACTCCCGCATTATAAGAGACTTCTGCAGCACCTAGATTCCCCGTTCTACTCCATTGTCCATAGCCCGAAAACCTATTTATCGTATTGAAATTAACTGCCCGAATATTTTTATATGGAACCAATGGCCCCTGATAAGATGAATACGGCTGATCATTTTTAGGTAAATTAAAAATTGGAGGATTGATAGAAAACCCAGCTGAATCGATCACTTCCCACTCTACAACTCGATCGCGAATCGATTCACGAGTATATTTGACTCCCCACTCTATTTCGTTTTTTCTCCAATCGTGAAATCCTTTTACTTCGGTATTTATAATAAAGGCATCCAAATCATTTCGAGCATGATTCAGTTGAGAACCAATCCCTCTGGTAAAGGCGACATCCCCATATGTTTCTGATCCTATATTTGAGTCCACCTCACCCAAGCGGTATTGTGCCAAAACATCAAAATGCTCTTGTTCCAAAGTATGAAAAGCAGAACCGATAAACTTCAATATAAAATTAGGAGTGGCAGCAAATGCTGTTTTCACTGCCCCGAAGTAAGTCTCGTATTTATCTTTCTCCTGACCTTCGTAATAAACAGAAAGCGCCATTGGCTGGTCAATTGTACCAAATTTCGTTTGACGCGTTAATGGCTGGTATTGGTATTTGTTTTGAGAGATATTCCCCAGAAAACTCCATTGCCATTTAGCAGAAGCCTGATAATTTATATTCGTTTGAATGTCTGCAAATGTTGGAGTATAATTTGTTTCGGTATCTTGACTATTCACCAATAGGCTATTGTTCCTGTATCGAACTCCCGTTATTGCCGTCCATTTCTTGTTTTTTGAAATGGCGTCAACTGAAAAACTACCTCCGAGAAGACTAGCTTCAAATGTAGCCGCAAATTCTGCCGGTTTCCTATATGTTATATCCAAAACAGACGATAATTTATCTCCAAATTTGGCCTGAAAACCACCAGCCGAAAAATCAACGTTTTGGACTAAATCAGTATTGGTAAAACTAAGTCCCTCCTGCTGCCCTGATCGAATCAAAAAAGGGCGGTATATTTCAATCTCATTTACATAAACCAAATTTTCATCATAATTACCTCCTCGAACAGCATACTGAGTGCTCAATTCATTATTGGAATTAACACCGGGCAAAGTTTTCAAAATGTTTTCGATACCGGCATTGGCCCCGGGTATTTTTCTAATGATATCCGCTGCTATGCTAGTTATTCCCTGAACAAGTTTTTTATTATTTGTAGTGACGATAATTTCTCCCATTTGTTCTTGTTGGTCATTCATTACCAAATTGAACTCTAGTTCTTCATTTGTTTTTAAAGTGAGAAAGACAGTCGCTTTTTTTAAAGAGACATGTGTGAAAGTGACCGCAACCTTTTGATTTTCTGGAATATTAAGTAGATAAAACCCATTCGCATTAGATTGAGTTATGCTGACAGAGCAGGAGACATTTACATTGCCTATCGGCTTATTATTTTGATCTAGAATTATCCCTTTTACTTTAGGTGATTGAGCAAAAGAAGATAACCCTATAATAAACACAATAAAACCAAAGATTATTTTTTTACTATTCAAGCTGTCTATATATTATTATTTTTGACGTCTAAAAAAATTAGTTTCAAAGATAGTTGAATTTCCTACATTATCAGATACTACGACTTTTAAATCATTTGCTCCTTCCGAAACTACGGCGTCACTAAAATTATGTGTTATTCTTTTTGTTTTATTGTCATATTCGAATAAAATCCATTTTCCGTTCAAATAGCCGTTGTATGATTTAATTCCAGATCCACTGTCATTTATGGAAAGTTGAATCGTCTTTTGCGTATTTAGCCACTTCCCTTCAATAGATTTTGCAATTGAAATTGTTGGCGGCGTCGTATCAACTGCCAGAGTATATTTCCCTAATGAACGTACCTTTGTAGAAAACAGATTCTCTTTTATAGTAGTAAAATTATATCCTTGCCTGCCTCTGGAATCAATATCCGCAATGAAAACTTTTTCTTTTTGAGCATTAGTGTATTTGTCGCTTTCCATCGAAATTTCGAAACGGGAATGAACAGGAACTGTGTCGTCGTGAAGGTACAAGATATCATCCCTAACGTCAAAATTAATGTCGAAATCTTCATAAAATGTTCCAGCTGGGAAGAAAACAGAGATCTTGTTTTTTGAGAAATTATTGTCCTTGTTTACCTTTACAAAATAATTTGACACTACAGTTTCTTTTTCAACTACGGCAGTCGCGCCATCAAAACTGATTGGTATTGAAATGGTACTCAGGTTGCCGAAAAAGTCTGAAACTTCGATACGATATACAGATGTCAAGTTAGGAAGTACATTTACAACTCCATTTAGATCATCTGTTTTTATTATGCTTAATTTATACGGATTCGTCATGAATAATTTCTGCACCCTTTGATACGTTTTTTTATACCTAGGATAATCTACCAATGCATTTATATATCTCATCTCATCAAAGGAATAGGTGTCAAATTGATACCCGAAACTAGGTTTTCCGTTTAAAAAAGCCTGTATTTTATATGCACCATTTTTATTGCCAGATACATTGTCATAATCAACTGCTGTCACCCCAAATCCTATTTTACCATTAGCCGAAACCTTATTAGACAAATATGTTCCATCTTTTTGTAAAGACAAGTTAAGCAATAAAGGCCTTTTCGACTGATTCACAGTAGTTTTACTATCTAATGGATAAACATATACCGCGGAAACTGATGGCTTTTTAGTATCTTTTATATACTTATCAAACCCAAATAGCAAAGGATTGATGATTTTCTCTGTTTTACTGTCGCGAAATTCAAAATGCAGATGAGGCCCTTCTGACGCACCAGTATTGCCCGAAAGAGCAATCGTTTGTCCCTTTCTTACAATCAACTCATTTGGTTTTAAAAACAACTCTATTTCAAATGACTGTTCTTCATAGTGTGCTTTCTGGATGTAATCATTTATGGCATCAGTAGGCTTTTGCAAATGACAATATACGGATGTAAAACCATTAGGATGCGTTATATAAATTGCCTTCCCATTTCCAAAAGTAGAAATTTTAATTCGGGATACATAGCCATCGGCTACTGCATGCACCTCAATACCTTCCCTTTGCAAAGTTTTAAAATCAAATCCAGCATGAAAATGATTCGGTCTTAATTCCCCGAAATTTCCCGACAACTCCATTGGGATGTCTAGAGGAGGACTAAAATAATCTTTGGGATAGTCCTTCTGAGCAAGACCGCTAACTGAAAACAATAGAAAAAAAACAATAACTCTCATGACGTACATTTTTGCTAAGATAAAAAACTAAATCGTTCTCCTTTGTAAAAAAACATAGTTTGTAACCAATTAGATTACAATGAATTACTTATTTTATGATAAAAAAACAAATAAAATATTGTAATAATAAAAAGTAATACTAAATTTGTCATATTAAGTAATGAACAGGCTAAATAATGAGTGTAATTGCAGAAATAATTGATACTCTTGAAAATAAGATTGAAAAACTGATTATAAAAATAAGAAGTTTAGAAAAAAACCATCAAGATTTAAAAATTGAATTAACAAAATCTGCAGATATCATAGAAACTCAGTCAAAAGAGATTGAAGCGTTAAAATCGCAATATGAAACACTTAAAATTGCCAACTCACTACTAGGCAGTGACGATAATAAAAGAGATACAAAATTCAAAATAAATTCTTTAATTCGTGAAATTAATTACTGTATAGCACAGCTATCTGATTAGTAAAAAATATGGACGAAAAGCTTAAAATTAAAATATCAATTGCTGACAGAGTATACCCATTAACGGTGGATTTGTCGCAAGAAGAAGGTCTGAGAAGCGCTTCAAAAAAAATTGATGTAATGATGAAGCAGTTTGAAGAAAACTACGCTGTTCGTGACAAGCAAGATGTTTTAGCCATGTGCGCTTTGCAGTTTGCCTCACAGTCAGAACAAAAACAAATTGACAACTCAATTAATGGTGAAGAAACTATTGAAAGAATTAAAAAAATCAATGCACTTTTAGATCAATATCTCGACAATTAAACGTTCTTTACAAAAAACTAAGATACTGCCTACATTAGTTCACATTTGGTAAACTCAACACTAATAAATTAGAATGAGCAAATCATCACTACTAGAGCATGCCACGCTTCGGCGAGGAAACTTGAACAGTGAGTTAGCTCAAAACTTGTATTTTCGAGTTTATTCAAACAACTTAATGTAGGCTTTTTTATATATAAATTTTAATAAACATGGACATAGTAACGATCATCATTTCAGGAATTATAGGAATAGCAGGTGGTTTTGGAATCGCAAAAATCATTGAAAAAAGCAATATTTCAAATTTAATTAAAAGCGCAAAAAAAGAAGCTTCGTCTATTGTAAAAGAGGCTAATCTTGAAGCTGAAAATATAAAAAAAGACAAAATTCTTCAGGCAAAAGAAAAATTTATAGAATTAAAGTCAGAACACGAACAAGTAATTCTTTCCAGAGACAAGAAAGTTGCTGAAGTCGAGAAAAGAATTAGAGACAAAGAGTCCCAAGTTTCTAATGAATTGTCAAAAGCTAAGAAGGTAAATGACGATTTTGAAACGAAAACGGCTGAATATGCCTCCAAAATTGAAACTATTGACAAAAGACAAATAGAAGTTGACAAATTGCATAAAAGTCAATTACAACAACTTGAAGTAATATCTGGTTTATCTGCAGAAGATGCTAAGAACCAATTAATAGAAGGACTTAAAGCTGAGGCTAAAACCGAAGCAATGTCCCATATTCAAGACACAATTGAAGACGCTAAACTGACAGCACAGCAAGAAGCTAAAAAAATCATCATCAACACCATACAAAGAGTTGGGACAGAAGAAGCGGTTGAAAACTGTGTGTCTGTGTTTAATATTGAATCAGATGATGTCAAAGGAAGAATTATCGGACGCGAAGGAAGAAACATTAGAGCGCTTGAAGCTGCAACCGGTGTTGAAATCATTGTTGATGATACACCAGAGGCGATTATCCTTTCTTGTTTTGATCCCGTTCGTAGAGAAATTGCACGTCTAGCACTACATAAATTAGTAACTGATGGACGTATTCACCCAGCGCGCATTGAAGAAGTAGTTGCTAAAACCGCCAAACAAATTGACGATGAAATAATAGAAGTTGGAAAACGTACCGTTATAGATTTAGGAATTCATGGATTGCATCCAGAATTGATAAAAGTAGTGGGACGTATGAAATACCGTTCTTCTTATGGACAAAATTTACTACAACACTCCCGTGAAGTTTCCAAACTTTGTGGAATCATGGCAGCTGAATTGGGTCTAAATGTAAAATTGGCTAAAAGAGCCGGTTTATTGCACGATATTGGTAAGGTTCCTGATGCAGAAAGTGACTTACCTCACGCATTATTAGGAATGCAATGGGCTGAAAAATATGGCGAAAAAGAAGAAGTTTGCAATGCCATTGGAGCTCACCATGATGAAATAGAAATGAAATATTTATTGTCGCCAATTGTACAGGTTTGTGATGCTATATCAGGTGCAAGACCAGGTGCAAGAAGACAAGTACTTGATTCTTACATACAGCGTTTAAAAGACTTGGAAGAAGTAGCTTATGGCTTTAACGGCGTTAAAAATGCTTATGCAATTCAAGCAGGAAGAGAACTTCGTGTTATAGTAGAAAGCGAAAAGGTTTCGGATGATAATGCTTCAACTTTATCTTTTGAAATTTCGCAAAAAATCCAAACTGAAATGACCTATCCCGGTCAGGTCAAAGTAACTGTAATTAGAGAAACTAGAGCGGTGAACATCGCTAAATAGTGATCTAGCACTAACAGTAAAAAAGGCTTGTTGATTCAAAAATCAACAAGCCTTTTTTTTTATCAAGTATATTTTTCAGCTCGAAAGCTCTAAACACGTAATAAATTACTGAACACTCCTCCTCGGATGAAAAGTATTGATCACTTCAGTTAAAAATTTTCTGTCTAAATGTAAGTAAATCTCGGTAGTGGTTATTGACTCATGACCAAGCATCAATTGAATAGAACGCAAATCAGCACCATTTTCGAGAAGATGGGTAGCAAATGAATGTCGGAAAGTATGTGGGCTTATTTTCTTATTCAACTCTATCTTAACAGCCAAAACTTTTATAATGGTAAAAATCATCGCTCTTGTGAGTTGACTCCCCCTTCTGTTTAAGAACAAAGTATCACCAAACTCTTTCTTTATATTCAGGTGCACTCTCATGCTGTCCTTATAAACATGGATATATTTCTGCGCTGCTTTACCAATGGGCACGAACCGCTCTTTATTTCCCTTCCCAGTAATCTTGATAAAACCCTCGTCAAAAAATAAATCTGAAATTTTTAACGATACCAATTCCGAAACACGAAGTCCGCAGCCATAAAGTGTTTCAAGCATAGCACGATTTCGTTCTCCTTCATTTGAAGTCAAATCTATGGCAGCTATAAGAGAGTCAATTTCATCACCTGATAAAATATCCGGCAGCTTTCTGCCTGGTTTAGGCGTTTCTATGAGCTCTAAAGGATTGTCTAAACGATAATCTTCAAATATTAAATATCCGAAGAAGCTTTTTAGCCCAGATATTATTCTGGCCTGAGAACGAGCATTGACCTGCGTAGATACTGAGTATACAAATTGCTGTACTGTTTCTTCACTAATTTTAATTGGCGAAACTTCAATTTTATTTGTAGCTAAAAACAAACACAAACGTTCAATATCAAAAGAATAATTATCCACAGTATTCTTAGACAGGCCGCGCTCTATTTTTAAATAAGACTGATAGCTTGTAATATAGGTATTCCAGTTCATACTTACAAAGTAAAGGTATTTTGAGCTAATATATAACACTACAAAATCAAGAAATATTTTTTAAAATTTGATTTATAAACTACATTAGAGATAACCAGAAGAAAAAAAATAATTATTTTTCAAATTGAAAAAAAAACTGGCAGAATCAAAAAAAAATATCCTCTTCCGAAGAAAACGACATGACAATTATTAAATAAAATAGAACAATATTACAATATCTTTTAAATAAAAGAGTTTTAAATTGCCTAAGATAAATCGATATTAATCTAAAAATAATAAATCATGAAAAAAACAATTTTAATCGGGCTATTTTTCTTTGCCTTATCTACAAATGTACAAGCACAATTGGTGAAGTTTGGAATAAAAGCCGGATTAAATTATGCTAATTTAGAAGGAACGAATATCCAAACAGATGCAATAACAAGTTACCACGCAGGTATTATTGCTGAAGTCAAACTTACTGATGGCTTTTCTGTCCAACCCGAATTACTGTACTCTACGCAAGGTGCTACTTACAAAAATGCTGGTATTGAATTGAAAAACGAATTAGGTTATTTATCTATTCCCGTTTTAGCCAAAATTCATTTAAATAAAACTATCAGTCTTGACCTTGGACCACAAGCCTCTTTTTTATTAAGTGAAAGAAAAGCGTTTAATGTTAATAATGTCGAGACTTTTGAATTTGCTGCTGTGGGTGGTTTAGGAATAAATCTAACAAAAAACTTTTTTATACAGGGCCGTTATGTATTAGGTCTTACCGAAGTATCAAAAGAAGCACAAACAAAAAACTCGGTAGTTCAAGTTTCTGCTGGATTTACTTTCTAACAAAATAAAAAACTAATTTTATCAAAACCGTTCTTTAATTAGATCGGTTTTTTTATTTTTACCAAAACATCAACTATGAAAATTGCTATTATTAACGGACCAAACTTGAATTTATTGGGAAAGCGAGAACCAGAAGTGTACGGAAACCAAACTTTTGAAGACCACTTCACGCATCTACAACAAAAATTTCCAGCTATAGATTTCAATTATTTCCAAAGCAATATTGAAGGGGAGTTGATCGATAAAATCCAAGACTTTGGTTTTTCATATGACGGGATAATACTAAATGCAGGAGCTTATACGCATACCTCTATAGGGATCGGTGATGCAGTCAAAGCTATAACTACTCCAGTGGTGGAAGTACACATTTCGAATACTTTTTCACGTGAAAGTTTCAGACATCAATCGTACATTTCAGGAAATGCAACAGGGGTAATCCTAGGATTTGGACTAAAAAGCTATGAATTAGCAATTGTATCTTTTTTAAAATAAACAATTTGTAATCTGTCAATATAAAAAAAATCTAAAAATTAACTGTATTTATGGGGCTCCACATG
Source organism: uncultured Flavobacterium sp. (assembly GCA_937773775.1). Lineage (GTDB taxonomy): Bacteria > Bacteroidota > Bacteroidia > Flavobacteriales > Flavobacteriaceae > Flavobacterium. The sequence goes on from CALJVL010000041.1 coordinate 25,083, forward strand.
TATCAAAACATGACCTAACTCTGGAATTTTGCTTCTTAAAACATCTTTTAGATTGTGAGCTAATTCATGCCCTTCTTTAACCGATATATTAGCATCAACTATAGCATGTAAATCTACGTGGTACTTCATTCCTGCCTTACGGATCAAACACTTTTCGGTATCTATAATTCCGTCTACCTGATAAGACACCTTTCTAATCTCAGCGATCAAGTCGTCATTCAAATGTTCGTCCATAATTTCTCCAAGAGCGGGCCTGAAAATTAAATAGCTGTTATAGAGAATAAATCCTGATGCAAAAAGTGCGGCCCAGTCGTCTGCTGACTCATAACCATTTCCCAGAATCAAGGCTATAGATATACCTATAAATGCGGCAATCGAAGTTACCGCATCAGACCTGTGGTGCCATGCATCTGCCTTTAATGAAGAACTGTTTGTTTCTAAACTTCTTTTCATCACCAAGCGAAAGGAATATTCCTTCCAAATAATTATTGCACCAAGAACAAAAAGAGTCCAAGACTTAGGCAAGTCATGGGGAGTTCTTATATTGATTATGCTTTCATAAGCAATTATTGTAGCTGAAGTAATTAAAAACCCTACGACTAGAAAAGTAATTAACGGCTCGGCGCGGCCATGTCCATAAGGATGGTTTTTGTCTGCTGGCTTATTTGAATACTTAATTCCAAATAATACTAAAAACGATGCAAATATATCCGTTGTCGACTCAATGGCGTCAGCAATCAAGGCATATGAATTGCCAAAGAACCCTGCTAAACCTTTAATAACAGCTAAACACGTATTTCCTATAATACTAAAATAAGTCGCTTTAATCGCTTTCTTCTCGTGTGACATGTTAATTAATATTTAAAAAAAACGCTTAAATAAATCTCTTTGTTGAATGATAAGATTTATTTAAACGTTTTACAAGTATGACTTATTTGGTTTATTCTATACGAACTATTTTCGCACCAATTGCTCTTAAACGTTCATCAATTCTTTCATAACCACGGTCTATTTGTTCGATGTTTTGAATAGTACTAGTCCCTTTTGCAGAAAGCGCAGCAATCAACAAGGATATACCTGCACGAATATCCGGAGAAGACATAGTAGTGGCTTTCAATTGTGATTGAAAGTCATGACCCATAACTACTGCTCTATGCGGATCGCACAACATTATTTTTGCGCCCATATCTATCAACTTATCCACGAAGAATAAACGACTTTCAAACATTTTTTGGTGTATCAATACATCTCCTTTTGCTTGGGTTGCAACAACCAAAACAATACTCAACAAATCTGGTGTGAAACCTGGCCAAGGAGCATCTGACACTGTAAGGATAGAACCGTCAATATCTGTTTTAATTTCATATCCATCTATGTGAGATGGAATATATATGTCATCTCCTCTACGTTCCAATGTAATCCCTAGTTTTCTAAAAGTACTAGGAATAACTCCTAGATTATCCCAGCTGACATCTTTGATTGTAATCTCACTTTTGGTCATTGCTGCTAATCCAATCCAGCTACCGATTTCAATCATGTCAGGCAAAATTCTATGTTTACACCCTCTCAAACTTTCTACTCCTTCGATGGTCAATAAGTTTGAACCAACACCCGTTATCTTAGCTCCCATGGAGTTTAGCATTTTACAAAGTTGCTGCAAATAAGGTTCACAAGCAGCATTGTAAACGGTGGTTTTTCCTCTTGCCAAAACAGCAGCCATAACAATATTAGCTGTACCTGTTACTGAAGCTTCGTCCAGTAACATATCTGTCCCTTTCAATCCCCCCGGAGCCTCTACTCCATAAAAATGGTCCTCTCTGTTGTAGCGAAATTTTGCCCCTAAATTAATGAATCCTTCAAAGTGTGTATCTAACCTTCTTCTTCCTATTTTATCTCCACCTGGTTTTGGAATATATCCTTTACCGAAACGGGCCAAAAGTGGACCAACAATCATAATAGAGCCACGTAACGAGCCCCCTTCTTTTTTAAAAGCCTCTGTTTCGAGATATCCGATATTAACTTCATCAGCTTGAAAATCATAAGAACCAGGGACATTCTTTTGAACTTTTACACCCAAATTTTCTAATAGTACGATTAACTTGTTAATATCAATAATATCAGGAATATTGTTGATTGTAACTTTTTCAGAAGTCAATAAAACAGCACACAAAATTTGTAATGCTTCGTTTTTCGCTCCTTGTGGAGTGATTTCTCCTTTCAGACGAATACCTCCTTCTATTTTGAAAATTCCCATATGATTTTATTATATTATGAAGATATTTAAAAAGTGAAGCATCCGCTATTTCAAAAGGCAATTTGCTTTTCTCCATAACACGACAGCACTCTAGATTTATTTCTTATTATTTACTGTTTTTTTTGAAAAGGCTTTGCCTTAGCTGCTTTGGTATTTTTATTGCTTTGAATCTTCGGCTGACCAGCCGGCGCAATTTTATTAGAAATTCGCTTATTGGTGCGCAATAAATCTGTGGTGTTCAAAAGTGATTCAGAACTCTCAAGCATATTTATCTTACCGTCAGACAATTCATATAAGTGTTCGTAAATAACATCATCTTTTACAGTGTCCTTGTTCCAACTCAAGTAGGACTTTTTCATGTGATTGGCAATCACTTTAACCAAAGCATTTTTCATATCTCCGTCCTCCCATTTATTGGCAACATCAATCATATACTTTATATTATTACCATAATACCTGTATTTAGGATAATTTTGTGGGTAGTTTAATACATCCGGCTTCAGTTGTAATACTTCACGAGATGGTATCGGGTAGGGTGAGTCAACCTCTAATCTAAAATCAGACATAATAAAGAGCTGATCCCATAATTTGTGTTGAAAATCAAGAACGTCACGTAAATGGGGATTCAAACTTCCCATAACTTGGATAATATACTTTGCCGCTTTATTTCGCACTTCCACATCCTCAATGGCTATTGCCTGCTCGATTAGCTTTTGTAAATGACGGCCATATTCCGGAATAATCAAATGCGATCTTTCAGCATTATATTCCAAATGATAAACGACATCGTTTGCAATCTCTTTTTTGTATTTTGAATTCATAGGTGAATTTAATTTTTTAGTCAATAATATGGGGTTGTTAGAAGGCGAGCAAGCTTTAAGCTCGCTATATAGTCAAGTAAGCTAACCCGTATTTATAGTGATATAATACCTGTAATAGTGGATACTTCCAAGTATTTGTCAACTATTTCTTGAGAGTCTTTAACCTGAACATCTACTGATATACTAGTGAATTTACCCGTTTTAGATTTTCTTGTTTTAATAATAGCTCCCATACAATCAAAAGCCAATTCAACACGTACTACATTGTCACTTTCAGTTGGCACAATAAACTTAAACAAGTATAAAGCAGGCCAGGTATTGCTCATATCCAACTCCACTTTTAATCGCTCATAAAATTCTTCAGTATCCTTATCCATCTTATAATTAAATATAATAGCAAATATACTATTTCAAAAGCAAACTACGAATTATGAATTATGAATTTTTATTCATAGCGGTCATTTTAATGACATTCATTTTTCCAAATTCCGATTAGTTTGAGTAAGTTTGCCCCTTATTTCCAAAAAGTGCAGAAAGAAATCATAATAATTATTGGCGGACCAGGAACAGGTAAAAGTACCCTAATCGACGGATTGATAGCAAAAGGTTTTTGTTGTTATCCTGAAGTCTCCAGAGAAGTCACTTTAGAGGCGAAAAAACAAGGCATTGAACAATTATTTCTTGAAAAACCTTTGTTGTTTAGCGAACTCCTCTTGGAAGGAAGAAAAAAACAATTCACAAACGCTCAGAATGAGCCTCATAATGTCGTCTTCATAGACAGGGGCATTCCCGATGTCTTGGCCTATATGCATTATATTGGAGACAGCTACCCTGCTTCTTTTGATGCCATATGTCGAGAACACATTTATTCGAAAATATTTATTCTTCCTCCTTGGGAAGAAATTTACATAAGTGACGAAGCTCGTTATGAAAATTACGAACAAGCAAAATTGATTCAAAATCACCTTATTGAGACTTATCAAGGTTATGGTTATAACCTCATAGAAGTTCCAAAAGACACAGTTGATAACAGAATTCTTTTTATATTAGATGAAATTTCTGGATAACTCCAAATTTAGAATTACAGGTATGAGATTGATAATTTGAAATTTGTAATACAAAATCGATGTCTGAAGCATTACAAATTCTACAAAAATATTGGAAACACGAATCTTTTCGATCGCTGCAAAATGAAATCATTGATTCCGTTTTAAGTGGTCAAGATAGTTTTGCTCTTATGCCAACCGGGGGTGGAAAATCAGTTTGTTTTCAGATTCCCGCAATGATGAACGAAGGGATTTGTTTAGTTATATCTCCTCTGGTGGCACTAATGAAAGATCAGGTTGCTAATTTGCAAAAGCTAAATATAAAAGCAATCGCATTGACTGGCGGAATAAGGTCTGACGAGATGATTGACCTGCTGGATAATTGTCAGTTCGGAAATTATAAGTTCCTGTATCTGTCTCCGGAACGCCTGCAGTCAGATTGGATTTTGCAAAGAATAAAAAACCTTCCCATCAATTTAATAACGATTGACGAAGCACATTGTGTTTCGCAATGGGGACATGATTTCCGTCCGGCTTATTTAAAGATTTCAAATTTAAAAACCTATTTCCCTAAAGTACCGTTTTTGGCTTTAACCGCCACCGCTACACCAAAAGCAAAGGAAGACATCATCAACGAACTGGGTCTTAAAGAGCCTCAAGTTTTCGAAAAATCCTTTGCACGGAAAAATATCGCGTATATGGTTTTTGAGGTCGAAGACAAACTTTTTCGAATAGAACAAATCTTGAGGAAAAACCCTCAATCCTCTATCATATATGTACGAAACCGTAAATCATGTATAGAAATCTCTTCCCAACTGCAATCATTAGGATTTAAATCCACTTATTACCATGGCGGACTTGCTTCCAGGGAAAAAGACAAAAATATGCAATCGTGGATGCAGGACAAGTCGCAGGTTATTGTTGCCACAAATGCTTTTGGAATGGGAATTGACAAAGCAGATGTGAAGACGGTGATCCACATTCAGCTGCCAGAAAATTTAGAGAATTATTATCAGGAAGCGGGACGCTCTGGGAGAAATGGCGAAAAAGCATTTGCCGTGTTATTAACCAGTCCTTCTGACATTATTCAAGCTGAAAATCAGTTTATCCATGTTCTTCCCGATAAAAAATTCTTGAGTGAAATGTTCATCCGATTATGTAATTTTTTTCAAATTGCTTACGGAGAAGGCATTGACGAAAAGTTTTCTTTCAATTTGAATCACTTTTGCCTGAAATACAAATTTCCTGTTCTAAGGGCATACAATGCCATTCTATTTCTAGACGGACAAGGAGTGATTAGTTTGTCCCAAGAGTTCTCTGAAAAAATAACTTTACAATTCATCATTTCTTCAAAGGAAGTAATGCGATACATGAGTCTGAACGCTAATGACGAGGAGATAATTTTAGCAATCCTTAGAACATATCCCGGAATTTATGAAATCCAAACTGCCTTTAATTTACCGTTGATTGCCAAAAAATCTAACTACAGTGAAAGTCAGGTAGAGGCCGTTTTACTTAAACTAAAAGAAAGACAAATAATAGATTATCATTCTAAAAATAACGATACCACATTAATTTTTAACGAAATTCGGGAGGACGAGAGAACTATAAGCAGAGTTTCAAAATATCTGGAAAATCAAAATCAATTAAAAAAAGAAAAACTAAAATCAGTCCTGCACTATATCAACGAACAAAAAATCTGCAAGAGTAAATTGATATTAAATTATTTTGGAGAAAAAACAATTGAAGATTGTGGCATTTGTTCCTATTGCATTACTAAAAAAAGTAGAACAACAGATATAGCGAGACTCTCAAAAAAAATCATTGCCCTATTAAAAACAGAGGAATTAAATTCAAGAGATATCGAAAACAGGACAAAGAACGCGCCTAAGGACGTTATCTTTGCCATACAGCAACTATTAGAGAATGAAAGTATAATAGTAAAGTCAAACAACAAATACACCTTAAAATTATAATGGAAAAATTACGAATTGTATTTATGGGCACACCCGAATTTGCCGTTGGAATTCTGGACACCATAATTAAAGAGAACTACAATGTTGTTGGCGTCATTACGGCTGCCGACAAACCAGCGGGGCGAGGACAAAAACTAAAATATTCAGCAGTTAAAGAATACGCTTTAGCAAACAACTTAACTCTATTGCAACCCACTAACCTAAAAGAACAATCTTTCTTAGAGCAATTAAAATCGCTAAATGCAAATTTACAAGTAGTAGTTGCGTTTAGGATGTTGCCAAAAGTGGTTTGGGAAATGCCAAAACTAGGAACCTTTAACCTACATGCCTCACTGCTTCCCAATTATCGTGGCGCAGCACCCATAAACTGGGCAATTATCAATGGCGAGATAAAAACAGGTGTAACTACTTTTTTTATTGATGACAAAATCGATACAGGGGCTATAATTCTAAGCTCCGAGATAGCTATTGATCCAAATGAAAATGCAGGTCATTTATATGGTAGACTAATGCATCTAGGTAGCGAGGCTGTTATCGAAACCTTAAAAGCAATTGAACAAGGAAGTGCGACCACTAAAGTTCAGACAGAATCTACCGAAATAAAAACAGCATATAAGCTAAACAAAGAAAATTGTAAAATCGACTGGACTAAATCAGCTCTAGAAATTTATGATCTAATACGAGGACTAAGTCCCTACCCAGCGGCTTGGTGTTACTTTTCTGATAAAAATGAAGAGTGGAGTGTGAAAATTTATGAAGCCAAAGTGATTATCGAAGAACATAGCTTTCCTATTGGAAATATTATTTGCACCAAAAAAGAGATGAAAATTGCAGTCGAAAATGGATACATTCAAATTTTAAATTTGCAGTTTCCGGGTAAAAAGAAGATGACAACATCCGAATTACTAAATGGAATCTCTTTTTCTGAACTTGCAAAAGTGCATTAAGACCACTAAAAACGGGACTTTTTTACAGTTCATCGGAAATAATTCTAGTTTTATGAACAAAATAAATAAGTTATCAACAAAACAGGCTAAAATAAAAGAAAACACTTGCGAGGTGGGGATTTCCTGCTAAATTTGTGTTTTAACAATTATTATTTAACCAACAATTAATAACTATTATTATGAACAAATCAGAATTAATCGATGCTATCGCTGCTGACGCAGGAATCACAAAAGCAGCTGCAAAGTTAGCTTTAGAGTCATTTTTAGGTAACGTAAGTGGTACTTTAAAAAAAGGCGGAAGAGTTTCTCTAGTAGGTTTCGGATCATGGTCGGTTTCAGCTAGAGCAGCCAGAGACGGAAGAAATCCTCAAACAGGTAAAACTATTCAAATCGCGGCTAAAAATGTTGTAAAATTCAAGGCTGGTGCTGAACTAGAGGGTGCAGTAAACTAATTGTAAGTTTTAAAACATATTATAACAAAAACCTTCCTGCCGGAAGGTTTTTTTTATACATTTTAGCGATTTAATTTGGTTATATTTTAAATTTATCCTTAAATTTAGTAGAAAAACAAGCATCATGATTTCAGAAAAATTAAAAAAAGGACAACTACTTATAGCAGAGCCTTCTATAATTGGAGATCTATCATTTAACAGATCTGTGATTTTATTGGCTGACCATGACAAGGAAGGATCGGTGGGTTTCATTATTAATAAACCCCTAAAGTATACTATTCATGACCTGATCCCCGAGATCAACGCAAGATTCAAAATCTATAATGGAGGACCTGTGGAGCAGGACAATCTCTATTTCATTCATAATATTCCGGATTTGATTCCAAACAGCATCGAAATTTCAAATGGGATATATTGGGGCGGTGATTTTGAAAGTACAAAAGACCTTATCAACAACGGAAAAATAAACAAGCAAAACATCCGTTTTTTTCTGGGCTACACTGGTTGGGAAGAACAGCAACTAGAAGCCGAAATGCATGAAAATTCGTGGATTGTTGCCCCAAACAGCTATAAAAATAAAATCATAAGCAAGTCAAGTACTTACTTTTGGAAAGAACAAATAATTGAATTGGGAGGTGAATACCTCATCTGGTCCAATGCACCTGAGAACCCATATTTAAACTAAAGATCACTCACAATACCATTTAATTTTTCTTGCAAAATCTTGGATAAAGCAACACCGAGGCCCTTTTTCCTGTATTTTGTAATAGGCTGAATTCCTTTTATCACGTTTGTAATAAACAACTCATCCGCTTTCTGCAGGTCAAACGGCGAGATTACTTCTTCAACTACCTCTAGAGATTCTATCTTTTTGGCTATTTCCAACACTTGTTTTCGCATAACGCCATTTAGACAACCCTCTGATACTGGCGGTGTAATTAGTCTATTTCCCATTAGCATAAAAATATTCCCTTGGATTGCTTCAACAATATTCTTACTGTCGTTTAACAACAAACAATTGTCCAAGCCGTTTTCATTTGCAAAAATACTAGCTGTGATATTCAACATCCTATTTGTAGTTTTTATTGAAGACAGCAGCTGCTTGGTAACATAGAAATCCTTAAACAAATCCACTTCATATTCCTTTTCTGCGAATGAATATAATGCTTCATCTAAACCTGCAACATGAATCAAAAACGAAACAGTATTAGTTTGCGGTAGATAATAACCTCCATCATTTCTAAAAACGGTAACTCTGGCACGCGATGAATTCGAAAAGTCATTATCAATCACCAAAGAAAGTACTTGCTCTTCAAAGTATTCCATTGTAAAATTCATTGGAATTTCCATTCTGACAACACGCATGGAGGACATTAATCTAAAGTAATGATCTTCTAAAAATAAGATTTTAGAATTTACAATTTTAACCGTTTCAAAAACGGCATCACCATATAAAAAAGCACGATTCTGCGTCAATAAATTAGTATCCTTAGATACTATATTCCCATTAAAATTAATCATAAAAAAAGCCCTGAATTTTGTTCAGAGCAAAGGTATGTTATAAAATACAATTATACTATACAGATCCAATGAGATGTTTGAGGTCCGAAATTTGATTTTCCCACAATAATGAAGATTCATCGACTTCGTCTTTGTCCGCAAAGTCAATGACCATTAAAGAAACATCCTTTGTTAGCTCATCTACTAAAATATGTAGCTCAAAAAAATACTCAGTATCCTTACCATTCTCATCTATCCATTTGAACTTCACTTTTTCACCTGATTTTTTAGAAGCTAGTCTAGCTTTTTCTTCTGAATCATTCCAAATAAAAGTAAAAAATTCACCGCGCGAATTTACATTATCAGCAAACCATTCCGACAAACCCGATGGGGTTGAAATGTACTGATACAATAACTGGGGGGACGAATTGATAGGAAACTCTATTTCGTAACGTACTTTTTGATCCATGACCTACATTTTATTTTTTTACCGAATGTATATAATATTATGCCTAAAAAAAAACGTTTTATAAAATATTTTTTTTATTTCAAATTAGCTTGCACACTGTAATATTATTTTTATCTTTGCAGCCGCGTTGAAGAATACTGATTCTTACAACATTTGGCGAGGTAGCTCAGTCGGTTAGAGCGCAGGATTCATAACCCTGAGGTCACGGGTTCAAATCCCGTCCTCGCTACAGACTTAAAGTCAAGTAAACTACGGATTAGTGCAAACTAATCCGTTTTTTTATGTCAAAACTTTTAGTACTTTTACAGAACGTGCACGATACCGTGCACGATTTGCCCATGAAATCTAACTACTCAGGACCGTCTATTTATGCAGGAAAAATTGACATTAAGTCTTGGTCTAGCCTATCAAAAGCGGATCAAGAGAGCGCTTTGTCCAAAGAATGGCATGTCTACTACTCATTTAGAGATCCTAAAACAGGTGCTCTGAAACGACAACCCAACATTAAGACTGGTGTCAATACTTTTAAGACTAAAAAAGAACGCTATGAAAAACTAGTGGCAATAAGAGATAACCTTCTTTTCTTATTAAAGAAAGGCTTCAACCCTTATGCTGATAATTCACAACTAGAAGTAAAAACACTTCGAAATTTAGACGCTCAAATCAACGGTACTAAAACTATTCCCGTTAGTTTAGAAGAGGTAACCCAAAAATCTCCAGTTGCAAAAACTCCAAAAGAACAAATCAGCTCCGAAAAAGAAAAATCTATCAGGGAGTCTTTTGAATTTGCATTAAAAATAAAACAAAATATATTGGGCAAAACTTCATACAGTGGGTTTCAAGGAAGAATAAACCGGTTTCTGTCATGGCTCGATCAAAACGGTAATAGCTCCGACAAAATTTCAACTTTAGAGAAAAAAACTTTTATCAATTATTTAAACTTTGTGCTAGAGAACACAAGTGCCGGTAATAGAAATAATACTAGAACGGATTTAAGTTCACTCGTTCAGACGCTAGTTGACAACGAAATCATAACTGACAATTACATCAAAAACATTAACGTCTTAAAGTCCTCCCCTGAGAGAAATAAGACTTATTCAATCACACAAGAAACCGAAATACTTAAATATATTGAATTAAATGATCCCATTTTACTCTTATACATCCAATTCATAACTTATAATTTTTTAAGACCTGTAGAAGTAAACCGACTTAAAATTGGCGACTTGGATTTAGAAGGAAAAAAAACTATTCGTACGAGCCAAAAATAAAGCAGTTAAGGTTAAAATTATTCCCCAAAAAATAATTGATCTACTACCCGATTTATCCACTATGAATTTAGGTTCCTATTTATTCACCCCTACGGCTATTGGTGGGGGATTGGGACGCCGAAGAAAATAATAGAAGAGATAACTTTTCTAAAAAATTCAAGTTGGTTAAGGACCATTTTAATTTGAATCAAGACTACGGTTTGTACAGTTTTAGACATACATCCATAACCAACCTGTATCGAGAGATTCGCAAAGCAAAAACTCCTCACGAATCTAAAAGCATTTTGATGGGTATCACAGGACATCAAACCATGGAAGCCTTAGAAAAATACCTTCGCGATATTGATGCCGAATTACCTGATGATTACTCCCATTTGTTACGATAAAAAATAATACATATTTTCGCCAATTGTCTGATCAGGACTTGTGCGTCTAATTTATTTTTAAAAAATATTTTACTCAAATAAATATCACTAAAAGTGGGTATAGTAAAATCCTACAAAATATTGTTAATTTACAATTGAAAAATATCCGTAGTCATGAAAACAACAAAAAATCAGATAATAGATTTCTTTACATTAGTAAAACCGTAAACTACTTTCTAAACTGATTACTATTTTTGATTTGATTACTACTAACATATTATTCTACAAATTGTTCCTATAATTTTTTAACAGTATATTTGAGAACGAAGAACACCGAAATCATCCTATGAATACAACACTTCTAGAGCCACGCAAAGCGCTCAACAAAGCCTTTCTAAAAATCAAACCGAACCGTACCCATATTGAGGGATTTAAAACGAATTTGATAAAGATTTTAGATTCTATAAATGAAAAGGAAAGCGAAGAGTTTCACAAAAACTTAGTAATTGATTTCTTGAAAAAAACCTATTATGACCCTAACTATTCTGTAAATACGAAAGGACGCAATGATTTGGTAATTCATAACGGTAAAGATGCCAAAAGTAATGTGGGTGTCATAATAGAAGCCAAAAGTCCAATCAACAAAACTGAAATGATTACCGTTACAAACCTGAACGGAAAAGCATTGCAAGAATTGGTTTTATACTATATGCGGGAACGCATCACCCATAAAAACACTGAGTTAAAACATTTAGTAGTTACTAATATTAACGAATGGTTTGTTTTTGATGCCCAACTTTTCAATAAATTATTTGCAGAAAACAAACCCTTTACAAAACAATTTATAGATTTTGAAGAAGGGCGGTTATCCGGCAAAACAACAGACTACTTTTATAAAGAGATTGCGAAGCCTTTTATAGAAGGCTTGCAAAACGAAATTTTATTTACTCATTTTGACATCCGTAAATACGACAAGCCCTTACGCAATGAAGACAAAGAGGACGATAAGAAATTAGTTGCCCTTTTCAAATTACTTTCTCCTGAACATTTGCTCAAATTGTCTTTTGCAAATGATAGTAATTCACTTGACAAAAACTTCTATAGTGAGTTGTTGCATATCATAGGACTCACCGAAGTAAAAGAAGGTGGTAAAAAATTAATAGGACGACACAAGCACGAAAATAGAAATTTTGGTTCCCTTTTAGAGAACACCATTTTACAATTAGATAGTTTAGACAAAATATCTCGTTTGCAAAACGCTAAACAATATGGTGATACCTATGATGAAAAGTTATTTAATGTTGCTTTAGAGTTGACCATTACGTGGGTGAATAGAATTCTATTTTTAAAGTTACTTGAAGCTCAGCTGATCACCTATCACAAAGGCGACAAAAGCTATTCCTTTCTAAACTCTAAATTAATCAATGACTATGACAATCTAAACGGACTCTTCTTTCAGGTTCTCGCAAAAAAGCCAAATGAAAGAAACGCCGGAGTAGTAAGCAAATTTGAAAAAGTTCCTTACTTAAACAGTTCTCTTTTTGAGCCTACGGATTTAGAGCATGAAACTTTTTTTATTTCACAATTAGAAGATCATGTCCATCTAAACCTATTGACTGCCACTGTAATTAAAGACGCAACAGGAACAAGGAAAACAGGAACGATCGATTCCTTAAACTATTTCTTCTCCTTTCTTGACGCTTATGATTTTGCCAGCGAAGGAAGTGAGGACATACAAGAGGACAATAAGCCCCTTATTAATGCTTCAGTATTAGGATTGATTTTTGAGAAAATCAATGGTTACAAAGACGGTTCCTTCTTTACTCCTAGTTTCATTACTATGTATATGTGTAAAGAAACGATTCGCCGAGCCGTAATTCAAAAATTTAATGAAGTAAAAAATTGGGAATGTACAGATTTTGATCAGCTCTATGATAAAATTGAAGATCGAAAAGAAGCCAATACTATTATTAATCAACTAAAAATATGCGACCCGGCTGTGGGTTCAGGCCATTTTCTGGTATCGACACTGAACGAAATCATTGCAATTAAAAATGATCTACGGGTTTTACAGGATCACAATGGCAACCGACTCAAGGAATACCATTTTGAAGTAGTAAATGACGAATTAATAGTGACTGACGAAGATGGCATTCCTTTTACTTACAACCCTAAGAACAAAGAAAGCCAGCGCATACAGGAAACACTATTTCACGAGAAGCAAACGATCATCGAGAATTGTCTGTTTGGTGTAGACATCAATCCCAACTCGGTAAAAATTTGCCGCCTACGCTTGTGGATTGAATTATTGAAAAATGCCTATTACAGACCCAATAGCAATGAACTTGAAACTTTACCCAATATTGACATCAACATAAAATGTGGGAACTCCCTAATTTCTCGTTTCGAATTAGATGCCGATTTGAAAAAAGCGCTTAAACAAAGTAAGTGGAATATTGAAAGTTACAAACTTGCCGTTTCTACTTATCGAAATGCAGAAAGTAAGGAACAAAAAAGGGAAATGGAACGATTGATTGGGGACATTAAAGGGAATTTCAGGAGCGAAATAGGGATTAACGACCCTAAAAAAATTAAACTTGAAAAACTGAAAGGAGAGCTCTTTAACCTAACCCAACAAACAGGATTGTTTGAGCGTAGCAAGAAAGAGCAAACCGCTTGGAACAAAAGAGTAAACGTATTGGCGGTAGATACCAAGAAACTAGATACAGAAATCGAAGAAATAAAAAGCAACAAAATTTACGAAAATGCTTTTGAATGGCGTTTTGAGTTTCCTGATGTATTAAATGACAAAGGTGATTTTGTGGGCTTTGATGTAGTGATGGGGAATCCACCGTATGGCGTAAAATTTGAAACCTTTGAAAAGGAATATTTTAAAAGTAAATACTATGATATCCACGTAAGAACGCCTGAATCTTATAACTACTTCATTAAACAATTTTTATTAATATCAAGTGAAAAAGCCCTTTGCAGCTTAATTATACCTTCAAGCTTTTTAAATCAATCTGAATTTGAGAAAACAAGAAAAGTTACACTAAGTAAATATTCTCCATTTATAATTTTAAATCTTGGAGATGCAGTTTTCGACGATGTTGCGACACCGACATGTATTATCGGTTTTGACAAACAAAATAAGCAAATAAAAACAAAATATGACGACTTAACTGCTATTGATAGAAAACAACTCTCAATAGAGATTAAAAGTTCTATGAACAAAATTGACATTCAACAGCTTATAAATAATCAATCATTCAGTTTCATTTATAGATCTTATACATCAATCCTTGACAAGTGCTATAATAATACTCCAACTTTAAAAGATATAACAGAAGAAGTTGCTACGGGAGTTAGTTCAGGGTTAGATAAGGCCTATGTATATTTACCCGAAGATGTTTTAGACAAAAAACTAGAGCCTGAACTTTTAAAAAGACTTGTAGTTGGTGGTGAGATCCATCGTTTCCACCTTAACCCAATGTCAGGAAAAAAACTGATTTACATAACAAATGAAAACGAAGTAGATGATTTTCTAAATATTAAGACTGAATTATTTAAACATAAAGATCAATTAATAAAACGTAGAGAAGCTGCAAATGGAAAAATCAATTGGTATTCTCTAAATTGGCCACGAAGAAAAAAATTATTTGAAGAACCTAAAATATTAATACGACAAACAGCAAGTAAGATAATGGCTGCATTTGATGAAGAACAATGGTATTGTCTGAAAAGTGGAATTATTATTCAAATTCCAAACGGTTCAGACCTCTCATACAAATACTTGCTAGGCTTGTTAAACTCGTCATTAATCGATTTTCTGTATAATGACTTAGTGAACGAAAGCAATAGAATTTTTCCAGAAGTGAAACCTATTCAACTTTTCAAACTTCCAATAAAAAATGCGTCAATAGAGAAACAAAAAACTTTCATCAACAAAGTTGATGAAATCCTTTGTTTAAAATCCCAAGACTCAAAAGCAGACACAACTGATTTAGAGCAAGAAATAGATGCAATGGTTTATGAGTTGTATGGTTTGAGTAAGGAGGAGATTATGATTGTGAAGGGGAATTAATAAAATAAGAAATAAAATACCCGATATGCCTTTAAAAGATAACATAATTGCGTGGCTTAAAAATTACGACTATTGGCTTCAATATTCGGGTAACCGTCTTTTAGAAGGAGAAAATGTTAATGACATATTAACAGAAACGACATATCAATTATTCAAAGAAGATTATGGATTAAAGACTATAGATCAAGAAAGAACAGCTATTGTTTTTAATGAAATTGAGATTGATAACGTAGAAGTTGCAGAAAACCTACAACTACAATTGATTAAGGAAATAGAAAACGTAAATGCGCTTGCTTCTGGTCAATCTATTACAATCAATCCGAACTTGACAATCATTTATGGAGCAAACGGAACAGGAAAATCAGGTTATGTAAGATTACTAAACAATGCTTTTAGTTCAAGAGGAGACAAACAAATTCTCCCAAATGTTTTTGTAGGCGGAGCGATAGGCGAACCAACTTGCAGATTTACTTTTCAATCAGTGGAAGCCCCATATGATTTGATTTACCCCAAACAAAAAAACAATATAGAATTTTCTCAATATTCGGTTTTCGACACTCATAGTATTAAAGTGCTGTTAGAACAAGACAACAAACTTGACTTCACACCTATTGGATTTGAATTTTTTGAAAAAGTTTTACAGTTATACGAGGCTGTAAAAACAAAACTTTACGCAGAAATAAAAGCAAACAGACCAATAAATGAATTTGAAAAATTTTTCGTTAACGACAATATAATTAAAAATGCAATTACAAATCTTAGTGCAAACTCTAATGTAGAGGAACTAAAAGCATTAGGAACCTACACCAAAGAAGAAGATACTAAACTAGCGGGACTAATAGCCAAAAGAGAAGAATTAAAAGCACTTGATATCCCAAAAAGAATTGCAGAACTTCAAGAGCTTCTAGCGCAACTTATTGAATTTACAAGCAACCAACAAAAAATATTGGAGTACTTAAAGACTGATGATATTGAACATTATAAATCCTTGATAATCTCTTGTAATAAATTTCAAGAGTTAGCAAATCAAGAAGGCATAAAAAGTTTAGAGGATTATAACATAGAAGGCATAGGAAGTAACGAATGGAAAGAATTTATTAGAGCTTCTAAAAATTATGCTTCTACAGTTGAAGGTAACAGAGATGAAAAAAATTACCCTTCAGAAAAAGACAATTGTTTGTTCTGCTTGCAGCCTATTACAGAAAAGGAAAACTCTTTAATAAATTCCTACTGGAATTTATTAAAGAGTGAAGCAGAGATAGAAATCAACCGTATCATTCAATTAATACGAGAATTAGAAAACAAACTCAAACGACTAATGCCTGTAAAGTTTGATGAAACAACAACACTCTTTGAATATGTAAATACTAATGATGAAGTATTTGCAGCAAAATGGAAAGAAATTATTTCAATATCTGAAAAACAAATACTAAATATTATTTCAAATCTGGGTAATATTAATCTTGATTTGGATATTACATCATTAACAGTTTCTACAAGTGATTTTGATGAAATTGTGGCTGAGATAAAGATAGTAATTGAAGAGTTATTCAAAAAAAATCCAGCTATAGAATTAGAGGAATTAGAAAAACAAATACAATTTCTCACAGATAAAAGTTTGCTAAATAAATTACTTGAACAAGTCTTGTTTTTTGTTGCAACCCACAAATGGGCTAAAAAAGCAGAAAGCTCCGCTTCTGCTTTTAATCCTAGGTCAATTACAATTAAACAAGCGGATTTATTTACAACTCACATTACTGACAAATACACAGATACTTTTAATAATGAATGCAAAATGCTCAATTCCCCAAAGGTTGTTCAAATTGCACAAAAAAATGAAAGAGGTTATACATTAAGAAAACTACAAGTTGCAGGAATGGTTGCAAACAGTATTTTAAGTGAAGGTGAACAAAGGGCAATTTCTTTAGCTGACTTTTTAGCAGAAGTTCAAATGAACCCACACAACAAAGGAGTTTTCTTTGATGACCCGATAACCTCGCAAGACCATCACAGGCGTGAAAAGATTGCAGAAAGATTAGTTGAGCTTGCATCACAAAAACAAGTTATTATTTTTACTCACGACATAGCATTTTTTATACGTTTGAAGATATTTGCTGAGACCAAAGGTATCCCATATGGATTTACAACTCTTAGAAATATTGGCGGAAACCCTGGAGTGATAAGTCCAGACTTACCTTGGATAGCACAACCAGTTAAACAGAGAATTGGGACTTTGCGTGACAGACTTGTTCGATTAAAGAAAATTGAACAATCAGGAGATGAAGATGAATATTTATTTGCAGCAAAATCTTGGTATGAATTACTTCGTGAAGCCTGGGAAAGAGCTGTTGAAGAAAGGCTTTTTAAAGGTGTTGTTGAAAGATTTCTATTAGGGGTTCAAACCCAAAAACTAAAAACGGTGACAATTAATAATGATTTAATAGCCGATATAGAAAAAGGAATGACAGATAGTTCTAGTTGGATACACGATGCGGCAGCAGGACTAAATCCTACTCCACCAGACACAATAAAAGCTGAAAGTGATTTGGAATTTCTTAACGACTTTGCGGTAAAATGTGTTCCTGCATAATTGAAATGTAAAAACTTAAAACACCACATTAATCACAAATATTTTGTGAATAAAAATAAATAAATATGCAAAAATACTCAGTCAACCAACATTTAATAGAGACCCTTTTAACTTGGGTAAAATCTGGTAAAATCGCGATACCAGAAATTCAAAGACCCCTCGTTTGGAAATCGATGAATCCCATAAACTCCATATTCAACGTAGGAAACTAATCACTGAACAAATTAAAAATTATTATTTTACACTACAGAAATGGCTGAATTTATTACCGATAAGCAATTAGATGACAAACTAACGGACATCATCTGGAATGCAAAAAAAGAACTCATTATTCTTTCCCCTTTTATAAGGCTAGATGATTACTGCAAAAATGTAGTTTTCAAAAAATTAAAAAACAATCCTGAACTTGAAATTATTATTGTCTTTGGTAAAAATGAAGGAGAAACCCAAAGAAGTTTAACTCCTGCAGATTTAGAAATATTCAAAGAATACTGTAACATCACTATAATATACTGCAATAATTTACACGCAAAATATTATGCTAATGAAAATGAAGCCCTTTTAACTTCATTGAACCTTCTTGGTAAATCAATGACAGGAAATATTGAATATGGTATTTGTTTTCAGAATTCTAAATTAACTCTAGACAAACTTTATACAGATTCGCTTAGTTATACCAATCAGGTAATAACAGATAACCCCTGTATTTATATTAAACGGCCTGTTTTCAAAAAAACGAACCTCGGTTTGACAAAAAAATATGTTGAGTCAAAAGTTTTATATGATGTAACTGATGCCTTATATAGAAATAGAGATTTTGAGAAAAAATACTATAATGATTTTGAATATGACATATTAGAAACGGATATTAAACCTACAAGGGAAGAATATGTTCCAGAAACAGAAAATATCCCAAGACAAGTGTCATATAAAGCTAATAGATTCCAAAAAGCGGAATATCCATCCCCAGAAAAAGAACTGACGAAGTTTTCTAATTCTAGAAGTAACAGCAGCCGAAATGATGAGTATGGTTACTGTATTAGAACAGGTATAAAAATTCCATTTGACACTCAAAAACCTTATTCTTATGAGGCCTATCAAACTTGGGCGATATTTGAGAACTGGAATTATAGAGAAAATTATTGTCATAAAACTGGGAGAGAATCTAATGGAAGGACTTCAATGGCTAAACCTGTACTTTAGAATCTAATTTTAAAAAATAAAATTAAAAATGAAATATTTTGGGCTCTTAAGAATCGATACAATTGAAAACCTTGACTCTGAAGAAATAATGAACTTTCTAATTAACAACCAGTTGTTTGAGGAATATGTTGAAGCAGAAGTCTTTTTTTGTGAAGATTTTGATTCAAATACTTTTGATATTAAAAAACAGTTCGATAAATCTACAAATTCATTTTTCCCTACTCTTTATGAATTTATGAAACTAATTTCAATTCAGTTACGAGAAAATATTAATCAAAAATTAAACAAAGATAAAGCCCTTCGAACAGACTTTAATAATTTCTCAATAAATCAAGGTCAAAATATAGCTTTACAGCCAACTCAAAACTTGGTAGATGATTTTTATCAGTCCTTTATTGAATTTCACCATGAAAAAATTGCTAATATAAAATTTACATTCTACCTAAAGTATGGCGAAAAAATATTTGGTTTAAATATCAATGTCCAAAAAGCAATAGCACTGAAAAATTATAAAAAGATATACAAAATAATTTTTGAAGATAAGACAATATATATGCCCGATGAAGACTCTGATGAAGATTCCGAAGATTTTGAAACATACAAATTAAAAGTTGAAAATAAACTCAACATGGTATACTGCCAACAACTAAAGTATAAGTACAAGATATCAACTCTTAATCCTTTTTTTACATACTTAACCGGAGACGAATCAATATTTACAAAAACTTTTTACAATAAAAATCAGAAAACTATAGATGAAGCTCTAAACTACGAAGCACTAAAAGAAATAATGGTCGAGTTAAATAATAAATTCGAATTTGAAGAAGATTTTTTCGTTAATAAAAAAGAAGATGCAAAATCAATTGAAGACCTTATTCCGCAAACAAATAAAGTTGACTATAAAAACAAAGAAAACAATTTTAAACTTGGCAATTCAAAAAATAGCCCCATCCCTTTTATAGATTTCATCAGACATGAAAATAAGATAGAAATAGAACGAATAATAAAAACTCACTATTCCAATTTAAGAGGTGTTTCACTAAGATACTTGATTGAGTTTTTAATTGACAAGCAAATACTATTGATAAACTATGGTGATAAAACTAAAATTCATAAAAGCTTGAAAATTTTATTTAACAAAGATATTGGTACTAGCTCTTCAATATTTGATCTAAAAATAGATCGAGAAAAAGATCATAAATACTTAAATGCAAAAAATAATTTTTTAATTAAGTTTGAAAAATTGTTTTAATATAAAAATCTGCTTATAGCTTCCTGTGCCAGCTTGTAACTTCTCATATCCTTGAAGTTACAAGCTGTTTTTATTGGATAACCCTGTGTTTATCAGAAATATTTGTAATCGAAATTAATTTTAATAACGATTAATTAAATAACCTTTTAAAACACACAAAATGAAAACACAGCAATTTTTACAATCCTTTGAGAGCCTCAAATCAGAAGTTCAAGAAATTAAAACACTTCAACAAAGAGTCCTTCTTTATTTAGAAAACAACAATGGCAGGTCAACCGAACATTCTCCTATTATCGAGGAACGGATTTCAGTAAAGGAAACTTGCCAAATTTTAGGCTGCTCTGAAGTCACACTCTGGAAACTTCGAAACGACGGAACCCTCCCCTACACCCAACACAAAAGAACCATCCGGTTCAAGAAAGTTGATATTCTTAATTATCTAAACCAAAAATGATAATTATGAAGTCACTTATTCTAAACGTGCGTATTCCTCAAAAATTGAGGGACGCACTAGTCCTTGATTCCGATCAAAAAGACATCTCCTTATCAGACCATGTCAGAGCTATTTTAATCACTTATAACGAGGACCTCCAAAGGGCAGAAGTAGACAATCAAACTTTATTTGACAACGACTATCCTACTTCTAACGAATTCATATATCTCATCTCTTGGCTATATGAAAAAAGTAGAGATCCCCACAATCACGGATCGAAAAGTGATCTTGAGGATCTAAAAAAAATTGTCTTCACCGTAATTAACAACGATCACTTTGCTGAAAATCTTAGGGAAGAACTCGAAAAAGTACTTATGGATATTCTAAGACTCATCAGTGACTTTGATTCCGGAAACAATAAGTTCCGATTTTGTGAAATGTATTCTGAGGATGCATTTGACTATGTGGCCTTGAGCGATTACATCAATCAAAGGGCTTTCGAAAACAGAATCTACTTGTAATACACTTCGTGTTACAGACTGTATGACAAAGCGTAATACGTTTTGTCATACAAGCTGTAATACACTATAAAAACAACCCAAATGAACTCAAAAAACATAAATATACCCGATAACACGGCATTGCTAAAGTCAGAACTCGAAGCAGATCTAGAAATAGGTTTTAATAGCCCAGCAGATATGACTCCTACTATGAATAATTGCTTCAATATAAAACCAATTAATGACTGGATCGAAGAGGCTAAAAACAGACCCATACCCAATAGGCTCTTTAGCGAATTTTGGTATGAAAACGAAACCTGCATTTTATTTGCTGACACTAACCTAGGGAAGTCTATCCTAGCACTACAAATGTCTAATGCGTTAAGTAAGGGTATTACTATTGAAGGTTTCAAAATGGAGATACTAGCTCAGAAGGTCTTGTATTTTGATTTTGAACTATCAGACAAACAGGTAGAAAACAGGTATTCTAAGCAATATTCCGAACATTATGTCTTCAGCCCAAATCTACTTCGAGTAGAAATAAACCCCGAACAAGAGACTCCACCTGAGTTCAAAGATTCGGATGAATTTTTATGTCATTCTTTAGAGCAAGCCATTATAGAACATGACTCCAAAATTATTGTTATAGACAATTTGACTTACTTGAAAACAGATACCGAAAAAGCAAAAGACGCATTACCGCTAATGAAGTTTTTAAACAGCATTAAGAAGAAATACAACCTTTCTATTTTAGTACTCGCGCATACCCCTAAGAGAGATGCTTCAAAACCACTAACTAAAAATGATCTCTCCGGAAGCAAGATGTTAATGAATTTTTGTGATAGTTGTTTTGCCATTGGAGAAAGCGCACAAGAAACAGGCCTTCGATATATCAAACAAATCAAGCAAAGAAATACAGAGTTGATCTATGACAGCCAAAATATAATCGTTTGCAAAATTGCGAAAGAAACTAACTTTTTAGAGTTCGTTTTCATCGGTTATGAGAATGAACTAGACCACTTAAAACCTAAAAATAATGAAAGTCAAGTAAATGAGGTTTTAAACCTTAAAAAACAAGGTATTACGAACACTACAATTGCATCAACACTTGGGATAAGTGAGGGAACCGTAAGGAATTGGATAAAAAAGTCTGAAAATATCTAATGAGCGCTTTAGAACTAATATATCAAAATGCAATGGCACTCCCTGAAAAGGAGCGTGAGCTACTGCTTGATATGCTAGGGCAGCAAAATAAAAAATTTGATCTAGTAGACCTGATCTCAGATGACCAACAAAAATTGATCGCGCAAAAAGACATGATAAAAGAATTAATCAAGAGTCATTTTAGCAAATTCCGTACTATAAAACATTCGTAACCCTCGTAATAATCGTAAGGGTTACGATTATTACGAGAATTACGAATAAAAAAATTTATGCATGTATAAACACTCATTAGACAAATCCAGTAAAAAGTTTATTTGTCCAGCTTGTCATAAAAAAAACTTTCGTGAGGTATGTAAACAATGAAACAACGCACTATCTAGAGCCTAAATACGGGAGGTGTGATAGAGAAAGTAGCTGTAAATACCATCAAAGTCCCTCAAGTGTTGGCCATGTCCATATTCCCCTAGAACCAAAGCCGAAAAGAGAAAAGTCAACTATTAATAGTTTTGAAGTGAGCAAACACGGCAGAAACTTCAAAAGAAACAATTTCATTCAGTTCCTTAGAAATCATTTCTCAGACGATGAAGTTAAATCTGCAATCCTAAAGTATTTAATTGGAACCTCTAATCATTGGAATGGATCAACTGTTTTCTGGCAAATCAATCAATCCCGTGAGATCCTAACAGGCAAAATAATGTTGTTTGACCTTATTACAGCTAAAAGAGTAAAAACACCCTACAATCACATCAATTGGGCACATAAAACGCTTAAAATACCCAATTTTGAATTACAGCAATGTCTATTCGGTTTGCACCTTATTAATGAATATCCTAAAAAAACGATCGCCTTGGTGGAGTCTGAAAAAACAGCTATTACAATGAGTCTGTTTTTACCTGATTACCTCTGGATCGCAACAGGAAGTAAAGCCAATTTTAAAAAAGAATTAGTAGAACCCATTAAGAGTTTTAATATCATAGTGTACCCCGACAAATCAGAATATGAAGACTGGAATACAAAAGCCGCCCAATTTAGACAAGATGGTTACACTATCAAGTGCAGTGATTACATTGAAAAAAAGGAAGTCCTTAAAGGTACCGATCTTGCCGATGTTTATTTTGAATCAAAAACTTCTGAAATAGTTGAAATTAAATACACAAAAACAGAAATTGAAGTAAATAGACTAGCGAAGATCAATCCTGAAATTATAAACTTAGTCAGGACTTTTGACTTACTAGATGGTGATGATAATGAGATAGTGAATATTGATTAAATTAGGTTTTTTTTTAGTTTTAAAACCTTCTTACTCTCCGGTGAACAATAATTTGTGTCAATTAATAAACCACCATTTCTTATCTACAATACTGACAAGCATTTTAAAAATATATGCTTTCAGACAAATCTACTTGAACAACTATATAAACTATCTTTTAAAATCCTTACAGCCTATATAATATAGCAATTAACAATTCATTAACAATATCATGCCTTTTTGGTGGCATTGAAAACTGGGGGTATTTCTCTTATTTTGACTCTTATAAGTAAAGGGAAATATTTATGTTGAACGTTAGTCAGAAGGAAAAAAAATGTGTTAAGTATCTTACCAATGAAATGTCAAAAGCGGAGCGATCGGTATTTGAAATTGAATTGTCTCTAGATTCAGATTTTACTCAGCATTTGTGAAAACTTCAAAACAATATGGGTGAGTTATCCCAATAGTGAGTTACCAAAAAAAACTGTTTTTTTTGAAGATCTCATAAATAGATCCAATAAACCACAAAAGCTTCAATTAAGAAAAGCTTCAATTAAGAAAATTTCAGTATTTACTGTTGCCTTCCTTTTAGTTGTTGGCATAGGGTCACTTTTTATTGGAGTACCACACTCTAATTATACCAATCACAGAATTGCTGGAAAAGGTCAGCGACTTAGTATCATTTTGCCAGATAGCAGTACCGTGATTTTAAATTCAGGAAGTGAAGTTAAATACTCAAGTGATTTTGGAAAACAAAGAGCTATTTGGTTAGAGGGAGAAGCTTTCTTTAAAGTTACAAAGAATACCAAGTCCCCTTTTATTGTTCATACGAATGATTTTGATGTGAAAGTTTTAGGAACAGAGTTTAACATAAATAGTACTACCATTAATCAAACTGTTTCTTTAGCAACGGGGAAGGTAAATATAATGCTTAACGAAAGTAAGGATGAAATTAACCTGATCCCTAATGAAGAATTAGTTTGGGAATGCAAAAACTAAAGCTGTTGTAAAAAGAAATTTTAATGTCACTAAAACTTTAGCTTGGAAGGACGATATACTTCTGCTTGATGATGTGAAAATTGAAGATGCGGTTCCGAAAATCAATCAATTCTATGGAGTAAGTATTGTGATTTAGGGACTCAGTAATTGCAAAGCAGCATATAAAAGGTGCTTTTAAGAGCCAGACCATTGACGAATTTATAACTTCTTTAGAGTTTATTTCAGGTCTGAGAGTAACAAAAACTAGTCAAGATAAAATCGAAATAACAAAGTACCATGAAAATTAATACATTAAAAATGGGCAGTAGTGCTTGCTTTTCGGATGACTACCTATTTCAACAAATACGAAATGGTAAATATGAGGCGATGGAGCTTTTCTTTAATAGATATTATACCCCTTTGTGTCGTTTTGGATTGAGTTATGAAAAGAACGCTTGTCTTGTGGAAGAAAAAGTAGCTGATATTTTTATTCAGCTATGGAATAATAGAAATATTCTTGATAAAATTAAAAATCCTAAATCTTATATCTATGTAGTAGTAAAAAACAGTTTAAAAACAGCACGAAAATCAGAGCAGTTTCATCAACAAATTGATGAAAGTAAAACTAGTAATACAATGTTTTCTCCCAGTAGAGAGCAGGAGATTATTGAAAATGAACAAAAAGAAATTAATACCAATTTGATACGTGAAATATTAGATGTTATACCTAAAAAGTCACGGCAAGCTTTTGAACTCAGTAGAATAGACGGATTAAAGTATAAAGAAATTTCAGTAATTCTAAACGTCACTCCTAAAACGGTTGAAAATCATATAGCTATTGCACTCAAATATATTAGTAAGGCTTTGGAATCTCATAAAAAAGATAGAGTTATTTAACTCTGTTTAATAATTAGTAGAAAAACTAACTTTTTTAAAATCAGTCTTAGTTTGTTAAAAATAACATTAAGTAATCACAGATAAAATGAAACAAAAAATTATTCTAACCTTATCATTATGCCTTCAGTTGGGTATTGGAACGATTTATTCTAATACTCCAACGAAAATTGAAGCTGTAGAAAATGTAGCTGAAAGCGAGAAAATCAATTTAAATATAAAAGACGTTTCCATAAAACAAATCTTTTCTCTAATAGAGCAGCAAATTGACAAAAAGTTCATTTATATGTCAGACCAGAAATTTCTTCAGGAAAAAATTTCTATTACGACAAATAACCAAGATTTAAATCAAGTACTAGCTGTTTTAAAAACCAAGGTGAGTCTTGATTTTAAGATAACTAAAAACGGGATTTTAGTAAAAGAACTTAGCAAAACAACTGAAAATAAGAATCAAGAAAACCGAAAAATCATTGGTATCGTTTTGGATGAATCTAATTTACCTATTCCTGGAGCTTCTGTTTTTGTAGCAGAAACAGAGATAGCAACAACAACTGATTTTGAAGGAAAATTCACAATTAGTGTTCCTACAAATACATTGGCTTTGTCTATCAGTTATATGGGCTTCGAAACCAAAGCAATCAATATAAAAAATAAGACAGAAATTAGAGTAATTCTGATTGAATCAGCGGCTCAGTTAGACGAGGTTGTCGTTGTCGGCTATGGTACCGAACAAAGAAGAAATGTGACCGCTTCTATCTCTACTGTAAAAATGCAAGATATTAAAGCGCTACCAAAAGCAAATGTAGCAGAAATGCTTGAAGGTCGTTTACCGGGCGTTCAAATCATGAGTGATAATAGTCCTGGAGGAGGCACATCTATTCGCGTGCGAGGCTTTAGTACTATTAACAATAATGATCCTTTAGTAATCATAGATGGTGTTCCTGCTTCAAATGGGTTAAACGGTATCAATCCGTCAGACATTGAGTCGCTTCAAGTGCTAAAGGACGCAGCCTCTTCTTCTATTTATGGTTCTAGGGCTGCTAATGGAGTTGTTGTGATAACAACAAAAAAAGGAGGAAGAAACGGAAAAGCTGAAATCCAATTTGACGGATACTCGGGTGTTCAATCTGCTTTTAACTTACCTAACATGTTGAATGCACAACAGTATGGGGACTTACTTTGGCAAGCTAATAAAAATGATGGAAAAGTACCAGCTAATGGTATCTATGGCAATAATGCCAATACTTCCTCTAATTCCTGAATATCTTAATGCTTGCTAAAACTATTCCAAGCTGCTGATGTTAAATGGATAAATGAAATCATGCGGCCAGCCGCTGTTCATTCTTACAATTTATCGTTATCGAAGGGAGATGAAATAAAGCCAACACGCTTTTTCTATTGGCTACTTTAATCAGGAAGGTATTATAAGACATACTGGATTTGAGCGTTATTCTGCACGATTTAACTCAAGCTATACGATTAAAGACTTTTTAACTATCGGCGAAAACTTTACGTCTTCCTATACCGAACAAGTTGCGACGGGAACCAATAGCTCTTTGGGAAATATTGTTTACAATGCCTTACAGTTTCCTTCCATTGTTCCGGTATACGATATTAACGGAAATTTTGCGGGTAACCCACTCAATGATATTTCTAATCCATTAGGAAGTTTAACACGGGCCAAAGACAATAAACAAAATCGAATTCAAGCTTTAGGAAATGTGTTTGCTAGTATAAAAATCAGTGATTTCACTTTTAAGACTTCTTTAGGATTGGATTTTCAAAATTATAATTATCGAGATTTCTCACCTATTTATAATGAGATACTTTCACAAAATGTTAAAAATTCTTTAACCACAAGCAATAGTTTTAATTATCAACTTACTATATCCAACACTTTAAATTATCAAAAAAAGTTTGGTCAACACAATCTGAATATTCTCGTGGGACAAGAAGCTATTAAGTATTATTACGAAGGGTTTGGCGCATCTCGTCAAAATTTCCTTTATGAAGATCCTAATTTCAGATATTTAACGTTCGGTACAGAAAATCAATTGAACACAGGTATCGCGAATGAATGGGCTTTAAACTCTTATTTTGGTAGAGCAAATTACAATTTCAATCAAAAATATTTACTAAGTGCCACCGTTAGAAGAGATGGTACTTCGAGATTAGCGAATAATAACTGGGGCACTTTCCCGGCAGTTTCTGCTGGATGGAGATTAGACAAGGAAGCGTTTTTTGATTTTGGAAAAGCTTTTACTTCGTTTTTACTTCGTGCGAGTTGGGGACAAACAGGGAATCAAGAATTACCCTCTTATTCTACAGTAGATAGTTACTCCAATAACAATAATTATTCGGATTACGCCATTGGAGGTCAAAATGTTACTTCAACAACGGGATTAACACAAACTCGAGTTTCTAATGCTAATTTATCTTGGGAAACCTCAACTCAAAAAACAATTGGATTGGATCTTGGGTTTTTTAATAACAAATTAAATATTACGGCAGAATATTACAATAAGCAGACCGATGATATTTTGGTTTATAATGTAATTCCATTAACCTATGGAGGTACTAATGACGGGCAATGGATTAATGATGGGCAAATGAAAAATCACGGTTTTGAATTGGATTTAAACTATGCCGATAAAATAAGTGATTTCTCTTATGATCTTGCTTTAAATTTGACGGGGTACAAAAATGAATTGACCGCTTTGAATAGTGTGGCTTATTTAGGTATTCCTGGTTCTTCTTTACATACAGTGAATTTTGGCCAAGAAATATCCAGAAGTGCAGTTGGGCAACCTATTGGTTCTTTTTATGGATTTGTTTCCGAAGGCCTGTTTCACAGTCAACAGGAAGTTTCTGATTATGCCCTACAACCAAACGCACAAGCGGGAGATATTAAGTTTAAAGATGTTAATGGCGATGGAGTTGTTGATAGTAAAGATAGAACTTTCATCGGTTCACCTCACCCAGACGTGATGCTAGGTTTTAATATCAACTTAAAATACAAACAGTTCGATTTAGGAATGTTTTTTAACGGAAGCTTTGGGAATGATATCTACAACCTAACTAAGTACAAAACTCAGTTTTTCAATCAGGCTGCCTACAACAAAGATGTTGCTTTATTAGGTGCTTGGACGGTTGATAATCCAAATTCTACTGTTCCTAGGTTATCACTAGATGACAGAAACAACAATATTCGTGCTTCTTCTTATTATGTTGAAAACGGTTCTTATTTCAAATTAAATAATTTACAATTTGGTTATACTTTCCCCACAGAAGCTTTAGCTGGAATGAAATTACGTTTGTACGGACAGTCCAGTAATGTTTTTACAATTACTAAATATAGTGGGATGACACCTCAAGTTGGTCTACAAAGTTATTCTTCAAGTAATAGAAACCTTGATATAGGTATTGATAGAGGAATTTATCCTCCTTCAAGAACTTTTACGTTTGGGTGTAATTTAAACTTTTAAATTTTAAAATGATGCAAATAAAAAATACAATAAAAACAGTTTTTATAGTGGCTTTAAG
>CALJVL010000042.1 GCA_937773775.1 uncultured Flavobacterium sp.
CTTTTATATCATCAGAAATTACATTTCCTCCAAAAGGAATTACCGCAGTATGACGAATAATTCCATCTTTAAAAATGGCTAAATCTGTTGTTCCTCCTCCAATGTCTATTAAAGCAACACCAGCTTCTTTTTCTTCTTGACTCAAAACCGCATCCGATGACGCTAATGGCTCCAGTGTCAAACCAGACAATTCAATTCCTGAACTTTGAATACAACGACCGACGTTACGTATAGATGAAGCTTGTCCTACCACGACGTGAAAGCTAGATTCTAGCCTTCCTCCGTACATTCCAATAGGCTCTTTAATTTCAGATTGTCCGTCAATTTTAAATTCTTGCGGCAAAACATGAATAATTTCTTCTCCAGGCAACATAGCTAATTTATTGACTTGGTCAATCAGCAACTGAATGTCATCTCCTCCTATCACTTCCTGAGGATTGCTTCTGCTTATATAATCCGTATGCTGAATACTTCGAATGTGCTGACCAGCTATACCTACAACAACATCTTTTATTTTATAGCCTGAATTATTTTCAGCTTCCTGAATCGCTTGCTGAATAGACTGTATCGTCTGAGTAATATTATTTACTACTCCTCTAGCAACTCCTAAGCTTTTGGATTTACCAACTCCTAAAATTTCAAGCTTACCATATTCGTTCTTTTTGCCAATCATGGCAACAATTTTAGTTGTCCCAATATCTAGACCTACTGCAATATTCTCTTTTTCCATTATCTATTTATTTAGTACAAACTACTTGTTTTGTAAATCTGAGGTCAATTTTTTTATATTTATATAACGAACTATCTAAAACTGCTTTTTGAAAAAAGGCCTTGTAATCTTTAAATTTTCGCTCCGAATCTATGATGCTACCAAAATCAATTTGATATTCAAAATTCCTATTAAGCATTTTTAAGCTTCCATTTGGCATAATTTGGACAGCAATGATGTTTTTTCTCAAAAAATCATCGTCATAAATCACCCGAAATAACTGGGCTAATTCTTCGTTATTTTTTTTATTTATCACTCCCGAAACAAGCGGAACTCTTGCTGTAAAGTTTTCTGACAGCGGCATTCTATCCCCTTCATAATCAATATAAAAAGAGCCGTCATTGTTAAAAACCCTAGCTATAGGAGTCTTTTGTTTTACCATTGCTTTTAAGACACCGTCAATACTAACAAACACATCCGATTTTTGAATCAGATCATTTGAATCTAGTGTTCTTTCCAGCTTATTCAAATCTAATTTATCTTTTTGAATGCTTGATGCATTCTCTTTATTTTCTATTAACAATTTATTAACCGTTTCTCGTTTTATAAAAAGTGCGTTATCCCCTATAAAAACAACCACAGCTTTAGTGAGTTTTCTGTTTTCATTTCGTCTTGAAGTAAATGAAAATAAGAAAATTACTAAACCCAGCATGAGCACTAATCTGATATTTGTCCAATTAAATATTTTCATTTAACGCTTCTTTGATTGATACTACCAACTCACCTATATCACCCGCTCCTATGGTTACGATCACTTGAGCGTTACTTTTCAGAACAGCCTTTATTAAGGCCTCTTTTGAAATAATTTTTTTATCCTTATTATCAATTTTATCTAATAGCCATTCTGATGTTATGCCTTCTATTGGCAATTCACGCGCTGGATAAATATCCATTAAAACAACTTCGTCAAATCGGGACAGACTTTTCGCAAACTCATCTGCAAAATCTCTAGTCCTGCTAAACAAATGCGGTTGAAAAACTGCCAAAACTTTTTTATTGGGATACAATTCACGTACTGCCTGATAGACTGCATCAATCTCTGTAGGGTGATGTGCATAATCATCAATGTACACTAAGTTCTCTTTTTTTATTTGATATGAGAACCTTCTTTTGACCCCTTTAAATGAAGCTAAGGCTACTGCAATGGCGTCGGTTGGGGTGCCGAATATTTCAGCCATTGCAATAGCCATTAAAGCATTCATTAAATTATGTTTTCCAGGTAAGCCAAAACGGAAATCGAGTAAGACTCCCTTTGGTGTTTTTATATCGAATAAATAAATTCCATCTTCAATTCTGACATTAAAAGCACTATAAACAGCTTCTTCATTTACAGCCACCGTAACACCTGACAACGGAAGGTCTTTGGTTATAAACAATTTGCTCTTGTCTTTCACTTTGTCCGCAAATTCTAAAAATGACGCTTCGATTGCATCACTCGTTGCATAAATATCCAAATGATCGGCATCCATCGAAGTAATACAGGCTATATTGGGATGCAAATATAAAAAGGAACGATCAAATTCATCCGCTTCGACAACCGTAATCGTTTTACCGTCACCAATCAAATTTGAATTATAATTTTCTACAATTCCTCCGATAAAAGCAGTAACATCAGCTCCAGTCTCGTATAAAATATGCCCTAAGATACTAGAGGTCGTGGTCTTTCCATGTGTTCCCGCAACCGCAAAACAAAAAGTGTCTTTTGTTATTATTCCTAAAACCTCTGCTCTTTTTTTGACATGAAAACTACTTTCAACGAAATAGTTCCACTCCAAATGTGTTTTGGGAACTGCAGGTGTAATAATCACTAAGGTGTTTTCAACGAAATAATCTTTCGGAATTAAATCTATATTGTCTTCAAAGTGAATCGCAATCCCGCTTTCTATCAATTCCTTTGTTAAAGTTGTTGGCGTTTTGTCATAACCTGAAACTTGCTTCCCTATATTTTTAAAATACCGAGCCAAAGCACTCATACCGATGCCACCGATTCCGATGAAATAGACGTTCTGTATTTGGTTTAAGTTCATTTACTATTTTTTTATTTAATCTCGTAAAGTCCTATGACTTTATGATCTTTACTTTTTAATTAATTTTACAATTTCATCGACAATTGTTTTTGTCGCCTCAGGCATTGCCAATTGTTTAATATTCTCACTTAATTGATTTTGTTTACCCTGATCTTTTAACAAAGCTTCAAAAACAAGACTGAATTCAGCATCCAATTCGGATTCCTTTAATAGAAGTCCCCCTTTTTTATCTACAATTGATTTTGCGTTTTTCGTTTGATGGTCCTCAGCTACATTAGGAGAAGGAATGAAGATCACTGGTTTTCCAACAATACATAATTCCGAAACCGATGAGGCACCCGCACGAGAAAGAACAATGTCGGCTGCTGCATAAACTAAATCCATTCTCTCTATGAAAGGAAAAACTTGTACATTATTAGCATTATACTTTTTATAATCTTCGAAATATAACTTCCCGCATTGCCAAATAATTTGGACATTTTGAGAAACAATATTCTCTAGCTCCTTTTCAATTAATTGATTCAGCCTACTTGCACCAAGACTTCCGCCTAGAACCAACAAGGTTTTTTTATTCGGATCCAAATTGAAATGTTGGATCGCCTCTGATCTTTTACTTTCAATATCAATTAAATCTTGGCGAACCGGGTTTCCGGTCAAAACCATTTTTTCTTTTGGAAAAAATCGCTCCAAATTCTCATAAGCCACACATATCACATCTGCCTTTTTGCTTAATAGCTTATTAGTAATTCCGGGAAAAGAATTCTGTTCTTGAATCACCGTAGGAATGCCCATCATACTTGCCATTTTTAATAATGGACCACTGGCAAAACCACCGGTACCAATTACAACATCTGGCTGAAAACGCTTTAATATTTTTTTAGATTCCCATAAGCTATCAACCAGCTTGAAAGGAAACATCAAATTTGGCAAACTGATTTTCCGCTGCAAACCAGCAATCCATAAACCTTTTATTTGATATCCCGACTGAGGCACTTTTTGCATTTCCATCTTGTCCTTAGCTCCCACAAAAAGAAATTCAGCATCCGGGAAACGAAATTTTAATTCATTGGCTAAAGCAATTGCTGGGTAAATATGTCCACCTGTTCCTCCGCCACTTAATATGAATTTATATTGTTTCATCTGAAATAAAAGTTGTTACGTTTTTGAAAAACAGTTAATTTTATAAAAACATTATTTGTTTAAAACCGCATTCATCGGATTTGTCGCTTTATCCTCAATAGAATAACTATCTTGCTTTTCATCTTCAGACGCCAACTCGGCATCGATTAGTTTATTCAGTGCTTCTTCTCTTTTGGCGGCATCTTTTTGTTCTTCAGCTATCTCTTCGTCTTTTTTAGTAACGCTTATAATGATCCCAAGTGCAAGACAGGTCATCCATATGGAACTACCACCGCTGCTTATCAGCGGTAATGTCTGCCCCGTCACAGGCAACAATTCCACCGCGACTGCCATATTAATCATCGCCTGAAATATCATGGGAAATCCCAATCCTACTACCACTAATTTTCCGAATAACGTATTGGCTTTATGTGAGGCAACAACAAATCGAAATAACAGTAATAAATATAAAATAAGAACTCCTAGCCCACCTACAAGTCCATATTCCTCAACAATAATGGCATATATAAAATCTGATGAAGACTGCGGCAAAAAATTCTTCTGAACACTCTTGCCTGGGCCTAATCCGTAAATTTTTCCTGATGCAATTGCAATTTTTGCCTTCTCGATTTGATAATCATCTTCATCGGGCTTATCAGTACTGAAATTTTCAATCCTACTTTCCCAGGTCTGCACCCTACTAAAAACCCTAGAGTCCGGGAATGCTTTACTTAGCAAAACAAAAAAAGTAAGAAATAGAATTCCGGATCCTATAATAATTCCAATATATTTTAATGGATACTTACCTACAAAAACTAACATGAGAACCATGGCAAAAATCAGCGCTGTTGTAGAAAAATTAGCAGGTAATATAAGAATTAACGTAAAGGATACCGGTAACCAAAGCTGCCATAGTGATGCTTTGAAAGTAATCAGAGTTTCTCTCGATTTTGATAAATAACGAGCTACAAATATAAATAACACCACAGATGCCAATGTTGATGTCTGAAATGATATCCCTATAAAAGGCACTTGAATCCATCTGCTAGCATTTGCACCCGCTATAACAGTCCCTTTAATCAAGGTATAAATTAATAATATCCAGACTACGGGTAATGCCATTTTAGAAATAGCCCTAAAATAATGATATGGAACTCTGTGAACCGCATAAATAATCACAAAACCAATGCATATGTGTGCAAAATGCTTTACTAAATAGCCTAATGTATTTCCCGTTCCATGTCCCAAATACGCTAAATTACTACTAGCACTAAAAACAGGCATAAAGGAAAACAAAGCTAATAAAGCCACGAATGACCATATCCCTTTATCTCCTTTTAACTTGCTTATCAGTTGTTTCATTTCTATTGCTTTAGTTATAAAACTATTATTAGTTACGCTTATAGATTGTGCACTCCTTGCTTGAATTGATTCCCTCTATCTTCATAGTTTTCAAACAAATCAAAACTCGCACAGGCTGGTGATAACAAAACAGTATCTCCTTTTTCAGTTAATCTTTGCGCCATTTTCACTGCATCACTCATACTCGACACTTCGACCATGATATCAACAACATTTCCAAAAGCGTCAATTATTTTTTTGTTATCTACCCCTAGGCAAACAATCGCCTTTACTTTCTCTCGAACTAAAGACATCAATTCATTATAATCATTTCCTTTATCAACTCCTCCGACAATCCATACTGTAGGACTATTCATGCTATCCAGCGCGAAAAAAGTGGCATTGACATTTGTTGCTTTTGAATCATTGATATATTCAACATTCTGAATTTTTAATACTTTTTCCAGACGGTGTTCCACACCTTGAAAACTTGATAAACTTTCACGAATCGTCGCTTTTCGTATCTGCATTAATTTAGCCACAGAAGTTGCTGCCATCGCATTTTTCATATTATGTTTCCCTTCTAAAGCAATAGATTCTGTCTCCATTTTTAATTCATCCTGATTGATAATTACTTCCATTTTGTTATTTTGTATAAATGCTCCTTCACTGAATGTTTTTGTCAATGAAAAAGGGATTAATTTAGCTTTCGTTTTATTGTTTTTAAACCATTCCGTAATGGCCTCGTCATCTGCGTCATATATGAGGTAATCATCCTCTGTTTGATTCATCGTTATTCTAAATTTCGAATCAATATAATTTTCATACTTATAGTCATATCGATCTAAATGATCAGGACTAATATTAGTAATTATGGCAATATGTGGCTTATAATTCACGATTCCATCGAGCTGGAAACTACTTAACTCAAGTACATAGGAATCAAACTTGTCATCGGCTACTTGCCAAGCGAAACTTTTCCCTATGTTCCCTCCTAAACCTACGTTCAATCCAGCTGATTTGAGCAAATGATAGGTTAACATTGTTGTGGTCGTCTTTCCATTACTCCCTGTTATCCCAATAGTAATCGCTTTTGTAAAAGGAGCAGCAAACTCAATTTCAGAAATCACGGGAATACCTATTTCTATCAGTCTTTTTACAATTGGGACCTTTTCAGGAATTCCGGGACTTTTCATCACCACATCAGCATTTAAAATCAACCCCTCTGTATGTTTTTCTTCTTCCCAAGCTATGCTATTACTTATAAGAACTTCTTTGTACTTTTCTTTTATCTTACCAAAATCAGACACAAAAACATCGTATCCTTTTTTCCTTCCTAAAATGGCTATACCCACACCGCTTTCTCCTCCGCCTAATACAACTAGCCTCATGTTATCTCAATTTTAGGGTAACTATGGAAAGTATGGCCAACATTATGGCTACAATCCAAAATCGGGTTACAATTTTACTTTCATGATAACCTCTCTTTTGATAATGATGGTGCAAAGGAGCCATCAGAAAAATTCTCTTGCCTTCTCCAAAGCGTTTTTTGGTATATTTAAAATAACTAACTTGCAATACCACGGATAGATTCTCAACTAAAAAAATACCACACAGTAAGGGAATCAATAACTCTTTACGAACAGCTATAGCCAGTACTGCTATGATACCCCCAATAGTTAAACTTCCAGTATCCCCCATAAATACCGATGCAGGGTAAGAGTTATACCATAGAAACCCAATTAATGCCCCAACAAATGCCGCTATAAATACCGTCATTTCGCCCGAACTTGGGATGTACATTATATTTAGATAATTCGAAAAAATAATGTTTCCAGAAAGGAAAGTAAAAATCCCCAATGCCAATACGGATATGGCGGAAGTTCCTGCCGCAAGCCCATCTATTCCATCGGTTAAATTGGCGCCATTTGACACGGCTGTAATTATAAAAATCACAACTGGAATAAAAATAAGCCATGCCCATTTTTCATAACCTTCACCAGTCCAAGCCAACAACTCTGCATAATCAAATTCATTGTTCTTAAAAAAAGGAATCGTAGTAGCGGTTGACTTTTCTTCAACAGGACTCTTGGTTATCACATTTTCAGTAGTAGCTTTAAAAATATCGTTCTTACCCGTATCTGTTCGGACCGTGACATTTGGACTAAAGTAAAGGACTACTCCCACAATCAAGCCCAGTCCTACTTGTCCAAAAACCTTAAAAATACCTTTTAAGCCTTTTTTATCTTTTTTGAAAATTTTGATATAGTCGTCAATAAAACCAATAGTTCCCATCCATAAAGTAGTAACTATCAATAAGACGATGTAAATATTATGTAGTTTCGAAAATAGCACAACTGGCACAAGGGTGGCAAATATGATGATAAGCCCTCCCATAGTAGGCGTTCCCGCTTTCTCATTTTGTCCCGCTAAACCTAACTCTCTTACTGTTTCTCCTACCTGCTGGTTGCGTAAAAAATTTATAATTCTTTTACCAAAAACAGTAGACAACAAAAGAGACAGTAGAAAAGCTAATGCCGATCTAAAAGTGATATATTGAAAAACCCCCGCTCCGGAAACATTCAACGTTTTATCTAAATATTCAAATAAATAATACAGCATGTTTTTTACTATTTATGAAGTTGTTCTAATGTCTCTTTAACTATTTTCATATCGTCAAAGTCATTTCGGACTCCCTTGATTTCTTGATAAGTCTCGTGTCCTTTACCTGCAATTATGATGATGTCATTGGGCTGGGCCAATTGACAAGCCGTTTTTATAGCCTGTCTTCTATCTGTAATCGCCAATACTTTTTTAAAATTTTGAGCCTCAACACCTAATTCCATCTCAGCGATAATAACATCTGGATTCTCGTTTCTTGGATTATCGGATGTTAAAACCACTTTGTCGCTTAATTCAGATGCAATTCCAGCCATAATAGGCCGTTTGGTTTTATCTCTATTACCGCCACAGCCTACAACAGTGATAACTTGCTCTTTTGTAGTGCGAATGTCATTTATGGTTTTCAGTACGTTTTCGAGCGCATCTGGGGTATGTGCATAGTCCACAATCGCTGTAACATTTGTAGCAGAGACTATGTACTGAAACCTTCCAGAAACACTCTCTAGTTCAGAAAGCAAGCGAAGTGTTTCCAAACTCTCTAATCCAAGTTCGATGGCTGTGCCATAAATAGCCAAAACATTATAAGCATTAAAGGTCCCTATCAGTTTTACCCAAACTTCATTTCCTTCAATTTTTAACAACAAACCCCCTAATTGATTTTCAAGGATCTGTGCTCTATAATCAGCATAGGATTTTAAAGCATAAGAACGCTTTTTAGCGACTGTGTTTTGCAATAGTACCGCACCATTTTTATCATCGATGTTTGATAACGCAAATGCTGTTTTTGGAAGATGGTCAAAAAATGATTTTTTTTACATCTCTGTATTCTGCGAAAGTGGGGTGATAATCTAAATGATCGTGGGATAAATTAGTAAAAACTCCACCAACAAAATGTAAACCTTCCGTTCTTTTTTGATGAATACCGTGAGAACTTACCTCCATAAAACAATATTCAACTCCCCCTTTAACCATCTCTCTTAAATAATGATTGATTGTGATTGAATCCGGAGTTGTATGAGTGGTTTTATATTCTTTATCGTCAACTAAAATTTTAACGGTGGATAACAACCCCACCTTGAATCCTGCCTTTTTGAATAATTGATATAAAAGTGACGCTATTGTAGTTTTCCCATTAGTTCCAGTTATACCTACAAGCCTTAAATCTGTCGAAGGATCCTCAAAATAATTGGCAGTCATGAAGGCAAGCGCTTTGTTTGTATCTTTAACTTGAGCGTATGTGATACCATTTTCGAATTTGTCTGGAAAGCTGTCGCAAACAATTGCAACGGCCCCAAGTTCTATCGCTTTTTGAATATAATCGTGACCATCAGAAATGGAACCACGAATAGCAACAAAAACATCGTTTTTTTCTATTTTCCTGGAATCAAATTCTATTTTCCCAATAGCAACATTAGTCGAACCGTTAACGGATTCGATAGCTACTTTGTACAATATGTCTTTTAGTATAATCACAATAATTCAAGTGTTATAGTTGTGTTTTTAATTATATCCTGACCCTCCTGAAGCGATTGTGTTTTTACTTTACCCATACCCACAGCATTGACTTTTACACCTAGATTTTCTAGTAAAGCAATCGCATCCATTCCGGGCATTCCCTTAACATTTGGGACTAATTGTTGCGGTTTTTGCAAACGGGCAAAATATTCGTTGAAATTATTTTCTTGTTTCGGAATTTTTTTATTTAAATTTTTAATTTCATTCGTAGAAGGTACATCGGTGAATATCTTTTGCGCTATCCTCTTAAAGACCGGACCCGCCACATCTGCTCCATAGTAATTATTGTTTACGGTACTGGGCTTATGAACCATCACTATGCAAGAATATTTAGGTTTGTCAGCCGGGAAATAACCTACGAAAGAAGAGGAGTAATATTTTCCTGCACCCCCGTCTTTTGCATAATTCACTTGAGCCGTTCCCGTTTTTCCAGCCATCGAAAAATCCTTGGAATACAATTTAGAAGCTGTACCTTTTTTGACCACATTTACCAATACAGCTTTTAATTTCGAAATAGTTTCTGGTGAACAGATTCTTTGATTGATTACCTCTTTATCCATTTTTTTGATGGTTTTGTTCCACTCTTTTATTTCAGAAACAAATTGCGGCTTAACCATGACACCATTGTTTGCGACTGCATTATAAAATGCCAATGTTTGCATTGGCGTTACCGAAACCCCATAGCCGAAAGCCATCCAGGGAAGTGATATGTTAGACCAATTCTTATCGCTAGGTTGAGGAATATATGCTCTTCCTTCTCCTTTAAAATCCATATTTAGTTTTTTGTTAAAACCGTATGAATTAATACGATTGACAAACTTTTTGGGATTATTTTGATAATTGTCATAAACCGCTTGTACCATAACCGTGTTTGACGATAATTCAAATCCTCTCGCTAGAGATATTTTTCCATATCCCCCTTTATGGGAATCTCTAACCGCTTTTCCCGAATAGCGAATCTCCCCGCCATTTGTGTCAAAAACCGTACTTGTATCAGCAACTTTGTCCTCTAATATAGCCATCAAATCGGCTAGCTTAAATGTGGACCCAGGCTCACCCGATTCAGCCACGGCATAATTAGTAGTTTCGTAATAAGTCCCGTCTTTGTCTCTCCCTAAATTAGCAATCGCCTTCACGTGTCCTGTTTCAGTCTCCATCACAACCACGCAGCCATGATGTGCTTCATACTCTTGCAATTGTTTTAATAAAGCATGATGGGCAATGTCTTGAATGTAAACATCAATAGTAGACATCACATCATAACCATCTTGCGGATCCACTTCATTGATGTCACGAATTGGCTTCCATTGTCCTTTTGCTATTTTTTGTTTTAGAATTTTACCGTCCTTCCCATTCAAATATTTTCTATATGCCCACTCAATACCCTTACCAGCAAAAGTATTTTCAGCTATTTCTCTTTCATAACCGATGGTTCGTTCCGCGATTTTACCTATCGGATGCTCCCTGATTGTTTTTTGTTCTATAATAATTCCACCTTTATAAGCACCTAATTTAAATAAAGGAAATTCCTTGATTTTTATATAGTCTGTATAACTTAACCCACGAGCGATTAGATAATACCTGTTATTATTGGCTCTCGCCTTTCTAAGTTCGTTTTGATAAAAACCACTTGATTTACCTAAAAATGTAGCCAGAGAATCCGATAATGCCACTACGTTTTTTTCGAAATTCTCCACTTTAGGAGCCAGCGCATCAAAACGAATTGTGTAATTAGGTATTGAAGTCGCCAATAAGCTGCCGTCTGCCGAATAGATATTCCCTTTATTTGCTGGAATAATAAAATTCTTAACTGTTCTTTCTTTAGCTAATTTTCTATAGTAGTCCCCTTCAACCCACTGTATATTTGTCAACTTCACGGCAATCGCGATCGCTATCAAAAAGATAGCAAAAGCTACCAAGTAGATTCTATATGATATGTGTTTATCTTCTACTGCCATATTTTTTTAAGGAAGGTTTTTTTCTCTTCTTTTATCACTTTAATTTTAACTGGAGGCACCGTTGATGGGAAAATCTCTTTCGCCATCATCTTTTCAGAAACGGTCGATTCCATTCTTAACTTCATTAATTGCGAACGTCTATCAACAAATTCGGACCGTAATTCTTTTACTTCGTTTGTCAGTGCGGCAATCCTAAATACTTTCTGTTCGTATTGTTGTGTATTAGCAATCATAATTATAGCCAAAACGATAAGAAAAACAATAAATCGCCAATTTTTAATAGCATGATCATCTATAAGAAACCGCGCTTTCAATATGTTTATAAAACCGTTTTTCATTTGTCTTTTTCCGATTTTCCCTCAAAATTGAGGATGCCGAGATATTAAAAATTAGCATCTATTATTCTGCTTTGGACCCTGCTCTTAAATACAGAGACTATTTTTTTTCTGCTATTCGTAGTTTAGCACTTCGGGCTCTATTATTTAACTTGATTTCTTCTTTGTCTGGAACGATTAGTTTTCCAACGGTTTTAAACGGAACCGAAAAATTACCAAAGAAATCGCGTTCAGGCTCTCCTTCAAACATTCCATTTTTCATAAATCGTTTCACCAATCTGTCTTCCAATGAATGGTATGAAATAACGCTCAGCCTTCCTTCTGGATTTAATATTTCCAGCGACTGCTCAAGAAATTCCTTTAAAGCGTCCATTTCTTGGTTCACTTCAATTCGAATAGCCTGATAGATTTGAGCCAAAATTTTATTCCTAATTCTTTCAGGTAAAAATTTTGCCAAAACCTCTTTCAGCTCATCCGTTGTTGTAATTGCTTGCTGTTCTCTTGACTCTACAATTGTTCTCGCCAAGATTGGAGCATTTTTTAACTCTCCATAATCCAAGAATACTCTTTTCAAATTTGCCTCATCGTATTCATTCACGACTCGATTGGCATTCAGATGGTTTTTCTGACTCATCCTCATATCCAATTCTGCGTCAAAACGAGTCGAAAAACCTCTCTCCGGCACGTCAAATTGATGAGATGAAACACCCAAATCAGCCAAAATTCCGTCAACGCTTTTCACACCTGAGAAGCGCAAAAATCTTTTTATATGTCTAAAGTTCTCATTAATGAGAATAAATCTTTCATCTG
This sequence comes from uncultured Flavobacterium sp., assembly GCA_937773775.1. Lineage (GTDB taxonomy): Bacteria > Bacteroidota > Bacteroidia > Flavobacteriales > Flavobacteriaceae > Flavobacterium. The sequence continues at coordinate 12,497 of CALJVL010000042.1, forward strand.
GCAAAGCGTTAGCTAATGCATCCTCATCCTGATCAAAAGCAAATAACTTCCCTTCTGGTCCCAACCTACTTAAAATTTCCTTAGAATGCCCACCTCCACCGAAGGTGACATCTATATAGACGCCATCAGGCTTAATATTTAAACCATCTACTGATGCATTTAGTAAAACCGGATTATGATATTCCATTGTCGTCGTCATTTATATTTCCCATTACTTCCTCTGCCAACTCGGCAAAATCTACATCTTCGCCATTTATCGATTTTTCGTATAAATCCTTATCCCATAGTTCAATTATGTTCACTGCCGAAGAAAAAACAATATCTTTGGATATGTTTGCAAAAGCAACTAGGTCTTTCGGGACCAATAACCTTCCTAAAGCATCTATTTCCACCATCTTCACACCTGCCGTAAACCTGCGTATAAAGTCATTGTTTTTCTTTACAAATCGATTGAGTTTATTGATTTTTGACATCATCAAATCCCACTCAGCCATAGGGTACAGCTCCAAACAAGGTTGAAAAACAGAGCGCTTCAAAACAAAACCGTTTTGTAGCGAAAGGGCCAATTGCTTTTTTAAAGGCGCCGGTAACAGCACTCTTCCTTTAGCATCTACCTTACATTCATATGTTCCGACTATTGTAATCAAATGAGTTTCTTTTTAGAAATGAACTAAAGCAAAAATATAAAAAATATTACCACTTTCTACCACTACTTACCACTTTGTTAATAAGTTTAACCACTTTAGCCGGAAACAGCTTAATTTTTAGACTGTCAGACTGTTAGATACTTTATAACTTAAAGCAAAGAATGTTCAAATAAAGAAAAAAGAGAGTTACTTATACGCAGGTATTTAACAACCGACAGCACTTATTTAAAACAAGTACTTTTTACGAAAATTGGACATTAGAGGACCTCAATTTATATTTGAACGAAAAACAACAAAAAAAAGACTGCAATAAACCTAAAAATTGTACCCAAAAATTCATTTTAATTTATTAAATCATATATTTGTCAAAATTGCAAATCCGCATTGAAAAACATGGAAAAAAATTATAAGAAAGAAGGTAAATACAGCTATTATGAGGCTGGAGAAGGAACGCCCATTGTTATCTTACACGGCCTAATGGGAGGTCTAAGTAATTTCGATGCCGTTGCCAGCTATTTTTCTGAAAAAGGATACAAAATAGTCATACCTGATTTACCTATTTACACTCAAAATATTTTAAAAACCAACGTTAAAAATTTCGCCAAATACGTTAAAGACTTTATCACTTTCAAAGGTTTTGAAAGAGTAATCCTTTTGGGAAATTCGCTAGGAGGTCATATTGCATTATACCATACTAAAATGTATCCTGAAAAGGTTGCAGGGCTTATAATAACAGGTAGTTCAGGGTTATATGAAAGCGCCATGGGTGATAGCTACCCTAAAAGAGGGGACTACGAATACATTAAGAAAAAGGCCGAGGATGTGTTTTACGATCCCAAAATAGCAACCCCAGAACTTATTGATGAGGTCTACGCTACTGTAAATGATAGAGTAAAATTGATAAAAACACTAACAATTGCCAAAAGTGCTATCCGTCATAACATGGCAAAAGACTTACCAAAAATGCATGTTCAAACTTGTATTATATGGGGAAAGAATGACAAAGTTACACCTCCAGATGTGGCTGAGGAATTTAATAACTTACTACCAAACTCCACTTTATATTGGATTGACAAATGCGGTCATGCGGCGATGATGGAACATCCTGAAGAATTTAACCGATTATTGGAAGACTGGTTAACGCATACGCATTTGAAAGCACGCTAGTACTAAAAGGAGAATTTTACACCTAGAAAAAATGAAAATTAATACCGCCGAATTTGTAATTAGCAATTCAGACGTTTCAAAATGTCCAAAGGATTTTTTGCCCGAATATGCTTTTATAGGCCGATCAAACGTTGGAAAGTCCTCATTAATCAATATGTTGACAAACCACAAAAAACTTGCTAAAACTTCTGGAAGACCTGGAAAAACGCAGCTGATAAATCATTTCTTAATAAATAATAACTGGTTCTTAGTAGATTTACCAGGATATGGGTATGCTAAGGTGTCCAAAAAAACTAAGTCCGTTTTTCAGCAATTTATTACGGATTATTTCGAAACCCGCGAGCAATTAGTTTGCGCTTTTGTTTTAATAGATATTCGACATGAGGCGCAGGCAATTGATATTGAATTTATGGGATATATGGGAGAAAGCGAAATTCCTTTTTGCATTGTTTTCACTAAAGCGGACAAAATCAGCAAAGTAAAAATTGATTCCCATATTGCAGCTTATAAAAAGAATATGTTCGCAAATAACTGGGCAGAAATGCCTCATTACTTTGTGACATCAGCTACAGAGTCTTTAGGAAAAGAAGAATTGCTGAACTATATAGAGGAAGTAAACCAAGAGGTTTTCAAAAACAAGAATCAATTTTAAAACTATTTCGTTTTTTAATCAAAACAGAAAATCCCGAAACTTAATTAAAAGTTTTGGGATTTTTTATTTCTTATAATAAATCTGGCTTATTTTTTCAATTCCAGTTTTTCAGCAAAGTAATCGCAAAATTGCTTCATTGTATCTGTCATTTTTTCGTCACCGGTAGCACGATAAAAGGTATCCGACATAGTAACTAGTGTCTGATGAAAGAAGATCTTCATTTCATCGACAGGCATTTCTTTTGTCCATAGATCGATACGCAAACTTTCTTTTGATTTACTGTCCCAAACTGAAAGCATCACCGCTTTGGTTTCTTCCAGCTCAACTCCACCGTCTTTTGCGGACCAGAGTAACTTTTCCGGAACTTGGTTTTCATCTAATTCTACGACAATCTTAATTTCTGATTTGTTTTTATCTGACATTACTTCTTAGGTTTGTATTTTGATTTTTCAAATATTTCTTTAGTATTCTCATTTAATAATTGTTGCAAAGGTACCTCATTGTTTTCCATATACGAGCGAACAATTTGCCATCCTATCCAAGCCCCCACTCTACCTGGAGTTTCATTGTCAATTTCCAAATAAAATTTAGAAAAAGGAGCCATACTAATGAATCTAGGAATTAGTTTTTGATCATCACTATAAAGCAATTCTTTCTCTATGAAGTAACGCCAAATATAACTTTCATTTTCACTACACCATTTTATCTGTTCCGGCGTGTACCCCATTTTATCAGCATCACTGTAATCTGGCAGCAAAACGTCTTTTAGATACAATTCTTTACCAGCATAAATCATATTAGAAAGCAAGCTTTTATCTTGATTAGCAACTGTTTTATATTTAAAAAAGCTAGATACAACATCTGGCATAATTTGACTTTGTTCAAAGTTCTGCTTGATGTAATTTGGGAACTGATAAAACTTATGTTCTTTGCCTAAATACATTTCGAGAGCAATAATAACCAAACTATCAGCATATATCACCTTGTTATTATAGTCCATTTCAGATATTACTGTAATTAGCTTGGGAATCTTTGTCTCCGGAAAATAATATTTGACATGCTTAAAAAGAGTGACAGCTTCATCTTGCATAGGTTCTAAATCCGCATACTTATTTTGTACTTCATTATACAGTTCACGCCATAATGGATCTTGCATTTTATCTAACCAAACCGCATCTTCAGTTCCTGCTGGAAAAAAGAACGGATATTGATTTTTTACTCTCTTTAAATCTTCAGGTTCCGCTTCGAAAAAATTTTTATCAAAACGATCCACCTCTATTTTTACTGGGATTTCATCAACGGCTTTCTCTATTTTATTTTTTTGCCCGCAAGACAAAATAAATAAACTTAGAACACTAGAAATTAGGTATATTTTCATTTTTTTTAATTAATTTTGCTAACGAAAAATAACACAAAAGAGCAGGCTATTCATTGCTTTTGCAAATATACATTCCTCCTTTTTAAAAGTTAAACAATTATGACTAAAAAAAACACTCTACAAGTTGAAAAAGTGAATGCTCAAATTGTACACTGGCTCAAAACCTATGCTGAAAACGCAAAAGTTAAAGGATTTGTAATTGGCATTTCAGGAGGGGTCGATTCAGCTGTAACTTCAACATTGTGCGCGCAAACAGGCATGGATGTTCTTTGCGTAGAAATGCCCATTCATCAGCACCTAAGTCACGTAAGCCGTGGCCGCGAACATATTGAACAATTAAAAAAAAGATTTCCTAACGTAACAAGTACCCAAGCAGATCTTACTTCAGTTTTTGAAGCGTTTAAGAAAGAAGTCCCTACTGACTTTGAGGAAAGCAAACTGAATCTGACTCTAGCGAACACAAGAGCTCGACTGCGCATGACAACTTTATATTATTTTGCGGGTATTCACGGTTTACTGGTTGCGGGAACCGGAAATAAAGTAGAAGACTTTGGGGTTGGTTTTTACACAAAATATGGAGATGGAGGGGTAGATTTAAGCCCCATTGCCAATTTAATGAAATCCGAAGTATTTTCATTAGCCGCTTACCTAAATGTTCCAGAATCAATTCTGAATGCAGCTCCGTCAGACGGGCTCTTTGGCGACGAAAAAACAGACGAACAACAATTAGGCGCTAATTATGACGAGTTAGAATGGGCAATGCATGAAGATGCAGCAGGTAAAACCGCTGATGATTTTTCAGGAAGACAAAAAAAAGTTTATGAAATTTATAAAAGCTTAAACAAAACTAACCAGCACAAAATGAAAAACATACCAGTTTGCTTAGTTAATCGGAATTAACGGCTATTTACCCATAAAATTACTGATAATGTTTTTTTTATCGTTAATTTTATCGGAATATTTTGACAGATAACTCTTAAATAACATAAATATGATTAAAGTTTGTTTAGCCGACAACTACCCAGTAGTACATTTTGGAGTGAAATCTTATTTTAAAGATCATGAAGAAATATCTATAGTGGCCAATGTTGGTAATTTTTTGATGATTCGCGATATACTCCTTACAAAAGAAATAGATGTTTTAATATTAGACTTGGAACTAGAAGGTCTTTCCAGTATTTTTGAAGTTAAATCAATTTTGAAAAACTTTCCGAAAACTAAAATTATTATTTTTAGCAGTCTTTCAGAGCAAGTTTACGCGCCAAACGCCATTAAAGCGGGTGTCTCAGGATTTGTCCACAAGAAAGAAAAACTAGAAACTTTAGGTCAGTCTATTGTTAAAGTCAATCAAGGAAAGATTATCATGAATGAAACCGTGAAAAAGAACCTTGCCTTAATTGCAAAACAAAGTAAGAGCGAGCGCTTGTATCGAAAATTATCCAATCGAGAAGTCGAAGTGCTGCGCTATTTAAGTGGGGGGAAAAAGAATCACGAAATCGCTGAAATTCTAAACCTTAATGAGAAGACAATTAGCACATACAAATTGCGATTGTTAACAAAGCTAAATGTAACCAATCTGGTTGATTTAGTTGAAAAAGCAAAAAAACTGGAAATCGTTTAGTAGTTTGCTGCAAAAGCATTTCCTCGTTATTTGAAACCGCATTGATTAACAAATACTAGTCAATCGCCATAGTTTACAGCTCCGTATTACCTTTAACCAGTTCAGAGGATATGGAGCTTTTTAATGATAACGAACCACCACCCTGCCTAATTTTTTTGAAAACTTACCTCTAAGTTCAATATAACTCATCACCATGGATAACGACTCCATATTATCTGAGCCTGGTTCATTTGACATGTCATTTTTTAAATTCTCAATGATTTCACTAATCAAAAACCACCTTAAAGTAAATAAAGTGTCTGACACTCCTTGATTTAATGTTTCTTCAATAGTTTTTGGAAATATATTTTGCCCTATCCAGTCATGTAATACATACTTTTCGTCTTCCATCATTATGGCAGTCACTTCTTGCGGCACACCAGACTGTAAATGATTGATATACTTTTCAATACCTGAATTTTCGTTTTGAAGATAATACTTAATTAAATCTTCATATATGGCTTTAAAAACGGGACTTGCAAACTCTACCTCATCTTCTTGTAAACTTAAAAATATCTTTTGAAAAACCTTCAACTCTTTGAATTCGGAAACTTCAACAATCTCCCCTTCTCCATTAGACTTCATTAAGACTTCCTCAAAATTTTCAGTTCTATTGCCATATAACAAAAGAATTCTGATTATTTCACGCTCCACATTACCTAACACATCAACTTTCTCTATCGTCTGTGGGTTTTCATTTTTTATTACTTCAAAAGACTTTTGTCCTTGATCCTGCTTTTGCTTCTTACTAGCTCCTACAGCATCTTTCTGAATTAATTGTGCCAAAGTGCTTACCAAAACTTGCTCAGAAATATCCATAATTCGAGAACATTCTTGGACGTATATTTCCCTTTGGATTCTGTCCGGTATTTTGGAAATACTTAACACCATGTCCCGAATCAAATCGGCTTTTTTTATCGGGTCATTCTTAGCCTCATTCATCAAAAGAGACGCTTTGAACTGTATAAAATCTTTAGCATTATTTTCCAGATAAGCCACTAAATCATCGTAAGATGTCTTCTTGGCAAAACTATCCGGGTCTTCGCCATCAGGAAAAGTGCAGACCTTGACGTTCATTCCCTCTTCCAGAATCAAATCGATACCTCTAATCGAAGCTCGAAGGCCAGCCGCATCTCCATCAAAAAGAACGGTAATATTTTTAGTCAACCTATTAACTAGCCGAATTTGATCCGGTGTCAATGCGGTACCGGAGGAAGCAACCACGTTTTCAATTCCGGACTGGTTAAATTGAATAACATCAGTGTAGCCCTCGACCAAAAAACAATTATTTTGTTTGGCAATAGCCTGCTTCGCTTGAAAAATTCCGTAAAGAACCTTACTTTTATGATAAATATCACTTTCAGGTGAATTTAAGTACTTTGCCGCTTTTTTATCATTTGAAAGTATTCTTCCCCCAAAACCGAGCACTCTTCCTGACATACTTTGAATGGGAAACATCACACGGTTTTTGAATCGATCAAATGGCCTGTCCTCTCTAGCTATCGTTAAACCGGTACTCTCTAGAAACTCCAACTTATATCCTTGTCCTAAAGCTTCTTTGGTAAACGCATCCCAAGTTTCAGGAGAATATCCTAGACTGAATTTCTTAATGGTATCGTTAGTGAACCCTCTTTCCTTAAAATAAGACAACCCTATAGCCTTGCCTTCTTCTGAGCTTAAGAGTGTCTTGTGAAAATAACTTTTGGCAAATTCAGAAACTAAATACATACTCTCACGAACATCGGTATTGGCTTTTTCTTGGTCGGTTTGCTCCGTTTCTTCTATCTCAATATTGTATTTTTTGGCTAAATAGCGAATGGCTTCTGGGTAGGTAAAGTGTTCGTGCTCCATCAGGAAAGCAACTGAATTCCCGCCCTTACCTGTACTAAAATCCTTCCATATTTGTTTTACGGGCGAGACCATAAATGACGGAGAACGCTCATCAGAGAACGGACTCAATCCTTTAAAGTTGCTTCCTGCCCTTTTCAATTGGACAAAATCACCAATAACCTCCTCTACTCGAGCTGTTTCGAAAACAGTATCTATAGTCGCTTTTGAAATCAATTTTTAAATTTTTAGAATTTCAAAGTTACAAAGTTTAGCTCGACAAAATTATCTATTATTTAAATAAATTACTGAAAACTTCAGTCGAGCTTTAACTTACTAAACCGCTCTGCATCAATTATTACAAACAAATAACGAAGTAGCATTATTATTAATTTTACTTTTATATATGATAAAATATGCCTTATTTTGTAGCTACCCAAATCATAAATAACAATTTACTGCCCCATAATAATCATGTTTATGGAAACACCATCTTTAACCCAAAATAAAAAGGACAAAAATATTTTTATTGAGAATAATTTTCAAAATCAATTTGATTCCATTTTATCGTTTGTATCTGAGTTGTCTGAAGTACCTTATGTTTATTTAAATATTAAGGATATCAATGATGATAGTAAGTCAAATAATTATAATGTCGGTTTCTATACCGATATTACTAACGAGTTACTTTACATTATCGATACTGTTGTTGTACAAAACAAACCATATATAATCCCTAATAGCAAAAAAGATTCAGAGGTTAAACTAGGACATTTAAATGACAGCACTTCAGCATTAGTTTTTTTCGCAGGCTTCCCAATTACTAATAAGCTAGGAAAAGTAATTGGAACACTAAGCATAATGGATGTAAAGCAGAAAAAACTTTCTTCTTTACAATTAAAAATAATTTCTCAATCGATTAGTAATATTCAATTCCAAATTGAATTAAGTAAGGAAAATAATAAACTACAAAGCACTCTTCAAGAAAAAAAACACCGATTTGATTTCCACTATGAGAACTCAATAGAAATCATTTATGAGCTTGATGAAAATGGAATAATAATTCATTCTTCAGGAAACTGGAAAACTATTCTAGGCCACGATTTAAATGAAGTGGTAGGGTCAAACTTCAGGTGTTTTATTCATCCCGAAGACATTAATACATGCATGCATGCTTTGAAAAGTTTAATGGAAAGAAAAATATTAAAAGAAGAAATTACCTATCGCATAAAACAAAAAAAAGGAAATTATGTCTGGCATAACACCGTTTTAAAAATAGTGGATACAAAAAAAGGCTGTTATTTTGTAGGAAATTGCAGGGATATTACCGATCACATTGAATCAAAACAGAAACTTGAAAGCCAAAAAGATTTTTATGTCAAAATATTAGACCGCCTACCGACCGATGTAGCGGTCTTTGATAAAAATCATAAGTACATTTATTTAAATCTAACGGCAATAAAAAAATGATGAGCTGCGTAAATTCATCATTGGGAAAGATGATTTTGAATATGCCATACATACCGGTAGAGACCCAAAATCTGCAAGTCTTCGTCGCGCAAAATTTTTAGAGGCGAAACAGTCTAAAAAAACAATTGAATGGGAAGATAAGGCTATTCAGCCTAATGGCAACACAACGATACACACAAGAAAACTTAGGCCTGTTTACAACAAGAACGGCACGCTAGAAATGATGGTAGGATTTGGAGCTGATATAACCGAAAGCAAATCTATTCAACAAGAAATAATTGAAAGCAAAAAGCTACTGTCGAGCGTCCTACAAAATGTAAATACAGGCATATTAGTTGTAGGTCCCGATTCAGTAATCACTAATAATAATAAAGCCGCTAGCGAAATGTTAGGTCAGTCTGAAGAACAACTGCTAGGAAAAACTCCTAGTGATCCAGACTGGAAAATAATCCATCCAGGCGGGAAGAATTTTAAAAGCGAGGATCTTCCAATAATAAGAGCAATTAAAGAATTAAAACAAATAACAGGAATAGTCATGGGCGTTTATCGTCCCTTAACAAGTGATCTAGTGTGGCTACTTGCTGATGCTAATCCTGTTTTTGATGACAACAAATCCTTACTTTATGTAGTGTGCTCTTTTAAAGATATAAGCAATCAAATAAATGCTGAAAATGAGTTAAGAGTAAGTAATGAACGATTTCTATATGCAAATAAAGCAACTTCGGATGTAATATATGACTGGAATCTAACTACTAAAAAAGTGTTCTACGGTGATGGTTACTACGAACATTTTGGTTTCAAATTTAATAACACCCTCTATGATCTGGGTGAAAACTCAAATTTACTGCACCCTTCAGACAAAGACGAAACATATATCAGCTTGAATGAAGCCATTTTGAGCAATACTGACTTTTGGGAACATGAATACAGACATCGCAAGCCTGGTAATAGCTATGCAATAGTGAAAGATACCGCTTATATTCTTCGTAACAAAAAAGGAGAAGCCGTTAGGATTATTGGAGCAATGAAAGACATAACAGAAAAAAGAACCCTAAAAGATGAGTTGCGACAAAGCGAAGAACAATTCAAGGGTGCTTTCAATGACTCTGCAACGGGTATGGCACTAATCAATAGTGAAGGATATTATACTGAGATAAATACTAGGCTCACTAAAATTCTGGGATACACAAATTCTGAAATGAAACTGCTAGGCTTCGAAGATATACTGTATAAGCATGATTTTCAGAAATATTTAATCTACAAGGCAAAATTAGATTCTCATCAAATATCAAATTTCACCATAGAAATAGGATTTATAAATAAGAATAAAAGCACGGTATGGGTAAGTCTATCCGTTTCACTTATTAAAAAAAACCAACAGTACATATGCCAATTTATAGATGTTACTAATCGTAAAAAAATAGAGGACGAAAATAAGTTATTGTTAGATGAAAAGAATGCAAACAAACAAATTCAGCTCGACGAAGCTGAAAACTTATACCAACTGATTGCCGATAATACTGTAGACTTAGTCTGCTTACATGATTTAGATACTTTATTTGAATATGTTTCCCCCTCTGTGAAAAAACTAGTTGGATATAAACCCGAAAAATTACTAGGTAAGTCTCCTAGAGATTTTGTTCATCCAGAAGATTTAGAAAGATTTCAGCAAAGTATTAGAAATAGTGATTTTTGGAAAAATAAGGTTTCGAAAAGTGCAAATTATAGATTTAAACATGCTGACGGAAGCTATATATGGTTGCAAATAACTACGAGTTTACTTGAAAAAAAAGGAATTGCAGTAGGATTTCAGACTAACGGAAGAGATGTGACCAAAGAATTACAAGCACAACAAAATGTTGAAGAAGCATTATTAAAAGAAAAAAACCTAAATGAGTTACGAACTAATTTAGTCTCTACTATTTCTCACGAATTTAGGACTCCCATGACAACAATTAGAACTAGTGCAGAACTAATAAACATGTATCTAGAAGCACCACAGATAGAAAACCATACCCGTTTACAAAAACGAGTTGATGTAATAACTCAAGAAATTGACAGACTTGTAGATCTGATGAATGCAGTATTAACCATTTCTAAAGAGGATTCTGGAAAAACAACCTACAGCCCAAGCTTGTTTAATCTAAAAACACTTTGTACAGAGATAATAGATAAAAACTTTACCGAAATAAAGGGTAAAGGACAGGTGAAAGTAAAATCTGTAGGTACTAATTTCTTAGTTCTTGCAGATAGAAATTTAATGGAATATTCGATCTCCAACATCTTAAGTAACGGGTTTAAGTACTCTCCTAATTCTACAGATATAGAATTAAATATTACATCTACTGCTACAGCTTGTAAAGTTCAGGTTATTGATCACGGTATTGGAATTCCCAAAAAAGATCAAGACAAACTTTTTAACACATTTTATAGGGCAAGTAACACTGATGGTATTCCTGGAACAGGTCTAGGCTTACATATTGTTAAGACTTTTGTAGAGAAAAACAACGGAGCGGTTACTCTTGAAAGCGAATTAGGAAAAGGAACAAAATTAACAATGAGCTTTCCACTGATTAAAAATAAGTAACATGGACAAAATATTAGTAATAGACGATGAAAATAATCTCAGAGAGACACTCTCTGCACTATTAACTCATGGTGGCTTCAAAGTTTATGAAGCTAAAGATGGAGAGCAAGGAATCGAAAAAGTTAAGCAAACAGAACCAGACCTGATAATATGTGACATAATGATGCCTGTTCTAGATGGCTATGGCTTCTTAAAAAAACATGGAAAATCAATATATTCACATATCCCTGTCTTGTTAATTTCTGCCAAAGCGGAAGAGCAAGACGAAGTGGTTAGGCTAGGTATAAAGGGATACTTGAGAAAACCGTTTAAATACAATGAGCTGATAGCTAAAGTTAATCGTGCTTTAACTAAATAAATCCTTAATTCTTAGGCGATTTTTATACTACACAATTAAATATACACGAGTGAGAATAAGACTTATCTCCTTTTTTATCCTTAAAAATAAAAACAAAAGATTGTGCGAAAGCCAGGTGCTTTTTAGGGACTAAAAACTCATTAAATCCATTCAATCCATTGTTAACCAATAGTTTGTAGGAACAAAGCTTGATGAACAAGGATGCTACTATAACTGAAGTAACTATAATTATCGATGCTACTTCTATTAAAAAATAATTGTTGAAAAATAGAAAATAACAAGAATAAAAAATTCCGGCTACAAAAAACAGAATAAGATTTAACGATAAATTTCTGTTTTTTATTAATCGTACATTGGTAATTTGATCAAAATTTAAATTTATCTTTTCTCCATTAGAATCAATAAATACACGTGTACCTTCTATAGAAAAAAAAGGATTCTCACTAGCTGCCCTTTGCAAAGAAGTACTATCTAAACCCATATATCTCGTTTATATTTTCTACCCAAAATACTTATCAAAACAGCCTACCCTAACAAAAAATTGTAAATAATCAACTAAATTTATTGCCCCCAATAAACTTTAAGTAAGCTGCCTGATAAGTTAGTACCCAAATCATGAGGTAAAAATAGTACACCAAACTTAATGTTTATCGGTTTTAATTCATGTCTTAAAAATATTTACTCATAATTTAATTTCAACGACGAGCTTCCTCTTTTTAACATTAATTAGAGTACATTTATCAAAATAAAACACAAAACCCCCTTAAAAACAACATGAAAACTTGTTTTTAAATGGCCTTTTGTCCCATTATTACTGTAAATGGTATTGAATATGTTTTTTATTAATTCTAAATCTCTACAGGCTAATAGATCGAAGTTCACTATAGCTTTATTCACAGGGACTTAGCTTAGCTTTCTTATTATATTGAGCATATTAAAGAAAGACTAGAATTACTTTTTAAACCGATTACAACTAGTGCGCTCCTATAAATAACAATATCGCCGAGATAAAAATAGAAAATAAAATAATAAATGAGGTTAAAACTACTTCATTACTCACTTTAAGATTGGTGATTCTTTCCTCGATCTTTTTATAGTTTTCGTCTGTAGGCCTTCTTAGAATTATCATAACGAACAAATTAGATATTAAATAAAATAGTGTATTAGGAATTTAAAATTCTTAATACACCAAATTATTCTTAAATATTTAATTATAAAAACTATTAATTTATAAACTAAAAATATTAATACATAATTTAAAATCTAAGTGCTGAGCTAGAGTAAATTAATCTTAAAGCGTTTTTATATAGTCAGAAGGACTTTTAGTTTTGTAATTTTTAAAACTAGTTGAGAAATAGGAAATAGAATTAAAACCTGTTTCGTCTGCTAAAAACTGAATATTTCTTTCACCAAGATTGATAAGTTTAATTGCATAATCCAATTTAAACTCCCGGATATATTGAGTTATATTCTTATCAGTTCTTTTTCTAATTTTTTTATCTAATGTCGATTTACTGACATGCAATAAATTTGCAATTTCTACAATTTCAATTTTTGATTTCATGTTTACAGCTAAAATAGAATTGAGAGACGAAATAAAGTCCTTTTCAGATAGCTTTATCGTAACTTTAGAAAAAGGATCAGGAATAAATGTGTTTTCTATTTGTTTTTTAAGAGCTAAAACATTGTTTATTTTAAAAATCATCTCCTTTACTATGAAAGGCTTCATTATATAATCATTCACTCCGTTTTCTAACTGCTTGTAGCGCACCTCTTCATTTGCATTTGCGGTTATGATAATAAACGGTATCGTATTAAACTTGTCTAATTTTCTAATTTTCAGAAATAGCTCCTCTCCATTCATCAAAGGCATCATCAAATCGCTTATAATGATATCAGGTGTATTGTTATGAAAATAATCAAGCGCCTCTAACCCATTTTTAAACCACTGCACTTCAAAATCAGCTAAAACAAGAAGTTCTAAAATAGATTCGCCTAAATTTATGTCATCTTCGATTAATACTATTTTAATGGGGGTTTTTATCATTTTACAAAAATATAAATTTTAAATTTTAAAACATAACTTAAAGTTTTTAAGTTATGTGTCAGTAAACCTAATAAAAAAATAAATTAAAATACATTTATAATATATTAATTTTCTTACCCTCAAATGAAAGATAGTTTTTTAGGATTTGCAATAGCCAATAACGCTTTGTTAGAGAAACCAGCACTAGATGACGCCTTAGAAATATGCGTTTCTATTTTGTGTAACACTCTTTCTATGGATGAATGTTACATCTATAATTGCAAACTTAAAAAAATAACTCACCGCCATGCAAATACGAATACAAATGAGAACAATTTATTTGACAAAGAAAGTCTAGAAAAAAAATTAAAAAATCTATTTTTTCAAAAAAAAGAGATATTTAACATCGATCGACCTATACGGAGCGATAGCGAAGAATCCGAGCACTTGCCTCTTAGAAAGATGATGAGATCCAGAAACATAGACACCTATTTTTTATTCCCTATAATCAGTAATGATAAACCTTGGGGTTTTATAAGCTTTGAAAAGTCCAAAAAAACACATTGGAGCACAGCTGAGGTTAAATCAGTAGAGCTTTTGTCTAAAAACATTGGAATACGCATCTATAAAGATTCGGTAGTTGACTCCTTAGGAGCTCAATTAGAGAACTTAAATTATTATATGAATGGCACTAAGCAGGCCATGTGGGAATTAGATCTCACAACATATACTCCTTCTTACTCCTATAGTTGTGCCGAAATGATTGGTTATGAATTAAATGAAGTCACACAAACCTATAAATTTTGGAGAAGCAACACGCATCCAGAAGATGCAGATTTGTTAGAAAAAAACCTTGCTGATTACTTATCCAATATTTCTAGCAGGTTCACCGGCTTATTGAGAATGAAGCATAAAGAAGGCCACTGGGTCTGGATCAGATATTCTGGTTTGTTGCAAAGAGATAATAGCGGCTCCCCCATGAAAATGATAGGTACTAATGTTGATGTAACGGCTTTAAAAGAAATTGAAATTGAATTACAGTTATCCGAAGAGAAATATAAATTTATTACCGAAAATTCGTCGGATATAATTTGCCAGCACGATATAGACGGGAAATACATTTATGTATCAAAATCATACAAAACAATTTTAGGGTATGGAACTAGCGAGATGGTTAACAAAAACCCTTTTGATTATCTTCATCCAGATGATTTTGAATTCATGACTGCAGCCTACAAAGATAGATTGGAAAATAACCTACACAGACCTGTAACCTATCGTTTTAGGAAAAATGATGGCTCTTATATTTGGTTAGAAAGTACCTCAAAAAACATTAGAGACGATCAAAATAATGTAATTGGACTACAAACTTGCAGTAGAAATGTTTCTGAACGAATCGAAGCAACATTACAAGAGAAAATTAATTTAGACAAAGAAAAAGAGTTGACTCAGATGAAGTCTGATTTTATTGTCATGGCCTCCCATCAATTTAGGACACCATTGACTATAATCTATTCAAATACTGAATTACTAGAACTTAAAACCTCCAATTTAGAAAAGGAAACTGCTCTTTTAATTGAGCCTATTACCACCCGAATAAAAAAAGAGGTAGATAGAATGACCGCATTAATGAATAATATTTTAGTCTTTGCTAAATACAAATCTCACAAAACAACAAAAGACATAAAAACGATCGACCTTGATGCATTAACTAATACATTAATGGAAAATTACTTTACTAACACTAGTGGCGGAAGAACATTACGAGTAACTACAGAAGGAGAAAAAAGATCAATTTGTAGCGACGAATTATTATTAATTCAGATTTTAACAAATTTAATTGATAATGCTTTTAAATATTCTACTGGCAAAGCTAGCCCATCCCTACAAATAAATTATTTACAGACTGGGGTACAAATAGAACTTATCGATTATGGCGTTGGAGTCCCAGAAGATGAAGTGAAACAGTTGTTCACTTCTTTTTTTAGAGCTTCGAATACAAGTACCATCCAAGGCTCCGGTCTTGGCTTATCAATAGTTAAAGAGTTTACTTCGTTGTTAAACGGAACAATCGAATTAAAAACTAAAGAGAATATAGGAACAACCGTAAAATTAAAATTCCCTTATGAATAACCGTAAAATAATGCTGGTTGATGATGATGAGAACTTAAGAGAAACTGTTTACGCGCTTTTGACACATCATGATTATGAGGTAAAAACAGCCTCAGATGGTCAAAAAGCGCTAGAAATACTTAGCGACTGGTTCCCTGACTTGATTATAAGCGACATGATGATGCCAGTAATGGACGGACATGCTTTTCATGAATTAGTAAAAGAAAATGTTCTTCTAAGCTCTATTCCTTTTATTTTCTTGACTGCAAAAATAGAAGAGAATCAGATGCGGACATACCTGAACCAAGGCGCCGATGATTACATCGCAAAACCATTTACCACAAAAGAACTCATTAAAATCATACAGTCAAAAATTGAGCGCTTTGATAAGATAAAAAATATAAATAATAATATTTATTTAGGTGACAAAAAACACTTCACACATGAAGTAAACACTCCACTTCACGGAATTTTAGGTTCCGTAGATCTTTTGCTCAATAATAAAAATCTTGATCAAGAAGATGTTTATAAATTTTATGAAGCAATAAAAATATCTGGAACACGACTGAATAAGACTATGCAAAACATAATGCATTATCAAAACCTAAAGAATGACACGGTTATATTTGATACTAGTGCATCAACGCAGGTGCTAGATACTTTTTTAACAGTAAAAACGAAAATAGCCGAAGCTTACGAAAATCAAGAAAAAAGAATCATTTGTGAAATTGACAAAGCAAATCTAAAAATATCTGAAAAGTGTTTGCAATTCATTCTTTTTGAGCTGATTGATAATGCTTTAAAATTTTCACCAGAAAGTGAAAAAATAATCGTTTCTGGTACCATAATTAATGACGAGTCCTATGAATTAATTATTAAAGACTTTGGCATTGGTATTAGTGAAAATGAGTTAAATAAAATTGGAGCCGCACAACAGTTCAACAGAGACAAGAAGGAACAGCAGGGCTTAGGCTTAGGTCTTTTTCTTAGCAAAATTATTATAAAAAAATTCAAAGGAGTTTTCAGTATTAGTTCTAAAGAAAAAGAGGGGACAACAATAAAAATAACACTCCCTATATCCGTCTAGTTTATAAAAAATAAAAATAAAATCACCGTAAATACAATTATTTTATTAACATCTAAATAAATAAACACCATGATAAAAGTATGTTTAGCCGATAATTATCCCGTAATACACCAGGGTATAAAATCATATTTCGAAAACCATCCAGATATTAGTGTTGTCGCCAATGTCAACAAGTTCTCAATGGTTACAGAATTACTGAAGACAAAAGATATTGATGTTTTAATTTTGGATCTAGAACTAGAAGGGCTTTCTAGTATTTTTGATATCAAAACAATTTTAAAAACATATCCTAAAACAAAAATTATAATTTTCAGTAATCTTTCAGAGAAAATTTACGCCTCAAACTACATTAAAGCGGGTGTATCAGGATATATTCATAAAACCGAAAAACTAGAAAGTTTAGGGAAGTCTATTGTAGCAGTCAATGAAGGAATGATTATCATGGATGAAACCATAAAAAAGAACCTTTTATTAATAGCGAGTCAAAATAAAAGTGAACGACTACATCGTAAACTTTCTAATAGGGAAGCAGAAGTTCTACGCTATCTAAGTGGAGGGAAAAAAAATCATGAAATTGCTGAAATACTTAGACTAGACGAAAAAACGATAAGCACCTACAAGTTAAGATTACTAGTAAAGCTAAACGTAACAAATTTAGTAGATTTAGTAAATAAAGCAAAAATACTAGAAGTGATATAACTATCTCTAAAAAGTTACAATCTAAAATCATAGCCCATTATCCTATTCTATAAAATGGGGTAATGGCCATGACAAGGAATTACAAAACCTATAGAATCAAAACGTATACCTGAAGATTTTTTTTGTTTTCTTGACTCTAAGGAAGAAAGGGATAGAAATAGAGTCTATGAATGCAGGCTATTGAAATTGTAAAAAGTGTATATCAACACTGCTGAAAAATAAAAAATTTAAAATTACTTTTTTCTTTCAATAACGTAATTTACCATCAAGACTAAGGCATCTTTAAACTCTGAGTCGGGATAATCATCTAATAGTAAAAGTGCCTCTTGCTGAAATTCTACCATTTTACTTTCAGCGTAAGTCAAACCATTATTATCTTTAACGAAAGCAATCACTTCCTTTACTCGCTTCTTATCTTTGTTATGGTTTTTTATAGAATTGATCAACCAGCTTTTTTCACTTGATGTACAGGTATTCAAAACATGTATCAACGGCAAAGTCATTTTTTGTTCTTTTATATCGATTCCGGTGGGTTTCCCAATAGCTTCCTCCGAATAATCGAACAAATCATCTTTGATTTGAAAAGCCATGCCTATGAGTTCCCCAAATTTACGCATATTCTCTACCTGCCTCTCGTCTTCAATAACAGATTTAGCACCAAGGGCACAACAGGCAGCGATAAGGGTTGCTGTCTTTTTACTAATTATTTCGTAGTAAATATCCTCAGTGATATCTAGTCTTCGTGCTTTTTCAATTTGAAGTAATTCACCTTCACTCATTTCGCGAACAGCGACAGAGATAATCTTAAGTAGATCAAAATCGCCATTATCTATGGAAAGCAACAATCCTTTTGAGAGCAAATAATCTCCCACAAGCACTGCAATTTTATTTTTCCAAAGAGCATTTATCGAGAAAAAGCCACGACGGCGGTTGCTGTCATCGACCACATCATCATGAACTAATGTTGCTGTATGGATCAACTCAATAACGCAGGCTCCACGATAAGTTCTCTCATTTACTGCCCCAGAAGAAACCATCTTTGCCGTGAGAAAAACAAACATGGGGCGCATTTGCTTCCCTTTTCGATTTACGACGTAGTACGTAATCCTATTCAACAAAGCCACTTGTGAGGTCATAGAATCATAGAACTTTTTTTCAAAAAGTTCCATTTCTTTAAAGATGGGCTGTTTTATTTGAGAAGTAACGTTCATTTATAGTTCAAATATACTGTTTTTATGCTTCCTTATTGGCTAACTGACCGCAGGCCGCATCGATATCTTTACCGCGACTTCGCCTAACTTTCACAACGATACTGTTTGCTTCTAACGCTTTTATATAAGCATTCGTTGCTTCTTCAGAGGCTTGTTGAAACTCGCCATCATCAATCGGGTTATACTCTATCAAATTTACTTTGCAAGGAACGTATTTGCAAAATTTTACTAAT
>CALJVL010000043.1 GCA_937773775.1 uncultured Flavobacterium sp.
ACTAAAGTATCACCTAATGCTAATTCTATAATTTGGAATCGCAATTTTATGGGTAGGGTATAATTATTTTTTAATAGTTATACCCAACTTGTTTTTTAATACATTTGAATTCTCAATCACAATAAAAAATTTAATGAAAAAATCAATAGTACCTTTTGTCCTGGTTTTAAATAGTTTTTTTCTTTTTGCCCAAACGAATGAAGAAAAAATGATCAAAGAAATTTACAAATCGTCATTAACGAATTCTAAATGTTATTCGTGGTTGGATCATTTATCCAATCAAATTGGTTCTCGTTTATCAGGTTCTGCTAGTGCTGAAAAAGCAGTGCAGTACACTAAATCGGAAATGGAAACCTTAGGTTTTGATAAGGTTTACCTTCAAGGAGTGATGGTGCCTAAATGGGTGAGAGGTGAAAAAGAAACCGCCTACATCCTTGACAATAAAAATAAAATTAATGTTCCAATTTGCGCACTGGGAGGCTCCGTTGCAACTTCAAAAATTGGACTTACTGCCGAAGTGATTGAAGTGCAAAGCCTAGAAGAACTGACTGTTTTGGGAACGGATAAAATTAAAGGTAAAATAGTGTTTTATAACCGACCAATGGATAATAAACAAATAGAATCATTTCATGCTTATTCCGGCGCTGTGGACCAAAGATATGATGGAGCGAAAGAAGCGTCCAAGTATGGTGCCTTAGGCACAATAGTGCGTTCTATGAACTTGAGGTTAGATGACTTTCCTCATACAGGTGCCCAGAGTTATGGAGATATTCCAAAAGCAGAGTATATTCCTACCGCGGCAATAAGTACCAATGGAGCCGAATTATTGATTAAAACACTTAAGAATAATCCAAATTTAAAATTTTATTTCAAGCAATCCTGTGAGCAATTTGACGACGTATTGTCTTATAATGTTGTAGGAGAAATTAAAGGGACCGAGCACCCTGAAAAGATAATGGTTGTAGGAGGGCATTTGGACTCCTGGGACCTTGCTGATGGTTCCCATGATGATGGAGCAGGAGTGGTCCAAAGTATGGAAGTGGTGAATATCTTTAAAAACCTTGGATATAAACCCAAAAATACCTTACGCGTAGTTCTTTTTATGAATGAAGAAAACGGTCTTCGAGGCGGTAAAAAATATGAAGAACTATCTTTGGCAAAAAATGAAAACCACATATTTGCTATGGAAAGTGATTCAGGCGGATTTAGTCCAAGAGGTTTTTCTTTAGAATGTGACACTGCTAATTTTGATAAAATAAAGAGTTTTAATAGCTTATTTGAACCGTATTTAATTCACAGTTTTGTCGAAGGACACAGTGGTTCAGACATTGGTCCTTTGACTTCTAAAAAGATTGTAAAAGCTGGTTTGAAACCAGATTCTCAACGTTATTTTGACTATCATCATGCTGCAAATGACAAATTTGATGCAGTTGATAAAAGAGAATTGGAACTAGGAGCAGCAACAATGGCTTCGTTAATATATTTAATAGATCAAAATGGAATTATAGAATAAAAAATTCTAAATAGACAAAAGCACTAAGCCACAAGTTCATTCTTGTGGCTTTTTTAGTTTATCTAAAGCGAATAGGTATTGCACTTTGCGAATGGTCCTATAACTTAGTTTTTTTGCTTACACCATCTCCCAATAAAAGAGATATTGTTTTTAATCCTTCGGTACGGTCAGCAATTAACTTAGCTATACTATTGAAAGGAATAAAAAGAATCATTCCAGCTGCACCCCATAAAATACCACCAGCTGTAATCATAATGATTATTACAAGGGTGTTAATTTTCAAACGGCTTCCTACTGCAAAAGGGAATATCACATAGGCTTCAAGAATTTGAACTATGGAAAAGACAATAATAACCCCCAAGGGATGCCAAATTGAATTGAATGTAATCCAAGAAACAGCTATGGGTAATAGGGAGGAAATCAAGATTCCTACATAAGGTATAAAAGTGAGAATAGAGGCAATAAAGCCAAACAAAACAGGATGTGGAACACCCACGATGGCAAGACCAATACTGTTTAAGATCCCAACAATAAGATACACTAATAGTATACCTTTTATAAAATTATAATAGGCATGTATTGTTTCAGTTAGAATTTCGCGGATGGTTTCTTTTCTTTCAACTGGGAAAATCTGGAACAAAGCACTGGCAAGTATTTGGCGATGGTAGAGTATGAGAGCCGAAAAAACGGGAATGATCAAAAGATAAAAAAAGGTTTCTGAAAAGGAATAGGCAGTATTTTGCAAAAACGAAAGCGCCTCTGATCCTGAACTATTAAGGGCATTTTTAAAAAAAGACAGTTGTTCTTCTCTACTGATTTCAAACCGTTGTGTAATATATATACTGATTTGATTTACTGTTTCTAGCAGTTTATTTCTGAATGGTTCCCATTCTTGGGAAAACTGATTTATTTGAACAATAAGTAAATATATAAGGACTCCCAATAAAACAACTACAAAAGAAAGGGAAATTGAAATAGCAAGCGATTTGGTAAATCCTTTTTTTTCTAACCACTTACAAACTGGAAATAGGATAAAACTTATCAATATTGAAAAACTGAGAGGTATAAAAAGCGTTTTTCCAAAGTAAAGTATGAAGCAGATAAGCACAACATATTGGAGTATTTCAAGCGCTGAATAGTTTCCGTTTGAATATATAGGATTCGTTCTTTTCAAAATTTGTTTCATAAAATTTTTGAACTTTAGCTGTGATATTCTTCATTTGTATACCTTAATAATTTTATAGCAAATGTTTACTCCTTTAATGTGCTTATCGAATGCAACTGCGCGAGACAGGTTATTATAAATTGATTTTTTTCGAGATATTAAAATTAAGCTCTTTTTTTTATTTATGAATCATGTCACTGCCCTCACACTAAATTGAGAAAAAAATTGTTGTTGGGAATAAAATTTATTAAAAAAGATACTTCTCAGTTTAAAGTTAGGTTTTTTGATAAAAATTCACAAAAAAAAAGGCCGTTTATTTCAAACGACCTCTTTTTGAAGTGATAGCTGTTTTTTTTTAGATTCTGAAAATACCTCCAAAAGCAATTATTCTCTGAAAAAAGAAAAAATCTTGAGAAGCAGTATCTTCCGCACTCTGAGTCGTACGGATATCTTGCATGTTTATGTAACCACCCTTTAACTCTCCTTGAATATAAAAATGTTTGAAGAAAGTTACGTTTAACCCTGCCTTTAAAGAAGTTCCGTAACCAGAAAGATGAAAATCATCATAACGCTTTTTACCTAATAATGTGGTATTTGTCTTTGGATACAATAAACCAATACCAACACCTTCAGTCAGGTTAATCTGAATTTTATCAGTGTTTCCTATTTTAAACAGGGACGAAATATCATCATGTCTTGAAAATTCAGTACTGATATAGTTCAAACCATCAGTATGCTCGTACATCAAGAACTTTTTTGTCAGTACTGTTGGAGTATTGTTGTAAATCCCATCAAATTCAGAACCGGTAGCGATTGTTCCTGTAACATTTACGGTTTGATCTTGCGTCATTACATATTTCATATGATCTACTCTCATAGCAACACTATAATGGTCACTAACAAAATATCCAATTCTAAAATTAGTTTGCGGAATTGTCATTCTAGTGGGATTGATATAATCAGTATGCCAACCTTTAGGTTTATCATGAGCAGTAGCATTATCAAGCGTAAAATTGTAATCTTTCCCTTTAAAAGTAATATCTGATTTTGGAATAGCTTTCTCTGTTTCCTCCCCATGATATAAAAAATTTTCCTTTATTATGTGCAGTATATTTATCTTGTATTTTAATTTCTTCTTGAGCACTTATAGTATTAGTAAAAACTAACGCTAAAAATGCAGCGTATAAAAATGTGTATTTCAATGAATGTATTGTAAAAAATTATAATTTATTAATCGTTTGTCTAATGGCAACTAATTTGGTCATTAAGGCTTCAAAATAATCTAGATGGAGCATATTTGCGCCATCACTTTTTGCTATTAGCAGGGATCAAAATGAGTTTCTATAAAGATGCCGTCAACACCTACAGCTATTCCCTGCTTTAGCGATGGTTTCAATCATATCAGGTCTTCCTCCAGTGACTCCAGCAGTCTGATTGGGTTGTTGTAAAGAGTGTGTCACGTCCAACACCGTTGATGCATATTGTTGCATAGTAGGTATTCCCTCTAAAATCAACTATCATATCTTGGTAACCAAACATGGTTCCACGATCTGTAACCATTACGTTTTTATTGTTGCAATCTAAAACTTTTTGTACTGCATGCTTCATGCTTTCGGGACTCATAAATTGTCCTTTTTTCAAATTCACTACTTTTCCAGTATTGGCAGCAGCCATCACTAAATCTGTTTGACGTACTAAAAAAGCTGGGATTTGTAACACATCTACATATTGAGCAGCGATTGCTGCATCTTCATTAGTGTGAATATCTGTTACCGTGGGAACATTAAAAGTTTCAGAAACTTTTCTCAATATTTTTAATGCATTTTCATCTCCAATTCCTGAAAAACTGTCAATTCTTGAACGATTTGCTTTTTTGAAAGAGCCCTTGAATACGAATGGAATTTGTAATTTATCAGTAATTCCAACTAATTTTTCCGCAATTCTCATTGCCATTTCTTCTCCTTCAATAGCGCAAGGACCTGCTAATAAGAAGAAATTGCCGCTATCGGTATGTTTGATTTGGGGTATATCTTGTATATTCATAAAGTATTGTTTTTAAAGTTGCAAAGGTAGTTATGATTTACTATTTACGGTTTATAAATTATACTTATTATAGAGAATGATTGTGTGAGTAGGAGCTAATTCCTGCTATCCACTTTATCTTCTAGCTTTTAAAGAAAAAGCTAGAAGGATACCCTTGCTATCAGGGCTAGTACAAATTGTAATATTAATTATTTTTCGATAAACTAAAACCAACCGGTACTTTTAGGGCTCCCTTTTCATAAATATTCATATACAGTAGGACAGGTTTTTTTAGACCTTCCCATTTTACTTCGTAAACATCTAAGAATCCAGCGCCCATTTCACTTCTTTTGGTAGGGAATGGACAGCAGCTTTCTAGTTTTGTGAAATTAATTTTTTCTCCCTTAGGCCCTGATAAAGCATTTAAAAAGCGTTCTTGATTTATCGTCTCGTTCCTCGTGCTGTAATAGAAAACATTAATTGGATAATCTTTATCATATCCATATTTTTTGTCTTTACTGTATTCTGTAATTACAAAAGTATTGTTTTTGCTAAGTTGCGGAAGAGGAGCATCATCGTCAATGTTTTTAATAGTCGATCTGGAACTAATGCATGAAGTAAAAAAGAGGATTACAGTAAAAAAGAGAATTAATTTTTTCATTTAATTGATATAAGTTGTGGACGAATCTGATTTATATGATACAAATATAATCAGAACTGCTAAGGCTATCGCGTTCTATATAGACATTTGTTATTGATTTGTTTTATATTTCATAGTAAGAAGGCTTACTTTTGCACAAATTAAAACAACAAAATGGAGATTATTTTTCAAACTTGGCCATGGTATGTATCTGGTTTTTTAATCGGAATGATTATGCTGTGTCTTATCTATTTCGGGAAAAATTTTGGAATGTCGTCAAACCTTCGTTCGCTCTGTTCGATGTCAGGATTGGGAAAACGTGTTCGTTTTTTCGATTTTGATTGGAAATCTCAGCGTTGGAATTTAGTCGTTGTTGCTGGTGCGATGTTGGGTGGTTTTGTTGCTGTTCATTTTATGAGTGACCCTTCAAACGTTTCCATTAATTCAAAAACTATAGAGCAGCTGGCCAAACTTGGAATTGATGCACCACAGGGAAAATTACTGCCTGAAACACTATTCGGTAATCAAACATTTCAGTCACCTATGAATATTTTAATATTGCTAGTAGGTGGACTATTGATTGGTTTTGGGTCTCGATATGCGGGTGGTTGTACATCAGGACATGCTATTTCAGGATTGAGTAATTTACAAATTCCTTCTTTAAAGGCAGTTATTGGTTTCTTTGTTGGCGGATTGATTATGACTTATTTTATATTCCCTTTGATTTTTAAAGTATGAAAGTATTAAAATATTTATTAGTTGGTTTTGTTTTCGGAATTGTATTGACTAAGTCGGAAGCAGTTTCTTGGTATCGAATTTATGAGATGTTTCAGTTTCAATCTTTTCATATGTTTGGAATAATTATGGTAGCAATCGGCACCGGGATAATTGGAATCCAGATTATAAAAAGAAGAAAAATAAAGGACATCAAAGGCTTGCCTATTGAATTTTCAGATAAACAGCCAGGATCATTTCGTTACTTGATAGGTGGATTGATTTTTGGCTTAGGATGGGCGCTAGTGGGCTGTTGTCCAGGACCCATATTTATATTACTCGGAGCTGGTTTTTGGAGTGTTCTTATTGTGTTTTTTGGAGCGCTGGTTGGGACTTATTTATATGGAGTTTTGAAGGATAAACTGCCTCATTAAATTCATGCAAACAAAAAAAATAGCATTTCTTAATTTGAGGAATGCTATTTTTTTTGGTTTAAACTAAAAATTCCTTTTACGATCAGATATTGAGCTACCAGATAGGTGACCATAATTAAAAAGGGCGCTTGTATGATTGATGCACTTAAATAGAATTTATCGAATGCCAATATGCTGTCTGAACTGACAAAGATAATTGCGCCCACTAGAATATACCAGTTAGCGGGTTCTTTCCAGATTAGAAATCCTTTAAAAGCAAACAATAACATGGTCGAAAGCACCAATGCGTAAATAAAAATGGGAATTTTAAAATCCCCAAGACTTGGCGATAGTATGGCTAACATCGTCATCAAGTACACTATAATTACTGTAACACCAATCCAAAATATAGCTTTATTTTTTCTGTTCCTTATTTTTAATTGCTTGCTAAAAGTAATGATGTAAACGATGTGGGATATTAGGAAAGCTATCAAGCCACTTATAAAGTATGCTTCGTGCCTGTTCGAAAATAGCAATAGAACGTCGCCGATCCAAGAAAATACTAATGCCGTTAGAAGAAGCTTTTTTGATGGAAAGTTGCCGTGAAAAATTACGCCGAGCAATAAAAAGGGAATCAAAAAAGGTTTCATAAACCATGCAAGCTGTTCTTGACCTAAAAATACAATTAGAAGGTAAAGTGTACTTGACCCAATATAGCTTTTTAAGAAGAATTCGTTTTTCATGTTTATTTTTATGAATTAATAAAAACTTCTTTTTGTACTTCGTCGTCAAAAAACACAAAATAAAATTTGATGAACAGCGAGAGTACTGCGCTAGCAATGATTATATAAATACCAATTTGAAAAAGCGGATTACCTTCGGAGCAATTTCCGAAAAAAACAAGGGTCGCAATATCTGCTAAAAAGCTGTAAGCTTTTCGAAAAAAGTGGCTGCACTATAATTAATATTTTTCCAAATTTTCCATAAAAAAAACATTCTAGCTTACTCAAATATAGAGTAAATTAGAATGTTTTTTTAAGATTATCGTCAAATAAAATCCTTTTGAACGATATTACTGTTTAAATTTATACAATTTCAGCGCTCAAGCCGGCCTCAAGCAGCTGGCTACATTGCGGTTTCAATTTATCAAGAGATCCTGTTTTGACGGTGCATTTTCCCTTGTAGTGCACTATCAAAGAACATTGCTCTGCTTGTTCGGGTGTGTGTTCACATACTCGCATTAGAGTTTCTATGACGTGGTCAAAAGTATTAACATCGTCATTATAAACTATAATTTCGTTATTTATCGATGGAGCCTCTTTTAAGCTGACTTTCTCTCTTACTTTTTCTTTTGTACTCATCTTTAGATAATTTTGGGGTTTAAATAAAAATATAGTTTGATTTATTATTCTGATACAAAAATTAAAATTTTGTACCGTTTCAAACGGGTTTATATAGCATGAATCACTGAATTTTGTACTGCTTAACTTTCGTGAAATGGAGCAATTTTAATAAAAGGGGCTTCCCATATGATTTATAATGATGTTTGGAGATTTTTCGCTATCATCCAAAAATCTCATAGAGCTAATTTACGTATTTTAGTGAAACCCAATTGTTTCTTTGGAACTTTTTAACATATTTCAAACCTTTTTCGGTGCAGGAACCATCAATGAAGGGGATGTCTTCTTCATAAAAACCACTTAAAAGAAGCGTCCCTTTTGGATTCAAACAATCAACATAACTCTGCATGTCTTCCAATAAAATATTGCGGTTAATGTTGGCTATAATCAAGTCATATTTTTTGTCCTTCAATAATGTGGCATCACCTTCATAAACAGTAATTTGTTTGCAATTGTTACGTTCTGCGTTTTCTATTGAATTCAAATAACACCAATTATCAATGTCAATAGCATCAATTGGTTGTGCGCCTTTCATTTCCGCAAGAATAGCCAAAATGGCTGTCCCGCAGCCCATATCGAGTGTTTTCATTCCGTTAACATCCGTTTCCAGTAAATGTTGAATCATCATGTGTGTTGTTTCATGGTGACCGGTCCCAAAGCTCATTTTCGGTTCAATAAGGATATCAAATTCAGCGTCGGTTTTTGGGTGAAAAGGGGCACGAACGTGACAGTTTCCTTCTACATCGATAGGTTCAAAATTCTTTTCCCATTCTTCATTCCAATTTACTTGGTCTATCTCTTCGAAAGTATAATCAATTTTAAACTCCTCAGATTCAAGAATATGGATATCCTCAAGAATTGCCTCATCCCATAAGTCTTTTTGCACAAAGGCGGAAATACCCGTTTCGGTTTCAGCAAAACTTTCGAATGCTTTTTCTCCCAATTCTGCGATTAATATTTCTGAGCCTAGTTCTTTTGGCTCAATATTAAAATGATATCCTATATAAATGTTTGACATGTTTATTTTTTTGCAAAGGTACTCTTTCTCTTTTATGGAATTATATAAAAGCAAAAAAAGCGATAAAATGAATTATCGCTTTTTTATAAAACTATCGTGAATTTTAAAATGCAGTAACGATTGCAACGAAATCATCTACTTTTAAAGCTGCTCCACCAATAAGACCTCCGTCTACATCTGGTTTAGAAAAAATTTCTTTGGCATTGTCGGGTTTTACGCTACCGCCATACAGTATAGAAACATCTTCAGCGATATCGCTTCCAAAAGCTTTACGAACAGTTTCTCTGATAAATTCGTGCATTTCTTGCACTTGTTCCGGAGAAGCAGTTTCTCCCGTTCCTATAGCCCATACTGGCTCGTAAGCCAATACAATATGATTCCAGTCTATTGCTGCTATTTGAAATAGTCCATCTCGCAATTGATTCTCTACAATATTGAAATGATTTTTTGATTGACGGTCTTTTAACTCCTCACCAAAACAAAAAATTACTGTCATGTCGTGTTCTAACGCAGTGTTTACTTTACTGGCAATCAACGCATCAGTTTCATGAAAGATTGCTCTACGCTCTGAGTGTCCAAGGATTACTATACCTACGCCAACACTTTTTAACATATCAGCAGAGATTTCTCCTGTAAAAGCGCCACCTTCAGATTGGTGTACATTTTGAGCAGCTACTTCGACGGAAGTAAATTGTAGATGATCTACTGCTGATGATAGGTTTACGAAAGTAGGCGCTACTATAACCTTTACATCAGTATCTATCGGCATTTTCTCTATTAATTCATTTAATAAATCTTCAGTTTGCTCCGAATTTTTATTCATTTTCCAGTTTCCAGCTACAATCTTCTTTCTCATTTCGGTTTGTATTATATTTAGTTATTGTTTTTAGTTCGTTATTTTAAATTTTCTAATGTTTCATTGATTTGGTCAAAATCGGTTTCTATTGCACGATATAGGGCAATGTTACCAGTTTTATCGACGATGATGTATCTTGGTATCCAATCTAGGTCTATGGCTTTTGCAAACACACCTTCCATTTGGTCGTTGGCCATATAGTGATGGCCTACAAGTTCATGCTTTTCGATCCCTGTTTTCCATTTGTCCGCTGTTTTGTCCATAGAGATAAAGACAAAGTCAACATCAGTATTATTCGCCTGAAGTTCTTTTATTTTTGGCATTGCTTTTACACAATCTCCACACCACGAAGCCCAAACCTCAATTACTACTGTTTTTCCTTCATGCTTCTTTAAAACATCTCCAAATGCGAGCTGACTTCCATCAGAGGTTAATACTGTTTCTGACAAAGCCTCTTTTGAAAAGCTAGTTTTTTTGTCATTGGCACAAGAAAAAGTAGCGAAGGCAATAAATAAAGCAAATATTATTTTCATTTTTTATATTTTAAACAAAGTTAAACAAACAATTTGATTAAGGATTATAGATTTTTTTTTTTTGGAAATACGGGTTCTTAATCACAAAACCTGCCGTTTTAGTGATGAAATCGAAACTGCAATCGTTGTAGTTAAGCTGAGATTGACAGCTGTTTATGATTTAATAATAATTTTATTTCTAAAACAAACTGAATATTCGGGTGTAAGGGGCTAAGAGAGTCTGATTTTAGGATCGAGATAAGCGTAAATGATGTCCACGAGAATGTTTATCACTACAAAAGTGGTCGAAATGACAAGAACAGAGCCCATAATAACTGGTAAGTCCAAATTATTTAATGCTTCTACAATTTCTTTTCCTAAGCCATTCCAGCCAAAAATATACTCCACAAATACCGCTCCTGCCAGCATGGATGCAAACCATCCAGAAATTGCGGTGACCACGGGATTTAGTGAGTTTTTTAGAGCATGTTTTCTGATGATCTGAATTTCAGATAAGCCTTTGGCTCTTGCGGTACGTATATAGTCTTGACCGAATGTTTCCAGTAAGGAGTTCCGCATCAGTTGGATCACAACCGCTAGTGGACGAATTCCCAGAACGATTGCAGGTAAAATAATGTTTTTCCACTGGATGTAGCTTCCTTTGCCAAAATCATCTACCTCGTATAAACTTCCAGTCATATTTAGGTGCGTATATTTTTGGAGGACAAAGCCAAAGAGCCATGCAAAGAGGATGGCACTAAAAAAAGAGGGTATGCTCATTCCTAGTGTGCTTACTAGCGCAATCATTCGATCGATCCAAGTGTCTTTGTGTAAAGCTGAAATAATACCGAAAATAATACCGAAAACAATGGCAATTACAATTGCAAAAAGGGCTAAGATAGCTGTGTTTGGCAAGGTGTTTCCAATAATTTCAGAAACTTTTTTACCACTTTTTTGAAAGCTTTCCCGTAAATACGGAGTCTTGATTACAAGAGTGGTTTGTCCAATACTAAACAACGATGCAGCATTGTATTTTCCCTTCCCTGAAAAAGCTGTAGTCCGATTCGTTTTTGCTGTGAATTGAAATAGGCGAAAGGTCGTTGAGATAGTATAAATATTGTGTAGAAATGGGTTTATCAAAACCGTACTTTTTCTTTATCAAAGCTAGTTGCTCTGAATTTTCATTTTGATCCAACATCATTCTCGCAGGATCGCCCGGCAAAACGTTGAATAAGAAAAATATCACAGTAATCACACCATATAGGGTGAGCAGTGCATAGCCGATTTTATTTAGAAAGTATTTTAGCATTTATTTTTTAAGTCGAAAGTCATTTGTTGAATAGTAATGAGGCAAAATTTGGTTCTACCTATAATGCGACTTTGTGACCTTTTTATAGATCTAATTTTTTGATGTCGTTGTAATGCACTTTCTGCTTAATTGTTCCTTTTTCAAGAACAACGATACTTGGGTTGGCTCTTTCGATGGTTTTTAAAGTAGTTGCATCGCAAAAGTAGAAGTCGAAAGTTAAACCGTATTTTTTTCGCGCTTCGGCAATTAGCTGCGTAGAAGAAGCGGTCATTCCGATTACTTTATACCCTTTTGCTTTAGCTTCTTGATTTAATTTTTCGAGTTTTAGCATTCCACCTTCTTCTGATTTTGCCAAATCGTGAGTGACAAACATCAGCAGTTTTGGTTCTTGAAGTAATTCTTCTTTATAATCTGAATCCTCTTTTACCATCGTGAAATCATGGATGGGAGGAACGTATCCTTCGGTAATTACCTTGTCTTTTCGATCCACAAAAGTTGCAGCTTCTGGAATTGCCATTAAGTCTTTTTCTGTAAATTCCGTATCGACTCCATTGACGTTATATATAAAAATCATTTCAACAACTGATTTTGGGGCACCGTCCGGAATTTCCATTCCTTTTTGGATATTAGCACCTACTTGATAAGGTCTAAAATCGATTATAGGCAAATGATTGAGAACCCAAACGGCCATAAACATACATAGAATGATACTTGCATAAGC
Source organism: uncultured Flavobacterium sp. (assembly GCA_937773775.1). Taxonomy (GTDB): domain Bacteria; phylum Bacteroidota; class Bacteroidia; order Flavobacteriales; family Flavobacteriaceae; genus Flavobacterium. Next base: position 12,284 of record CALJVL010000043.1, read on the forward strand.
GATTATATTTTGGACGGAGTTTTGAAAAAGAGGTTTTACTAAATCTTTATTTATGAAGAGAATTAGAATGAAAAACAATAAAACAATATCCTTAGTGAAGGATTGCCAAGGAGTAAGATGCAATGCATCGCCAAAGCAACCGCAGTCTTTTACGACGTCAAAATAGGCGGAATAAAAGGTTAAAAAGGTAAAAAATATTATCATCAGTAATAAACTCCAAATAGTGAATTTTGATTTGTAACCAATAAGTAACATTACGCCCAAAACCACTTCTAGAATAACCAAAAATAAAGCGAGTCCCAAAGTTAATGGAACTAGAAAAGGCATATTAAATACAGGTTCACTGAAATACTCGTCTAGTTTGTATGAAAAACCTACTGGATCATTTAGTTTAATTAATCCCGAAATAATGAAAAGTAAGCCAACGAATATTCTAGAAAATTGAGTAAGTACGTTTTTCATGTTTTATTTTGTTTTATTTAGCGAAATCCATTAAGATCAATGCAAAAACTGCATAGTTGATCATATCTTGATAATTAGCATCGATGCCTTCTGAAACGATTGTTTTTCCCTTATTATCTTCTATCTGCTTGACACGAAGTAGTTTTTGTAAAATAAGGTCGGTTAGTGAACTAACTCGCATTTCGCGCCAAGCTTCTCCATAATCATGATTCTTATCTTCCATCAACTGTTTGGTTAGTTTGATTTTAGAATGGTATAATTCGGTTGCGTTTTTTACATCTAAATCAGGCTGATCTGCTACTCCCAATTCTAATTGGATAAGTGCCATAATGGAATAATTGATAATCCCAATGAATTCGCCCGTTTCATCTTCGTTTACTTTTCGGATTTCGTTTTCCTGTAAACTTCTGATTCTTTGCGCTTTTATGAAGATTTGATCTGTTAATGATGGTAGTCTAAGTATACGCCAAGCACTACCGTAATCAGTCATTTTATTGATAAAGAGCAAACGGCAAATCGCAATTACTTTATCGTATTCTTGAGAAGTATTCTTCATTATTGGTGTATATTTGTCTAATAATTTTCTCAAAAATAACATATTTTTTTTGAATGTAGAATTTTGAAGTCTTTAAAACTGTAAACAAATGACTATTAACTGTAAAGGCAAACTGATAGACTTAGCAACCCCCAAAGTAATGGGGATTTTGAATCTTACTCCCAACTCGTTTTTTGATGGAGGAAAGTACAATTCTGGTGCATCTGGGGAAAGTGAATTGCTTTCTCAGGTGGAAAAAATGCTAACTGATGGTGCTACGTTCATTGATATTGGGGGATATTCTAGCAAACCAAATGCCGAATTTGTTTCTGAAGAGGAAGAGCTTGACAGAATTGTTCCTGCGGTCCAGTTAATCCTGAAACACTATCCAGAAGCAGTGCTTTCTATTGACACTTTTAGAAGCGGCGTGGCTAGGGTCTGTATAGAAAAAGGGGCGGCAATTATCAATGATATATCAGCTGGAAATCTAGACAATAAAATGCTGGAAGTGGTAGCGAAATATAATGTTCCATATATTATGATGCATATGCGTGGAACACCACAAACAATGCAAAGCATGACTAATTACGACGATATCGTTAAAGAGATGCTTTTTTATTTTTCAGAGAGAATCCATAAAGCCAGAAGTTTAGGTATAAACGATTTGATAATTGATCCTGGGTTTGGGTTTGCCAAAAACCTAGAGCAAAATTATGAAGTTCTGCAAAAACTACAATTGTTTGAAATGCTAGAGTTGCCGTTATTGGTTGGTTTTTCAAGAAAATCAATGATTACAAAGTCTTTGGATATCAGTTCGGCTGAAGCTTTAAATGGAACAACGGTTTTAAATACTATTGGCTTAACTAAAGGAGCAAAAATTTTGAGAGTACATGATGTAAAAGAGGCAGTGGAGTCTGTTAGGCTATTCAATAAAATTAATTTTTAAGGATTAGATGTCTTTGCCTATTTTTTTTTCTTTTTATGTACTGTGTAAATATTGAGGATCTATTGCTGCCAAAATCGCATAGCACTATTGTTCGAAATAAATAAGATCATTCTCCAATTAACATTTTTTCATAATAAACGAGAAAGACACAATGGTTTTAGTCAATAGGAAAAACAGCATTATTACTACCAATTGGGTTTTTAATACAGACAAGCGTTCGCCGTTGCGAGTTGTAATTCCTGAAGCCATAAAATTACATGATAAAAAACGCAAAGAAAAAGCACATAAAAACGAAGAAGCATAAATTATTATTACTATGCTGGTAGTAGTTTTAAGAACAGGACTTTAATTCTTGTTATGGAACTGTACTATAAAATGGAAAAGCCAATCGGGACGACTGTCTTTTATGATAAAAGCAGTGAAATTTTAATTGAAAATAATGTCATTTAACGCGAAAAAACCAAAGAGATTTTTTCTTCGTTCAGGCTAAAAGAATTAGCCAACAGTTTTATTTTTATGTTTGATAAAAACATGAATTATGGAATGTACATTCAAAATAAGATTTTCATTGAAAGTTTAAAATTGGATATTAAGAATAGAGAGAAGCTTATCTATTAATAGGCAGAATAGTTAACATTAAAGACTGAGCGCTAATCACTTTTTATTGGTGATGATAGGGTTCATTTTTCAAAATAGTAAAGCCGCGATACAACTGTTCGATAAAAAACAAACGTACCATTTGGTGTGAAAAAGTCATCAGTGAAAGCGATATTTTTCCTTGTGCTTTGGCATAAACCGTATCCGAAAAACCATACGGACCTCCAATAACAAAAACTAAATTCTTTACGCCTGAATTCATTTTCTTTTGCAATTCCTCTGAAAATCCTACGCTGGACAAATTTTTTCCGTTTTCGTCCAATAAAATGAGTTGGTCCGTTGGCGTGATTTTGGCCAATATCAATTCGCCTTCTTTTTCCTTTTGCTGGCTTTCAGATAAGTTTTTTGCATTTTTGATATCGGCAATAATATCTAGATCGAACTTAATATAAAAAGACAAACGTTTGGTGTAATCGTCAATTAAAGATTGTAATGCTTTATTGTCGGTTTTGCCAATGGCGATGAGTTTGATATTCATTGTGTTTTATTTTATTGGAAATTTAGCTTCAAAAGCTTTGAATCGCAGATCGAGATCTTCCAATAATTGTTTCTTAACGGATTCATCTTTTATAAAACTGTAATAGATACTGTTGTATACGTACTGTTTGATGTTTGCGTATGAAACGTTCTTATATCTTTTGGCTAATAGTACATATTGCTCTGTTATATTAGTTCTCAATATGCCCGCATCGTCAGTGCTAATAACAATAGGAACTCCAAATTCCCTATATAATGAAAAGGGGTGGCGGCTTTCTTTTACCTTTAAAATAAACTCATTACTCACCAAGTTGATTTCGATAGTGATATTGTTTTTCGCCATATAGCGCAAAAGCTCATATGGATTTTCTTCGTAGGGAAGATCCACTCCATGGCCAATGCGGTAGGCACCCGCTGTATAAACAGCAGCTCGGATGTGCCAAGTAAGATCTTCGGGTTGCACTAGTCCTAAGGTAAGTTCTCCCGCATGCATCGAATATTTGACATTAGGATAGCGGCTATGGCAGTACTTAAACATGACCATATGAAGCCAAAAGTCTTTCATAGAAGTCTCACCGTCTTCTGGAGAAACAATATTTACACCCGCCATAAGTGGGCTGCTGTCAGCAGAAATAAAAGCAACGACGAGATTTTTGAACAAATCTAACGGTTCCATAAATCGTAAAACAAAATTTTGATAGCGCATCGTAAAACGGGCATCGTCGATTTTAAGTTCATTATGGAGTTTGGCTACAAAATTAGTGTTGAAGTCTTCTGCATAGGATGGAGCTCCTTTTCGAAGTATAGTAGCATATATGGAGTCCAGCAGTTGGTTAATTCCAGCTTCATCTCTGTTACCTGCAAATTGTCTTAATTTTTGGTTGTAATCCGTCAGTTGATCGGTATTGATATCACTAGGTATTGTAGATAATTGCGTTTCTAGATAACTTACATTTTCCTTTATGGCCCTATTTTTCAATTCCAATAATCCTTCTCCGAAGTGACCAACTAATGCTGGGCTAAATTTATCAAAGGATTCAAAAAACAATTTGTCGGAAGGGTAATCCACGTTGTTATAATCCTTAACGGACCATCTTTGCATTATTTTTTTGTTTGTAAAACGCTAATTGTCCCTTACTTTGTAATGCTGAAAATAATTCCCAATTGCCACTTGAGGGCTTGTCCTTAAGTACTTGCATGGTCGCTGTATTCAGGTAAAAATCATCATTTATTGCATCTTCCAAAATAGGCTCGGCATAAATAGAACCGCTGTAATGGTGATGCAAGTCGCCTCCTTTAGGCATTTGAGAAAAGAATGCGGTTAGCTTAGCCTCATTATTTCTAATTTCTTCAAAATAAGTGCTGGCTGTTTGTGAGTAGCCAACATTCAGTATAATAGAAAAAAGCAGAGCAAAATATATTTTCATAAGTTGGATTTAGTCAATAAGTTATTTGTTTTTGTAAGTGATTTATCCTTTGGGTTAATCCTTAAGTTCTCAACTTACTTTACATGGAGACAAAGATAATAGATTATAAATAATCGAGTTTTTAGTGAGAGTTATATTTAGCGAAAAAAGTCTTTGTATCTTTATACACTTTTACTCTTATCTAGTTTATTCTTTCTGTTTTTTTATTGCTTATCCTGTACTGTACTTTTGAAGTTTACATTAAATAAAGGAGCTTTATATTCCTTACCTAAATAACTTGTTGGAATCGTTGAAGTATTCCCATCTCTGGCAGCGCGGTAATGTGGCGACATTATTTCAATTCCTCGTCCATTGCAAATATCCTGAATGTTTTGGTGTAGCACAGAGTAAATAACCGCTTGTTTATTTGGTTCATTAATATATGCATTAATTTCGTAGGAGACATAAAAATCATCCAAACTGGTTTGCAACACAAAAGGTTTCGGTTCCTGCAAAACTAAATCTGTTTTAGAAGCTGCGTCAATTAGCGCCTGATGCATATCCTTCCAAGGCACATCATAACCAATGGTTACAGTGGAATGAATAATCAAACCTTTTTCTGGAGCATCGCTACTGTAATTTATGGTGTGACTACTCATTACTGTTGAGTTTGGGATTGAAATGATTTCGTTTTTCACGGTTCTAATTCGGGTTACCAGCAACGATTTTTCAATCACATCACCTACCACGTCACCAATTTTAACACGGTCGCCAATTTTAAATAATCGCATATAAGTGAGAATTAAACCGGCAATGATATTAGAAAGTGAGCCAGCTGAGCCAAAGGTAAATAGGAAACCCAGAAAAACAGATACTCCTTGAAATACTGCAGAGTCGCTTCCAGGAAGGTAGGGAAAAATTACCACTACCATAAATGCAAAAACAATAACCCGAATGATTTGGTATGTTGGGTTAGCCCAATCCGGATAAAAACCGGACAATTCTAAATTTTCTTTTTCAATTTCATTTTTTAAGAAATGGATTCCCTTCAAGACATACCGAAAAACGAAAACGATAACCAGTATTGTAATAAGATTAGGTAAGTAATTCCAAAATCCAACAATGATGTCTTTAAGAGGGTTTAAGATATATCCAAAAAGAGTTCCCGCAAAATCCTTTGTCCAAGGAAAGATACCAAACAGAATAGGTAGAGCTACATAAATTAAAAGCAATATAATCAGCCATTTCAAAATTGTATTGGCATTAAGTAGCGCATTCACTTGCTGATCGGCATCGAACAAAGTGAAGTTCCTTATTTTTATTCCATGGATGCGTTTGCCTTCCTGCTTTTTAATTTTAATTGCTATCCAAAGGAAAAACTTTCTTACATATGAAATTAATACACCCATTATAATTAAAACGAGCAGAGCTAATCCAATCTCTTTTGCTAATGTCGTTAAACTAGTTTCTTTCAGATAGTTGTTTACTGCGTCACCAATCAGTATTTGGTATTTTTTGGCCAGCTCTTCTTTAGTAGAGTTGTTCCAGAGTGCATCATTTTCTGATATACTCATAATAATACTTTCCCCATAAACTAAATCGACTGTCGTTTCAGACTCAGCAACTTTTAAGAAATCAGCTTTAAAACTGTAGTTATCTGAAAGATTTTCTATTCTAATAGTAATCGCATCGGCTCTGTCTTTTGCTGAAAAGCTTCCTAATTTACTATACACTTTAAACAATGTGTCATTAAAAAAACCTACAACGGGATATCCTTTAGCGGTAAGCCTCATAGAATCAATTTGTGCTTTTTTTTCAGCCAAACGTTTGGATTCCTTGTCATTTAAAGCTTGCAGTTGTTTTTGTAATTCTTCTTTTTTAAGGTTGTCGGATGTTTTTAATGACAAAATTTGCAATTCAAGTTCCGCCCTCTTTATAGAATCGGTAATTCGTTGTCCTTCTACAAGAGTCAGTTTTTTATTAAATGACTGAATAAGGGAAGTATTAAGCGAATCATTTTTTCTGTTGAGGATGGCTTGCTGTGAAAATGATACAGTTGCAAAAAGCAATAAAAACAAACAGATAGCTACTCTTTTTATCCCAATGAATGACAGTAATTTTTTTTCAGAATTCATCGTAATACTGCTTTTTTTATTTTGGGGAGTATGGTGATTTTCTTTCATCGATATATTCGGTTAGAGTTATTAAAACTGGCGCTTTGATTTTATAATTTTTATGCAAATAAACATTCTTTTTTTTGATACTGCGAGGTTCGTTTCATTTTTCATCGCTAGCACCGCTCATAGGAGAGCTTATTAATAATGTTATAAAGAGACTTTTTAAAATTAAAGGCGTCAATATTTGTAATGGTATTTAGTGCTTTTTAAAAACGAGTCATTTATAGTAATCTATAAAAGTACTATGCAGTAAATTTTTACAAAACATGTGCACATACAAACAAAGCATTAGCTTTCTATATCAAACTTTTTCCTTTAAGCGATTTAAAGCAAATAGGCAAATTTATTCTATGGGTCTACGGTGCGGTACTAAATTAATGTTTATTTCTTTAAATCTATAAAGTAATATTTTTAGGCATAGTATAATTAGGGTGTTTTACTTAGAAGAGTAAGGTAAAGTTAGGAATACTTTGGGGAAACAAATTTTCAAATCCACAAAAATATACCTTAATTTAGCGCTTCACAAAGTCCAACAATGATGATTAGCGAAGCCCAGTTTCAAAACGAGTTACAAATTCTAATTTCTAATGCTATCCGCGAAGATGTTGGCGGTGGGGATCACAGCTCTTTAGCTTGTATTCCTGTTTCGGCGCAAGGGCGAGCAAAACTTTTGGTCAAAGACGAAGGAATCATTGCAGGAGTAGAATTTGCTAAAATGATTTTTAACTTTGTGGATCCCACACTTCAAGTTGAAACCTTTATTGAGGACGGAACAACAGTAAAGTCTGGTGATATTGTTTTTCATGTTTCAGGAAGCTCGCAATCCATTTTAAAAGCAGAAAGGTTAGTGCTGAATTCCATGCAGCGGATGTCGGCTATTGCCACAAAGACTAATAGCTACGTCAAATTACTTGAGGGAACTAACACCATGATTTTGGATACCCGCAAAACAACTCCCGGTTTTCGTGTTGCTGAAAAATGGGCTGTGAAACTAGGCGGGGGCGAAAACCACCGTTTTGCACTTTATGATATGATTATGCTCAAAGATAATCATATTGACTTTGCAGGAGGAATTACCTTGGCCATATCAAAAACAAAAAAGTACCTTACTGAACAGAATCTAAACCTGAAAATCATCGTTGAAGCGAGAGACATCGATGAAGTCAAAGAAATCATAGTCTGTGAAGGGGTTTATAGAATCCTTTTGGATAACTTTGATTATGAGATGACGAGAGAAGCAGTTGCTTTAATTGGTGATAAATGCTTAACCGAGTCTTCGGGAAATATCAATGAAGAGACAGTACGAAATTATGCCGAATGCGGCGTCAATTATATTTCTTCGGGAGCCTTGACTCATTCTATTTATAATATGGACTTAAGTCTGAAAGCAATTTGATTTAACTTATATTATCTTTGTTTTAATTTATGGACAAGGCTGCGCACTTTGTGACAAATAAAATGGATGATTTAATGAAAAGGTGTAAGTAATGTCAGCAGAAATAGAAGAAAGAATTGAAAAAATTCCATTATTGAGAGATTTGGCCCGCTTTTTAAAAGGGGTACAATTACGTTGGTTAGAAGGCCTGTCTCTTTACGATTTATTGGAATTATATATTATAGGGATTGCCGAAGGAGCGCTGTCTAATAGGGCTGGTTCGATTGCATTCAGTTTTTTTATGGCGCTATTTCCTTTTGCACTTTTTATTTTTAACCTTATTCCGTATATCCCAATCGAAGGTTTTCAGCAGGATTTTTTAAAATTCGTGTCTGAAGGAGTTCCGCCAAACACGTATTATGCGATCGAGAGTATTGTAGATGATATTCTTCATAACAGTCATTCGGGTTTGCTGTCTTCTGGATTTCTCTTGTCTATATTATTGATGGCAAATGGATTGAATGCTATTTTGGGCGGATTTGAAAACTCACGGCATGTTTTAGTTAAAAGAGGTTTTTTTCATCAATATTTTGTGGCTATAGGAATGTCTATTATATTAAGTTTTTTGCTTATTCTTACCGTTGCTATAATTGTAGTATTTGAAGTTTTTATTCAAAAATTCACTATCCACAATGTTTTAAGTGAGCAGATTCCTTTAATAGTTTTAGGCCGATATATATTCTTGTTGCTAATGATTTTAGTTACAACATCGATACTCTTCAAGTTTGGAACTAAACATGACAAAAGTAGATCCTTTATATCTATTGGTTCTGTCTTTACTACAATTTTCACAATTATAATTTCCTATTTCTTTGGGATTTGGGTGCTGCGATTTTCTCAGTACAATCAGCTATATGGTTCTATAGGAACGTTGTTGATTGTCATGTTTTACATTTGGATCAACTGTATGATTTTACTCCTCGGTTTTGAATTAAATTTAGCGGTTAATAAATTGAAAAAGAAAAAGATAATTAGCTTAATGTAAAAGCTTCTACTGATTTTATGCTAGCTTTGGTGAAAAAAAATAACTTTTTGTAGCTGTTTACTATATAGGTGCAAAAAAAAACTTGTAAGACGCTGCAGTATTAAGATTTAAAATATAAATAATGGAAAAAATCTTTACTGTCGCAGTATTACTTATATCGTCAATGTTCTTTGCACAAAGCAATGGAGTAACAGGGAAGTGGAGAACCATTGACGATGAGACTGGTGAGGCGAGAGCAATTGTTGAAATCTACGAAAAATCTGGAAAAATTTATGGGAGAGTGATGGAGATTTTTGCTCCTGAACATAAAAAAGATACCTGCAAAAATTGTTCGGGACTGGATGCTAATAAACCAATTGTGGGATTGACAATTATAAAAGGACTATCTAAAGATGGTGATGAATATAATTCTGGAGAAATTATGGACCCTAAAAATGGTCGGCATTACAAATGTAGTATCGTTTTAAAATCGAAGGACAAGCTTAAAGTTCGCGGATATATTGGAATCGCGTTATTAGGTAGGACACAATATTGGTATAGAGTAAAGTAATTTTTCCTGTGCCCAAAAAAACTAATTCTATTCACACAATATTCAAATAATGTCTTTTTTTGCAGAAGTAATTTTACCGCTTTCCCTTGCCAAAACGTTTACTTACAGCGTTTCTGAATCTGAATATAATTACATTAAAAAAGGAATGCGCCTGGCGGTGCCTTTTGGGAAAAGCAAAATCTATACTGCATTAGTTATTGATACCCATAAAAATCAACCAACATTATATGAAGCCAAGGAAATTCATCAAATTCTTGATGAAAAGCCCATTGTAACCGAAGTTCAGATTGCTCATTGGCAATGGATTGCATCTTATTACATGTGTGCAATCGGTGATGTTTATCGCGGAGCTATGCCAAGCGCATTATTACTCGAAAGCGAAACAATAATTTCTCAAAAAATAGATGTTTTCGTGGATGAAAGTGAACTTTCTGACGACGAGTATTTGATATATCAAGCATTACAACAGCAATCTTCACTAAAAATACAAGATATAGTTGGTATTTTGAATAAGAAGAATATTTTTCCAGTCATTCAAAAACTGATAGATAAAAAAATATTAGTTCTGCAGGAAGAGATGCTGGAAAGCTATAAACCCAAATTAGTTAGATACATGCGACTAAATTCTACATATGAGTCGGATTTGGGGTTAAGTGAATTACTAGAGAAATTAAAAAACGCAAGCAAGCAAAAAGAAATTGTTTTGCGATTTTTTCAATTAAGAGCATCCGAAAAGAAGCCCGTCACTGTAAAAAAATTGATTGAGTCAGCGGATTCTACTTCGGCTACCGTAAAGGCATTAATCGATAAAGAAATATTTGAGGATTATTTTATACAGGAAGATAGAGTCAGTTTCTCAGGAAAAACAAAGGAAGAGAAATTGCAACTAAGCAAAGCGCAACAAAATGCATTTGACGCTATCAAGGCCAGTTTTATCCAGAAAGAAGCTTGTCTTTTGCATGGGGTAACATCAAGCGGAAAGACAGAGGTATATATCAAGTTGATTGAAGAATATCTAGTTACTGGCAAACAAGTACTGTATTTATTGCCAGAAATTGCACTCACAACTCAACTAGTAACAAGATTAAGTGCTTATTTTGGAAATAAAGTGGCTGTTTTCCATTCTAAATACAATAATAACGAGCGGGTAGAAGTTTGGAATCAAGTATTAAAAAACTCTGAGAAAGCACAAATTATAATAGGAGCGAGGTCGGCTTTGTTTTTGCCTTTCCACGACCTCGGGTTTATAATTGTAGATGAAGAACACGAACAAACGTTTAAACAGGTCGATCCGGCCCCACGTTACCATGCGCGCGATGCATCTATAGTTTTAGCTAATTACCATAAGGCGAAAGTGTTGCTAGGCTCGGCAACGCCAAGTATTGAAACTTATTTTAACGCCAAATCTGACAAATACGGTCTGGTAGAAATTTCCGAACGCTATGGTAAAGTGATGATGCCTGAAATACAATTGGTAGATTTAAAAGACAAATATTTTCGTAAAAGAATGAAAGGTCACTTTAGTGATTCTTTGATTGAGGGAATTACCAATGCACTGTCATTAGGAGAGCAAGTAATTTTGTTTCAAAACAGGAGGGGTTACTCCCCGTTAATGGAATGTATGACCTGTGGGCATGTTCCACATTGCCAACAATGTGATGTAAGTTTAACTTATCATAAGCATAAAAATCAATTGCGTTGCCATTACTGCGGCTACTCGATTGCTAAACCTACACATTGCCACAGTTGCTCTAGCGTCGATTTGACGACCAAGGGCTTCGGAACAGAGCAAATTCAACAGGAGTTAATAGCGATTTTTCCTGATAGTAAGATTGGGAGAATGGATCAGGATACTACTCGAGGTAAATTTGGGTTCGAAAAAATCATTGATAGTTTTAAAAATAAAGAAGTCGATATTTTAGTGGGAACTCAAATGCTGGCCAAAGGACTCGATTTTGATAATGTGAGTTTAGTTGGGATAATGAATGCTGATAATATGTTGTTTCACCCTGATTTTAGAGCTTTTGAAAGAAGTTTCCAAATGATGGTTCAGGTGTCGGGACGTTCAGGGCGTTCTGAGAAGCAAGGAAAAGTAATTATTCAAACATATAACCCCAATCACAATACGATACAGCAAGTGACAAATAATGATTACTTGGGTATGTATAATGAACAGTTGTACGACAGACAGATTTATAAGTATCCGCCCTACTTTAGAATAATAAAACTCACATTAAAACAGCGAGATTTCAGCAAATTAAAGGAAGGCGCACTGTGGTTGTATGAGGTAATGAGGCTGAATTTGAATATGCCCGTTCTAGGTCCTGAAGAACCGGCTATAAGCAGAATTAGAAACGAATATATAAGAGTAATCATAATTAAGATTCCTCAAAACACTTCAGTTGCAGTAACAAAAAAGACTATTCAAAAAATGTTGAATAGTTTTGATTCAGTGGCTCAATATAGAGCTATTAAAGTTTCTGTAAATGTCGATTTTTATTAAAGTAGTTTTTTATGCAACTGATAGGGCTTTTATTAGGTCTTCTTTTTTATTTCGGCTCAATGGTATTTTCATAAGGCCAATTTCTGCGAACTTACTGTTGAAGCGTTCCACTTTGTCAATATTTATGATGTACGATTTGTGCACTCTTACAAACTTTGTTTTCGACAGCTCGTTTTCAAAAGACTTCATAGTGGAAAGTACTAGGTGGCTATCCTCATCAGTAACAACTCTCACATAATCACCAAAAGCTTCGATCCATTTGATTTTAGAAGTAAAGATTTTTAATTTTTTCAAATTACTTTTAATAAAAACATGCTCTCCTTCTTCATCTCTGGTATCTTGCTTTAACTGATATAAATCAATTGCCCTTTTGACGGATGCATTAAATCGATCAATTGCGATTGGTTTTTGAAGATAATCGGTTGCATCATAATCAAAGGCTTTGAGTGCATACTCTGCTTTCGAGGTTATGAAAATTATTTGAGGTTTTATTTTTAATCCATCTAAAAAATCAAAACCACTAATTACTGGCATCTCAATGTCAAGAAATATAAGGTCTACATTATGGATAGACATACAGCTTCTGGCTTCAATTGCATTCGAAAAATCCCCTATTAAATGCAAGTTTGGGTGGTTATGAACTAACTTTGCGATGATCATTCGTTGAATCGAACTATCGTCCACTACGACACAATTTAGTTTCATGAATTTTCATTTAAGGTTTTTGAAAAGTAAATATATTGTTAATTTTCAGTTTTACAAAAACTAATATTGTTTTTCTTCTTAGTTAAACGATTAATTCAAAAAAAACATTGATTATTGAAATTTATTGGTTATTTTTGCACCCAAATTAACAAATAAATAAATATTTATGAATCATTATGAAACTGTTTTCATTTTAAATCCCGTTTTATCTGATGTTCAGGTAAAGGAAACAGTAAGCAAATTTGAAGATTTTCTTACTACTAGAGGAGCCAAAATGGTATCGAAAGAGGATTGGGGCCTAAAAAAAATGGCTTACGAAATCCAAAATAAAAAAAGTGGTTTCTATCACTTGTTCGAATTCAACGTGCCAGGAGAAGTTCTTATCGCTTTTGAAACTGAATTCAGACGTGACGAAAGAGTTATGCGTTTCTTAACTGTAAGTTTAGACAAGCACGCTATCTCTTGGGCTGAAAGAAGAAGAACAAAATTAAAATCTCAAAAAGCGTAATATCATGGCTACATTACAACAATCTGCTTCAGGAAAAAAAGACGGGGATATCAGATATCTTACGCCTTTAAACATAGAAACTAACAAAACTAAAAAGTATTGTCGTTTCAAAAAATCAGGTATCAAATACATTGATTATAAAGATGGTGATTTCTTATTGAAATTTGTAAACGAACAAGGGAAAATTCTTCCTCGTCGTTTAACAGGGACTTCATTGAAATTTCAAAGAAAAGTGTCTGTTGCTGTAAAAAGAGCACGTCACTTAGCTTTAATGCCATATGTGGCTGATTTACTAAAATAATATTTTAACTCAGTTGTTGGTTTTCTGAAATATGAAACCTAACTTCTATAATAAAGGACAACAACATGGAACTTATATTAAAACAAGACGTTCAAAATTTAGGATTTAAAGATGATGTAGTAACGGTAAAGAATGGTTACGGTCGTAATTTTTTAATACCACAAGGTCATGCACATTTAGCAACATCTTCTGCAAAGAAGGTATTAGCTGAAAACCTAAAACAAAGAGCGCACAAAGAAGCTAAAGTAGTAAACGATGCGCAAGCATTGGCTGAAGTTTTAAAAAGCTATCGAAATCAAAATTACTGCAAAAGCAGGTGGAGAGAAACTATTCGGTTCAATCACGAATATTGATATCGCTGCTTCTTTAGCAAAAGGTGGTCAAGTAATTGATAGAAAATTCATCACTAGCGGTATTGTTAAGCGTATTGGTAAATACTCTGCTAGCGTTCGTTTGCACAGAGATGTAATCGTAGAGTTACCTTATGAAATCGTTGCAGAATAAATAAATAATTTATTAACAAATTGTTAATATTTTCTTATTATAATATTAAAATCACCTTTAGAGGTGATTTTTTTTTATCTAATTTCGTGCAATATAAACTCATATCCATAGAAATGAAAAAATTTATTGTTTTATTATTTTTTGTTTTTGGCTTCACCGCAGTGATAGCTCAAACAACGACTTCCAGTATTAAAGGGACTGTAAAAAGTGCCGATACGGAATCGCTTCCAGGAGCAACTATTTATGCTACGCATACTCCAACAGGATCTAATTATTCCGCATCATCGAATGCTGATGGTAGGTTTAATATGCTTAACATGAGAATTGGAGGACCATACAAAGTTACAGTAAGCTATGTTGGTTTTCAAACACAGGTTTTCAATGAAGTATACCTTGAATTAGGAAAGCCATTTAACTTAGATGTTTTGTTGAAAGATGAAAGTCAGCAACTAAGCGAAGTTAAAATTACCGGTTCAAAAAACAAAGTTTTTCAAAGCGGCAGAACAGGTGCAGAAACTACAATAGGAAGAAGAGAGTTAACAGCTTTGCCAACAATCTCAAGATCTGCCGAAGATTTTACACGTTTGGAGCCTTCAGCAAGTGGTGGTTCTTTTGGTGGAAGGAATGATCCAGTACAATAGCTATTCTTTAAATGGAGCTGTTTTCAATAATCCCTTCGGATTAGATGCTGCGACTCCAGGTGGGTCAAACTGGTTCTCAACCGATTTCTTTAGATGCAATTGAACAAATTCAGGTCGCAACTGCTCCTTATGATGTTGCATTGTCAGGGTTTACTGGAGCTTCTGTAAATGCTGTTACTAAATCAGGAACAAATGAATTTCATGGAACTGCTTTATGCTTTTTTTAGAAATCAAGATCTAACAGGAAGTAAAATTAAAGGCGAGAAAATCTTCGTACCTTCTTTAGAGCAAACTCAAGCTGGCTTTAGCATAGGTGGCCCAATTGTTAAAAATAAATTATTCTTCTTTGCCAATTATGAAATTGACAATAGAAGTGATTTGGGATCTAACTTTATTGCTAATGATGGTAATGGTACAACTGGAGTTAATGAATCAAGAGTGTTAGAAAGCGATTTAATTTCAGTGTATGATGCTTTAACAAATTTGAAAGATGCATCAGGGCAGAATTTTGGTTATAATCCAGGTGCTTACCAAGGATTTACTCATAATTCTGATTCTAACAAAGGTATAATCAAATTTGATTGGAATATAAATGACAATAATAAATTAGCGGTCATTTATAATTTTTTAGATGCTTCTAAAGATAAACCTGCACACCCATCTGCCTTAGGTTTTAGAGGTCCTAATGCTTCTATACTACAGTTTGAAAAATCAGGGTACCAAATAAATAATAAATTAGATTCGTTTTTATTAGAATTGAATTCAAAATTTAGCGAAACAGTTTCCAATAAATTGCAAGCGGGTTACACTCATTTTAATGATTTTAGAAACCCATTTTTCAACTCCTGCTCCTGTTATTAATATCCAAGATGGTGCTGGTGCAAACTATATTATTGCTGGACACGAGCCATTCTCCATAAATAACCAACTAGACCAAAAAGTATTTCAAGTTACAGATAATCTTAGTTATAGTACAGGGAATCATACCTTTACTTTCGGTGTTTCTTTCGAAAAATACCAGTTTAAAAACTCATTTAATTTGGGTGACTATGATAACTTCGGTAATCCAAATGGATACAGGGGAACTTTTAACATACCAGGTTTTGGGGGGCCCTATGCCTGATGTTAATGCATTTTTTAGCTGATGCCGCACAACCTTATGAAAGTAGTATTGTTGCTCAAAATTTTCAGTATGCTCAGAATACCTTTAAAAGCAAAGAATTATTTCAAGTTGGAGCTGACGGTGGATGGAAATTGTCAGAGTTAAATGTTGGTCAAGTTGCCTTCTACGCTCAAGATGACTGGAATATTACTGATAATTTTAAATTGTCTTTAGGCTTAAGAGCTGATAAACCCTTATACTTCAATACCTCTGATTTAATTCAGAAGTATATCGATACTGATAATGGGGCGTCAAGAAATAATGCTACTATTTATTATAATCCACAAACAAAAGCTAATGAAGCGTTGATTTCTACAATCTTACCAACGGATCAATTATTATGGTCTCCAAGACTAGGATTTAACTGGGATGTTAAGGGGAGATAGAACAACACAAGTACGCGGTGGTACAGGAATCTTTACTGGAAAGCTTCCTTTTGTATGGTTAGGAAACCAAGTAAGTGGTGCTGATGATGGTTTCTTCCAAATTATGGATAAAAATTTCAAATGGCCTCAAGTTTGGAGATCAAGTTTAGGGTCTCGATCACAAATTAGATAATGATTATATCATTACTGTTGATATGTCATACAACAAAGACATCAATGGCGTTCATGTACAAAATTGGGGATTAAAACCACCGACAGGTATTTTGAATGGTGCTGACAGTAGAGCAATCTATCTTGCAGCTGATAAAGGGGCTAATAATGCTTATGTAATGACAAATTCTAACAAAGGATATGTTTTTAATACTTCGGTTAAATTACAAAAGAATTTTGATAATGGATTGTTTGCTAGTTTAGCTTACAATTACTTAATTTCTAAAGATGTTAACTCTATTGAAGCAGAAATTACTGGGGATGCATTTGCTTTTAACCCTGCTTTAGGAAATGTAAATGATGCAGTGTTATCTAATTCTAAATATGGTGATACACAACGTTTTATAGGTGTGGCTTCAAAAAAATGGAAATATGGTACTAATGACAAATGGTCTACAACTGTTTCTACATTCTTCGAATATGCACAAGGAGGTCGTTTCGCTTATATCTATGGTGGTGATGTCAATAATGATGGTTCCGGAACAAATGATTTGATTTATGTTCCTACTACTGCAGAAATTAGTTCAATGGTATTTACCGGTGGAGCTTCTCAAGGGGTTGCATTTGATAAATTTATCAGTCAAGATGATTACTTAAGTGAAAGAAGAGGGCAATACGCTGAGCGTTATGGTGCTTTATCT
>CALJVL010000044.1 GCA_937773775.1 uncultured Flavobacterium sp.
TTTGAGTTTAACTTACTGAACAACCGTGCTTTGAAGACGAAAGTTTTTTCCCAACTATCGTACTTCTAGCATCAAGAAAAGAAAAACAGTCGTTTTTCGAGAGTTTATCACGTTCATTTTAGTACATGACAAAAAAAATATTTCATTGAGAATCAACAAAATAAGCATTATAAATTAGGATAAAAGACTGATATTCATTACATTAAAGAATTATTACCACATAATTTTTCTAATGAAGAACACCAGTCTAGGGTATAAAGATACATCGTTCATTTCGGTATTACAAGGTCATTTTAAAGGAGAACTGAATCTAGCAAGGGTCAAACTTATCTGTTTATTTATAACTGCTTTGTGCAAGACAAAGACAATTAATTATGATAGAATAGCATCAGCTTTTGACACAAAAGCCGATAAAAACAGTTCATACAGGAGAATCCAACGATTTATGAAGGATTTTGATTTTCCGATGAAAATTGTTTCAATACTGATATTCAACATATTACCATTCAAAGAGGATTTGGTGCTTGTTTTAGACAGAACCAATTGGAAGTTTGGAGAGCACAATATCAACATTTTAATGTTAGGAGTCAGTTATAAAAACGTAGCTTTTCCTTTGATGTTTAAGATGTTAGATAAGCAAGGAAATTCCGATACAAAGGAGCGAATAGATTTATTAAGAAAGTACATTGAATGGTTTGGAAAACCAAGTATTGATTGTTTATTAGCCGATAGAGAGTTTGTTGGTGGTAAATGGTTAGAATTTTTGAATGATGAGAAAATTCGATATCACATTCGAATTAGAAATAATTTCACAATTTACTCTTATCAAAAACAAGCACAAATAAAGGCATTTTGGTTGTTTAATAATTTGAAAGTTGGCGAGTTTTACCACTATCCAAAAATAGTTGAGTTACACGGACAGCGTTGTTATCTTTCAGGAACTAAAACAATTGATAGAGATGGAAAGATGGAATTTTTAATCATAGTTTCTTTTAATAAACCCGAAGAGGCAATGGAATATTACAAACAACGTTGGCAGATTGAAACCCTCTTTCGTGGTTTAAAGAGTAGCGGTTTTAATATAGAAGCCACGCACGTAACTGATTTTTAGACAGGTTAGAAAAATTATTTTCGCTCACAATGGTTGCTTTTGTATGGTGCTATAAAATTGGAGATTATTTAGATGATAATGTCAAACGAATAATAATAAAAAAACACGGTAGAAGAGCGGTAAGTGTTCTCAAATACGGCTTAGATTACTTGTCTAAATTTCTTTTTACAGGTGTTAATCGTTTGGAAAACAATCTATTTTGCTTTTTGTCATGTACTTAACACGTTCATATAAAAACTAAACTAAGATCCCAGGCTTTCAAAAGCAGGAAGCTTAGTCTGCATCGCGATCTTTCTGCACTTAACATAGTATTTAGTATAATGTACAAGGCTTTTATTACGATCAAAAAACAAAAACCCATTTTGAAAGTAGCCAGCTAGCCCTGATAGCAGTGCAAATCCTTATATGCGGGAGTTCGGCATATAAGATTAAAGCGCATAGCAGGAAATAGCTCCTAAAAAAAGTCTAGCGAAAAGCCTGCAACTAGTTTTTCGTACCTATATATAACAAACCTTCCATATATATTGTGTGTATTTTTGTAATGGCCTATATTTGCATCCTTAAATTAACAAACAATGATTAAGATTACTTTGCCCGATGGGTCAGTTAAAGAGTTCGCGTCAGACGTAACTCCTATGGAAGTTGCTAAAAGCATTAGTGAAGGATTTGCCAGAAATGTAATTTCGGCTTCCTTTAACGGTACAACAGTGGAAACAACAACTCCTTTGACTACGGATGGCAGTCTTATATTATACACCTGGAATGATGCGGATGGAAAGAAAGCTTTTTGGCATTCGACTTCGCATGTAATGGCACAGGTTCTTGAAGAAATGTATCCTGGTATCAAACTAACCCTTGGGCCTGCAATTTCAAACGGGTTTTATTATGACGTCGATTTTGAAGATCAGAAGATCACTGATGCTGATTTCAAAAAAATAGAAGATCGTGTTCTTGAGATTTCGAGAGGAAAACACGAATTCAAATTGCGCCCTGTTTCTAAAGCGGATGCATTAGAGCTATATAAGGACAATGTTTACAAAACTGAAATGATTACCAATCTTGAAGATGGAACAATTACGTTTTGTGATCACGATACGTTTACCGATTTATGCCGCGGAGGTCACATTCCGAATACTGGAATAATCAAAGCGATGAAAATCATGAGTGTTGCCGGTGCTTACTGGCGTGGTGATGAAAAAAACAAGCAGCTGACTCGTGTATATGGAACTTCATTCCCTAAACAAAAAGAGCTAACCGAATACCTACTCTTACTTGAGGAAGCGAAACGTCGTGATCATAGAAAACTAGGAAAAGAATTAGAATTGTTTGCTTTCTCTGCAAAAGTTGGTCAAGGTTTACCTTTATGGCTACCTAAAGGGGCGGCATTGAGAGAAAGGCTAGAACAATTCTTAAAGAAAGCACAGAAAAAAGCAGGTTACGAACAAGTGATTACCCCTCATATTGGTCAGAAAGAATTGTACGTAACTTCAGGACATTATGCAAAATACGGAGCAGACAGCTTTCAACCTATAACTACCCCCGCCGAAGGCGAAGAGTTTTTATTGAAACCTATGAACTGCCCTCATCACTGCGAAATATACAATGTAAGACCTTGGTCCTACAAAGATTTACCGAAGCGTTATGCTGAATTTGGCACCGTTTATAGATACGAACAGAGTGGAGAATTGCACGGATTGACACGTGTACGTGGATTTACCCAAGATGATGCACACATCTTTTGTACCCCGGAACAACTGGACGAAGAATTCAAAAAAGTCATTGACTTGGTGCTATATGTATTCGGATCATTAGGCTTTGAGAATTTTACGGCTCAGATCTCTTTAAGAGATAAAGAGAACAGAGAGAAATACATAGGAAGTGATGAAAACTGGGAAAAAGCGGAGAGCGCAATCATCAATGCGGCAAAAGATAAAAATCTGGATACTGTTGTTGAATATGGCGAAGCTGCCTTCTACGGTCCAAAGTTGGACTTTATGGTCAAAGATGCATTAGGTAGACAATGGCAATTAGGTACCATTCAAGTGGATTATAATCTACCGGAACGTTTTGATTTAACCTACAAAGGATCTGACAACGAACTACATAGACCTGTAATGATTCACAGAGCACCTTTTGGCTCAATGGAACGATTTATAGCCATATTATTAGAACACACAGCAGGAAATTTCCCACTATGGTTAATGCCCGAACAAGCAATCATATTGTCTTTGAGCGAGAAATATGAAATATATGCCAAAAAAGTTTTAGATTTGCTAGAAAATCACGAAATTCGCGCTCTGATTGACAACCGAAACGAAACAATAGGCAAGAAAATCAGGGATGCTGAGATGCAAAAGACCCCGTTTATGCTGATTGTAGGAGAAGAGGAAGAAAAAAACGGTACCATTTCTATCCGTCGCCATGGACAGGAAGGGAAAGGTAATTTTACCGTAACAATAGAAGAATTTGCTTCGATAGTGAACGAAGAGATAAAAAAGACATTAAAAACATTTACAGTTTAACTTAAAATTACAAAGTCATAGCAATAAGAAGCAACAGAGGTTATCAACCTCGCGTAGAAAAAAAGGATGCCCACAGAATAAACAATCTTATTCGTGGAGTGCAAGAAGTACGACTTGTAGGTGAAAACATTGAGCCTGGAGTTTTCAAACTTTCGGAGGCTTTAAGATTGGCTGACCAATTTGAATTGGATTTAGTCGAGATTTCACCAAACGCAGAGCCACCAGTTTGTAAAATCATGGATTACAAGAAATTTGTTTACGAACAAAAGAAACGTGATAAAATTCTGAAAGCAAAGTCTACTCAAGTCATTGTTAAAGAAATCCGTTTTGGACCTCAAACAGATGAGCATGATTATGAATTTAAGCGCAAGAACGCTGAAAAATTCTTGAAAGAGGGTGCCAAATTGAAAGCATTTGTTTTCTTTAAAGGTCGTTCGATCATATATAAAGACCAAGGACAAATCTTACTGTTGAGATTGGCTACGGACTTAGAAGAATTTGGTAAAGTGGAAGCGATGCCAGTTTTAGAAGGAAAGAGAATGATTATGTTTATCGCTCCAAAAAAGAAGAAATAGTATTCAGTTTACAGTTTTTAGCATTCAGTTTTGAAGCTTGAATCGTTAAACTTGAAACAAAAGATAAGTAAGTAAGTAAGAATAAATTAAAATACTAGGAAAAAATGCCTAAAATGAAAACCAAATCTAGCGCCAAGAAACGTTTTAAAGTTACTGGTTCTGGAAAGATTAAAAGAAAGCATGCTTTTAAAAGTCACATCTTGACCAAAAAATCTAAGAAACGTAAATTAGCTTTGACACATTCAGCGCTAGTTCACAAATCAGATATGAAAAGCATCAAACAACAATTAAGAATTATATAATCGACAATCATTAATTGTCAATTAAAAAAAATAATTCTTTAGGTTAAAACAATTTAAAATAACCTTGGAGTATGGCCTTTAAGTTCCTTTGATTCAATTCGGGACGCCTGCTACAAAAAAACAATAAAATTATGCCAAGATCGGTAAATTCAGTTGCAAAAAGAGCAAGAAGAAAAAAAATAATGAAGCTAGCCAAAGGTTACTTTGGTAGACGTAAAAACGTTTGGACAGTGGCTAAAAATGCGGTAGAGAAAGCAATGTGCTACGCTTACCGTGACAGAAAGGTGAACAAAAGAAATTTCCGTGCATTATGGATTCAACGTATCAACGCTGGAGCTAGATTGGAAGGAATGTCTTATTCACAATTCATGGGTAAAGTGAAAAAGCATAATATCGAATTGAACCGTAAAGTTCTTGCAGATTTAGCTATGAACCACCCTGAAGCTTTCAAAGCTGTACTTAATAAAGTAAAATAAACGTTTTATCAACTCAATTTAGCTTACTTACTTATATGGAAACCTCAATCGAAAGATTGGGGTTTTTTGTTTTTTACTCTAATAGAACAAACCTAAGCGTATCATTAATTTAGGATTGCTAAATTTCTATTCTAAGAAATATTTGATTAAGTTTCGTAGTATTCTATCCCTCTTTTACACCACCAAATGAATAAATTATTTTCGATACTTTTCCTTCTTTTTTGTTCCGCTTCTATTTCTCAAACCAAGCTACTATCTTGGAATTTAGAGAATTTTGGTAAATCGAAGTCGAAAACCGAAATTGCTTTCGTAGCAGAAACAGTTCGAGAATATGATATTATAGCAATTCAAGAAGTTGTGGCAGGCTATGGTGGTGTGCAAGCGGTCGCCAAACTGGTCGAGGAGCTTAATCGAAAAGGACCCAAATGGAATTACGTAATTAGCGAACCAACCAGCGGCAGTCCCTATCAAAAAGAACGCTATGCATTTATTTGGAAAACGACAAAGCTGAAGAAAATAGGATCCGCTTGGCTCGAAAAAACATTCCATCTAGAGATTGAAAGGGAAGCCTTTTATTGCATTTATAAATATAATGATACACAATTTACCCTAGTGAACTTCCGTGCTGTTCCCAAACCCAAAGAACCTGAACGTGCGATTAATTATTTCAAAAAATTAGCAGATGTATATTCTACTTTGAATTTGATTTTCATCAGGGATTTAAATTGCCGCCAGTCCCTTACCGTTTTCAAACCCTCAAAAAAAATTGGATATAAATCTATTTCAGCTGGACAAAAAAAACTCCTTAAAACAAAAGTACATAAACAACAAGTGTCTCACCTCAGAGTATGACAACACGCACTACAAAAACACTAAAACCAGGAATTTAAGCTCAGGAATTATTTCTTTTTATAAGAAATTCTATTCCCTGAAAGAAGCCAGAAAGATATCCGATCATATTCCTTTATGGTTTGAATTCTCTCTAAACTAATTTTGCTTAGAATACTGACATTCCCGTTTTTGTAGTCAATAATTCCAAGGCATGCATTCCAAGTTCTGAATTCCCTTTTTTGTTCAATTTGGGAGACCAGGTGGCCACTACAAAATTCGTAGGGAATAAAGCAACGATACCCCCACCGATACCACTTTTACCCGGTAACCCAACTCTATAAGTGAATTCACCCGATTCATCATAAAAACCACAAGTTTGCATCAAAGCATTCAGCCTTTTCACTTGACTTTTAGTCAAAATTTGCTTTCCTTCTCTAGTTTTTCCCTCATTAGCAAAAAAGAAAAAAGAATGTGCTAACTCTTTACAAGACATTTCTATAGAACATTGATGAAAATAAAAATCTAGTACCTGATCAACATCATTATCAATATTACCGAAGGACTTTAAAAAATTGGCCAACGCTGCATTTCTAAAACGAGTATCTTTTTCAGATTGTGCAACGGCTAAATTATAGTCAATGGCTGGACTTCCGGAAATCATCCTAATATATTCCAGAAAGTCCTCCTTTGGATTATCCAAAAATGAAACTAACATATCAGCAATGACAAGAGCACCTGAATTTATGAACGGATTTCTTGGAATTCCTTTTTCATACTCCAGTTGTATTAGGGAATTAAAAGCGTTTCCTGAAGGTTCCACTCCTACCCTTTTCCAAATTTTTTCGTCCAAAAAAGAAAAAGCCAAAGCCACTGTTAATGCTTTAGAAATACTTTGAATCGAAAATTTTTCATTACTGTCCCCAATCCCGAAATCTTCTCCTAATATAGTGGTCAAATGAATTCCGAACTTGTTTGGGTCCACTTTAGCTAATTCCGGAATAGTAGCGGTTACATTTCCACTAATTGGACATGTATTTGACTCCTGTAGTATTTCCTGTAAAATAGATTTAAAATTCATTTATGCTATAAAATTGAAATTTAGTGCTTTCTAAAAAAAGCAAAGTATTAGGTTTTTTGTTTTTTCTTTCTAGCTGCTGGAAACAATACGTTGTTTAGTATTAATCTATAGCCTGGTGAATTGGGATGCAGATCTAAAACGGTTGGACTATCACCAACCTGATGCTGAAAATCCTCGGGGTCGTGGCCTCCAAAAAAAGTAAACATTCCTTTCCCTTTTTCACCGTGAATGTAACGTGCTTCGCCATTAAGCTCACAACTTCCCATAATTAACACATTAGACTTTATTAAGGCAGAATCGAAAGAAGTGGTCTGTCCCATAAAGCCTTTTACCAGTTGCGTGTGATTTTGACATAACATACTAGGAATAGGATCCCATTTTGCAGAAAACTCCATTAGAGTAAAATAATCTTTTTCCATTGGAATTCTTCTTTTCTCAGTCATATCAATATCCGAAAACTCATATTTTTCTGGTCTTCTTTCCAATATAAAGTCTTTAAATGCAAAAGAATTTGAGTAATTCATCTTCGATTGATAATTGGCTTCGCTTTCATCTCCGTCAAACATAGGTTCACATATGTCGACTCCATCGGCTGCCAAAGCAATATCAAAACTATCAGTTGCAGAACACATCGCAAACATGAATCCGCCACCAATGACAAAGTTCCTTACTTTTTTAGCAACATCCGCTTTTTCCTGAGAAACTTTTGCATAACCTAACTTAGTTGCCAGTGCCTCAGCTTCGGTTTTTTGTTCTATGTACCAAGGAACATTTCTATACGCTCCAAAAAACTTTCCGTACTGTCCCGTAAAATCTTCGTGATGTAAATGCAACCAATCATAAGGCACTAACTGGTCACTTAAAACTTCTTCGTCATAAATAGCAGTAAATGGAATTTCGGCATAGGTTAAAACCAAGGTTACGGCATCATCCCATGGGTGCTTGCCCTTCGGAGTATATACGGCAATTTTGGGAGCCTTTTCTAGGATAACCGTTTCCATATTTTGAGACGGACTGGATATTTCATCAAGAATTCTTGCTTCTTCATCGTCAGAAAGGATCTCAAAACTTACCCCACGAATCTGGCATTCTTTACGTATTTCTATAGCATCTGGCAATAAAAACGATCCTCCACGATAATTCAGTAACCAACTGGCTTTATAATTTTTCTCTAAACACCAAAATGTAATCCCATACGCTTTCAGATGGTTCGTTTGCGTATTTTCATCCATTGGCAACAAAATAAAAGAAGCTTTTGTTGACATGGCTAGAAGTAAAAAAAGACAACACAATATTCTTTTGGACATAGTCATTGATTTATTTTATATCAAAGATAGGGAAGCAAAGGATTTAAATGAGTCAATTACCCTTTTAAGTATATTACTTTCTAACAATGAAATTAGAAAAGCGAGAAGCATGAGATGATATTTCGCCTAGTATCGTTATCAAAATCTTTGAATAAGAGACCAAACCAGTTTAAAACGCACCTAAAATAATTACAATTATCAAAGATGCAACTGACAATGAATTAATAGATTTTAAGAAGCTTAGTGACCAGGCTGCTTGGAGGGAAAAGTCTCGACGCAAAAAAATACAGACCAAAAAAAAGCCTATTAGAATAGGCTTTGTGTATTTCTAAAAAGGCATGTCGCTATCATCGTCATCATCATCGTTCAAATTACTTCCAAATGCTTCATGAGCGGAAGGAAGACTCTTTGTTATGAACGGATTGTCATCCTGATTCATTGATGAAGGCAAATCATCATAACCACCTGTATGATCTTCTAGGTTGTCAAACTTTCCAAGATGTCCAATAAACTTCAAACGAACGTTTTCAATACTACCGTTACGGTGCTTGGCAATCATAATTTCTGCTTGACCAGCTGTATTTGAAGCTTCATCATCATCCCATTCATCAATTTTATAGTATTCAGGACGATACAAGAAGGACACAATATCCGCATCTTGCTCAATCGCACCCGATTCACGAAGGTCAGAAAGCAATGGTCTTTTACTGGAGCCACGGGTTTCAACCGCACGTGACAATTGCGAAAGAGCTATTACTGGAACATTCAATTCCTTAGCCAATGCTTTTAAATTTCGGGAAATAGTAGAGATTTCTTGTTCTCTATTTCCGCCTCCTTTACCATTTCCTCCAGCAGTCATCAGTTGCAAGTAATCTACAATGATAATTCGGATTCCATGTTGTGAGACCAAACGTCTTGCCTTGGCCCTTAAATCAAAAATAGACAGCGAAGGAGTATCGTCAATAAACAATGGCGCTTTCTCCAAATTTTTAACTTTGGTACTCAATTGTTCCCATTCATGTTTTTCTAGTTTACCAGTACGTAATTTCTCTGATGACAAACCTGTTTCAGAAGAAATCAAACGAGTAATTAACTGTACCGACGCCATCTCCAAGGAGAACAAAGCAACAGGTATTCCGTAATCTATTGCCATATTTCTGGCCATTGATAATACAAATGCGGTCTTACCCATCGCAGGTCTTGCCGCTATAATAATTAAATCACTCGGTTGCCAACCAGAAGTGATTTTATCTAGTTTTTCAAAACCAGTAGCCACACCACTCATTCCTTCCTGACCAGCAATTTCTTCAATACGTTTTTTTGCCTGTAAGACTAAACTCTGCGCCGTTTCAGAACTTCTTTTTATATTTCCTTGTGTTACTTCGTATAACTTCGATTCGGCTCTATCTAGCAAGTCAAAAACATCCGTCGTTTCATCGTAGGATTCTTCAATTATTTCAGAAGAAATCCGAATCAAACTTCTTTGAATGAACTTTTGAAGAATAATTCGAGAGTGGAATTCAATATGAGCTGATGAGGAAATCTTTTGCGTAAGCTGAATCAGGTAGAAATCTCCACCTGCTAAATCTAACTTTGCATTTTTCTTTAATTGTGCTGATACCGTCAACAAGTCAATAGGCTGTGTGTCCGTAAACAATTGTACAATCGCCTCAAAAATATGCTTATGTGCATCTTTATAGAAAGCATCTGGCTGTAGTATGTCAATAACATCATCTACCCCTTTTTTATCAATCATCATGGCACCCAGAACGGCTTCTTCTAGCTCTAGCACCTGTGGTGGTAACTTCCCTTTCTCGAGGTTTATAATTGTGGTTTTATCTACCTTAATTGGGTTTATATTTTTGAAGTTTTCCATCAAGCGAAAGTAAGATAAAATTAAAAAAAATCCCTGTTGACTTATTACAAATATCTGTTGATAAGTAACTCTTTTTTGTTTATAACCAAAAAAAAATCCGAAACGGTAAGGCTTCGGATTAATTTTGTTTTTGTAAGTTTTTACTCTTTATACTCACCCATTCTACTGTATTTATCCATCCTTTGGGCGATTAAGTCTGTTGTTGATAACTCTTTCAACTCACTATAGCTATTCGTGATATATTGCTGCACTGTTTTGAAAGTAGTCTCCCTATCGTAATGTGCTCCTCCTAAAGGTTCAGGAATAATATCGTCAATCAGTTTCTGTTTTTTCATGTCTGATGAAGTCAATTTCAAAGCTTCGGCAGCTTGTTCCTTGTACTCCCAACTTTTCCATAAAATAGAAGAGCATGATTCTGGAGAAATTACCGAATACCAAGTGTTTTCCAACATATAAACTCGGTCTCCAACACCTATTCCCAGTGCTCCTCCCGAAGCACCTTCACCTACGATAATGGTAATAATAGGCACCTTAAGACGAACCATCTCAAAGATATTTCTTGCAATTGCCTCTCCTTGTCCACGTTCTTCGGCTTCCAATCCCGGATAAGCTCCCGGAGTATCTATTAATGTTAAAACAGGAATACCAAACTTCTCTGCCATTTTCATCAAACGCAAGGCTTTGCGATAGCCTTCTGGATTAGCCATCCCAAAGTTTCTATATTGTCGCGTTTTAGTATTGTATCCTTTTTGTTGTCCGACAATCATAAAAGATTGGCCGTCAATCTTTCCCAAACCACCTATCATGGCTTTATCATCTTTAAAACCCCTGTCTCCGTGCAGTTCTAGAAAAGTATCTCCGCAAAGAGCTCTAACATGATCTAAGGTGTAAGGTCTACTTGGATGTCTTGACAATTGTACACGTTGCCATGCTGTCAAGTTTTTAAAAATATGTTTTTTGGTTTCTATTAGTTTCTTGTTGATTTTGTTACATGTATTGGTAACATCAACATCAGATTCCTGACCGATCACTTGACATTTTGCTAACTGATCTTCTAGTTCTTTTATAGGAAGCTCAAAATCTAAATATTCCATAGGATTTGTGCGTTTACGTTTTTAATTTTGAAGTGCAAATATAAAATATTAAATCATTCATAAGGCCTAATTTTCAATTTAAGTCTTAAAACCCTAGCCCAACACTTTTAAAAACAGACTGAGATATCGTCAAAACCTGGAATCTGCTTGAATTTAAAATCGATAAATATTTATAAATAAACACATTAGTACCGCTTCTTATACATTATAAATGTGATTCATAGCTTAGAATATAAAACCCTAAAGTACCACAATATCACTTTTTTTGTTTATCAATGTGGTTCTGGATTTGCATCGCCTCTAGATTAGTAAAACCATTCTATTCTAAGAGTAAATTTAAGGATTATTAACCAACTCCTCTTTACCGTCTTATCCTAGTTAGATTAAAATCCAAAAGATAGGTACACTCTAAGCGTCAACCGATTTGTCTTTATGTTTGATAATTCCGTTCAGAATCACCGTAATTAAAATTATTACGGCTCCAATATAAAACGAAGTGCTCATTTTCTCTTTTTCGCCTATGATGAAATAGGCCAATATTATCCCATAAACCGGTTCTAAGTTTGTGGTAAGCATAACCGTATAAGGACTCAGTTTTTCCATTACTTTCACAGATGCCGTAAATGCATAGGCGGTACAAATCGAAGCCAAAATTAAGATCAGCATCCAGTTATTGAAGGACAAAACAAAGAAATCTACTGAAAATTTATTTTGGTATAAAAAATAAAGCGAGATAAAGAAAACTCCAGAAATGAACTCGTAAAAGGAGATTACCGAACTATCGTGATTTTGAATCAGCTTCCCGTTCATCAGTGTGAATAATACTCCCAAAATGATAGAAATCAAAGCGTATATCATTCCTTCAAGGTAGCTAACTTCCACTTTCATAATCATTCCCAATCCACCAATTATGATAAGGCCGAAGAACACTTCGTACCACAATACTTTTCTACCATAAAAAATAGGCTCTAGCAGTGATGCGAAAAAGGCACCCAATGAAAAAACAGAAAGTGTTATGGAAACATTAGAAACATGTATGGCATGGAAAAAAAAGACCCAGTGCAAGGCAATCAACAAACCCACGAAAATCAGTTTCAAAAAAGATTTTACGGGAATTCGGAAGGATTTTTTCTTGAACACGATAAAAGCGGATAGGAATACCGCTGCAAGCAGCATTCGATACCAAACTATAGCATCGGCAGTAATAGTAATTAATGCGCCTAGAACGGCTGTAAAACCCCAGATGAACACAATCATATGGAGGTTTAAGTAACTTTTGAATTTATCGTTTTGCATTCCTTAGTAAAAATATAGCTAAAATTCCGAAAAGTAGATTTAGGAAACCAAACCGCAATTAGAGGAGAAAAACTCGATTTTTCAGCAAGTACTCCAAATATTTTATCAAAAAATACATAGGCAAATGCTAATGCAATTCCTATAGTAAGATTCATTCCCATTCCTCCCCTTCGCTTCATCGAAGAAACAGAAACAGCAATTATCGTCAAAATGAAGGCCGACACCGGCACGCTAAACTTCTTATATAAAACAACCATATAGACATTTATGTTAGAAGAACCACGTTTCTTTTCCTTGTCAATAAAATCGTATAGTTCACTTAAACTTAAGGTTTCGGCTATATAAATCACAGGAGTCAAATCTTCCAGATCAAAACTAAAGTTTTCGTTTTTCTCTGGTATTTTCTCTATTTTATCGCCCAATGGCCCCACGGTTCTTTTTGTATAATCATACATAGTGTAGGTACTGTCTTTGGGATTCCATTTTATCC
>CALJVL010000045.1 GCA_937773775.1 uncultured Flavobacterium sp.
CCTGAAATTGTGCATTACTATAACGTACTTTTGCATTCACATAATTCAATTGAGCCGTTCTGAACTCTAAAGTAGTGATGGTTCCAATACGAAATTTATCCAATGTAATTTCCAGATTTTGCTTGGCAATAGCTTCATTTGTCTCTTCTAGTCCGATTAATTCTAAATTGGTTAAATAGGTTTGATAAGAAGTTGCTAATAATGAATTTAATGAAACGTTTTGCTGCTCAATTGCTAATTCTGCATTCTCTATTTGAATTTTGGCAATTTTCTCATTTCTATTTTGTGCAAGACCATCAAATAAGTTTAAGGAAGCACTAAAACCATAATTTAAACCCTTTGAATTTGATTGTGTCACAAAGCCAAGACTCGATTGTGTTTCTCTTATATTGTAAGCGGTATTGATACTTATTACGGGGTATCTCCCGGCTTTAATTTGTTTTAACTCTAATTCGGACACTCTTTTACTTATTATCTGCGACTCTAATTGTGGGTTTTGCTTTGCTGCCAAGCTGCTTAATTCAGATAGGATGAGCTGCTCGTCTATAGTAAGTTCTGCAATAACGCTAAAGTCTGTTTTGGTATCACGCGCTAAGATTTGATTCAACAAAATTTTAGTATTTGCGTACAGTTCATTTTGTCTTAAAAGAGCAACTTTATCGGTGTTTAAATCTACTTGGGCATTCAAAACTTCTAGCTTTGATGCTTTTCCAATCGTAAAACGATTTTGCGCTAATGCTAATCTTTGATTAGATATTACAAGAGTTGTATCTAAAGCTGCCAGTTGCTGTTTTTGCTGAACCAAATAAAAATAGGTTGAATTTACATCGCTGACTTTTGTAATCACAGTCAGTTTTAGTTGGGCTTCCCCTAATTTTTGTAGTTCCTTTAACTGATCGAGTTTTGCAAACATCATAAAACCATCAAAAATGGTCCAGTTCAGCCCAATTCCATAGGTTAAGCTATTGTTTTTTGCATTATCTAATTGGTTTGAACCACCAGAAAGAAGTGTTTGCGAACTGTTTTGAACGCTATTATTATCGACTACACTCGCAGTTACTGTGGGCAGCATACCTACATTTCCAACAGCAACATTAGTTTTATCTACTGTTAAATTGTTCGTTGCAATTTTAATTTCAAAATTGTTTTCTAAAGCGATTTTTATGGCTTCTTGTGGGGTTAAAATTTCTTGAGCATCAATTTTTAAGACACAAAAGAAAAATAAAACCAAACTTTTTATTATGATTTTTAATGTCATTATATTATTTAATTTCATTTTCATATTCTTCGATGTGTTCAAATTCTGGATAATGTTTTTTGGCTTTAGACCACATAAAATAGAGAGCAGGAATCACAAATAAGGTTAATACCAGAGAAAAAACAGTTCCTCCTACGATAACAACTCCCATTCCTATTCTACTAGTCGATGCCGCTCCAAGTGATAATGCAATTGGCAAGGCTCCTAATGAAATAGCCAGACTAGTCATCAATATTGGTCTCAAACGGGCTTCTGAAGCTTCTAGAATGGCTTCCATTTTAGGCTTTCCTTGCTCTCGAAGCTGATTCGCAAATTCGACGATTAAAATTCCGTTTTTTGTCACTAAACCAATCAGCATTACGGTTCCAATTTGACTGAATATATTCCAAGTCTGGTCAAACAGCCACAAGGAAAACAGCGCTCCTGCAACAGCCATAGGTACTGTCAAGATTATTATAAACGGGTCAATGAAACTTTCGAACTGTGCCGCAAGTATCAAAAATATCAATAGAAGGGCCAATCCAAATGCGAAAGAAGTATTTGAACTGCTTTCCACAAAATCTCTAGATTCTCCACCTAAGTCTGTTGTGAATGTATCGTCCAGGACCTTAGCTCTTATTTGTTCCATCGCTTTAATTCCATCATTGATACTTTTACCTTGTGCGAGACCTGCAGAAACCGTAGCAGCCATAAATCGGTTGTTGTGGTATAACTGTGGCGGTTTACTTTGTTCTTCAATACTTACAATATTGTCCATTTGTATCAAGTCGCCTTTATTGTTTTTGACATACATGGAAGTCAGATCCAAAGGTTTTGAACGGTCTTTTTGGTCAAACTGACCTATGACCTGATATTGCTTTCCTTTTTTCATGAAGTACCCAAATCGCTGTCCGCTGAGTGAAAGTTGCAAGGTCTGGGCGATATCGATTACAGAAATGCCCAAACTCTCTGCTTTCTCACGATCAATGGTAACGTTAATCTCAGGCTTATTGAATTTTAAATTTACATCAGTTGTGGAAAAAGTAGGGTTGTTAGCCGCTTCCTCCATAAACTCTGGAATTTTCTGTTCCAATTTACTGAAATTTTGCGTTTGTATAATATATTGAATTGGCAAACCGCCTCTTCTGTTTACGGCGATTGTAGGTTGCTGTGTCACCGATGTTTTGGCACCAGGATACTGTTTCGTCCACTTTGTCAACTTCTCGGCAATTTCTTCCTGGCTGAGTTCTCTTTCACTTGGTTCTTTCAGCGAAAGCCTCATAAAGCCGCTATTTACAGAAGAAGAACCAAATCCGGGAGAGGTAACAACCAAACTTACTTTTTTCTCGGGAATAGAATCATCTACTAATTTGGATATTTCCTGCATGAATCGGTCCGTATATTCGTAGCTTGAACCTTCAGGCGCGGTCATTCTCAAAATCAGAGAACTTCTGTCATCATAAGGAGCTGTTTCTTTTTGGAGCAAATTATAAAACACAAATATCAATCCAAAACAGGCAATTAAAATAGGGAGACTCAACCACTTTTTATCCATAAAGCGACTTAAAGCAGTAGCATAATTGCTATTCAATTTTTGAAAATAAGGTTCTGTTAAGATGTAAAATTTAGATTTTCTTTGTTCTCCGCCTTTCATTAAATAAGCATTCAGCATGGGTGTCAAGGTCAAAGAGACAAAAGCCGATATTAATACAGCCGCGCCAATGACGACACCAAATTCTCGAAACAGACGTCCCACAAACCCTTCGAGGAATATAACGGGCAAGAATACAGCTGCCAAGGTTATGGAAATGGAGATTACGGCAAAGAATATTTCGTTAGACCCTTTGATGGCTGCCTCAATAGGCGACATGCCTTCTTCGACTTTTTTGTAAATGTTTTCGGTTACTACAATTCCGTCGTCGACCACAAGCCCCGTTGCAAGAACAATGGCTAATAAGGTCAATACGTTGATGGAAAAACCGAACAACCACATAATAAAGAAAGTGGCAATCAAGGATACGGGAATATCGATTAACGGTCTGAAAGCAATGGCCCAATCCCTAAAAAACAGGTAGATGATTAAAATCACCAATAAAATTGAAATACCAAGCGTCTCAGCAACTTCTAGAACTGATTTCTTGACAAAAATAGTATTGTCAAGTGCAATATTTAACTTAATGTCTTTAGGAAGGTCCTTTTTTAAGGCTTCGTATTGCTCGTAAAAAGACTTCGAGATATCTAAATAATTTGCTCCTGGACGGGGTACAATTGCAAGACCAATCAAAGGCATGCTAGATTGACTCAATTTGGTTTCTATATTTTCGGGACCAAGTTCTGCTTTTCCAATATCACTTAAGCGAACAATTGTAGCTCCTTCTGTTCGAATAATTATATTGTTGAATTCTTGCGCAGTTGCAAGGTTTCCTATTGTTTTTACCGTCAATTCAGTATTGTCACCAGTTAATTTTCCTGAGGGTAATTCTACATTTTGTTCATTTAGAGCAGTTCTTACTTCTGCAACCGTAAGTCCGTAGGAAGCCAGTTTTACGGGGTCGATCCACAGACGCATAGCATAGCGCTTTTGTCCCCAAATTTGTACCCCGCTCACTCCGGGAATGGTTTCGAGGCGCTGGGAGATGACATTTTCTGCGTAATCGCTCAGTTCTAGCGGACTGCGAGTATCACTTTGTACCGTCATCGAAATGATTGCGTCACTATTGGCATCAGCTTTGGAAACTACTGGAGGTGCATCAATGTCTTGTGGCAAGCTTCGTATGGCCTGGGATACCTTGTCACGCACATCATTTGCCGCTTCTTCCAAATCCTTGTCTAGGTTAAACTCTACCGTGATAGAGCTGCTTCCTTGGGAGCTCGATGAAGTGATGTTTCTGATTCCGTCAATTGAATTGATCGCTTTTTCAAGCGGTTCTGTAATTTGAGATTCGATAATGTCGGAATTGGCACCGGTATAATTTGTTCTGATGGAAACCTGGGCGGGATCTATGGAAGGGAATTCCCGAACACCAAGATAGCTATATCCAATAATACCGAACAAAACAATCGTCAAGTTAATAACAATTGTCATTACCGGTCTTTTAATACTTAATGTAGATAAACTCATTTAGTTTTTAAATTTGTGATTTTAAAGGCTTTTGATAAAATCTATTTTTGGACTGTTATTTTTACCGGAGTGTTGTTTTTTAAAGACATGACACCGGTCGTGATTACGGTATCTCCAGCTTTAAGTCCAGATATGATCAATAAAGAGGCATCCGTTCTAGTGGCAGTTTCGACCATTATTTCTTTTGCTTTTCCCATATCAGAAATAAAAATTTTCTTTCCGTTTTGAACTGGAATTACCGCTTGGGTAGGGACCGCGATAGCATTTTTAATTACATTAAGTGGTAGCTCTACATTTGCAAAAGTTCCAGGTAATAATTTACCGTCTTTATTGTCCGTGATAGCCCGAACTTGTAAAGTTCTGGTGGCAATCTCAACTGTCGGTTCGATTGCATATATCTTGGCGGTATATTTTTTATTACTACCAGTAACAGTAAATAATATGGTAGAATTAGGATTCAACTCATTGACATATTTTTCAGGAATGGAAAAGGTAATTTTTAGTCTACCAATATTCACTAGAGTAGCTACTAAAATAGGAGGTGTGATATAAGAACCAATAGAAATAGAACGCAAACCAATTCTACCTGAAAAAGGTGCTCTTACGGCGGTTTTGGCGATTTGTGCTTTTATCAATTGACTCTGTGCTTGAGTGGAGGCGTATTCAGCTCTGGCTACATCATATTCTTCCTGGCTGATGGCTTCCTTTTGCAACAATAACTTGGCTCTTCTTTCGTTCTCGGAAGCTAAACTTTCTTTGGTGTTTACTTGACTCAATTGTGCTCTTAATTCAGTATCGTTGACTTTAAAAAGCAATTGTCCTTTACTCACATTACCTCCTTCTTGAAAATTGATGCTTTCAACTAATCCGGATACTTCTGAGCGAATCTCTACCCGCTCATTAGCTTCTATAGAACCTGAAAGAGATAAATTGTTGTCAAAAGTTTCTAGCTGTGCTACAATTCCGGATAGACGCATGGCTTTAGGCTTACCGCCATTATCTTTACCAGTATTTGAATCTGCTTTATTTTCAACTATTCTATAAGTGATAAAAGCACCGAAACCAACAATTAATAAAGTGTATAGTAAGTATTTTATTTTCATAGTTATTGGGTAAAGTAGTATTAGGTCTTTATAATATTATGTTAAAAAAAACAAATTTAAGATTTACAATCGAAATATGGGACGCCTTAGTTATTATTTAACGTTTGTACATACAAATATTTTAATGTACAGAGTCTAAAGTGTTATTCAGTACTGCTAATAGTAATTAATAGGTTTCCTATCCAAAAATTACAAATAGTATACTCACTGAAGAATAATAATAAACGCCATAATTATAAAATACGGAGGTTGGACTTCAAAATCGGAAAAAGGTTTAAGGGGAGGCTGAAAAAAACATGAAAAACAATGTTTTTTCTTAAAACTAGATTGATTAAAAAAGTACTATTATCAATATTTCGATAAACTGTCATAATTGAGTAGTTAAATTGCTGTAGACGATAACCGAATGATATAAAACCATCTGATGCCGCAGAACGAATCTAGTGATTAATTGTTATAGATAGGTTTTATTGTAATACTGTATTTGGTTGCATTATATTTTAAATGTAAAAAATTTGCACAAACAAAAACCATACGAAAAGGTATTCATGCGGTTGATAATTTTTAAAAGAGACTATTACTAATTAGCTTTTAAAAGCTCCATTTGAAAAGTTTGTAAACTTTTTCCAATTTCGAAAGCTTGGCCTAGTTTTTATAAAGCACGTTCTAAAGCTGCTAATACAGTAAGAAGGTCATTTGCAGATACGAAGCTCATGTGGCCTATCCTAAAAAAAAAGCTTTTATTTCAGGCAATAAACCTCCTGAAGTAATCACGTTACTATTAGCCATTTTAGTGTTTAATGCCGCTCCGTACTGTCCTTCAAGATAATACACTTCTTTTAAGGTATTGACGACTATTGCATTTGTTTTTGGTAATATAGCTAGGTTTAAAAAGGCTAATGCAGCTCTAAAGGCTTTTGATAAACTTCGATGTCTTTTTACTCCTTTGTCGATGCCTGCTCTACGTATAATTTTCAGGCTCGTTTCTAAGGCAACAACTATATTAACTGCTGGCGTTCCAAAATAAAAACAGCAAGTCCTGGCGGTACGCCAATTGCTTTTTGAGATGCTGTTAAGACAACATCAAGTACCCGTACGTCTTGATTTAATTCTCCTCATACACTTAGCAAACACCATCTACAATGCGTAGCGCATTGTGTTTTTTGGCTAAATGGGCTATAGTTTTTGGATCTACTATTATTCTTGTATAGTAATCTACATGAGTAATAGTTAATGTCTTCTACTGTTTTGTTTTTAGTTCATTTTCTATAATTTCAAAGGGGACAATTTCTCCTAAAGGCGCCTCTAAAAACGTAGTATTTGCACCATAACGTTTTAAAATATCTTTGAATCGTTTACCAAAATAACCCGAAAAAATGTCTAGTATATTATTTCCTTGTTTGATGAGATTTGCAGCAGCAATATCCATAGCGAGAGGGCCCGATCCAGCGACGATTAATGGTTGGCCTTTTGGAGACTTTCATAATTCTCTCATAAGCTCAAGGCTATTTCCGAAAATTTCAATAAAATCTGGAGCTACATGGCTCGACGCAGGTATTCTTTTGCTTGTAAAATGTCTGGTTCAAATTCTACAGGACCAGGAATCATCAGTAATTCCCTAGCTTTCATTTGATTTTTCTTTCATTTTAATAAATTATCTTCACTTACCAATATTCCATCAGCATCTGCATAGACGTAATGTTCTGGTAAAAAAGTAATACTTCCAAATTTAACCGGAATGTCTATCTCCCCTACATTACGCTTCACGCTTTTAACAGGAGAAGTATTTAACGCTTTGATACCAATATTCATTGAGTTTATAACTTCACTATCGCGTATGCAACCATTTACAATAATACCTTCCCAGTTATTATGTATTGCTAATTCAGCCAATTGATCGCCTACTAATGCACATCTTAAAGAGCCGCCACCATCAATTACGAGTACTTTTCCTTTTCCGTCAAGTTCTAATTGTTTTCGCACTAATGAATTGTCTTCAAATAATTTTATCGTTCTGATTTTTCCTGAAAACAGCTTTTTGTCACCAAAATGATTAAATACAGGATCAACACAACTAAGAAGTGTTTCGTTCTCATCCCAAAGGTCTGCAGTTGTAAACATATATATTGTGGAATTAAAAAAAGTTGCTTTAATTGCTAAAATATGAAAAGGCAACACGCGTACATGTTGCCTTAATCATTAAATAGAATAAATATTATTTTTCTAATACTAGTTCTCGTTCTGTAACATTTTTTTTACTTTCAAACTGATTACTCGTATTTTTCGCTCCATCAGCTTTTAAAGCTTTGTCTCCAGCAAAGAATGTTTTATGGTCATCACCAAGATTTGATCCTGCCATTCTTTGATGTTTTACACAGGCAACACCTTTGCGAATTTCTTGTCTTTGAACTCCTTTAACATAAGCCAACATTCCTTCCTCTCCAAAGTAGCCTTGCGTTAAATCATTCATATGAAGTGCTGTAGTATGGTACGTAGGTAAGGTAATTAAGTGATGGAAAATCCCAGCTTCTCTTGATCCATCTGCTTGAAACGTTCTAATTTTATCGTCTGCACGATGACATAATTCAGAATTATCATATTGTGCTTCCATTAAATTATTTCTATCGTAGCCTGTCATATCATCTCCTTCTGCAAGCATTTCTTCATACACCTGATTACGGAAGTTTAATGTCCAGTTGAAAGATGGAGAGTTATTATAAACCAATTTAGCATTAGGCACTACGGCTTTAACCCTATTTACCATTTGAGCAATTTGCTTAACATTTGGCGTATCCGTTTCGATCCATAACAAATCTGCTCCGTTTTGTAAACTAGTAATACAATCTAATACTACTCTATCAATGTTTGAGCCATCTTTAAATTTATACAAACCGTTTGACAATCTTACTGGACGTACTAATTTACCATCTCTTTTAAGAAGCACATCATCTTCTTTTGCATCATTAAGAGCTATATCTTCTGCTTCTATGAACGCTAAATACCTAGAAGATAAATCTCCGAACTCTTTACTAACCGGAAGCTTTTGAGTTAAACCAGCACCTTCAGAATCTGTTCTAGCTACAATAATTCCGTCTTCTATACCTAATTCTAAGAAAGCATATCTAATAGCATTTAATTTATCAATAAAATCTTCATGAGGTACAGTAACCTTACCATCTTGATGTCCACATTGTTTCGCATCCGAAACTTGATTTTCAATTTGAATAGCACAAGCTCCAGCTTCAATCATTTTCTTTGTTAACAAATAGGTAGCTTCTTCATTCCCAAAACCCGCATCAATATCAGCAATAATTGGAACTATATGTGTTTCAAAATTATCAATTTGATTTTGCACATCTTCGCCGTTTTCAAGTCTTCTAAATAAATCATTTAACTCAATAGCATCTGCTTGACGTAAAAAATCATAAATTTCTTTGATTAATGCTGGAACAGCAGTTTTTTCATGCATTGATTGATCTGGTAATGGTCCAAATTCTGAACGTAATGCAGCAACCATCCAACCGGAAAGATAGATATATTTTTTACTAGTCGTTTTATGATGTTTTTTAACAGCGATCATATTTTGTTGCGCAACAAAACCATGCCAAGAACCTAATGATTGCGTATATTGAGATGAATCTGCATCGTACTCTGCCATGTCTTTTCTCATAATGGCTGCTGTATATTTAGCGATATCTAAACCTGTTTTAAAATGATTCTGAGTTGCCATTCTAGCTGCACTTTCAGGATTTATTGCATTCCAAGTTTCTCCGTATTTTTTTTTCAGGTCTCTCACAGTCTCTAATGCGGAACTGTAATTGCTTTGTGCTAAATTTTTCATAATTTTGTTTTTAATTATTAAGGTTGTTCTAGATTTTGATAATTAAGTCTCGTAAGCTATTGCAGTAGTTGCGAGACATTTTTTTAAATATATTGGTATGCTGGTAGTGTTAAAAATTCTTCAAACTCTTCGGAAATCACTAGCTTATTAAAAAGTCCAATAGCTAATTCAAACTTGCTGTTTTTTATGTTCTCCTCGCCAAATTCGGTGATGATTTTTTCTACTTCATCATCAAAAATATCTTTGTACAAAGTCATATTAAAAGTTCTTCCACCTTCTATAACAACTTCGTTATGTAGCCATTGCCAAACTTGTGTTCTTGAAATCTCGGCTGTTGCAGCATCTTCCATTAAATTATAAAGAGCCACAGCACCATGACCTCTTAGCCAAGCTTCTGTATATAAAATACCAACATTAATGTTTTTTCTAATCCCTTCTTCAGTTACCGTACCTTTAGGTATTTCAACCAAATCCTGTTCTGTTATGCTCACATCATCCCTGGTTACATGCAACTGGTTAGCCGTTGGCATATGTTTGTTAAATTCTGCCATAGCAACTGTAACTAATGCAGGATGTGCAACCCAAGTACCATCATGTCCATTTTTCACTTCACGCTCTTTATCTTTTCTTACTTTTTCTAAAGCAGCATCATTCGCTTTTTCATTATTTTTAATCGGAATCTGAGCAGCCATTCCGCCTATCGCAAGTATTCCTCTTTTATGACAACGTTGTATAACCAACTTTGAATAAGCATCCATAAAAGGTGTAGTCATGGTTACTTGATCCCGATTTGGAACTACAAAATTTGCGTGATTTCTAAATTTTTTGATGTAAGAAAAAATATAATCCCAACGTCCGCAGTTTAAACCAACAATATGATCTTTAAGTTCAAAAATTATTTCATCTAACTGAAAACTTGCTGTGATGGTTTCCACTAAAACAGTTGCTTTAAAAGTTCCATTTGGGACTCCTAAATATTCTTGCGCAAATTCAAACACTTTGTTCCACCAACGCGCTTCTAAATAATGTTCTAATTTTGGTAAATAGAAATATGGTGCACTTCCATTTTGCATCAATGTTTGCGTGTTATGGAATACATACAAGCCAAAGTCAACCAAACTTCCAGCAGCGCGTTCATTGTTAATTATAATATGTCTTTCTTCTAAATGTAGACCTCTTGGTCTAACAAGTAAAACAGCCGTTTCTTGATTTAATGTATACGACTTATTACGTTTTATATCGACTAAGGAAATTGTTTTTTTATTAGCATCTATTAAATTTTGTTGTCCTTCAATAGTGTTTTTCCAACTAGGGGCATTACTATCTTCTAAATCTGCCATAAATGTTTTGGCACCAGAATTTAAAGCATTGACAATCATTTTTCTCTCAGCAGGGCCAGTAATTTCTACACGCCTATCTTGCAGATCGTGTGGAATTGTACCTGCGTTCCAATTTCCATCTCTTACAGCAGCAGTTTCTTTTGGAAATTCAGGAAAATTTCCGCTATCAAAAATTGTTTGTTGTTCTATTCTACGTTTTAATAGTTGCAGTCGTTCAGTATTGAACTTTTCATGAAGGGCAGTAATAAAAGCTAATGCTTCATCAGTTAGGATTTCTGGATAGTAGTTATTAACCTCGTTTGAAAAGTTAATTTTCGATTGTCTTAAAAATGTGTCTTCCATTGTACTTTTAGATTTATAGTACAATTTTAAAACAATTATTTTTATAAAACA
Organism: uncultured Flavobacterium sp.; assembly: GCA_937773775.1. Classification (GTDB taxonomy): domain Bacteria; phylum Bacteroidota; class Bacteroidia; order Flavobacteriales; family Flavobacteriaceae; genus Flavobacterium. The sequence goes on from CALJVL010000045.1 coordinate 11,036, forward strand.
AGCGAACGTTCGTTAAATGTATATATTTATTTAAAAAAGTTTGTTCGCCAAAATAGCGAAACAAACTAATTTCAAAGAAGATTGAGTTAATTTTTTAAGTTAAAATATTGTTAATTAGCGTGTTAAATTCATTTTTTGTTCCTTAAATCATCAAGACTTATGCTTTTTTGCAGCTGTCTAAATAAAATTAAGAAGAGAAATTAATTATTTATTAATTGATTAAAATTTTAATTATTGCGTATTAAGTTGATGTTATTTAAGACTTGGTGGAAGTGAGAAGCCTGCTAGTTTTGGGAAATTACTAAGAAGTAAAGTTGTGATATCAAATTAGGTAAAGTCGAGAAGCAAGAGTATCTGAGGTGATAGTTTTGTTTTCACAATGCCTTAGCTAATATGGGTACTAAAATTATCAATTAATAAAGTTATAATGGTAAAGTGAAAATAAATAAGAAAATGGCAAGTAATCGAATTCTGTTATTTTAAATAGATACTAACTCAGAAAATAGAGTTGTTGTAACTGAGTTCAATAGCTGTTTATTTAGTTTATAAAAACAGGTTTGCTTTCTCTTATCACTCTGGTTTTTTTTAATCTATAGTTTTGTAGGATTATATAATCAACTAATGTAGTTCCAGATATTTTTCTTTTTAGTTAATTCGATATACACCGCTCTAAGTGTAGCATGCTCCGGTTTTTGCAATGGTGCATCCTCCTTAAGTATTTTTGAGGCATGGTTTCTGGCTAAAGCCAAAATATCTCTGTCACGCACGATATCGGCAATCTGAAGGTTCAATACGCCGCTTTGTTGCGTTCCCATAAGGTTTCCGGGACCCCGAAGTTTGAGGTCGACTTCGGCAATTTCAAAACCATCATTCGTACTTACCATAGTTTCCATTCGTGTTTTACTATCCGAACTTAATTTGTAGCTTGTCATTAGTACGCAATAACTCTGGTCGGCACCACGACCTACACGGCCACGCAACTGGTGCAGTTGTGATAGTCCAAAACGTTCCGCACTTTCAATAATCATCACAGACGCATTAGGCACATTAACGCCCACTTCAATTACGGTGGTTGCCACCATGATATTAGTTTTTCCTTCGCTAAAGCGTTTCATCTCCGCATCTTTATCCGCGGGTTTCATCTTTCCATGTAAAATAGAAATAGAATATTGAGGCAGAGGAAAATCACGTGAAATACTCTCGTAACCGTCCATTAAATCTTTGAAGTCCATTTTTGCCGATTCCTGTATCAGAGGATAAACAATATAAATCTGTCTACCGATGGCAATTTCATCACGGATAAACTTCCAAACTTTCAGTCGGTTAGAGTCGAAACGATGCACAGTTTGTATGGGTTTTCTACCTGGTGGTAATTCGTCAATGACGGAGATATCCAGATCGCCGTATAAACTCATCGCCAGCGTTCTTGGAATGGGTGTAGCGGTCATCACCAAAACATGTGGTGGAATAGTATTCTTTTTCCATAATTTAGAACGCTGCTCCACGCCAAAACGGTGTTGCTCGTCAATGACCGCCAGTCCTAAATTATTGAATTTCACCTTGTCCTCCAATAAGGCATGTGTACCAATTAAGATTTGTAAACTGCCGTTTTCCAATTCTTCATGTATGATTCTCCGGGCTGCAGTTTTACTGGAACCGGTTAGTATTTTTATGTTAATATTCAGTTCATTAGCTAGTTCAGATAAACCGATAAAATGCTGATTAGCTAAGATTTCCGTAGGTGCCATCAAACAGGCCTGAAAGCCATTATCGAGCGCGAGTAGCATACTCATAAAAGCCACGATCGTTTTTCCAGAACCTACATCGCCCTGCAATAAGCGGTTCATTTGGGCATTGGTACCCATGTCTGTTCGTATTTCCTTGATTACCCTTTTTTGCGCTCCGGTGAGCTCGAAAGGGAGGTGATTTTGGTAAAACTCATTGAAATTTTCGCCCACTTTTGTAAACGGATGACCTTTTATTTTGTGTTTCTGGACGAGGTTTTTAGTGATTAACTGCAACTGGATAAAGAACAATTCCTCGAAGACTAGGCGGAACTTGGCTTTTGCCAAAGCTTCTGCACTTTTTGGAAAATGAATGTTGAACAAAGCCGTTTTTTTTGGAATCAGCTTTAATTCGTCAATCAGATAATCGGGTAGGGTTTCGGTAAACAGGCTTTGCGTCTCCAAAAATAGCTGTTGCATCATTTTGTTGATCATCCTGTTAGAAATCCCGCGATTGGTCAAGGTTTCTGTCGAAGGATAAACGGGTTGCATAGCGGTACGTAAACTCTGTTCATGTTCGCTGAGCAACTCGATTTCAGGATGTGACATGTTGTAAGTTCCATTAAATGAACTGCATTTCCCGAAAATCACACTAACTTCGTTGATTTTCAAGGATTCCCGAACCCATTTGTGTCCTTGAAACCAAACCAGTTCCATTTGTCCAGTGTCATCTACAAAGGTAGCCACAAGGCGTTTTCGTCCTTTACCAAATTCTACCGTTTTGACATTGATAATCTTACCAATAATCTGTACCTCGGCAACATTGTTTTGCAGCTCATTGATTTTGTAATAACGAGTTCGGTCAATGTATCGGTTGGGGTAAAAATTGATTAAATCCTTGTACTTATGAATCCCCAATTCCTTGCGTAGCAATTCGCCCCGGCTGGGACCAACGCCTTTCAGGTATTCAATGGGAGTAAGTAAGAGGTTATTGGACATTCTAGTTTATTTGGAAAATAGAGAAAAAAGTGAAAATAGAATACAGAAAAAAGAATATAGATGTTTTGAGTCTTTCTTCTTTGTTCTATTTTCTTTGCTCTTTTTTTTAAAGCGAAGATAGTTTTTTGTTTGGGAATTTGGAAACGGGATCGTTTGAAAGTGATGTAAGAAAAAAGAGTATGTTTGTTTTTTAATGAATTCGTAAAGTAAACATATTTCTAATCAAATATAATAAAATTGTAGATTCTACGACAAACACAATATCTTTGGAACAATAAAAAAGATCAAAAAATGACTACTCATCTCGCACTCCTCCGTGGTATCAATGTTTCTGGACATAATATGATGAAAATGGATCTATTGAAAACGACTTTAGAGAAAATTGGTTTCACCAATGTAGAAACGTATATTCAGTCCGGTAACGTTTTTGTAGATACTGAGGAAGAGAATGCCGCTAAAGTAGGTTTTATGATTAAACAAGAGATTTTTAAAGCCTTTGGTCATGACGTGCCAACAATTGTAATTGGAATTGAAGATTTAAAAAAATGCTTTTCAAATAATTCTTTTTTGAAAGAGAAAGATTTGGACATCAAAAAGATATATGTGGCTTTTGTTTCGAAAGAATTACGTTCTGAAAATATTAATGATTTAAAAATTAGCCAATTCAAACCAGATGAAGCTCAAATAGACGGCAACAGGATTTTTATTAAATATGCTGTAGGGGCGGGAAAAACAAGATTAGACCAGAAGTACATCGAGAAAAAACTGAATCTCACCGCAAGCATCAGGAACTGGAATACGGTGATGCAGTTATTAAGAATGTATGAGGAGCGATATATGAATCAAAAAACGGCGGATTGAAGCAATCTTTGCTACAAAACAGCATCCGTTAGCAAACCTAAACGCTGAAAAAAATGAAGAAATCAATTATTTTTTGTGCTTTGTTAGTGCTTTTTTGTTCTTGTTCAAATGACAATATAAAAGTAATTACGACCGATTATCAAGGGAAATGGGAATTGTATAAAATGTCAGGAAGGCTTGCCAACTCTGAAACTACGGGAACGGCAATGGAATGGCAAGAGTATTATTCCTTCAATACTGATGGTAGTTTTACCAAATCAAGAACGAGGAATGGGGTTGAAACGGAAATGTCCGGTAGCTATATTATTTCGAAGTTGCAAGAAGAGTCTTTTCTTGAATTGACCTATAAAGCAGATGGTGGAATTATAGGGAGTTGCTACGGAAACAAAAAGGAAGAGCTTAATATTCTTCCGCACTCCAGATTATCAAGCACCTGGAAAAATTGTGACGGTCCAGGACTAGAATATGAAAAAACGTACTAAACGGTGCGAAACAGAAAAATAATTCTGTTTGCGGTACGAACAAAAAGCTCCGAATTCTAATGTATTCGGAGCTTTTTGCTTTATTATTTTTCTAATAAATCACAATACCAAAAACCGTAATCAAACGCATCAGAGGCGTTGGTATCGCAAGCAGTATCTGAGGAATCTTCATTTTCGGGTCTTTCATACTTTCGGTAGACGATTTCTCCAATTTCAAAATCAATGAGTTTCGAGAAAATAGGACCATCAAAAGTAAAAGTATGGAATTCTCCGTTTTCTCCACATACATCCACATTTTCAGGCAAATCATTGATAAAATCCTGATCAATGAACCTGCCCACAAAGCTTTTGTCAAGATGGCGTTCGTTTACACATACTACTATCGTTTTAAATCCGAGACTGATGAATTCTTGAATCAAATCTTTCGTTTGGACTTTCCATAACGGAAAAACACCTTCAAAGCCTATTTCGGCTAATTTGTCTTCTCGGTACTTCCGTAAATCTTCCAAGAAGATATCTCCAAATATGGAATGCGTTACACCTTGTTCTTTCAGCTTGCCCAATGTTTTATTCATGACCGCCTCATAGACTTCCATCGTGGGCATTTCTGGGATTTGCATAATTTCTAGTGGTAGTCCAATGCTTTTTACTTGTTGGTGTAACAACTCGACTCTTACTCCATGCATCGAGACGCGCTGAAACTGTTGGTTGACGCTAGTCAGCAAACAACTAATTTCGAACTCGGGATTTTTTAAAGTTTTATATAGAGCTAAGGCAGAATCTTTTCCGCTGCTCCAGTTAAATAGGGCTTTCTTTTTCAATTTGATGGTATAGTTTTGTCGGAAGTAAACTTACAAAATTACTTCCAGTTGTTAGTGAAACCTTTGTAACTTTGAATTTTGATACTTTATAATTTTAAGAATGAAATACCTTTTTCTTTTTATATCTTCATTTGCGTTCGCGCAACAAACCCAATCAGTAGATTTCAAATTTGTTGACGGCAAAATAACAATTAACCCTTCCGAAAAATCAGTTTCAGGTTTCGTTAGCTATTGGTTTGACGTGTTGAAAACCATCGATACCATTAAAATTGATGCACAAAACATGGAGTTTGCGGAAGTCGAGTTAAATGATAAAAAATTGAATTTCAACACGGATGGCAAGCAACTTTTATTGATCTATCCTTTCAAAAAGGGAAAAAACAATGTCAGTTTCAATTACGTTGCAAAGCCAAAACAGGCGATGTATTTCGTGGGCTCAGAGGAAAAAAATAATTTACAAATTTGGACACAAGGACAAGGAAAATACACCAGCAATTGGTTTCCGAGTTTTGATGATGTGAACGAAAAGCTTGTTTTTAATATGGAAATTACTTTTAATGGGCAGTACCAAGTAATTTCAAATGGTGTTTTGAAAGAAAAAGTGATCTCAGACGGAGTTGCCCGGTGGAGTTATGTTATGCAAAATCCGATGAGTTCCTATTTGCTTATGGTTGCCATCGGGAAATTTGAGAAACACAGCCAAATTTCAAAAAGCGGAACATCTCTAGAATTCTATTTGGAAAACAAAGATGTCGCTAAATTTGAACCTACTTACCGCTATTCGAGACAAATCTTTGATTTTCTGGAAAACGAGATAGGCCTGAAGTACCCTTGGGAGGTATATAAACAAATTCCTGTTCGAGACTTCTTGTATGCAGGAATGGAAAACACTTCATCAACACTATTTTCCAGTCGGTATATTGTAGATTCGATAGCTTTTGAGGACCGTAATTACATCAATGTCAACGCACACGAATTGGCACACCAGTGGTTTGGCAATTTAATCACAGCAAAGAGCGGAGAACACCATTGGCTGCAGGAGGGTTTTGCAACTTATTATGCGCTATTGGCGGAACGTACAATATATGGTGATGATTATTTTTATGCTAAATTATACCAATCGGCACAACAGATAAAGTATGCTTCAAGAACAGATTCGATTCCGGTTTTGAATGCCAAAGCTAGTTCGTTGAGCTTTTATCAAAAAGGGGCTTGGACACTTTTTGTGTTGCACGAGGCAATAGGGGATTCGGCTTTTAAAAAAGCGGTTCGCAGTTATGTGAAAAAGTATGCCTTTCAAAACATGATAACAAAAAATTTCTTTGACGAAGTCAAAAAAGTATCAGATTACGACTTAGATAAATTAAGTAAACAATGGCTTGAGTCATCAGAATTTAGCAATAACACAGCTAATGCTTTACTGAATAAAAACAAAATGATTCAGCTGTTGTTTGAAGTGGAGAAATTAAATGAAAAACCATTGGTTGAAAAAGAAATTTTCTTCGAAAAAACAATGCGGTCAGACGCCTATTTAACAGTTAAGGAAGCAATTGTTATCCAGTTGAAAAACGAAGATTTTCAAACAAAGAAATGGTTATTACATTTGGCTTTGGAAACAAAAAACATACAAGTTCGTCAAGCGGTCGCTAGCTCATTACCCAAAATTCCCGAAGAATTTAGGGAAGAGTATGAAACTTTATTAGCCGATAAGTCATATCAAACTCAAGAAATTGCTTTGTATTATTTGTGGAATAATTTCCCCGAATATAGAGCGAAATATTTAGATGAATCGAAGAATTGGATGGGGTACAATGATTTTAATCTAAGGACATTGTGGTTGTCACTCGCTCTGTCAACTGAGGATTATTCAGTAAATAAAACGGCTTTAATTGAGGAACTTATCAATTACTCATCGACAAATTACGAAGCTATCACAAGACAAAATGCTTTGACGAAACTTATCGCTTTTCAGTTAATAAACGATACCGTTTTACAAAACTTGGTGAATGCTACAATGCATCATATGTGGCAATTTTCTAAATTTGGAAGAGACAACATTCGGACCCTCGTAAAAAAACCCGAAATGAGGGCTTCATTTGAGCGCATTTTACCCGATTTGAATGAAAAAGAGCAATTTCAATTGAGAAGATTGATTTTTTAATTACTTTGCTGGTCTTGTAGGTGCCATTTATTATTTCAATAAAAAAAACAGATGAAAGCATTAGTGATTTCTGGGGGTGGAAGTAAAGGTGCCTTTGCAGGAGGTGTTGCACAATTTCTTTTAGAAAAAGAAGCAGATAAATATGATATTTTTATCGGTACTTCAACAGGTAGTTTGCTTATTTCGCATTTGGCTCTAAATAAAATCCATAAAATAAAAGAGATATTTACCTCTGTAAATCAGTCCAGTATTTTTAATAGGCGGCCTTTTTTTATTAAAAATAAAAATGGAGTGTTTACTGTATCGATTAACCATTTTAATGTTCTAATTAATTTAATTAGGGGTAGTAAAACTTTTGGAGAAAGTTATAATTTGAGAAAGTTAATTAGAAGATCACTCACACAAAAGGAGTTTCAAGAGCTAAAATCAGGGAGCAAAGATGTGATTATTACAGTTTCTAATTTGAGTACAAATGGAGCGGAGTATAAATCTATTAAAGATTTTGATTATGATGAGTTTTGCGATTGGATTTGGATCTCGTGTAACTACCTTCCTTTCATGAGTCTGGTTAATAAAAATGGTTTTGATTATGGAGATGGAGGCTTCACCAATTTAGTACCAATTAGAGAGGCAATTAAGCGCGGTGCAACGGAAATCGATGTTATTGTATTACATACAGAAACCGCAATTACTAAGAAAATAAATAGCAGAAACCCATTTTCGTTGTTGATTAACTTATTCGGAACTGTTTTAGAACAGGTTAAAAAAAACGATATCGCCATTGGAATACTAGCAGCAAAGAACAAAGACGTAACTATAAATGTGTTTTACACACCAACATTTCTGACTGATAATGCGCTGCATTTTAACAAAATAGAGATGAAAAAATGGTGGCGAGAAGGTTATGAATACGCCTTCATCAAAAGTGAAATTATTGGTAAATTAAAATAATTATTACCACAATTGACTCACTTCATTTTTTATAAAGGCTAAGGCCGCACTGCTGGGAGAT
>CALJVL010000046.1 GCA_937773775.1 uncultured Flavobacterium sp.
CTCAAATTATATACTAAACAAAGATGACTTACTATATTTTAATGATGTCAATGTTCATATAGGGTCAATCCACTATTTTCTAAAATTACGATGCACAATGTTAAGCTTTCACAAAACACAAACAATAAATTATTAGATGGAATTAAATAAATACAGCAAGACCATAACGCAAGATGAAACGCAACCTGCTGTCTCAAGCTATGTTTGTACGGAATAGGTTTGACAGAAGAAGATTTAAAGAAAGCACAAGTAGGAATTGTATCGATGGGGTATGAAGGTAACCCATGCAACATGCACCTAAATGGTTTGGCCACCAGAATTAAAGAGGGAGTATGGAAGGAGGATTTAGTTGGTTTAATATTTAACACAATCGGTGTAAGTGATGGGATTTCCAACGGGTACCGAAGGAATGCGTTTTTCTTTAGTATCCAGAGATGTGATAGCCGATTCAATAGAAACGGTTATGGGAGCACAGTGGTAATGAATGGGTTAATTGCTATTCCAGGTTGTGATAAAAACATGCCAGGTGTTCAGTAATGGCTATGGGGAAGAGTCAATCGCCCCTGCTATTATGGTAATATGGAGGATCTATTCATTCCGGAAAATGGAAAGGGGGAATCATTAAATATAGTGTCTGCATTTGAGGCATTAGGGAAAAAAATTCAATAATACAATTGCTCCTGAAGACTTCAAAGGAGTCATTCAAAATGCTTGCCCTGGTGCAGGAGCTTGTGGAGGAATGTATACTGCGAATACTATGTCTTCGGCTATTGAAGCTTTAGGTATGAGTTTGCCTTACAGTTCGTCTAATCCGGCATTAAGTGAAGAAAAACAACAAGAATGTATTGATGCTGGAGAAAGCAATCAGAATCTTATTAGAAAAAGATATAAAACCTAGAGATATCATGACACGTAAAGCATTTGAAAATGCGATTACGATGGTAGCTGTTTTAGGTGGGTCTACTAAGTGCGGTTATGCACTTAATCGCTATGGCTCATTCTGTAGATATTGTGATTACGCTCAAAGACTTTCAAGATATCAGCGATAAAACACCATTACTTGGCTGATTTGAAACCAAGTGGTAAATACTTGATGGAAGACCTGCACGAGGCTGGCGGAGTTCCTGCGGTAATGAAATATTTATTGAAAGAAGGATTGTTGTATGGAGGACTGCTTAACGGCAACTGGGAAAACATTAGCTGAAAATCTAGCTGCTGTTCCGGACTTAAATGACGGTCAACAGGTGATACACGAGATTCAAAAAGCTTTGAAAGCAAGTGGAAACATTCAGATTTTATATGGAAATCTTGCAGAAGAAGGATGTGTTGCCAAAATTAGTGGAAATGAAGGTGAGTATTTTGAAGGAGATGCTATTGTTTTTGAAAATGAATATGATGTAATAACTGGAGTTCGTAATGGTGACGTGAAACTAGGCAATGTAGTCGTAATTAGATATTGCGGACCTAAAGGTGGACCAGGAATGCCTGAAATGCTTAAGCCAACTTCTGCCATTATGGGTGCAGGATTAGGTAAGAGTGTAGCCTTAATTACGGATGGAAGATTTTCTGGAGGTTCACACGGTTTTGTTGTAGGACATGTTACACCAGAGGCTTTTGACGGCGGTGGAATCGCTCTTGTTAAAAATGGGGATATTATCACTATTGACGCAGTAAAAAACACCATCAATCTCAAGATTTCGGATGAAGAGTTTGCAGCAAGACTCGCCAATTGGGTGCAACCCGAGTCAAATATTAAAAAAGGAGTTCTATTAAAATACATCAGATCAGTTTCAAGTGCTTCTACAGGATGTGTAACTGATAAATAATTTACAAAAGAAAAGGGTGAATGTTAAAAGGTGTTTTACGTCTCGTTTTACCCGCTTAAAACAACATATATAATCAATGGAAACAAATAAAATATCTGGTGCAGAGGCAGTTATTAGATGCTTACTAGAGGAAGGCGTAAATTTGGTGTATGGCTATCCTGGTGGTGCCATAATGCCTGTTTATGATGAATTATATAAATTTAAAGATCAGTTGCAGCACGTTTTGGTACGACATGAACAAGGAGCGACGCATGCAGCTCAAGGATTTGCAAGAGCGACTGGAAAAGTGGGTGTTGCAATTGCGACTTCAGGGCCGGGAGCAACTAATTTAGTCACAGGTATTGCTGATGCCCAAATCGATTCAACTCCTATGGTTTGTATCACGGGACAGGTTGGAAAACATTTGTTAGGTTCTGATGCTTTTCAGGAAACAGATATTATTGGGATTTCAACTCCTGTAACTAAATGGAATTACCAGATTACGGAAGCTTCCGAAATTCCGGAAATTATGGCAAAGGCATTTTATATCGCAAGATCTGGTCGTCCAGGTCCGGTTTTGATAGACATTACTAAAAATGCACAGTTTGACGAATTGGAGTTTAGCTATAAAAAATGTACAGGAATTAGAAGCTATGTTCCAAAACCAATTTTAAATATTGATAAAGTAAAGGAAGCCGCAGAATTGATTAATAATGCTAAAAAGCCATTTATTATTTATGGCCAGGGAATCATTTTAGGTCAAGCGGAAGCGGAATTAAAAGCTTTTGTTGAAAAATCAGGAATTCCGGCTGCTTGGACTATTTTAGGACTTTCGGCTTTGGCTACAGATCACGATTTAAATGTTGGGATGTTAGGAATGCACGGTAATTACGGTCCAAATGTTTTAACTAATGAATGTGATGTCTTGATTGCGCTTGGTATGCGATTTGACGACCGTGTCACGGGTAATTTAGCTACTTATGCTAAACAAGCCAAGGTGATCCACTTCGATATTGATCCGGCAGAAATAGACAAAAAACGTTTAAAACAACGGTAGCTGTCTTAGCAGATGTAAAAGAATCTTTAACCGCTTTGCTTCCGCTTATCGAAAGTAAAAATCACGGTTCTTGGCACAATAAATTCAAAGAACTGTATGAAATTGAATTAGAAACTGTCATTAATGATGAGTTAAAACCTAAGAAAGAAGGTATTTCTATGGGAGAAACGATTGAAATGATTAACAAACATTCAAAAGGAGATGCTATTATGGTTTCGGATGTGGGACAACACCAAATGTTTACTTGCCGCTATTCTAAATTTAATACTACCAAAAGTAGCGTTACTTCTGGAGGTTTGGGAACAATGGGGTTTGCACTACCTGCAGCTATAGGGGCTAAAATGGGAATGCCAGATAGAGAAGTGGTCGCAGTTATTGGTGATGGCGGATTCCAAATGACAATTCAAGAACTAGGGACTATTTTTCAAACAAAAGTTCCTGTAAAAATTGTAGTCCTGAATAATGAGTTCTTAGGAATGGTACGACAATGGCAACAATTGTTTTTTGATAAAAGATATGCATCAACAGAGATGACCAACCCAAATTTTTGTGCTATCGCAGAAGGCTATTATATCAAAGCTAAAAAAGTGACAAAAAGGGAAGATTTAGATGCTGCTGTCGCAGAAATGATGGCTTCGAAAGAATCCTATTTCCTTGAGGTTATGGTAGAAAAAGAAAACAATGTATTCCCAATGATTCCTACAGGAGCCTCAGTTTCTGATATCAGATTAAGTTAATATTATGGAAAATCAAACATTCACTATTTCTGTTTATTCAGAAAACAACGTTGGCTTACTAAATAGGATATCAGGTATATTCTTAAAGCGTCACATCAATATACTAAGTTTAAATGTTTCAGAATCAGAAATCGAAAACGTTTCTAGATTCATTATTGTAGTGCATACCACTGAAAAATGGGTACAGAATATTGTAGGTCAAATTGAAAAGCAAATTGAAGTAATAAAAGCATTTTATCATGTAGATGATGAGACTATTTTCTTGGAAAATGCTTTATTTAAAATAGAATCAAGTTTGCTATTTGACGAGAAGAGAATCCAAAACATAATAAAAGAGAGTAACTCGGAAATAGTTACTGTTTCTAGAGATTTTTTTGTGATTTCCAAATCCGGTAGACGTTCAGAAATTGAAGAATTATATAAAAATTTAAAACCTTTCGGAATCATGCAGTTTGTGCGCTCCGGAAGAATTTCCATTTCTAAAGAAAAAATGGAAATTTCAGCATTATTAGAAGAATTAAAAAATAAACAAATATAACACGATGGCAAATTATTTCAATTCATTACCACTTAGATTACAATTAGAACAATTAGGAGTTTGCGAATTTATGGATCAAGCGGAATTCTCAGAGGGTATAACAGCTTTAAAAGGAAAGAAAGTAGTTATAGTAGGCTGTGGAGCGCAAGGCTTGAACCAAGGTTTAAACATGAGAGATTCAGGACTAGATATTTCTTATGCCTTACGTGCTGATGCAATTACTCAAAAAAGAGCTTCTTACATGAATGCTTCTGATAATGGTTTCAAAGTGGGAACGTATGAAGAATTAATTCCAACGGCTGACCTAGTATGTAACCTTACACCAGACAAACAACATACAGCTGTTGTAACGGCGATTATGCCATTGATGAAAAACGGATCAACTTTAGCTTATTCTCATGGTTTCAATATTGTGGAAGAAGGAATGCAAATTCGTAAAGACATCACCGTTATTATGTGTGCTCCAAAATGTCCAGGATCAGAAGTTCGTGAGGAATATAAAAGAGGCTTTGGTGTGCCAACATTAATCGCTGTACATCCTGAAAACGATCCTAAAGGGGAAGGTTTTGAACAAGCAAAAGCTTATGCTGTAGCAACAGGAGGTCATAAAGCGGGAGTTTTAAACTCTTCATTTGTAGCCGAAGTAAAGTCAGACTTGATGGGAGAGCAAACTATTCTTTGTGGGATGTTGCAAACTGGATCTATTTTATGTTTTGATAAAATGGTTGAAAAAGGAATTGAGCCTGCTTATGCATCAAAATTGATTCAATACGGATGGGAAACAGTTACCGAGGCCTTGAAACATGGCGGAATAACTAATATGATGGATCGCCTTTCAAACCCTTCAAAAGTAGAAGCGTATAGATTAGCGGAAGAATTAAAAGATATTATGCGTCCGTTGTTTCAAAAGCATATGGATGATATCATTTCAGGAGAATTTTCAAAAAAAATGATGATTGACTGGGAAAATGACGATGTTAACTTGTTAACTTGGAGAGCAGCAACAGCAGAGACTAATTTTGAAAAAACGGCTGCTACTACAGCTGAAGTTTCTGAGCAAGAATATTTCGACAATGGTGTTTTAATGATTGCGATGGTAAAAGCTGGAGTCGAGTTGGCTTTTGAAACTATGACGCAAACAGGGATAATCGAAGAGTCAGCTTATTACGAATCATTGCATGAATTACCTTTAATTGCTAATACCGTAGCAAGAAAAAAACTATATGAAATGAACCGAATTATATCGGATACGGCAGAATATGGTTGTTATTTATTTGACCATGCCTGCAAACCATTATTAACTGATTTTATGAAAAACATTGACACTAATGTGATAGGAAAACCTTTTTCTGCAACAAATAGCGTTGAAAACTCAGTTCTAATTACAGTTAATAAAAGCATTCGTCAACATCCAATAGAAGAGATTGGAGAATGGTTGAGAGAATCTATGACTGCAATGAAGAAAATTGGATAGATTAATTTGGGAATTACCACGCATGAGGGTGTGTTTAGATAAGCGCTTTATTTTTTGTTTCTACTATTTTGGATTAGTAAACAACATATTAACTTAAATGATTAATATAGCCGCTTAATACTTTCACTTAACTGAAAGCGAGCTCGAAAGTTAAGTGAAGTAGTTCCTCTTTAAATATAATCGCTAAGTTTTAGCATTAATAACTGTTAATGAAATAAGTTGCTTTTATTGGTAAAGAGCGCTTTTAAATCATTTAAATGTTCAATTTTGTTAAACAACTTTGTTTTTCACAGTTTTATTGATCGTTGTAATTATTGTTAGTTTAAAAAGACGTTGGAGTTCTATCTTCTTCGTCTTTTTTATTTTTGTGATTATTCAGAAATTAAGCCAAGAATATCAAATACTCACAAATAGATATGGTTTTGTGAAAATTGTTTAATTTTTCACATCTATTTATAAAATAAAAACCTTGAAGAATCAACAGAGATTTAATACATTTATAAAAAAAAAATCGAATGAGTTACTACAAGATAGATAATCTAGAGCAATACTTCAAACATTACAACAAATCTGTTCGTGAACCCCGTAAATTTTGGGGTAAAATTGCTGAAGAGAATTTTACTTGGTATCAACAGTGGGATCAAGTTATCGATTTTAATATGGCCGACGCTGACATAAAATGGTTTACAGAAGCAAAAGTAAATATAGCAAAAAATTGTATCGATAGACATTTGAATAAAAGAGGGGAAAAGACTGCTATCATTTTTGAGCCTAATGACCCAACTGAAAAAGCCTTACATATCACTTATAATGAGTTGCATCAGCGTGTTTGCAAAATGGCCAACGTTTTGCGTGAACAAGGAATAGAAAAAGGAGATCGGGTTTGTATTTATTTACCTATGATTCCAGAGCTTGCTGTGGCAATGTTAGCTTGTGCCAGAATTGGTGCGATCCATTCGGTAGTTTTTGCAGGGTTTTCTGCCTCAGCGGTAGCAACGAGAATTAACGACAGTGACTGTAGGATGGTTATTACCTCCGATGGTGGTTACCGTGGAAATAAAACAATAGATTTAAAAGCAATAATTGATGAAGCATTAGAAAAATGTCCTTCAGTAAGCTCTGTTTTAGTTGTAAAAAGAACCAACACCTTAATAAATATGAAGTCGGGTAGAGATATTTGGCTGCAACCACTATTAGATGAAGCTTCAGATAACAGCGTAGCCGAAATAATGGATTCCGAAGATCCTTTGTTTATTCTTTATACTTCTGGTTCCACTGGAAAACCCAAGGGTATGGTGCATACCACTGCGGGATATATGGTTTATACAGCTTATACATTTAAAAATGTTTTTAATTATGAAGAAAATGATGTTTTTTGGTGTACCGCTGATATTGGTTGGATAACGGGACACTCTTATATTTTATATGGTCCATTGTTGAATGGCGCTACGACAGTTATTTTTGAAGGTGTACCTTCTTATCCAGATTTTAGCCGTTTTTGGGAAATCATAGAGAAGCACAAAGTGAGCCAATTTTATACTGCACCAACTGCCATTCGTGCTCTGGCTAAAGAAAATTTAGAATATGTTCAAAAATACCATTTAAAAACCTTAAAAGTTATTGGTTCCGTAGGTGAACCCATAAATGAAGAGGCTTGGCACTGGTATAATGACAATGTAGGTACAAAAAAATGTCCTATAGTAGATACTTGGTGGCAAACAGAAACAGGAGGAATAATGATTTCACCGGTAGCTTTTATTACACCTACAAAACCAACATATGCCACGCTGCCGTTGCCAGGAATTCAACCTGCGTTAATGAACGACCAGGGTATTGAAATTGAAAGAAATCAAGAAGTGGGTAGTTTGTGTATTAAATTCCCATGGCCAGGAATTGCAAGAACAATTTGGGGAGACCACCAAAGATATAAAGACACTTATTTTTCAGCTTTTCCCGGAAAATACTTTTCCGGAGACGGGGCCTTACGGGATGAAGTGGGATATTACAGAATAACAGGTCGTGTAGATGATGTGGTGATTGTATCAGGACATAATTTAGGCACTGCTCCAATTGAAGATGCTATTAATGAACACCCGGCGGTAGCAGAAAGTGCTATCGTAGGATTTCCTCACGATATAAAAGGAAATGCCCTATACGGTTATGTTATTTTGAAAGAAACGGGTGAGATTAGAAATAAGGAAAATCTCTTTAAAGAGATAAATCAGCACATTTCAGATCACGTAGGGCCTATAGCCAAATTAGATAAAATACAATACGTATCCGGTTTACCAAAAACACGTTCTGGTAAGATTATGCGTCGTATTCTTAGAAAAATTGCCGAAGGAGACTTTTCAAACTTTGGAGATACTTCAACTTTACTAAATCCGGAGATTATAGAAGAAATAATAGCAGGAAAAAATTAATATAACATTTTGTACAAGAGGCACTGTTCATCGTTCTTTTTTATAAAACATTTTATTTTATCTCTTAACCCTTCCAAAATTTAAATTTTGAAAGGGTTTTTCAGTTTGAAAAACTGTACTTCAAGATGACAAATACAGCTGCCGGGGAATAAAAGCAGGTAGAGTAGATGTTAATCTAAGCACAATACGTTGGTAGATTTAGACTGCTTGGAATAGGAAAGTTACATTTGCAGGTAAAGATAAATTCTCTATGATTCAAATTGAAAAAAAATACAACATCGCGCTTTGGTTAGATAAATGGTTTATCGAAGATTTTGGGTTAGATCCAATGCTGGCTTCGTATTTAAAACTTTTGGCACTTATTTTAGGCTTATTTTTAATTTGCACTCTGTCTTGGTACCTAACAAAAATAGTCATTGTTAGTTTTGTGCATAAGATTTTTTTAAAGACCAAAGTAGTTTGGGATGATGTCTTAGTAGAAAAAAAGATTTTTGAAAAAATGGCATATTTGATACCTGCTTTTATAATTGTTTTAGCGGCTCCATACGTGTTTGGAGATTTTCCGAAAGTAATTGAATTTGCAATTATTCTATCGAACATCTTTATAATTACTGTGATAATACGTTCCACTATCACTTTGTTATCAGCCTTTGACAAAATTCTATCCAACACAGTAATTTTACAAGACAAACCAATCACCACTTATGTCCAAGTTCTAAAAATTGGAGTCTATTTTATTGGAGGTATTCTAGTACTATCTTTAATTTTAGGGAAAAGTCCTTTCTATTTTTTAGGTGCAATGGGAGCTATGACCGCTATTTTGCTTTTAATTTTCAAAGACACTATTTTGGGTTTTGTAGCTAGTATCCAAATGTCCGTTTATGATATGGTGCGCGTAGGAGATTGGATTTCGATGCCAAAATATGATGCGGATGGTGATGTTATGTCGATCAATTTAAACACCGTAAAAGTTCAGAATTGGGATAAAACAATAACCACTATACCTACTTATGCTTTTATTACAGATTCATTCAAGAACTGGCGTGGTATGAACGATTCTGGTGGAAGACGAATTAATAGAGCTATAAATTTAAAGATGAGTAGTTTTAAGTTTTGTGATCAGAAAATGCTTTCACAATTGAAAAAGTACAAACTAATCGAAGATTTCATCATTGAAAAAGAAAATGATGTAGATAAATTTAATTCGAAGATAATTGATGATAAGATAGACTCTGTAAATAATAGAAGGATAACTAATATCGGCGTTTTTAGAATTTATGCAGAAAAATATATCTCGGCTCACCCTAACATCAACGAGAATATGACATTGATGGTTCGTCAGTTAGAATCGACGTCTAAAGGGTTGCCATTAGAAGTTTATTGCTTTACATATGAAAGGGAATGGGTAAAATATGAAAGCGTTGTTTCAAATATCTTCGATCACCTATTTACAATTATTTCCGATTTTGAACTGGAGGTTTTTGAAGAACCCACAGGAGATGACTTTCGGAGTCTCAGCAGGTAATTCAGATCTATGCCGTTTAAACTAGCTAATACGTCCATATTATTGTTATAAAAAATAATAGGTCGATTAGTTAGGATTTTTAGCATATGTTTTACCAGTATTGTCAAACAAATCCCTAAATTTACTTCAATATGAAAGACAAAGAAGTGATAATTATTGGCGGCGGCTTAGCTGGCTTAACTGCGGCCATACATTTATCTAAAATAGGGTTTCAGGTGACCGTTATTGAAAAGAATAGTTATCCAAAACATAAAGTGTGCGGTGAATACATTTCTAACGAAGTATTACCGTATTTCAGTTGGTTAGATTTAAAAATTTCTGAATTGCAACCAACAGCCATCGACAAATTAGAGTTCTCAACACTAAACGGAAAAGTAATCAATAGCGAGTTGCCACTAGGAGGTTTTGGTGTCAGCCGCTACGCTTTGGACCTCTTTTTATATGAAAAGGCCGTTGCTGATGGCTGTTTAATGATACAAGATACCGTAGAAAATATAGTTTTTAAGGAGAATCGTTTTACAATAACCACTTCGAATAAGACAGAGCGCGAAACCGAGATGGTAATAGGGGCTTTTGGGAAGCGCTCGAATGTAGATCAAAAACTAAACAGAGACTTTATTCAAAAAAAATCATCGTGGCTTGCCGTTAAAGCACACTATTCTGGAGGATTTCCGAATGATTTGGTGGGCCTACATAATTTTAAAGGTGGATACTGTGGAGTTTCGAAAGTCGAAAACAACAAAATAAACATTTGTTATTTGGCGGATTACGATACGTTTAAACAATATAAGAACATAGAGGAATATCAAGATAAAGTAGTTTCACAAAATCCGAAAATGAAGGCTATTTTCGATAACTCCAAATTACTTTTTGACAAACCAATAACAATAAGCCAAATTTCTTTTAGCAAAAAAGAAGCTGTAGAAAATCATATCCTTATGATAGGAGATACGGCCGGATTAATTCATCCTTTGTGTGGTAATGGAATGGCAATGGCTATTCATAGCGGTAAAATTGTTTCCGAATTGATTGGAGATTATTTTAGTGGTGAAATTAAGTCTAGAGTTGAGTTAGAAAAAAGATATTTTAAGGAATGGGAGATGAATTTTAGTAAAAGATTAAAAATAGGAAGACTATTATCTAAATTACTGCAAAAACAAAGCCTATCCTATGTGTTATTGCGTATATTAGTAAGATTCCCTTTTCTTTTGCCTATCGTCATAAAGAAAACGCACGGTAAACCCATTATAAACTGATATTGAATGTCTTTAAATACCAAATACAGAACGGATAAACCCGAAATCATGGATGATTTTGCCATGGAAGGTGAGGTTTTACGCGAGGCTTTGGATAAAATCGCCGCAATAAATCAGCTTTTGGGAGGAAACAAGCTAACTTTACTCGGAGTAAAATCATTGATAACGAAGATGCCTAACATAGCTGAAATCACCATTGTTGATGTAGGTTGCGGTAATGGCGATATGCTGAGAAATCTTGCCGATTATGGAGCGAAAAACAATTTAAATTTCAATTTAATTGGAATAGATGCAAATAAATTTACTATTAATCATGCCGCAAAATTGTCAAAAAACTACCCAAATATATCCTACCGGTGCGAGGATATATTCGATAAACCTTTTAGTGAACTAAAATACGATATAGTACTATGCACATTGACTTTACATCATTTCAAGGAAAACGAAATTCTTGATATAATGAATATGTTTTACAACAACGCATCACTTGGAGTTGTTATTAATGATTTGCAAAGAAGTAGTCTCGCGTATCGATTATTCCAGTCGTTATGTCTTATTTTTAAACTGAACACTATGTCCAGAGAGGATGGCTTAATTTCGATTTTAAGAGGTTTTAAAAAGAAGGACTTAATCGATTTTTCAGAAAAATTAAATTTCAGTAACTATACCATTAAATGGAAATGGGCTTTCCGTTACCAATGGATAATTTCAAAAATATGAGTGTAAAAATACATACCGTTACAAAGCAACTACCCAAATACTCCAGAACAACAGAGGAAATTATTCCGTTTCTAGATGCTTGGCTAATTGGACAGGAAGAACGTTTCATCAGAAAAGTAAAAAAAATATTTGAAGGGGCAGCGGTTGATAAGCGCTATTCCATCATGGACCCCATCGAAGTTTTTACAAAAACATCATTTGAAGAAAGAAATGACATTTATGTTCGCGAGGTCATTGATCTAGGCGAGAAGGTCCTTGAAAAGGCGTTGCTGAAATCCAAATGGAAACCAGAAGATTTAGATTATATCATCACCGTAAGTTGTACCGGAATCATGATTCCTTCACTAGATGCGTATTTGATCAATAAATTGAAATTGCGTCAGGATATAGTACGTCTTCCTGTTACGGAAATGGGATGTGCAGCTGGAATTTCAGGTATAATATATGCCAAAAATTTCTTGAAGGCAAATCCAGGTAAGCGCGCAGCGGTAATTGCGGTCGAGAGTCCTACAGCAACCTTTCAACTTGACGATTTCTCCATGTCCAACATTGTAAGTGCTGCCATTTTTGGAGACGGAGCTGCTTGTGTGCTACTTTCGTCACATGAAGATGACGAGGGGCCAGAGGTACTAGCAGAAGAAATGTACCATTTTTATGATAATGAACATATGATGGGTTTTAAACTTACCAATTCAGGTTTGCAAATGATTTTGGATATTGAAGTGCCAGAGACAATCGCGTCCCATTTTCCAGCAATTATCCACCCCTTTTTAGAGAAGAGTGATTTGACAATTGAAAATATTGATCATTTGATATTTCATCCTGGTGGAAAAAAAATCGTGCAGACAGTTGAAAGTTTGTTCTCAGATTTAGGCAAAAATATTGATCATACAAAAGAAGTGCTGCGTTTGTATGGAAATATGTCCAGTGCAACTGTTTTATACGTTTTGGAGCGTTTTATGGACGATTCACCTGCTAAAGGGGAGAAAGCCTTGATGTTAAGTTTCGGACCTGGATTTTCGGCACAAAGAGTTTTGTTGCAGTTTTAGAAGCTAAAAATCAAGAATTACGATAATGACACATCAGGAAATCATCTCGAAATTACCGTATTCCAAGCCCTTTTTATTTGTTGACGACTTAATGGAAGTTAACGAGAACGGGGTTGTGGGTAGTTATACTTTCGATGAAAACTTAGATTTTTACAAAGGCCATTTCAAACAGCATCCAGTGACGCCAGGGGTTATTTTAACAGAAGTGATGGCTCAAATTGGGCTGGTTTGCTTGGGAATATTTTTATTAGATGATACATTTAATGAAAATACAACAATTGCCTTAACATCAACGTCTATTGAATTTATAAAAGCTGTTTTTCCAAATGAAAAAGTGAGTGTTACTTCAGAGAAAATATACTTTAGATTTGGTAAGCTTAAGTGTAAAGTAAAAATGACAAATGCAAGTGGAGAAGTGGTTTGTATGGGAGAAATTGCAGGAATGATTATTTAATTAAAGCAGAAGAAGTAAGAACCGGTTTTTACGGTTCTTCAGATTAAAAAAATAGCAAATAAATGAATAGGAGAGTGGTCATCACCGGATTAGGCGTTGTTGCTCCAAATGGAGTGGGTCTCGATGCGTTTACTGCAGCGATAAAAAAAGGAGTTTCTGGAATCAAAAAAGATCCAGAATTGGAAAGATTAAAGTTTTCCTGCCAAATTTCGGGAAAACCAGAAGTTTCCGTAGAGCACTCCTTAAAATATTTTACAGGGTTGGAACTTCGAAATTTTAATTCCTCGGGTATTTTATACGGCGTAGTTGCAGCAATGGACGCATGGAAAGATGCAGAACTGTCTATTGGAGTAAATGAAGAACCCGATTGGGACAGCGGAACTATCTTTGGAACAGGTACCTCGGGAATTGATAAATTCCGCGAAAGCATTTATAAAATAGATGATTTTCAAACACGAAGGTTGGGAAGTACCGCAGTGGCTCAGACAATGAACAGTGGTGTGAGTGCATATATAGGTGGGAAATTGGGTTTGGGCAATCAAGTCACCACCAATTCTTCTGCTTGTACAACGGGCGCAGAAAGTATTTTAATGGCATACGACCGAATAAAATCAGGACAGGCTAAACGTATCTTGGCAGGAAGTACTAGCGATAGTGGACCCTATATTTGGGGAGGATTTGATGCTATGAGGGTCTGCACTTTTAAACATAATGAAACACCTGAAAAAGCTTCGAGACCAATGAGTACAAGTGCTTCTGGTTTTGTTCCTGGAAGTGGAGCAGGTGCTTTAGTATTAGAAGATCTAGAAACGGCTTTAGCTCGTGGAGCGCGCATTTATGCAGAAGTATTGGGCGGGAATGTCAATTCAGGAGGACAGCGTGGTCTTGGAACTATGACGGCACCAAATCCAATGGCCGTTCAAAAATGTATCAAAAGTGCTTTAGAGAATGCAGGAATACGAGTTGATGACATCGATGCTATTAATGGACATCTAACGGCTACTTCAAAAGACAGTTTGGAAATACATAATTGGAGCGAAGCCCTGGGGCGAAAAGGCTCTGATTTTCCATACATAAACTCATTAAAATCGATGGTAGGTCATTGCCTTTCAGGTGCCGGAAGTATTGAAAGCGTAGCTTCGGTACTGCAATTACATCAAGGATTTATATTTCCCAATATCAATTGTGAGGATTTGCATCCCGAGATTACGAGTATAATTGATAAGTCTAGAATACCACAACAATTAATTGAAAAAGAATTGACTATCATTGCAAAAGCCAGTTTTGGTTTTGGCGATGTTAATGGCTGTGTTATTCTAAAAAAATATACCATTTAAATTTTAAAAAATGAACAAAGAAGAGACATTAGAGCAGTTAAAAGAAATAATCAAGCCCTACACGAACAACCAAGAGGCTTTTGATAATTTTACAGCTGATACAGACTTTATTGCTGATTTAAATATTAATTCAGCCAATTTAGTAGATATAATTTTAGATGTGGAAGACGCTTTTAAAATTCATATCGACAATGAATCGATGGAAAAAATGCTTGATGTAAAATCAACCTTGGAAATTATTGAGGCTAAGCTATCTGAAAAGTGATTGGGAACGATATCGTAGATTTGGATTTAGCCCGGAAACAAAGCAATTGGAAACGAACAGGTTTCTTAGAGAAAATTTTCACTGCCAAAGAACAATTGCTGGTTGCAAATGCTGTGGACCCGGAAATTATGGTTTGGAATCTATGGAGTAGGAAAGAAGCTGCGTATAAAATTTACAATAGGCAAACTGGAATTCGGGCATATATACCCATACAATTAGAATGTTTTTATGAGAATGAGAATTCGGGCTCTGTTCATTGTAGAGGGAATATTTATTACACCAAAACAGAAATTTCAAAAGCTAAAATAGCGACCGTTGCTGTAATCCGAAAATCTGATTTTAAAGAAATAATAGTTGTAAAGCCCACAGCTATAGTCCAAAAAAAAAATGGAGTACCTTATTTATTGGATGCTAACAATTTAGAAAAACCAATTTCCATAAGCCATCATGGGCGTTTCGTCACTTGGGTTAGCCTGAAATAAAGGGAATATATTTATTTGATACCCAATCTTGACTTTAATTTCAAGAATAACAAAGCGGCTTTATAAGCATCTTCCGAAGCGGTATTCCTATTACTTTTAGGAATTTTATAAATTTCAGATAATTGATCTAACGAGAATTTTGTGTCTGTTATATCATTTAGTTTTTGATGCATAATATCAATATCAAGAGCTTCATTTCTTAGTCGGCCACATCCCTGTCTTTCTAGAGCGGCATTAATCATTTCGACGTGATCATCTATATGGTGCCCAACAAGTACTGCGTTTCCAATAAATTCAACCAATGCGATAATACCATCGATTTCCCCCATTTTTTTCATTTTGCTTTCAATAATAAATGCATTTGAAAGCTTATTTTGATGAAGAAATTTATACTGCAATAAAACGACCTCAAAACTGTCACTAATGCGGATGCTATCATCTACTACAGCAAAGGCTCCTATGGAGAAAATGACATCACTAGAGTAGTTTAAACCAGAAGTTTCAGTAGATAAAATGACATAGCGCGCCGATTTTTTATTGAATTCTGAAAGATAGGTTCTCCAGAATTCAGGAAACTCTTTATTGATATGTTTTAGCCAGTCTAGCATAACTATGAAAATTGAGTCAGTTGAAATTTGTTTTTTATTAATTCCTCCAATTCTTTCATTGGTAAAAGTGCGTTTTTTAGTTTTTCCTTATCAATTTTTGATAATTCTTCTAAATTTATGTATTGCCCTGAGTTTTCATTTTTGAGTCCCTCTAAGGTACTAAATTTTGATAAAATCAAGAAGGCTTCGGCGCAGTTCAAATAAACTTCGGAGTGTTTAGGATCTGAAATAGATAATTGCTTAAATCGAACATAGGTGTTATTTATACCCTTTAGATCAAAATACAGAGTGAATAACCGAGCCCCATCAACAAGGGGCATAATGGCACGGATCTTAATATCAAACATGTTTTTATAAGGACCTTCTTCCTCTACATTCAAATTCTTGAAAAAACTCAAAGGTGCATTTTTTCTTAAAGCATCGTTACCTAAATAATCAAAGAATAAGCTATTGTTTTTTGAAGTTATAAAAACGATTTTGCTGATCGCATCTTCCAGTTTTTGGTCTCCAAAGACGATCTCATAATCAAAGAAAATACTACTTATTTTATTATTCTTTTCGCCTGGTGCAGTCATCCAGCTATCGTATTGTTTTATCCAATCAGTCAATGATTTACACCACATCATATTGCTTGCCATATGTCCATTTGGGCATAATTCATAACCTATTTTTTCAAGAGTCAAAGTCGTCATTTTTCCTAGTTTAAGAAAATAATCTTTAACATCTCTATATTTTTCAGCTGCAACATCTTCGAATATTAAAATACTATCTTGGTCCGTAAGCAATAGCTGTTCTTTTCTTCCTTGACTACCAATGCTTAACCAAGAAAACCTAGCAGGAGCTGAGCCTAATTCTAAAATTGATAACTCAATTGCACGCTTTAATAAGGCAAAATTGATTTCACTTGTGAGATTAGTGATATGTGTAAGAGGAATGTTTTTTTGAATAGAAGTCTGAATGAGGGCTGTTAATCGTATTCTAATTTGTTTCAGCTCATTTGGACTTTGGGAACGTTTAATTTCCTTTATTAAAACCCCAGGATTACTGGCTTGGGCAATTATCAAATCATGTTCAGAAATCACTCCTTTGATAACACTAGCATTTGTTCCGTCTAATGTTACACATAAATGAGTCACATTATTTTTCAACATTAAAAGTTGAGCTTCAGCTAATGAAACGTTTTCTAACACCGTTATGACTGGAGATGACATGATTCTATCTACAGAAACCGTAACTGGGAATCTCCCTGTAGCAATTTTAGAAGACATGTCAGTATCTGTTACGATACCGAGTGGAATATTATTTTCACATACGATAGCACTGTTAATTCGAGTTTCAGCCATCAATTGTGCTACATCTTTTACAATGCCGCTAATTGTCGTTTTTAATGGAGCTGTATTATAGGATAAGGTTTGGAAAAATTGCATTTCAGATTGTTGGTCAGTGTAAAATACCGAATCAGAAATTAAATTTCCACGGGAACTTTCATTGTCGTTAGAATCTGGGGTATTGGTAGCAAAGTTCTCCAACAGGAAGTTTAAAACGTTCATATTACTGGCCAAAAAAGGTCGAAAAACAGAGATAGGAATGGCATAAACAATACTTTCTTCCCGAGCTTTTGCTGTCATTCTGTAATTGTTTTTCGCAAAAAACGGACGTAACCCAAAAATGGCACCTTCATGACATTTGTTTAAAATGGTTTCTTCGGCGTCAGCAATGACAGACAAATCAATAACTCCTGCTGCAACAACATAAAAACTATCATGAACGACATCATTTATCTGGAAAAGAGTTTTATGTTTTTGTAAATTAACCACACGAATATTGCTTGCAATTTCAGATAACTCTTGAACTGTCAGTTGGTCAAATGGTGAGTATTCTTTTAAAAAATCCGCAATATTCTCTGCAATAGAATTCATGTTGTTGTAATATAATATTTCCGTAAAAATAATAAAATAAATAATTACAATGAAATCAAACCTGATGTAAAAACATCAAATTAATAAGAAATTCATTTTCGGTAGTATTTGGAAAGAGCTTATTCAAGTATAGAGTAGTACCAATATAATTTCAGGAATAAATAAAAACTTCAATTTCCGTGCTCTTATAGTCAATCAGGAGATCTACGTATATTCTATTTTACATAATGTAAATTATAGTGCAAAAGTATATCATATAAAAGTATCCAAAATACTCTCGTATTGTTTTAACCAAAGTCCTGTTATATCACGTAGAACATTATAGTAGCAGAACTATTTATAGGATAGCTATCCAGTTGACTCCCATAATAATCCTATTTTAAAGCAGTTAGTTTTATAATCAAGCTATCTTTGTCAAAACTAAATTCATCAAATTATGACCACTTCATTAAACGTTTATGGAAAACCTTTAGAAAACTGCTCTTGTAGTCCAATGACTGGCTATTTCCGTGATGGTCTTTGTAATACGATATCAGCGGATTCTGGAACTCATGTTGTTTGTGCAATTGTGACAAATGAGTTTCTTGAATATTCGTTAAAAAACGGAAATGATTTAATCACTCCAAAACCAAACTGGGATTTTCCAGGACTAAAAGCTGGTGATAAATGGTGTTTATGTGTTTCTCGCTGGAAAGAAGCTGAAAAAGCAAATGTCGCTCCGAAAATAGATTTAAATGCGACACATCAACTAGCACTAGAATATGTATCACTAGAATTATTACAACAGTATTCTATTTAAAACGCTCAGCAATTAACTTAGTAACAGATTCTCCACTTGTCATAGCCGCGTTTAAAGAGCCATTAAGCTGTGTATCTCCCGCTAGATAAATACTGTCAGAAAATTTAAACTTAGCTTCGGATCCATTATATTCAACATGTTTTAAATCTGGCAAAGCTTTTTTAATAATGTAACGCTTTATGAAGCGCTTAGTAATAATGCCGCAGTTGTTTTTCAACTCCGTTTCAACTTTGTTTATTAAGTCGGTTTCTTCTAAATCATGATTCTTAACTACGGTCACTGAAAGTACTTGTGCTTTGGATGTATTATTATTTGCAATACTTGTTGTAAAAAAAATATTATTTATTAAAGCATCATTATCAGCGACTAAACCTATAATTGGTTTTTTTAAGCTATCCTGTTCTACTTCAAAATAAAGATTATCACAGGCTTTCCAGCTAATGGGTTTTTCTAGACCTATTAGTTTACTAGGATCAGTCGCAATTATAATAATATCTGAAGTAATATCAGAGCCATCTTCTAAAACAACACGCCCCTCCTCTACTGTTTTTACTTTAGTATTGAATCTAAATACAGTTTTAGTTAGTTGTGATTTTAACTGGTTAGGAATGGCTTGAATACCCTCTTTTGGGATAACTGCTAAACCTTCTCCAAACATTTTATACGTAAACTCAAACATAGCACTTGAAGTTCGTAAATCAGTTTCTAAAAAGATACCAGAAAAAAAAGGTTTGAAAAAATTTTGGATAATACGATCTGAAAAACCTTTCGCTTTTAAGTATTGAAGTGTACTTACTTGTTCAGAATCAAAAATAGCTTCTAGAGATTTGTTTTTGAGCGCTAAATTCAACTTAAAAATGGCTAGTTTGTCTTTTATCGAACCCACATCAGCAACAAGCGTTGGCAACAACAATGAAAAATCCCTGAGCGGGTCACCGATTAAGGTCGTTTTACCGTTTTTATAAATTACGGCGCCCGGTATTAATTTTTGAAGTTCTAAAGTCTTGTAATTTAGATATTTCTTTGCTTGTGGGTACGCCTCTAATAGCACTTGAAATCCATGATCTAATTGAAGTCCGTCAACAATATCTGTTTTAACACGGCCACCAACACGATCACTAGCTTCAATAATTGTAGGATTAAATCCTAACTTTTCTAGTTCTATAGCGGTTATTAATCCGCTAATTCCTGCCCCAATTATTGTAATTTTCTTATTTGTGTCCATGTTTATTGCCTTCAGTGCAAAGCAAAGATACAAATATCATTAATTGTTTTTAGTACTGAGCAGTCCATTTAATCGCTCTTATGAAATCTTATTTTATCGATCGTATTTACATTATCATCTGTAAAAAAACCAATCAATTCCAAGACAGCTCATTTCTTTCTTTCCAGTACTTATGAGAATCTGTTTTAAAAGATTTTAGCACATTCAATTCCTCTTTATCCAACTTAAAACTATAAGCTTTTATATTTTGTTTAAGTTGTTCAATACTTGATGCGCCACTTAATAAATATGTTGGTTCCAAATTATCCATTATAAACCGGAATGCAATCGCATCTGTGCTTACCCGGTATTTTTTAGCCAAAGAGTTAATAACCATATAAAGCTTTTTATAATGGCTGAAATTTTCATTTTTAAATATACGACCGTTTGCCAAAGCTTCTTTAATAATTACTGTTTTTCCCAGCTGAAGCAAATGCTTTAAAATGGCGTGTGTCGATTGTTCTAAAATATTATAAGTCACTTGAAAACTATCAAACAAGTCTTCTTTTTCAACCTTAATTTTTAGTGCTGCTTCAATAATTTCACTTTGATTTGTTCCACTTGTAGTGATACCTATTTGCAAGCTTGTTTGATTCTTTATTTCGTAAAGTTGTTTTAAAACTTCTTTATTTTCCAAAACACCACTTTCAAAGGTAGCAGAATGTACTTGGTATATTTTTAATTGAGGGTGTAGTTTTTTTGAAACCTGCCATTGCTCTATCAGTTTATCTAAAGAATGCTCTTTGATTTCGTGAGCTCCGCTAAAACCTAATTCCCAATTTGCCACATAAGTATATCCCCATTTTGTACTGAGAGTAACACGCTCGTGCTGATATTTAGAATTCCAGTTTGTTAAGAACTCTTCTCCCTTTCCGTAAGAAGGAGCTGTATCAAAATAACGAATACCATGTTGGTAAGCAAAATTAAGAACACTAAAGGCATTTTCCCTAAAAGCCTCTTGTGATTTATCATGAGTACTTTCGTCTCTGATATTGATATATTCAGGTCTCCCTAAAGCCGCTAAACCTAATCCTATTTTAGTCTTTGACATACAATTAATACAGTTATAATTTATTTTAGATGTTTTAATTTCTCTGGATTTACTGCACTTGAAAATTGATTCAATAACAGTTTCAGTTTAGGGTTTATAAAGCTCTCGCAGAAAGGTTTCTTTGGATTATTAAAATAGTAATTGGTTATTTCGTCTCGTGAAGCTTTAAAAGTTTGAAAAGGAATCACTTGTGTTACTAATTTCTTTTCTGAAAGCTTTTGAAATATTGCGATGATTTGCTCTACTTCCTGTTTTTGGACTTCAGAAAATGTGTAAACTGCAGATCGGTATTTGTTTCGCATAGAATGGTTTGAGGTACTCTTGTGCGTATGTAAATGAATTTCAATTAGTGTTGTAACAGCAATTTCTTCCGAATTAAAATACACGATAACGGCTTCAGAAAACGAGCGGTTATCTCCTATTGAAGCGACATGACCTTGTTCTACTTTTATGACACCTTGTAACGACTGAAAAACCGCTTCAGTGCACCAGTGGCAGCCGCCGCCTAAGGCTATTTTACTTTCGTTTAATGTCATATTACTTCGTATTCTAATTATTTGAGTGTTTATCTGAGAGAAGGCTTTCTGTTTTTTCTCCAATTGTAATTCTTGGAAAATTTAGTTTTCTAGTTTTATATAAACTCCTTAGCTCTTCTTCATTAATTGCATTTGATTATGCATCAAGATAAGTGCGAGTTAAATGCAAGTCCCTTAAATACTTTTTATAGTAACGGGCTTTAGGGCAACCTTAGGCGCCATAAAATCTAATTTCTGCTATCATTTAGACTATTATTTAAAAAACATCAATGATTGCGCACGGCTTTTAGTAAAAGATTAAATCATCATTTTTAGCAATAAAATAACAACCAAGGTGTTGCTCTAGTTTATAACTAACAATCCGGTAATTTATGCAACTACTTTTCTAAACAATTAGAAATTATATGTTCTATTAGGAGTCATTTACTTTTTAATAAATCTATCAATTTTTATTCAAAAGGGTTTGTTGCCCAAATAGTTACTTCAGGGACAAATCCTTTGTTACGCATTTCTACAATCGAAATAATGGTATGTGCAATATCTTCTGAACCTAGTTTGTTAGATTGTTCTTTACGTTCGTCACGATTTTCTCGGGATCTGTACGTAAATGCGGTTGTAACTTCACTTGGATTAACTAAAGTTACTCGAATATTATATTTTCGCAGTTCAGCCTGCCAAGATTGAGTCATACCTCTAACTGCAAATTTTGATGCGGCAAAAACTGAACCTTGTGCAAAACCTTGTTGGCTAGCGGTTCCTCCTATATTTATAATATTACCTGAGCTTTGTTCCTTAAATTGTGGCAAGAACTCTTGAGTTAACAAGGCCATGCCAAATACGTTAGTGGTGTAAACGCTTAGTAAGTCGTTTTCCGTAATTTCTCCTAGAGCTGGAAAAGCTCCAATGCCAGCATTATTTACTAAAGTATCAATTTTCCCGTCTAATAGAGCGAGTGCCTCTTTGGCCTTTTGTGGTATTGATTTTAAATCACTAATGTCAAATGATAATGGAATTGCTCCTATTTCGTCAGCTACTTTTTTTAGTTTGTTTTCATCTCGCCCTGTAATTACAACTTTAGCACCTCTGGCAATAAATTGTTTTGCTGTCTCTTTTCCGATTCCGGAACTTCCTCCCGTAATTAGAACTCTTGAATTATTAATTTCCATTTTATTGTTTTAATAATCGAAAATAACATTCCGATTTCTACTCTATTATTTGTTAAAAATGCTTCCGTTTTAAGCAGCATTATAATCACTCGCAGTAAAAGTAATCTTTAAATTCAATGCAGCAATAATTGATTTTTTTTTTATAAAAAGATACTCTTTCTCCATCTTTAATTTTGGAAGAAATACCTATCGAAACTGCAATCGCTTTGAACAACCAATAATCCATTATATTTTTTAAAGCTGCTTTCAAGAATAAAAATATTATCTACAAGTAATAGCTGCTGAAGTTTTATGCTAGCTTAAAATTCAAGCAACATTTACATTTTGGTTAACCTTCTTTGTCTGATAAAAAGGAAAACGATTTCAAAAACTCAATATTTTTCAATGATAATTAATTACAGAACATACTTAGCCTGTAAAGCAAAATAATAATTATGTTCGTTTGAAAAAACCTTAGTTTATTGTATCCAAATAGTTTTTGTGTTCACAAATTCACGAATTCCATAAGCGGCAAGTTCCCTACCGTAGCCACTATTTTTTACTCCACCAAAAGGCAACCTTGGGTCGGAGACTACTAGCTTATTTACAAAACTACTCCCCGCCTCCAACTGTAGGGCGAGCCTTTCCCCTCTTTCACTATTCCCTGTGAATACGCCAGAACCTAGGCCAAAAATAGAATTGTTGGCTAATTCTACCGCATGTGCATCATCTCTTGCACGAATCACTGAAGCCACAGGGCCAAACAGCTCATTGTCAAAACCTTCCATTCCCGGCTCTAAGTCGGCCAAAATAGTAGCAGGGTAATAAGCGCCTTTACTATCCGGAATTTCACCTCCTAAAACCAATTTTCCTCCCTGAGCAATAGTTTTTAGCACTTGTTTGTGAAGCTCACTACGCAAGTCTGTTCGTGCCATAGGTCCATAATACGTATTTTCATCTGTGGGCTCGCCCATTTTTGCAGCTTTCATTTTCTTAGTGAATAAAGACAAAAACTCATCATAGATTGTATCAAGTACAACAAATCTTTTGGCGGCAATGCAGGTTTGCCCGTTGTTTTGTAATCGTCCAAAAGTGGCCAAATCAGTGGCTTGCTCTAAATCAGCATCATCGAGAATGATATAGGCATCACTACCTCCTAGTTCCATCACCGTTTTCTTCAAGTTTTGTCCCGCAATCGAAGCGACTGAGCGACCTGCTGGTTCGCTTCCCGTAAGAGTTACGGCAACTATATTCTTATCTTCTATAATGTCTTTTACTAGTTTTGATTCGATATTCAGGTTGGTAAAAGTGCCTTCGGGAAATCCCGCTTTCGCAAAAGCGTCTTCCAGCGCAAAAGCGCAGCCCTGGACATTTGAGGCGTGTTTTAAAACACCGGTATTTCCTGCCATCAAGGCTGGAACCGCAAATCGGATGACCTGAAAAAAGGGGAAGTTCCATGGCATAATTGCCAATATTACACCGATAGGCTGAAAAGTTACATAACTTTTTGTAGCTTCCGTTTTAACGCTTTCATCTACCAATAGATCCTTGGTATTGTCCCCATAGTAACGGCATATCAATGCACACTTTTCTATCTCTTTGCGGGCCTGACCGATAGTTTTCCCCATTTCCCTAGTCGCTAATTGTGCATATTCCTCCTTGTTGGCTTCAAGAATTTCAGCTAATTTAAACATTAGTTGGGCCCGCTCTTCAAAAGTCTTTTGCTTCCAGCTATCGTATGACCTTTTTGACTGAGCAATTTTTTCTTTTGCCTCATTTATGGTAATGCGATCATATTCGGCTATTTTTTCTCCAGTTGCTGGATTAATAGTTATAGTATTTGCCATGATTTTTATTTTTGAGATTCTTTGAACGTTATTTTAAGATAAAACATAAAAATAAATAAACGCGCTCCAATAAAAGAGTGCCTTATGATAATTAATTGCCAATTTTTTGCCGTTTGGTGTAAAACCACGGCTTCCTAAATAAAACCAGATGCTTTTCAGCATGAACAATGTGGTTTCAAAAGAAATATCGAGACAGATTCCATTTCTTGAAACCGGTTCCCTGTATAAATGTTGCTGTGTTTCAATCTAAAAAAGTTTTAAACTAGCTGATCTAAATTCAGTTTTTATCTAAAAATTGAATCACTGTTTTACCAGTGTATTTTCCTGATTATTGTTTTAAATAGTTAGATATTATTTTATAGGACCGTTTTTACAGCTTCAGTAATTTGAAGTTGTGCCATATCCAAAATATTTTTGTTGTTGTTCTTAGGTTTAAATACAGACAACTCCGTACAAGCTAATACTACGGGATTATCAATAGTATATTTTTCTATGAGTAAATGGTAATCTTCAATAAATTCTATAGTTTCCGTTTCTGAATAAACCCGTTTGCGAACTTCATCTATCCGCAATCTGTCTTCTTCTGAAGGAAGTACTACTTCAATGTCCTGGGCTTTAAAATTAGAACTGATATAGTGAGACTGCATGCTATGCATTGATCCAAATAGAACGATTTTAGACCAGTTTTTTTCTTTGATTTTTGCTACAGCTAAATGAATAGGATGAATAATCTTTTTTTTTGTGACTAATCGATCAATGGTTTCGTGTAGCGTAATATTTGGAATCAAGATACTTTCGATATCTGTTTTTTCCAATTCCGTAATATAATCTTGAACTATTGCATCCAATGAATCCGAAGTGTCTGGTAAAAGCGAATTAATAGCATCAAAATTGCAGTTCAAAGAGTAAAAGGACAAGTGCCATATCCTCCTTTTTCCTGATTATACAGTTTATTTAACTCATTTATATAAAATATAGTTGAGCTACTTCCGTAATCCCTAATATCCCCAGTTTAATTTTATCCATTTTTAGCTCCTTTCTAGTATATAGTCGGCAAAATATTCTTTACTGTCCATTATTTTATTACAAATCCTAAAATCAGAATTGGCAATAATTTTTTGCAAGGATAGCATCATTATACTTTCTAGAAACTTCAGTATGAATTTTTTCGGCTGCAGCAAATTCAAAGGATTTTCCCCATTGCCTTAATCGTTACTTTTTGTTGGATTGTACTCGTAATAAAACTTTTGGCTATGCCTTCTTCCTCATTATATTCGGCTTGATGTTCAAAATGATTTAAGTCGAAGTTTCCTTCTAATTCATCATTAATTCTTCTAAGAAGATTCAGGTTAAATTTTGCTGTTATGCCTTTATGATCGTCATAAGCAGGTAGTACTAATTCCTTAGGTTTTATCAAAATCAACACCTAGCACTAATTTATCTCCATCTTGAAGAGTAGCACTCAAATTATAGATGAATTGTGCTGCCATTTCATCACTCATATTACCAATATTAGAGCCTAGAAACAAAACGATTTTAGGTAGTTTACTCTCTTTTAAAGAAGCCAAGACCCCAAAATAATCACCTTGTTTTGTTTGCACGGACACATTGGGTAACTCCTTATTTAAATCTTGTTTCAAAAGCTGTAAAGAATTTATGGAAATATCAATTGGGAAATAGTCAAATTTAAAATTTTTTGCATCGATCATCCTTAGCAACTCTTTGGTTTTCGAACCATCTCCAGCTCCTAATTCAATTAATTCAAAGTAGCTATTAGGATCAAGTTGAAGTTTGTCAATGAGATCTTGGGTTTTATTTTGAAAAATATCTAACTCACAACGCGATAGATAATACTCTGGTAAATTCATTATTTCTACAAAAAGAGCATCTCCTTTTTTATCATAAAAATATTTTGAAGGAAGTGTTTTTTGGAGTTGGCGTTGAGTCCTTTTTCAACATCTTTTTTGAATGTTTCAGTCATGTTATTTTATTAATCGGATTCCTGTATATTGCTAGCGTTCCGTTGGGTTAAAAAAAATTGCGATAAGTTGGTCTGCTATGATTTTTAGAAGTAGCCACAGATGCTCCTCTTAGCACCATATTATTGCTCATAAACTTGCCGTTATATTCGCCGAGTGCACCATTTTCTTTTTTGAATCTTGGATAAGCTAAGTAAGCACTGTTTGTCCATTCCCAGCGTTTCCCCCAATCTAATTGTTGAGCCGAAATTTCCCATTCAAACTCTGTAGGTAGTCGCATTCCTTTCCATTCAGCGTAGGCTTTCGCTTCATAATAATTAATGTGACACAAGATCGCTGATTCATCGATTTGTTGTAAACCACTAAGACTGTAATAATGCCAATCTCCTTCTATTTTGTGCCAATACATAGGGCAATTAATGCTGTTAGCATTTACCCAGGACCAACCTTCGTCTAACCAAAGATTAAAATCAGCGTAACCGCCGGCCTCCCATAAATTCCATAAATTCACCATTGGTAACTAAATAATTGTTGATCTCAAAATCATCAACATATACTTGTGAACAGCTAATTCATTGTCGTAACAAAAATCGTCACCTTGATATCCAATCTCATAAACGCCCCCATTTATTTTAATACTATTTGCATTAGAGTTGCCACTGTTTATAAGATTGTACTCATTGTTAAAAACCGGGAATAAAGCATTGTGCCCCCAGCATGTATTTGACATCAGTTATCAATAATTCCTGATGCTGTTGCTCATGATTTAATCCTAAAATTACTAAGTCAATTATTTCTTTATCAGCCACATCGGTTAGTAATTCTAGCATTATTGCATCTACATAAGCCCTATATTCATAAATTTCACCAGTGGTTGGACGTGACATATTTCCTCTGTTGGTTTGCAAAATTCTATCCCCTACATTGTTGTAATAACTATTAAACAGAAAGTTGAAATTTGCATTGAAAGGAATGTAATTATTTGAGTAGGGTATTAAAATAAAGGTCTCAAAAAACCAAGTAGTATGGGCTAAATGCCATTTTGGAGGACTCGCAAACTGAACTACTTGGACTGCATAATCTTCAATATGAAGGTGTTTGCAAAAATCAACTGTTTGCAACCTTGTAGCTTTGTACTTTTTACCTATGTTCATTTTTAATTATTTAAGATTAACTAATATGTTTTTGATCCACCCAGTCCTTATGCAAGAGCTATTTTATAGGATGATTTAAAAAATTCCTTGAGCCAAATCACAAATTTTTTTCTGTCTCTATAGTGCACAACTACCGCAGTATTTAGCTAGCAACTTGTCATCCGGAAGAATAAGGAACCACATAAAGTAGATCTAAACTAGGCTCGTTTAATTCAGTGAACCGCTTAAAAAAAAAATATCTGAAACAGTACTTCCATTAAACTTGAAAGTGTATGCACTATACCTATTATAAGAATTACTATTTTAATAATTTGCGTTTCAAACTAGGGATCAACTTTTAATTTATGTTGGTACTAGAAGTAATCTAGCATCCAATTGGTAGAATCCTGGAACGTCATTTTGAGGTAAAGCAGAAAAAGAAACAAACGCGCTCCAATAAAAGAATGCCACCTTATGATAATTAATCTCCAATTTTTTGCCATTTGGCGTAACACCAATTCTTCCCCAATTAAAATCAGGAGCTTTTAGCCACTTCGCCAAATAGTAGTTCCAAAAAAAATCAAGACCAATTCATTTTCCTGAAACCGCTGCCCCAGATAAGTGTTGCTTGGTTTCAAATTAAAAAAAGCTGAAACTACACTGCTGAAAGTACGGTTTTATATGAGAACTGAATCACTGTTTTGCCAATTGTTTTTGCAGATTCCTGCACTTGGTGTGCTTTTTTCAGATTCTCAACGGTGAATCCTTCCAATGTAGTTGTTAAAGTATTTTTGATAATTCCAGCATCTAATAAATCAGCGATAGTATTCAAAATGAATTGTTGTCGTTCGATATCCTCAGTTGTATACATGGAGCGGGTATACATTAATTCCCAGGAAAAAGTAACACTTTTTGTTTTAAGGACATCCAGATTCAAGGGTTTGCTACTTCCTGTAATCGAAACAATATGTCCTTGCGGTTTGATGATTTCGCCAATAGTGTCCCAATATCCTCCTAGATCCACGCAGTCCAAAATATAATTAACTTGACTATAGCCAATTGTCTCTAATTCTTCTTTTAGCTTGTGATGGTTAATCACAAAATCAGCTCCTAAATTTTTACACCATTCAATAGATTCTGGTCTTGAAGCAGTTGCTATGACGGTTAAGTTCCCTAGTTTTTTAGCTAACTGTATTGCCATAGACCCCACACCGCCAGCGCCTGCCAAGATCAATAGTGTTTTGCCTCGATCCGTCTCCGGATTTATTTTAATGCGGTCAAAAAGAGATTCATAAGCTGTTAGCCCTGTCAAAGGAATAGCTGCAGCCTCAGCAATGCTTAAACTTTTGGGTTTGTGGCCTACAATGCGTTCGTCAATTAATTGGTATTCTGCATTACTTCCACTTCTGGTTAGGTCACCAGCGTAATACACTTGATCCCCAACTTTAAATTTTGAGGTTTTTTCTCCTACTGCTTCGACTGTTCCTACAGCATCCCAACCTATAATTTTAGGTGTTTCGAGTATGTTTTCTTTTGCTGCGCTTTGTCTAACTTTATAATCTACAGGGTTTACAGAGATAGCTGCTATTTTCACTAATAAATCAAACCCTGACGGACTTGGTTTTTCGGTTTCAAATGCGATAAAACTGTTGGCGTGCGATATAGGTAGCGATTGCTTGAATCCGATTGCTTTCATGTTGGTCTGTATTTGATTTTTTGTTTTGGTAAGGTACAAAATTAAAAAAGGACTCCTTTTTTTCTACGTTATAATAAAAACCATTCAAAGGTTCATATCTACTTTTGTTGGGTAGAAAATAATAGAATACCTCAAAAAACAAATAGCTAAATCAATAGTAGAGTTCAAATAAAAGTGGAACATATGCTTCTAAAACATAAAGGGTATGTCACCGTCATAAAAGCGGAAGTAAGTCTGAATAGCTAAGGTTTTTGTCTTAAGCTTTTCAATTTATCACTTTTTCTTGTTACATGACACGACTGCCACATTTAGTTAAAAAGCTTAAAAAACGAATTTTTGACGATTTTCTAGCCTTTTTTAGGTAAACAAGGGCTTTTTTTGACGATTTTGAAGGTTTTACTTTCAATGGGGTCCCTTTGGCTTGGTTTATGCGATCTTGTCAGCATAAGTTTAAAATTAAATATTTGCTGCGTAAAAATTATGCGAAGAATGTTTTTTAAAATTAAAAAATAATACTATGAATCAAGTTAAAGAGAATAACACGGTTAAAGTACATTACACTGGAAAGCTATCTGATGGACAAGTTTTTGACAGTTCTGAAGGAAAAGAACCGTTAGAATTTACTCTAGGACAAGGTCGTTTAATTCCAGGTTTTGAAAAAGGCTTAATGGATATGAAATTGAATGAGAAAAAAACGGTTACAATTGCCAAAGAAGAGGCATATGGTGAAGTAAATCAAGATTTGATACAAGAAGTACAAAAAAGTGAGCTTCCACAAGAAATCACTCCTGAAGTTGGAATGGGACTTGTTTCAAAATCTTCTGATGGACAAGAAATGAACTTGCAGGTGATTGAAGTTAGAGAAGAGAGCATTGTTTTAGACGGAAATCATCCTTTAGCCGGAAAAGATTTAACTTTTGATCTTGAAGTGGTAGAAATTAAAGATACAGTGGTAACTGAGTAACATTGTTTACCTACTTATTGAAAAGACCTGACAGCAATTGCTGTTAGGTCTTTTTTTTATACAAAAGCTTAATTCCCTTTTTTTAAATCTGATAAAATCAAGTGTGTAGTAGGCTCCCCATATACCAAAAGTCGGTCTATGAATTGCTGCAGGTGCAATTGATCTACTAAAACTACCTTCATAATAATATTTTGAGGTCCGGTGATCCTAAAGACTTCGGTGATTTCAGGAAAATCTGTCAACTGATCACAAAATAGCTGCAGTTTACCACTAAAAAGTTTGAACAAAATAAAAACTTCCAAACCAAAACCCAATTCTTGGTTATTCAGCTGCACTTTATACCCGCGTATTACTGCTGTGTCTTCTAATTTTTGAATGCGTTCTCTTACTGAAGAAGGTGAAAGTCCAATTTGCTTTCCAATTTCCACATAAGAAGCTCTTGAGTTTATTTCAAGTTGCGCTATTATTTTTAAATCTATCGTATCGACCATCAAAAAAGTATTAAACTTCAAAAATACATTTTTATAACGGTAAAAAGAGATTTTATCGATGGAATAAATTTCAGCAATAGTCTAGCTAATGGTACTTTTGATTTATGGATATGAGTTTATTACTACTTATAATTGGAATTTTTGCTGGTTTCTTTATTCAGACCATAATAGGTTTTGGTGGAGCCTTAATCGCTTTGCCTTTCTTGCTGTGCGTCATGCCTTTACCTCAAGCAGTATCCTATATTTCTATTTTTTATATGATCTCCGCTCCTATTTATGTCTATAAGGAATGGGAACATATTGACAAGAGCTTGATAAAGAAAATTGCCCTTTCCTCTTTTTTTGGAGTGCTTGTGGGTATTCTCGTTTTGATGTATGGAAAACCGCTGATTTTAAAGAAAGCTTTGGGGATTTTTATCATCCTGTTTGTATTAAATAGTTTGAGAGTCAAAAAGAAATCATTGCTATTTAAAAAGATGAAACACTTTTTTGGTTTTTTGGGCGGTTTTTTCTCGGGAGTCTTTTCCACAGGAGGGCCTTTGTATGTAATGATAGTTCAAAACGAAACTGCAGACGTAAAGACTTTTAGAGCAACCATGTTTGCGGCTTTAGGACTGGTAACTCTAATGCGAATACCAGTATTAATTGCTGGAGGGTTAATGACGATGTCTGAAGTTTACAATTCCCTTTATGTTTTACCTTTTTTTATACTGGCTTTGTTTTTAGGAAAAAAAGTTTATTTAAAACTCAATGAGGCATTGGTTAAAAAAGTCATTTTAGTGCTGCTATTTATATCCGGACTCACGCTGGCTTTTGATATATAATTATTTTTTTATTATGGTACAGGAACTTTTCGCTTCAGCCAGTCTACTCTATCAGCAATAATGGCAGCTAAAACAGAACTCTATTTTTACCTCTGTCCGATATTGTTTATTTCTATCCAATAGTCGTCAGGGTCTTGAAAGTATATTTGTTTAATGCCGTCTGCTCTTTTAGTGATGGTAGCAGCTGTCCCTAGCCAATCCGAATAATTAATTTTTAAAAGTTCAAGCCGTTTGATAAAGCTGTCAAAATTGGGTGTTGACAAGCTAAGATGTATTGCTTTATTGACTATAAATGGGTCTTTCAATGTCGAAATAAGATGTAATTCTTTAGCTTCTCCCAAGGATAGCCAACGAATTCCTTCTACTTTTGTTCGGTTTGTAATTTCATTAAGATCCAATACTTTTTTGTAAAAATCAATAGAACGATCTAGGTTTTTTACCGAAAGTGCTAAATGGTTAAAAGTAAAATTAACTGAAGTTGTATCCTGTGATTGAACAAAAGAGCTAAATGAAAGCGCAATTATTAAAACTATTATTTTTCTCATAAAAATCTAATTTAAAATAGTAGATATATATTTTTATATAATCAATTACAATTTGCTCAAAAGTAGTTAAACAACTCAATACTAGAGCTCTTTCCATAAATTAAGATGGTACATGAACTATTTCCTTCAATATTATTGAGTACTTAATGCATCCTTCGTCTTGATGTACATGGGCTCATCATCATGCTTGTTAAGTAAAGTATTTGCAGCTATCAAACCATAACAAAGACTACCTTTCGCACCTACACCATTCATTCCTCCTATAACAACAAGACTATTGTCAATTTTATTCTTGACAGCTGTCACTACTGGGATTTTTGATGCTGTTAGTGAATACACACAAGAGTGGCCATGAACATATTCAATATCTTCTTTCTTTAGAGAAATATTTATTGCTTTTAAGTACTGATACAACTCTTCTCCAGACCATTCTATATTTTCAGCAGACGGCTTTATACCCCAACATTCATCCATGTTTTCAATACTATTATACACAGCGTGACCGCCTGTTTTAAAAATAGGAGAACCATCATCGTCAATACTGTCAATCATTGCATAGAACATATTGCCATATTGATAAAATAAGGGTACCGACAAACGTATTGTTTCTTTCTCTTGATCAGTAAATGTTTTATAAGTAGCTTTTTTAATCTTAAAAAAAGCAGAAAATACACGAACAGGGCTTATAAGCTTATCAAAAGAAGGTGCAATTTTCGTCAGTAATTTTCCGGTATAGGGACCTGCTGCTATAACTAGTTTTTCTGTCTGAAATGTTTTACTTTTTTGGGTGTTAGAGTCGATTGTTTCAATCTCGTAGAAACTGCCTTTTTGGGAGATACTAATAATGGTCTGACTGAACAAAATTTCATTATTATGGTGCTTAATCGCTTTATGAAGTTTGGATATCAATACTTTGGGTTTGATCATTCCTGTATAATCTCGATATTCCCTAATTACGGTATCAGAGTTTTGAAGGTTCATTCCAAATACTTCCGATATGTTTTTAGCGGTTGCGACTTTATAGTTGTCCTGTTGTTTTGGGTGGCACAAAGCTTTGATTTCGTCTGTTCCAGTATCGTCAAAAATGTAGGTTACGGGATTGGTTACATAAATATCTTCCATACTGTGCAGCGCATCATTTTCGATTGTATTAAGAAATGAGATTAATCGCTTTGCTTCGGACACGGTCTTGTTGTGAATAAAAGAAAAAATATCCTCCTCCGGTCCTAGAGAACGAGAAATGCGCGACTCTCCATAGCTTGAGCCATAGGTGTAAACGGGACCTTGCTGCTCAATCAATAGTACTTTTTCTCCATATTGCGAGAGCTGCCAAGCTGCAGAACTCCCCATTAATCCTCCTCCGATTATGATAATTTTTTCCATAAATTTTAAATGTCATTTTTGTTGCAGATCAAGTCAGTTTTATTCACGCCTTTCAGTAATGGTATTAAAGCTTGGCTACTTTGCGATGTACTTAACTAAGGAAGCCTTTACTTTTTATTAACGACTAATTCTTTAACTATAAAACTAACTTTAAATTAAGCTTAAACCCGCCAAATCGCCAAATCGATTTTAGCACAAGTATTATTTTGTTTGTGTTTGTACCCACTTCAAAATTTCTGTCAAAGCTGTTGGTGAAAATGTTTGTTCTATTGTTGCATATTCGTCAGGCGAACCTGTTTTGCATTCTTGAAATAAATGATTTAGGTTTGGCAATTCTTTTATTGTTACTTTTTTATTTCCAGCTTTTGCCAATGCTTCTTTTATTGCTTCCAAATTTTCTTTTGGTGGAACTTGTAAATCTTTCTCTCCATTAATTGCTAAAACAGGACATTTTACTTTCTCCAATGCTGGTCTAGGATTGTATTTAATAAAATATTGCATCCACGGATTTGCAATTTGTTTGACTTGCAATTTTACAAAATCGTCATCACTCATTCCTTGCGGTTTTCCAGCGTTTGGATTATCTACTAAGCTTTGTTTTATAAAATTAGTTAAGTCAATATTAAGTTGCTCCATACTGTTTGACTTATTTACAATTTCAAATGCTTTTCTATTTGTTAATTCGGTTTTTTGTAAATCTTCTTCACTGACTCCAGAAGCTTTTCCAATTAATTTCTGTTGCAGTAAAAGTATTTGGTCCCCTTGTATTCCTGTACCCGCCAATAAAACGATAAAAGCCACGTCTTTTGATTTGCTGGCGACCATTGGTGCAATTAATCCACCTTCACTGTGCCCAATTAAACCAATTTTCTTTTTATTTATTTCTTTTCTTGTTTTTAAATATTCTATTGCAC
This sequence comes from uncultured Flavobacterium sp., assembly GCA_937773775.1. GTDB lineage: Bacteria > Bacteroidota > Bacteroidia > Flavobacteriales > Flavobacteriaceae > Flavobacterium. The sequence continues at coordinate 34,221 of CALJVL010000046.1, forward strand.
TTTCTACATCTGTTGCAAAGTCGGCAGAAGTTGCAGTTTTAAAATCTCCTTGTGATAATCCAGTTCCTCTGTCGTCATAACGTAAAACTGCAATTCCATTTTTCGTTAAATAATCTGATAAAACAAGAAATGGTTTGTGTCCCAGTAATTCCTCATCTCTGTTTTTTGGCCCACTTCCACTTATTAAAATTGCAACAGGAAAAACTCCGTCTTTTTTTGGCAATGTCAATGTTCCTGATAAATTTATCCTTGCTTTACTATTTTCAAAAGTTACGTCCTCTGAATAATAAGGGTATGGCTTTATTGGTTCTTGTGGTCTTACAAGTTTTTCTTTTTCAATTACTTCTTTTGATAAGTTCATCGCAAAGGATTGTCCAGCTTGTTTGAAAGTGCCAACTATAATGTTGTCTTTGCCTAATGCTCCTACATATACAATTCTTGCATTTTCGATTGTGATTGTCAAAATTGAGTTTTCAAAACTTGTAGTTGTAGTTGGAATTCCTTTTGCTCCTTGGTCTGGACTATCCATTGTTGAGCTTACACCTTTATCCGTTTTAGTAACATTAAATACAAGCCTTAATTGTGTTCCTTGCACTTTTAATACTCCATTCCACTGTCCTGTAATGTCTTGTGCTATTAAAGTAATTGAAGATAATAGTGAAATCAGTAAAATCGAAAATGTTCTCATATTAATTTGTTGTTTTTTAATTGCTTTTTGAGTTGTATCTGAAAATGAGCAAGGCGAAATAGCATAATATTCAGTAAGTTTTGCTTTTGATAGTCAGACATCTTTCTCCATGGCGAATAGCTCCTTCCTCGCTATAACTTTGATTGTTGAATTGTTTTCTTTGCCCAGTTTTACTTGCGAAGTCAGGAGACTTAGCAGACAGGGTTTTTTCTTTTGTAAATAAACACAAAATGAAAAAAGAAATAAGAATAAGTCACATTTTTATTTTCATAATTAATTTCGCTTTCTCGACCTAAGCCAGTGTTTAGCCATTAATACACTACTCTTAAAAAGAGTCAACAACAAAAAAATAAAATAAAACCTATATTACAATAAAAAAAAGTCCTAGGTATACATTATTCAAATTTTTCTTTAAGTCTTTTTTAATTAAAAGATGGTATAAAAGCCAACCAATATAGGCGATTACTAAGCCAATCACCATTACAACTCTTGACATAATTTATTTATTTTTTGTTTTATACAATTAATCTCTAGTTGTCTAATATGTCACTAATTTCCTTATTTTTTTTGAATAACCCCTAACTTTTCGCCACTTTGAGATGGCTGGAAGTTCGTAAACGTTCAATTTTCGATTTAACGAAATCTTGATGCGAAACGTTAATTCCATTAAACTTTAGCTAGCTAAAAGCAGCTGCTAGCCGTCCAGTTTTTCAATTTCGTTATTATTTCGTCCAATTCATTATTTGGTTTTTAAAACCTTCAAGTTTTATAAGGTAAAAACCTGAAAACAAAATAATCCAAGTGATAAATACTAAAAACAATACAATTAGATTTATTCCATTTTCTGTATTTTCAGAGTACAAACAAATAAATCCTAGTAAAATCAGACCGACAAAATTATAGATAAAAGCATTTTTTAAACTCATTGTAATAATTCCGGTTAAAAAATTCCACCCAATAAGTTTATCTTTAATAATTATTTTATTCGGCACTTCAAATTCAATTGTAACTTGTTGAGCAAGTTCCAATTTTACAAAAATTGAATTATCTTTTTCCGAGTAACTGTAATCATATTTATCTAGAAAGTTTAACACTTTTTCTTTTTCCATTTTCTATTTATGTTCTTCTCGATTATTTAAATCTCTAATATTTATTATCATTCCAATCATCAATAATAAGTTAGATACAATTCCCCAATAATTTCCGTTTTGCAAGTTCTTAAAATCTAAATTATAAGTGTTTATTATCAGTAGTATTATACTTACAAATAATAACAAGTGTGCTAATTTTAGTTTGTTCATTTTAATTAATTTAAATTTTTTCGTTCTGCCTAAATAACGCACAGCACACCGCAGCTATACTCGGTTTTGGGATTAAATCTTGAGTTTTCTTTAGTTAATAATTTTTATTCCAAGTAACAAACCATGATTAAATTAAGCCGAATACCCAAATCCAGGAAAACAGCTGGTTGTGCGTAGTTCTTGATTAAAAACTCATTGACATTCCTATTCCTAAATTTTTTCCATTATAGACTGGTATAATTACACCATTCGCTTTTTTATTGCCACTGAATATATTTCGTTTCATCCATGGATGAATCCAATATGCAATTTTTGTACTTAGTATACCTATTCCAGCTCCAGCCGCAACATCCGTTAACCAATGTCTGTCATTATACATCCTGAAAAAACCAGTTCCTGCTGCAACAGCATAACCGGAAATACCATACCAAATTGATTCATCTTTGTATTCCTGAAATAAAAATTCTGCTCCCATAAAAGCAGTTGCTGTATGACCTGAAGGAAAAGAATTATTGGAAGTCCCATCTGGTCTTTCAACATTTCCGGTGTTTTTTATGACATTAACTGTCGCACCCATAATTATGTATGCAGTTCCCAATATAATTGTTCTGTCTTTAAAATTATTTTTTCCTTTTATTCCTGTTGTATTCAATGCGTAAACTGAAAGAAAAGGAGCATATTGTGAAATATCGTCAATCGTAAATTTCTTATCAATATGCTCATTTAATTCGTTTTTTATATCTGAATTTATACCTTTTAATGTGTTACTTTCCAGACCAATGATTCCGTATCCAATTAATACTGTTGGCATTATTAAACTTTTGTATTTAAATTTAGTATTGTTATGTATTTGTAAACTGTCAACAGTTTTATTTTGACCACATAAATTTAAGGTCAAGATTAAAGCAATAAATAAGAAATTATTTTTTTTCATTGGTTTTCTACAGAATTACACATAACGTTCCCTTGCTACAAGAGGTTTGGGGTTAAATTAAGCCTTATTTTCGGATTTGCCTAAACATCCCAAATACAAAACCATTTTCCCATTAAGCCAATTGCCCAAATCTCTTGTGGGCAAGTGTTAGTGGCTGGCTTTTATCTTTCAATATAATCTAAATAGGTAATAGAATCCCGAAATAAGTAATTACCGTTTCCTTTTTCGAATGGATAATGTTTTTCGAAAATTTCGAATTGTTTTAGCTTTACATATTCTTTATCATATTGTCCTTTTTCAAGTGAAAATACAGATTCTAATATTCTTTTAGCATTTTCTTCATCGCCAATTTCGAAAGGTATTTTATTTTGTAAAAAATGTAAAGATTCAGTTCTTGAAGGACCGTTTTTACTCAAATTACCTAATGAGAATTTATTTTTATTTTTGCTTTGTTTAACATCATTTTCTATTCTATGAATGTAAGACTTCCGGATTGCCCCTGCAATTTTTGTGTTTTCTAAAAATTTTTTACCTTGTTCGAGATTAAAATTCATTCGTTTGAATAAGAAGTAAAATGGATATGAAGAAGTATTTCTTTGACAAGCAAATCTCAATAGTTCTTCAGCTCTGAAATCCTGTTTGTTTAATAAAAATTCTTTATATAAATCTTCTTCATATAAAACTGTAGATTTTTTTATAACTCTGGCTAACTCTGGAATATATCCAATTATCTTTACAGCTGGCTGTCCATCTTCTTGAATAGAATATCTATCAATAATTTTAATCTGTTTTAGTAATTCTTCATCTAATAGGAAAGTATTATTATCACTTATAATTTCCCCACTTTGCGAATTTAATAAATGTGTATTTTCAATACCAATTTTTCCAATATTATCAAGTAATTTTAGCCATTTATTTGATTCTTCATCTTTTACATCTTGAATTAATTTTATTAAATCTCCTGCTTTTATTTTAGTAGTTTTAGCACTATAGCGGAAATAAATATCTGAAGAATTTGTTTTTGAAGTGTCTTTAGTACAAATAATTGGTCTCGTTTTACTTTTTGCAGAGTATAATATTCCAATAGTTAGCCCTTTGTGATCAAACGTTCTTCTTTCAAACTGAATATAAGGTGTAAAAACTTCATTGATATAGTTTGTAATGTCAGCATCGTCAATATCTTCAAAATTATTTACTCCAATTATTTTATGAGGTTTGTTTTCAATTCCGAAAAATAATGCACCACCATTATTATTTGCAAAAGCTGCTAAAGATTTACAATAAGTTGCCCTTGATGATTCTGTTTGCCAATCAAAGACGCTTTTAAATTCAATGCAATATGATTCTCTTCTTTTAATGATGTTATTTACATCAGCAACTGCAAAAAAATCATTTAACCATTCATCAGTTAATATATCTGTCATTTTAAATGTTTTATGGTTAGCTTACCACTTAACTATTGCCAAACGCTTATTAGTGAGTGGCATTTTCTTTTTCTTCCATTTTTGAAATCTCAATATTAAGCTTACGCTTTTTAACCGAATTTAAAAGTAAAGTTTGATGATTAGTTATTATAAAAGTTTAAATTTCCAATCTGCCAAAATTCACTTCGATAAAAGAAACATATAAATTTTGTTCGAAAAAGTTGTCTAATTTAAGCTCTACATTATCGGCAAACTTCTTTTTTGATTTTATTCCATCGAATCTTGTATATCCTAATTCTTTGCGAAAAGAATGATTAACAGTTCTATTTATTTCGTTAATTCTTGCTCGTAAATTCCCTGTTTCTCCAATGTATAGAAGCTTATTATTTCCTTCATAAAGTACATAAACGCCTGGTTTATCAGGAATGGACTTTTCCCGCCAATTCTTATCTTTTTTAAATTTTATTTTTTCTGAAGAAAATAAATTTATTTCAGCTTGCGCTAAACCTTCATACAAGTCATTATTTTCAAATAGATATTTCATTTCAATTTAATATAGATTTGGAATTTGTTGAGAAACGGCAATTTTGAAATTATCCATTAAGTCCGAAGAGTCAAATTCAATTTCATATACAGTTCCGTCTTTTGTTGATATTTTTGAAAATCTAGTTCCGTGTTTTCTAATTATGCTTTCAAAAGCATCTAAATATCTTTCGCTTTTTTCGGGAATAATAAAAGTGTGTACATTCATTTCTTTTAAATTTAGATTGTAATATAAAAATATTTTGGTTGTTTTGGATTGTTGATTCTGAGTGTTGCTTGCCACTAACGTCAGTCTGTGAAAAAACCGTCGTTATGTTCTTTCAAATATAATGTATATTTCGAATATTAAAGCAAGAAAAGTTGTATATTTAATGATGCAACACATCACAGGAACTCCTCGCAATCAGCTATTTTTTTCTAGTTTAGAAGACACTATTTTACCGGAAAACCCCGTTCGTTTTATCGATGCTTTTGTCGAAGCATTGTCATTACAAACTTTAGGTTTTTCTGTTCAAACCATTAAAGGGGAAGGTCGCCCGAGCTTTGATACTAAAATCTTTCTTAAAATCTATTTGTATGGTTATCTAAATGGGCTGCGTAGCTCAAGAAAGCTAGAAAAGGAGTGCGCTCGCAATAACGAATTGCAATGGCTTTTATGTGCAATCATACCCAACTACCATAGTATATCCGACTTTAGAAAACAAAATCCATTGGGATTAAAAAAACTCTTTAAACTCTTTGTTTCTTTCCTTAAAGATGCTGACCTAATTGGCTGTGAAATCATCGCTATTGACGGCACAAAAAGCAGAGCGCACAACAGTAAGAAAGCAAACTTCAACCAAAAGAAAATAGAGAGACACTTAGCGTATATTGAAGAGCGAACCCAAGAATATCTTGCCGAATTGGCTAAGAATGATCTACAGGATAATAGCATTGCAATCACAAAGATTGCAGAAAAAATAGAACGATTAAAAAAGAATAAAATACGCTACGAACTTCTAGAAGACAAACTAAAAGAGAGTGGACAACCCCAAATAAGTACCACCGATCAAGATGCGAGAGCCCTTTTAGTTCAAGGAGTAGTAGTTGAGATAAGCTATAATATCCAAGCAGCAGTGGATAATAAGCATAATTTAGTTGTGGCTACTCACACCATAAATCGGAACGATCTTAACGCCTTAGGAGCTATCGCTTTGGAAGCAAAGGAAAATTTGGGACTAGATACTTTTACTGTTTTGGTGGATAAAGGCTACCATAATGGAAGGGAAATCGCCCAATGCATAAACCATAACATCAGCACCATTGTAGCGCATCCTACGCCAGGAACAAGCAAAGAAAGCGTTACGCAACCCGATTACTTGGTAGCCAAATTTAAATACGATGCAGAAAACGACAGCTATACGTGTCCCCAAGGAGAAACTTTAAAAACTACAGGAAGGTGGCATAAAAAAAGTGGGCGAACAGAGCAAAGTAGTTATCAATTTAAAAAATACCGAACCCCAGCCTGCCGGGAATGTCTTGTAAAACATCTTTGTACTGCTAGACCAGCAGGGCGGGAAATCGATCGGAGCCAGTACGCGCAAGCTGTTGAAGAAAACAACAAACGCTATCAGGAAAACCCACAATTATACCGAACACGACAAGAGATAAACGAACATATATTCGGTACTATAAAAAGACAATGGGGTTATAATCACACTAATTTAACGGGACTAGAAAAAGTAAACGGAGAACACAGCTTAATTATGCTGGTTTATAACATCAAACGCAGTATCAATATACTGGGCGTTCCTGATCTGATTGCCAAACTCAAAAAATGGAACACACCTTACAGAGCACAAGTCTTGCTTTTGCTAAAAACGGAGTATTTAAAGCGAACTAACGCCCTTGATTATTATCTAATGAAATTAGTAGCCTAAAAAAAGAGCCTTCTTAAAAGGCTTTATTTGACTTGTAGAACAGGAAAATTCAAGCTTTTTAATGGAAAAAGGAGGTTTTTTCACAGCCTGACGTCTTGCTAGTAGGCGATGGTCGGGCTAAATAAAGCAATTGTTTTCGGATTATCACTAATTTCCCAAATACAAAACAATCTTTCCATTAAGCCAAATCCCCGACTATTGCTTACTAGCTGTTGGCAGAAGTTTTTTTTAATTCTTGTGTGATTTTTTTACTAAAATTCGGTTCAATAGAATTTATAAAATGTAACCAACCATATATTCTATCACGAGTAATATCTATTTCGCTAGATTCAATTAGTTAATGCAACTCTCAGGAAAAGGGATTGGATAATTTTTTCAAAAGAAAGGACATTAAAGTCCTCTCGTTCGAATGGAATAAATTGTCTTTATTTACTCCTGACCAAAGTTGTAAATAATGAGCCATTTAACCAGCGAAAGAAGATATACTATTAGTGTATTATTAGAGCAGAATTTCAGCAAAAGCGAAATAGCAATAGTTATTAAAAAAGACAAGTCCGTTTTAACACGAGAGCTTCAACGTAATTGTGATTTACGCAGTGGTAAATATGATTTTGATTTAGCTCAGCGAAAATATGAAAAACGACAAAAAAGCAAAACCAAAAGAAATGACTTAACTCTTGAAATTAAAGAGCGGATTAAAGAATACCTCCATCAAGAGTTAAGTCCAGAACAAATAGTAGGCGTTTGCTCAAAAAACGGATTGTCATGTGTGTCAACAGAGTCTATTTATCAACATATTTGGAAAGATAAAAAAGAAAAGGGGAATTTGTATTTAAGTCTACGAACAACTGGGAAAAGGTATAGAAAAAGAGGAAGTAAAAAAGACTCCAGAGGTGTCTTGAGTAACAGAAGATTGATTGAAGATCGACCTAAAATTGTCGATTTAAAGCAACGTTTTGGAGACTTGGAGATCGATACTATAATCGGTAAGAATCACAAAGGTGCCATTGTGACCATAAACGATAGAGCCACTGGAATACTGAGGATGAAAAAAATAAAAGCTAAAGAAAGTGAATTGGTTAGACAAGCGGCAATTGAATTATTAGAGAACTGGAAGCCCTATTTGTTTACAATAACATCCGACAATGGAAAAGAGTTTGCAATGCATCAAGAAATCGCTACAGTATTAGAAGTTGACTTCTATTTTGCAAATCCTTACAGTCCTTGGGAACGTGGAGCAAATGAAAATCTAAATGGACTTATAAGGCAGTATATACCCAAATCGACCTCTTTTGAAGAAATAACCGTCGAAAGAATTATAGAAATACAAGAAAAATTAAATAATCGTCCGAGAAAAAGATTTAATTTTGAAACACCAAATTATATGTTTAACCAAAAAGTTGCATTAGTAACTTGAATTCAGCTTTCATTAATGATTAAACTTTTAATTTCTTGATTTTTTAATTGATGTTTTTTAATTTTTAATTTCCGCATAATATGTTCTTCATATCCATATTTTCCAATGTAATATGCCTCTAATCTTAATTCCCGCTTTATTTTTTTTGGAATTCTTGGATAATTATTATCAAATACAGAAAGTCCTGTAACATATTGTTTTTGACCTCTTTTCATTAGTTTGGTTTTTGAATTGTTAATTTCAAAACCATATTTAGTAATGATTTTTGTAATTAATTCGAGATTCAATTGAGTTAAATCACTTGAAAAATATAAATCATCTGCGTAACGAGTATAATCAATTGTTTCATCGATATTTTTAAGGATTTCCAAATCCATTTCTACAGCAACAATATTTGCAATAATTGGACTAGTACTAAAACCTTGTACTAAATATCCATTTACGCAAGCAATATTAGAAATCCATTCAGAAACTTGAATATTTATACCCAATTTAGTAAGTGATTCAATAATTTGATTTTGAGTGATTGTTTCAAAAAAATCCTTAATGTCTACTGTAAGAATTTGTTTTTTTGCTAGATGCACAAAAGCATTTGTTTTAATGTTTTTTTTAAATACAAAACCTTGGACACAATCTAATGGTTTATAAATATTCGCTAGTCCAGTATTTAATGTTTTTTGACAATGTTCTAATTCGTGATTTAAAGAATTATGTATAGTTCGATATCCTAAAGTTGGATTTCTTTTCTCGATATAAAATTTTTCAATAGCGATTGTACTTTCAAGTATTTCGAAATCAATATTTTGATTTTTTTTATTGTCAATTATCACATATTCTCTTAAATTGACGGAATCTAAAAAAGATTCTCTACATCTTAAAAAAAATAAAAATTGTTTTTTTGTTTCTATTTGAAGTAAATCCATCTTTAATAAATAAGTGGGCGTTAGGGTAAGGTAGATAGTAATTTATTCTAATAATCGGATACGAACTCATATCCATAATTTTACCCTAACTACCCACTATATTCTTTTTTTAAATTGGTTATGTTAATTTTTTTATCATCTGTTTTTTTTCTTCCTAAAAAAACATTTTTATGCAAGATATTAATAACTCCTATTTTTGGTGAGATTAAATTGAAGTTTTTTTCCATTCTGTCATCTTTTTTATCACTTTTTAAAATACTATACAGAATGTAGTTTAGGTAATCAATTATTGATAGATTAATTAATTCTTTACCTGCAATGTGATATTCAAGGTCAAATGTCTCGTCAAAAGATTCAAAAAAATCTTTCACAATATTTTTAAAAGATTTTTTCGCAATCTCAATATCCTCAAAATAAAAGATATTTTTATCATTTTTATTACTTTGTATTCTATCTTTTATTAGTTTCTTTAAAAACATTTCAAATATTTCAAAATCGTCTTTTTCAGTTTTTAAATTTTTAAAATATTCGGAATTTTTATTAACGACTACAAAATATGCTCTAAAATTAAAATAATGTAAACGCTTGTAATAGTGCTTTCTAACGTCAGGATGATTTTCTGTTGCGTGAAAACCTTGCTGTTTAATTGTCTCAATATCTTCTATAAAATAATCATCATTTAAAATTTCATCTTTTATTTCATTTATTGATTGCAATAAGGTTTCGGGAGAATCTGTTTTAACACAGCCGTGAATAAAAATATTTGAGTTGTTATTGATGTGTCCAGCTTCATCAATATAAAAATAGTTTGTTTTCTTCATTACTTACTTTTGGTTTCTCCTCGTTTTCTCAAAATTTCTGCCAACTTGTATATACTCGCTAATTAATAGCGGTTATACACCCAAAATTAGGTGAATTGTCGCTATTAAATAGCGGATTTTTGAGTTATTCAAATATATACTATTTTACCGAAAAATCTGATGAATTAATTTGACTTGAGCAATTTTTCAAAAACGACTCTTTTTTAGGGAGCAGTTTTACGACAAACGGTGTTTATTATCAAAAAATATATAGCCCCGGTAGCAGTGAAAACTCTTTATAGGCTAAAGACTGCTCTTTCTGGTATTGGCAGAGCGACCAATGAAAGCTCCTACCCTGAGCCTAAAAAAGGGTTGAAGCTGGAAAAATTGTAATGGATGGCGGCAAAAGTTACTGAAATAATGAGCTATTAAAATCGTATTATGGATTTTCAGGACACAAAAAAAAACCGAAACAGATTTGATAGACTTTTTCGGTTGTGTATTTGCCTGTAAGGTTCTAAAGGCCAATTCAGTGTGCTTACACTTTATAAATCATTTGTCAAAATAATTTTTTAAAGACTTGGCGACTTTTTCTAGCTATGTCATTAACTATTAAATTACTACAAGACTTCTTTCATATGTTTATAATTTGTTTTAAGCATATCTAGAACTTCATCCATTCTTCCGCCCAGTATCATTTTACTCATCGATAAAGCGTAGCCTTTCATCTGATCAAATTCTATTTTGGGAGGCATGGCTAATGCTTTGGGGTTCGTAAATACACTAACTAAAACAGGACCATCATGAGCAAAGGCTTCTTCTAACGAATGTTTTACATTATCAGGATTTGTAACCGTAATTCCTTTAAATCCTATAGCTTGAGCTATCATTTCAAAATTAGGATTCACCATATCGGTTTCGTTATTGGGCAAGCCTTCAACTTGCATTTCTAGTTCCACCATTCCCAAGGAACGGTTGTTAAAAACAACTAGTTTTATAGGAAGATTATATTGTTTTATTGTTGCTAAATCGCCCAGCAGCATAGAGATACCTCCATCACCACAAAAAGCAATAACCTGTCTTTCAGGATAGGCTAACTGGGCTCCTATGGCCATTGGCATAGCGTTGGCCATAGAGCCATGATTGAAAGAACCTAACATGATGCGCTTACCAGTAGCCTCAATGTATCTTGCACCCCAAACGCAACACATCCCAGTATCTACTGTAAAAATAGCATCGTCATTTGCCATTTTGCTAATTGTCGATGCTACAAACTCAGGACTGATGTGGTTTTCAGAACCTGTATCTTCTACATATATATTAAGGTTTTCTTTTACTTTTTCGTAGAATTCCAGTTGAGCGTTTAAAAAACTATCGTCCTCTTTTTCCTTGATTAAAGGCAATAAGGCTGCAATGGTATCTGTTATTTTTCCCGTTAATCCCATTTCTAATTTTGCTCTTCTCCCTAATCGTTCAGGCTTTTCATCAACCTGAATAATTTTGTTGGTTACCGGCATAAAATGTTCGTACGGAAAGTCAGTACCTAGTAAGATAACCAGATCTGATTCGTGCATGGCGTGGAAGGCAGATGGAACACCTAGCAACCCAGTCATTCCTACTTCGTAAGGATTGTTGTGCTGTATCCCCATTTTGCCCCGAAATGAATAGCCTATGGGTGCTTTTAATAAACCCGCCAATTTTATAATGTCATCGTGGGCTTCTCTCGCACCAATACCACAGTAAATTGAAATTTTTGGATACTTGTTGACCAGATCGGCCATTTTTTGCATTTCAGTATCCACTGGTCGTAAAACGGTTTCACTATGGTAATTATACATAGATGTTACACTCTCTTCGGCAGACATGGAAGACACATCACCAGCTAAACCAAATACCGCAACTCCTTTTTTATGAATGGCGTTTTGAATGGCTGTTTGCAACATACGTGGTACTTGACTGGGCGTAGTGGCTAGTTCATTGTATATGCTGCAATCATCAAATAACTTATAGGTATTTGTAGCTTGAAAATGTTCAACTCCCATTTGAGTTGTACTGATTGTACTAGCAATTGCAATAACTGGAACTCCAGAGCGATTAGCATCGTATAGACCATTTAATAAATGCACATGACCCGGTCCGCTACTTCCGGCACAGCAGGCCAAACCGTCCAACTCTGCTTCGGCAGCTGCGGCATAAGCACCCACTTCCTCATGGCGAACATGAATCCATTCAATTTTTCCGTTTCTTCGAACGGCATCATTCAATTCGTTTAAGCTATCACCCGTTACGGCATAAATTCTCTTTACACTATTAGTAACCAGCATCTCTACGATTTGGTCTGCTACTTTTTTTGGCATGTTTGCTATTTTTTATTTTTAAAAATCGTCGTTTACACTTTTCTAATTGTATACTTGTTGTTGCATGATGAAACTAATCTTTGATAAGTTCTGATACCGAATTAGCCATTTCAACTAATTATTATAAAAGAATAGTTGATAGTTATAACTATATATTCTCTTTCTAATTCAGGAATGGTACAAAAAAAGCAATGACCTCAATTTACTGAAAATTTACTATTTAGACACTTTTTTAACGTTATCATTTTTATCAGTAGTTAAAGCATAACTGAAAATGCATTATGTCGCTATAAATTGAAATCATTTTTAAAAATTAGATTCCAAAATCAGTTGTTCTAAAATGAATGTTTACAGGATTTAATTTATATGCCAATCAAAAGTACTAAATCAAATAAATTTTCATTTCTAGAACTTCATTAATGACTTTTAATAGGTTTGAAAATCAATTGTTTATTGAATATTTGATAAGAATATATAAGGAATTGAAAGCTCCTACCCTGAGCCTAAAAAAAGGTTGAAGCTGGAAAAATTGTAATGGATTGCGGCAAAAGTTACTCAAATAATGAGCTATTAAAATCGTATTATGGATTTTCAAGACACAAAAAAAACCGAAACAGACATCTGTGTCCATTTCGGTTTTATTATAAGATCGTTTCCTTTCAACTATCATTTGTACTTATATCCTTCTTTCGTCTTAGATTTTTAATAATCTAATTCAGATTTATGTTTTTCGATAAAATCAGCCCATTTTGTTGGCTGTTTTCCTGTGATTTCATAAAACGTGTCGAAGGTATCGTCAGCGCCGGGAATAGTTCCAGCGGCATAACGTTTCCAGTGGTCGTATACACAACCCATATAAGCCATTTCGGCACCCGACTCAATCATGGATTGAAGAAATACCTCAGGAGAAAGTACCTCATAACGGAAAGGCTTGCCAACAATGGAAGTCATTAGCGTGGCTATCTCGTTAAAGTTCTTAGCATCATAGCCCAGCCTGTATGTTTTGCCTGCATGTATTTCTGGATGAGTTAATGTGATTGCAGCCGCTTCGGCCACATTATCAACATCTACCCAACTCATACTAGCATCAGCAACATAATGATGCAATACGCCATTTTCTATTGCTCCTTTACCGCCATAGGCCAGTAGATTTTGCATGAAATCCTGAGGTCGCAAACGTGTATAAGAAAATCCAGCCCATTAGCTATAACGTTCTACGAACTGATGCCTAGCCCAATGCACTATAGTTGTGTCGTCTGGACCGCAGGCGCCAAGATGTACGATATGTTTCACACCTGCTTTTTTGGCGTTATCCAGCAGTGCTTTGCTTTGGCGCAGCATATCCACCGTATATGCAGTCACCATAAAAACACAATCAATATTCTTGAAGGCAGCCATATCCGCGCTTTCATCATCATAATCAAAAATAACTGTTGTGATTCCTTTTTTCGTAAATGGGGCCGCCTTCTCAGCTGTACGCACAGCAGCTACAATTTCTATATCTGTATTCGATAAAAGAAAATCAATTGTTTTGCCGCCCACCTGGCCGCTTGCACCCGTGATAAGTATTCTTGGTTTTATTGTATTTGACATATATTTAAAATGTTTTTTTTATTTTTTAACTGAGATTATATAAATCTAAATATACAATTCATTAAATACCTCAGTCTTGATTTAAGACAAGAAAAATTAAAAACAATAACCCCCGAACAAGTCCCGGGTCTATCTATAGATTATAATCTAATGTTGATCAAAAGAAACCAACATGTTTTTAATTTGACGGTGATGGTCTAAAGCTAATTTATGATTTTTACGACAAAATCCTGATTTTTTAACTCCACCAAACGGTGCGTGAGCAGGATAAGTATTGGATTGGTTTACCCAAACTCTACCGGCTTGAATTGCTTTTGGAACTTGAAATAATTCGTGAGCATCTCTACTCCAAACTCCAGCGCCCAAACCATAAATAGTATCATTTGCAATTTCAATCGCTTCTTCAGTAGAACTAAAAGTGGTCAAAGCTACAACTGGTCCGAAGATTTCTTTTTGGAAAACACGCGTTTTGTTGTTTCCCTTCAAGATGGTTTGTTGGATGTAATACCCGTAAGAAATATCACCTTCGTAGTTTCCTGCTGAACCACCTGACAGTACTTCTGCTACTTCTTCTTTACCAATATTGATGTATCCTAGGATTTTCTCCATTTGGCTTTGAGAAACTTGTGAACCGATCATCATTTCAGGATCCAATGGGTTTTCTACTTTGATTTTTTTGATTCTTTCAAGCATTCTTTCGATGAATTTATCTGCAATGCTTTCATGAACTAAAATTAAGATTTTTATTCTTTACCTTTTTAAAAGGGTAAAGTTAACATGTACACATTATAGATTTTTATATAATCTTTAGTAGTAGGACTTTCGATTACTCCTCTAAATTTTTATCTTTGCAAAAAACAGTAAAAATACACCACAATACCGATGACTAAAGCCCGCTATTTCAAATTAATCCTAATTTTAGGAGCTCTTACGGCACTTGGTCCTTTTTCTATCGACATGTATTTGCCTGGTTTTGCTGGTATTGCAAAGGACCTAAATACGACTGTTGCAAATGTCGCTATGACTTTATCCAGTTATTTTATCGGTATTTCAGCAGGGCAATTGTTATACGGTCCGTTATTAGACCGATACGGTAGGAAAAAACCACTGTTTATAGGTTTACTTGTATATATTTTAGCCTCTTTGGGTTGTTTTTTTGTACAAGATATCGATACTTTTATTGGGTTACGCTTTATTCAGGCCGTAGGAAGTTGTGCTGCTACCGTGGCTTCAGTCTCGATGGTTCGTGATTTGTTTCCTGTACGTGATATTCCTAAGGTGTTTTCTTTATTAATGTTAGTCGTGGGGTTATCGCCAATGCTGGCTCCCACTGTAGGCGGATACGTTACAGCAGCTTATGGATGGCATATGGTTTTTTTAATTTTGATGTTTATAGGAATTGTAATTCTATTTGCGGCCCAATTCGGATTGCCCAATAGCTATACCCCAGACAGCTCGATTTCATTAAAGCCCAAACCAATATTGCTGAATTTTGGCATCGTTTTGAAAGAGCCACAATTTTATACTTATGCCTTCACAGGTTCTATTGCCTTTTCAGGGCTATTTACTTATGTAGCGGCTTCTCCCATTTTATTTATGGATATTTTTAATGTGGATGCTAAAACATACGGTTGGATTTTTGCTTTTATGTCTCTAAGTTTTATTTTGGCTAGCCAGCTCAATTCTGTTTTGCTAAAGTGGTTTTCCAGCGAAAAAATGATATATGGTGCTTTAGTGACGCAGTCCGTTATTGTGATTGCTTTTTTAATATGCTCCTTAAATGATTTTTTGGGACTCTACGAAACAATAGCACTGCTGTTTTTATTCTTGGCTTGTTTAGGCATATCTAACCCTAATACTGCAGGGCTTACACTCGCGCCTTTTACAAGAAACGCTGGAAGCGCCTCCGCTTTGATGGGCGCTATCCAATTAGGCTTAGGTGCTTTGGCTTCCTTTGCTGTAGGTGTTTTTGTAAAGAATTCCATGGTTCCCATGGTAGTAATTATGACCGTTTCCACAGTTACGGCCTTAGTAGTTTTGATTATTGGGAAAAGGACAATTAAAACCAAATACTAATACAACTGCAGAATCCAATTTCCGGACTTAATACGCTGTTTCATCAGTTACAGTAGCTTTCCTTTTATTGGGTCTTATAATCATTCGGAAAGCCTGATCTTTTGAAAAATAAGCAATCATCCAGTTAATAAACGTCGAGAATCTATTGCGGTAGGTTATCAATGAAATTAGGTGAATAAATAACCAAACTAGCCATGCAAAGAAACCTTTAAAATGCAATTTAGGGCTAGGCAGATCAACAACAGCCTTATTCTTCCCTATAATTGCCATTGAACCTTTATCATTATACGCAAAGGGGGTCAATGGTTTGTTTTGAATCGTTGATTTGAAGTTTTTTGCTAGATTTAATCCTTGCTGAATAGCTGTCTGTGCTACCTGAGGATGTCCATCAGGGAAATTTTTATCTGTTAATTGAATACAGGTATCACCGATGGCGTATATATTTTGCATACCATTTACTTTATTAAAAGCATCTGTTGCCATTCTTTTTCCACGACCATAACTTTCTGCTGGAATTCCATCAAAAACTTTTGCACTAACTCCTGCAGCCCAAATTAGATTTTTAGTTTCCAATGATTTTCCATTTGAGAAAAACACCGTATCGTCTTTATAATCTATAACTTGGGTGTTCAGTTTTATAACCACTCCTAGGTCTGAAAGTGCTTTGTATGTGTCCTCTTGTGAAGCCTTACTCATGGGTGCCAATAAAGTATCTCCCCCATCAATTAAATAGATGTTACTTGCCGATGTGCTCAGTTCTGGGTATTCCTTTAAAATGATGCTCTTCCTCATCTCGGCATACATACCGGATACTTCTACACCTGTAGGTCCTCCACCAACAACGACGATAGTTAACAGCTTCCTGCGTTTGCGCATGTCTTTGCAAATAGCTGCTTTCTCTAAATTTTTTAATATAGTATTACGCATCTCAATGGCATCATTGAGTGTTTTCATTGGAATTGCATTTTTCTTCACGTTTTCCATTCCAAAATAACTGGTTTCAGCACCAGTTGCAAAAACTAATTGGTCGTAATGCAGTTCTCCATTATGAAGAATAATTTTATTTTCTTCGGGAATAACTTTTTGAAGATCACCAAGACGAAATTGAAGGTTTTTTTTACCAGCAAAGAATTTTCGGAAAGGATAACTAATACTTGATGGCTCCAAAAAAGCAGTAGCCACCTGATATATCAGAGGTGGAAAAAAATTATAATTATTTTTATCGACTAGTGTTACATTAATTTCTTTTTGATCTACTAGTTCTTTGGCTAGATTTAGTCCTGCAAACCCTCCACCTATTATTACAATTTCCATATCTTAATTTCCTTATTTTATTAAAACAAAACGGCAATCATAAAGGTACAATATTTATGATTGCTAATGAAGTAACTGTCAGAAAAGCACTAATATTTAGTTTCTTTTCAGTTTTTTGATTGGCTTTTCGGTTGGTTCATTTTTATTTTGCAGCAAATAATTGGCCAATAGTTTTTCTATCAATTCCTCTTTTGTCAAATGATGAAAAACAGTTTTTATTTTTGTTTTTAATTCCGTATCCACTTCGTGATTGGGTTTGGTTTTAAAAATTTGTTTTGCCCACAATAAAGCATTGTTTTCTTCAATACTTAAAGCACTTGGTTTTTTAAATTCGGTGAACTTAATCCCCAGTTCCTTTTCGAAATCAGCAATTTCGACCACCTCTTCCGCTTGCAATACAGTCAATGAAAGCCCTTTCGATCCTGCTCTGGCCGTTCTTCCGCTACGGTGCACGTAAGCTTCATAAACGTCAGGCAAATGGTAATTGACGACATAGGATATTTCTTTTACGTCAATTCCTCTAGCAGCTAAGTCAGTGGCAACTAATATATTGATATGTCCCTCACGAAATTGTTCCATAATACGATCCCTAATCCCCTGTGACAAACTTCCGTGTAATGCTCCCGATGAAAAACGATTGATAGCCAAATTTTTGGCTAGTTTATTGACCGCCGCTTTTGTTTTACAAAAGATAATTCCGCGTTCGCCTTCTTTTGAGTTCAAAAAATGCATCAGAACATCTAGTTTTTCAATCGGATCAACCACTATATATTCGTGATCGATTCCTTGATTTCCTATCGTTTCCATATTGGCGCTAACTTGCAGCACATTTTTGTTTAAGTAATTCTGAATCAATTGTTTTATCGTCCCCGGCATGGTTGCAGAAAACAAAAAGGTTTTATGTTCCTTTGGTAATTCAGCAACGATTTCATCTAAACTTTCTTTTAGAATACTAACCATTTCATCAGCTTCATCGAGTACCAGAAATTTGGTTTCTTTAAGGCTTATAGCTTTTCGCTGAATTAAATCAATCAAACGTCCGGGAGTGGCCACAACAATATGCGTTGGAGAGACCAATCGTTCCATTTGTGGTTTAATAGGTATTCCACCGCAGGTTGCAGCTATAGAAACTTCAGGAATGTGTTTTGCAAAATCTTCAAGGTTTCTAAAAATCTGTTGTCCTAGTTCACGTGTCGGAACCAGTATTACAGCTTGTACTGTAGGTATTTGTGTATCTATTAATTGTAAAAGGGGTAATCCAAAAGCAGCCGTTTTTCCAGTACCTGTTTTTGCAAGACCTACCAAATCAGTAGCGTTTGCTAAAAGTAACGGAATTGTTTTTTGTTGTATTTCTGTTGGCACAACAATTTTCAATGCGGTAATTGCTTTTAATATAGGTGCTGAAATCCCTAAATCAGAGAATTGTTTTGGCATTTTTTTGGATTTATAATTTTAAAAATAATAGTTGTTTTTGTGTATTTAATCCTAGCCCCGATGGAAACGATATCCTGTTGTGGTGGTGTTTACCACAACAGATTTAGTGTACAGCGGGATTAGCTCCTTGTTATATTACTTTTTATTCTTCATCAGGCTCGTTCATGATTTTCTCACGATACTTTTTCCCTATTAACAAAGTCATTTTTAGTTTATAATCATCAACCAACCATTCGCGGTAGTTTTTACTGCATTGGCTCAGGCATTTAGAATAGCGCTTTATACGGCACTCTATGTCCTCGTCTAACTCTCTTGACAATGATTTTGCTTCTTGTAATGTTTCTGTATTGTCGACGCACATGGCAGCATGTTGCTCCAATGATTTTTCCAAAACAACTTTTGAACGTAAATTTTGGGCGATAACGAGTTTGTGTTCCTCATCGACATCAAAAGTTACTTCTTCTGTTTTGCTAAATTTTGCTCTCAATTCTGGAGACATTACAAATTTAAAATACAATTCTATCTCAGTATCGTCACGCAAATTTTCTAGGTAAAACTCCGGAGATTTGAAAATATGTTGCCAGTTTACAGGTTCACTCCACAATCCAAATCGGGCTGCGTTATTCCCTAAATCTATCACGGTAAACATGTCTTTATTAGGTAGTTTTCTTGAACCACGACCAATCATTTGGTAATATAAAGTCAATGATTTTGTAGCCCTGTTAAGGATTATCGTGTCAACTGTAGGTTCATCAAAACCAGTTGTCAAAATACCAACTGATGTCAAAATAGCATCGGGGGTTTTCTTAAACCACTGTAAAATATCTTTTCGTTCCTCAGTACTGCTTGTATTGTCGAGATGGCGAATTGGGTATCCAGCTTCTCTAAATGTTTCATAAACATATAAGGAGGTGTTGATCCCGTTATTGAAAATTAAGGTCTTTTTGCCCAATGATTTCTCTGTATAGGCATGCAATAACTTCTCTTGCATGGCCATATTGGTGTATAAATCATCAGAGGACTTAACGGTATAATCACCATTAATTCCGACTTTCAAAGAAGTTAAACCTACGTCGTAACTGTAAGTGATCGCTTTTGCCAAAATCCGTTTTCAATCAATGAATTAATCGTATCCCCAACAATTAATTCATCATAGCTTTCATGCATTGGCAGCTTAATGTTTGAACTCAAAGGAGTTGCTGTAACTCCCAGGATAAAAGCATTTGTAAATGAGCTGAGTAGCTTTCTAAATGAATTGTAATGGGCTTCATCTATAATTACTAAACCTACATTGTCAAGGTGTAATTTCTCATCATTAATACGGTTTTTCAAAGTTTCCACCATGGCAACAAAACAGGAGTATTCGTTCTGGTCTGGGAGTTCTTTTACTTTACTGTTAATAATTTTATTTTTTACATCAAATCCCTTCAACATCTTAGAAGTTTGTTTACATAACTCTATTCTATGCGTTAAAACAACTACTTTCTTCTCGTTTTTTGACAAATAGCGGCGCACGATCTCTGAGAACACCACTGTTTTTTCCACCACCGGTAGGTAACTGGTAAAGTAGGTGATGCTGTTTTGGAGCATTGTCCATACGCTCAAATATGGCGTCGATATCGCCTTTTTGATAACCGTATAGTTCTTTTTTGTCTTCTTTTTCTGTTTCTATACTATTTTCAAACATTATTTTTTGTTGGGTTTTTGCAAAAATACACCTAAAAAACAGTTATCCTATTATATTTAAATTAAAATATAGGATATGATTTAATTAATTTGGGTTAAAGCGACTTGTTAATATTCAAATCGCTCTACTATCGCATTGAATTCAGGTTCGTTTTTTCCATTTCTGCAAAATTGTCTCATTATGAATGGCAGTAATCCTAGTTTTAAACTCACTTAAAATGCCATTTGCGATCATAAAAATTATAGCTTGTTCGAAAGAACTGAGCATGCTTTTATAAAACAACTCTTGTTTTATAGCATGTCCCGAGGAGAAGGTTTGTGCAATTTCTATGTTATATAGCATCACGTCAAGGATAATAAAGGGATCTACACCCAATACAGTAAAATGCTTTATGTACTTTTGAGCAACGGAACGTCTCATTTTAGGCTTTTTACCTCTTCCCGTAGTTTTTATCGGGAAATATTCATTCGAAATTTTTATTTTGCATTCCTGCAAAAGACTTTCTTCCTTTGGATTAAAGACAAAATTATAATAGACTTTTACGGGGCTGAACTTTTCATACAATTCAAGGATCTGCTCTTCGAGTTGCTCTTTATTCAGTTTGTTTAGGTATTTTTTTAAATCGCGTTTGCTCATTGTCACAGTTTAAGATTAACAAAAGTAAATTACTTAGGCATTGAATACTTCAATCATAATAGTTATTTTTGTAAATTATTACTCAAAAAAAATTAAATGCTCAAGATTTTTTAAGATTACAGCAATTCTAGAAGGAATTTCCTATTTGGCATTATTATCTAATATGCTTTTTATCAAGCCATCAAACATAGAATTATATCATAGTTTGCTTTACCCTATTGGAATGAGTCACGGCGTCTTATTTATTGGATATGTTTTATTGGCTTTTGTAGTCAAAAGCTCCCAAAAATGGTCTTTTAAAACATTGTTTATTATTTTAATTGCTTCTTTAATTCCTTTTGGTGCTTTTTACGTAGAGAAGAAATACTTGAAAAATGTATAAGTTTATCGAAAATGCATTTGGTTTCTTGTACCCAATTTTTTAGAAAGTGGGGATTGGGGTATAACTTTGCTTCCTATTTAAGTTTGATATTCAATATAGTCATATTGTGCCTTGTGGCTTACTCTATTTATGTAGTGTTTCGTCTTGTTTTAGTGACGGTAATGATCTTCATAGCTAGAAAAACCAAAACGCAATTTGATGATTTATTAGTGACCAATAAGACGGCAAAATACATAGCGCACTTGATCCCGTTATTGTTTATCTACAAGGCAGTTCCTATAATTCTTGATCGATATGAATATTGGGAAAGCGTTTTTGGTAAACTTGTTGGCATTTACATCGTGTTTTTAATTTTATGGATTATTAGAACCGTATTTAATGCATTAAGAGATTATTTAAAATTAAAGCCACGGTACAGTGACAAACCCATAGATAGTTTCATCCAAGTTATAATGATTGTGCTCTGGATGGTAGGTGTAACCATCATAATTTCTCGACTTTTTGAAATTAACCAAACAGAGATATTGACGACTTTTGGAGCTGTATCTGCCTTGATAATATTGATATTCAGAGATATTATTCTGGGTTTTGTAGCTAGTATCCAGGTTTCGGTAAATGATATGATTCGCATAGGCGATTGGGTTACCATGGATAAGTTTGGTGCGGATGGCGATGTAATTGAAATCAATTTAACAACCGTGAAAGTTCGAAATTTTGACAATACCACCACAACCATTCCTACCTATAGTTTGAGTTCTGATTCGTTCCAAAACTGGCGCGGAATGCTTAATTCTGATGGACGACGAATAAAAAGACATGTTCTTATAAAAACAAGCAGTATTCGTTTTCTGGAAGATGTAGAGCTATCTAAATTAAAAAACATCGCGCTGATAAGCGATTATATCGATATCCAAAAAAGGGATATTGATGCGTTCAACGCAATTAATTCTATCGATAAGTCAATACCTATTAATGGTAGAAACCTTACCAATCTAGGTTTGTTTAGAAAATATATCACACAATATTTACATAATCATCGGGCATTAAATCAAGATATGATTGTAATGTGTCGTCAATTACAATCTACATCTCAGGGAGTTCCAATAGAAATTTATGCTTTTTCAAGTGATAAAAGATGGGAAAACTATGAATATGTCATGTCAGATGTTTTTGACCATGTCTTTTCTTCGGTCAAATACTTTGATCTGGAGGTGTACGAATTACCGTCTGAAAAAGAATATTTGAAATAACAATTTATTTTATGATCAAGACTATAGAATTGTTTAATGAAAGATTGAAACTGAGATTGATTGAGTTTTCAGATTTGAATGCTATCCATGGCTTACACTCGCTTACGGAAACGGATAGATACAATACCTTAGGTATTCCTGAAACTATTAAGGTCACAAAAGAAATTATTACTCCTCTAATTTCAGATAATCAACAGCAAAACATTCTAAATTATACTTTTGCTATAGAGGAATTAAGAACAGGAACATTTATCGGCTTACTGGGTTTCAAGCTAGGGGCGAAAAAATATAATAATGCGGAAGTTTATTACAAACTGAATGTACATTACTGGGGAAAAGGGTATGCAACCGAAGCATTAAACCTAGTCTTGGATTTTGGTTTTAAGAATTTAAAGCTACACCGTATCACTGCAGGCTGTGCTATCGATAACATAGCTTCTATCAAAGTGCTTGAAAAAGTGGGAATGAAACGAGAAGGACATGCACGGCAGATACTTCCATTGAAATCGGGTTGGTCAGATAATTTTGAATACGCTATATTAGAAACAGACAAAAGAAAAAGTAACCAACTAAAATCCTAGTTTTACAAGTGCAGCGGAATAAAAGCAGAACAAGATTTGCAGATATTAGCTTAAACTAATAAGCCTCCACATAATATTGGGAATAGGTGATTTGTGTTGTCAATCACGTAAAAAATATAAACCTCGACGAAGTAGTTTTAGTTTTCAATGAACAAGAAGTAATATCTGTTATTGCAAAATTGGCAGACTACTTAAAATTGTCTTATTCATTTATTTTGTCTTGGATTACTTTGACCGTCCTTTCTTCCTTACTTACTGGGGGTCATATTGGCAGTAACATTTTCTAATGCAGTATTTAAAAATGGAATCGGCTATAATGTTATTACGGCGTTTTATCATTACTGATTATTTGTTGACCCCATACAGATGCCACAAAAGCAATGGAAATATTAAATAATTTGTCTAATTCTTTTTTGAATTAAATTCGATCTTTAACGAATTCAACCTCTGTTTTACCATGAGCTTTTGGCTTTCCGTCTGCTCCCAGATTGACCATCGTGCTGCTGTCTATTGTAATTATAGTTTCCCGAGTCATCATATTTCGAACTTCACATTTAAGCGTTAGTGATGTTTTACCAAATTTTACTACAGCGATACCAATTTCGATGATATCTCCTTGTTTTGCAGAACTTTTAAAATTGATTTCTGACATGTACTTAGTAACAACTCTTGAGTTTTCTAGCTGGATAATGCTATAAAGTGCGAGCTCTTCATCAATCCAAGCTAATAACTGACCTCCAAATAATGTTCCGTTTGGGTTTAGGTCTTCAGGTTTTATCCATTTTCTGGTGTGGAATCGCATAGTTTTTATTTTAGTAGTGCGAAAGTAGCACATCTCCCTTAATTTTTTTAATTTTAAAGAAAAAAAAATGAATCAACGAGATGTGTTTTTAAAAGAGTTTCGCGGCGGAACAATCGGTTCTGTAAGTTATCAATCCTCCTCTGATGAAACCTTCCAAAACGAAGTGCTTCGTCCTATTCTCAAACTTCAGAATGACTTATTCATAGCATCATTCAACAATTATATAACTAAGTATAAAAGTGATTTTTATTCTCAAACAACAGAGCAAAAGTTAGTTACAATCGAAAACTCAATTCAGAAAGACCTTAAATATCGAAATGCATTAAAAGGAATGGTAATAGGATTGTTTACTGCTGATGAATATTCCGTATATATCAAAAAACTCTTCTAGCCTTAACAAAAGAATAATGACTATGCTCATCGAAAGATTAAAAAATCAAGTACAATTATTTGAAAACAATAGCAGTGAATAGTCTATTCCTATTTTAATCATAATTTACTAACTATTCAATAATTCGTGTACTTTTGGGTTTTAAAATTAGAATGCACTGGATAATCTCTTACTTTTATTCATTATTTTTCGCTATTATTGTTAAAAATATTTTATGAAAGAAGAGTATTTCAAATGGTATTCTCCCAATCTCAAAAGAGAGATCGAAATGTTAGTGTTCGGGGATTCTGGATACCCTGTTATTCTGTTTCCCACTTCAATGGGAAGCTTCCATGAGAATAAAGATATGGGCTTGATAGAGTCTGCAAGATGATATGTTGAGCAAGGTTTAATACAAATCTATTGCCCCGATAGCATTGATAGAGATAGTTTTTATAATAAAAATATTTACCCAATCCATCGGATAGAAAATCATGTGAGCTACGACAAGATGATTTGTCATGAAATTGTAGAAAAGCTAAGAAATAATTCGCCATCAGGAAAAGTGGCTCTTGCCGGTTGCAGCTTTGGTGGCTATCACGCCGCAAATTTTGCTTTTCGACACCCCGGCTATGTAAGCCATATGTTTTCCATGGGTGGCGCATTCAGCATAAAAAGTTTTATGGACGGTTTTCATAATTATGATGTGTTTTACAATAGTCCAGAGGACTATTTATATGGACTCAATGATCCAGAATTATGGAAAATGGATGTTGTTTTAGGGACTTCTAATTGGGATATTTGCTATGATGCCAATCTAAAACTAAGCAAAGTTTTGAACCAGAGAAGTGTACCACACTGGCTCGATGTTCGCCAAGATAAAAAGCACGATTGGCCTGTTTGGAAAGAAATGTTTCCACATTATCTGTCAAGAATCAAGTTTTTCTAAGGGAATTAACCGATACCAGGAATAAAACGAAATCACACAATTAAGATAAAAATCAAAAAATGAAAAAAATTGGAATTTTATTTGGAATGGAAGATAGCTTCCCAAAGACATTTATAGATCGCGTAAATTCAAAAAACACAAAAGGTATTATTGCAGAAGCAGTTACAATTGACAAAGTAGTTCAAAATAAAGATGGAGAATACGCTGTCATTATTGATCGTATTTCGCAAGATGTTCCCTTTTATCGT
Organism: uncultured Flavobacterium sp.; assembly: GCA_937773775.1. GTDB lineage: Bacteria > Bacteroidota > Bacteroidia > Flavobacteriales > Flavobacteriaceae > Flavobacterium. The sequence continues at coordinate 59,849 of CALJVL010000046.1, forward strand.
GCCTACCTTAAAAATGCTGCTTTAACAGGAACTAATGTCATTAACAACCCATTTTGGTGGAGCGCTGACGATAAATTTTTCAATAATGCTTTGGCTGATACTTTAGGTGTGCCTTTACCTAATACCGTATTACTACCTTCTGCACAACACCCAACAGACACCTCAGAAAAATCATTTAGAAACCTAAAGTTTCCTATGGACTGGGAAGGGATATTTGATTATATCAAGTTTCCCGCTTATATGAAGCCGTACGCTGGTGGTGGTTGGAAAAACGTGTACCGTCTTGAAAATAAAGAAGAGTTTTGGGAAAAACATCAGGAAACCAATCAGTTGGTAATGATGCTTCAGGAGGAGATAGTTTTTACAGAATATTTTAGGGTTTATTGCCTAGGACGCAAAGCGGTTAGAATCATGCAGTACGAGCCACGAAACCAACCTCATTTACGCTATGTTATAGATGGGCCACCTTCTGATAAGAAATTATTGGCTACTGTGAAAGAATACACATTGAAACTTTGTGAAGGTCTAGGTTACGATTTTAATACCGTCGAATTTGCGGTACGTGACGGCATTCCTTACGCCATCGATTTTGGAAACCCTGCTCCTGATGCAGAATTGACATCCTTAGGTGCTGAAAATTTTGAATGGGTAGTTGAAGAATCTGCCAAAATGGCGATTGCTGCGGCTAAAAAACAGAAACCAGGCAAAATGAATTTGACCGGGGGAACTTTTATGAAAGATGCAGTAGTAGGCAAATAATATAATTTCGATGAATGATTAGCCCTAGCCTTGGTTGTAGTGGAAATTACGCTCCTTAGGTGCGGATTGACACGAAATGCGGGTCATAAGCGAAATGACTAAGTAAATAGCTCCTAAAAATATTTAAATGAAAAAATTACCTAATTTCACACTTGGTATTGAAGAGGAATATCAGATTATAGACCCCGAAACAAGAGACCTTCGCTCCCATTTATCAAAAATTGTTGATGGGGCAAAAATAATATTGAACGAGCAGGTAAAGGCAGAAATGCACCAATCTGTTGTTGAAGTGGGTACAAATATTTGTAAAAATATTGATGAAGCAGAAAAGGAAATCAAATTTTTAAGGACAAAGATTGTAGAGTTAGCCGACAAGCAAAATTTAATAGTGGGCGGAGCTGGAACACACCCTTTTTCGAAATGGCAAGACCAGCCGATAACTGATGACCCTAGGTACCATGATATTGTAAATGAATTGCAGGATGCCGCTCGTTCCAATTTAATCTTTGGAATGCACTGTCATGTGGGAATCGAAAATCGTGAAATTGGTTTACAGTTAATGAATCAGGCCTGTTATTTTTTACCACATATTTTTGCGCTATCTACCAACTCCCCTTTTTGGGAAGGAAGACAAACTGGTTATAAATCATTCAGGACAAAGGTTTTTGATAAATTCCCAAGAACTGGTTTGCCAGAATATTTCGATTCAGTTGCCTCATACGATAATTTTCTAGACACTTTAGTAAAAACCAACTGTATAGACAACCCTAAGAAAATATGGTGGGATTTACGTTTACATCCATTTTATGACACGATCGAATTTCGTATTTGTGACATGAGTCTAACAGTTGAGGAAACCATGTGTATAGTATCTGTTATACAAGCAGTTGTCGCTAAACTATATAGACTAAATCAAAATAATATGAGCTTCAACATCTATCGCCTAGCTCTAATAAAGGAAAATAAATTTAGGGCTGCACGTTATGGAATAGAGGGACATATGATTGATTTTGGACTTCAAAAAGAAGTAGAAACACGAGTTTTATTATTGGAATTACTAGAATTCGTAGATGATGTAGTAGATGAGTTGGGGAGCAGGGAGCATATCAATTATGTGCACCAAATTTTGAAAAACGGAACAGGAGCGGCTAAACAATTAGCCGTTTTCAAAGAAACAAACGACTTGACAAAAGTGGTCGATTTTATAACTAGCGAGTTTACCAAAGGATTATAATAGATTCGATTATATTTGCAGTATATTTTTATTAAAGAGTACCCAATGAATAACAAGACCATAACAATCGCTGTTTTAGACATGTACGATGGCGTACCTAACCAAGGGATGCGCTGCATTATCGAAATCATTAATAGGTTTAATCCTTTTGTGAGCCTGAACGTATTTGATGTGAGAGGCAAATGCAAGCTGCCTGAAATTGATAAATATGATATTTATATCTCCACCGGAGGCCCTGGAAATCCATTAATAGGAGATGGTGAATGGGATATAAAATATTACCAATTTATTGATGCATTGACAAAATGGAATACAGAAAACACGGTTAAAAAACACGTTTTATTCATTTGCCATTCTTTTCAAATGGCTTGTAAACACTTTGGTTTAGCCGAAATAACTAAAAGAAACGATACCTCATTTGGTGTTATGACAATCCATAAAACTAAAGATGGACTTACAGACCCTCTTTTTATTGGATTAGAGGATCCCTTTTACGCCATAGATTCAAGAGATTATCAAGTCGTTCAACCCAAATTGAGTGTTTTTAAAAAGAAGGGAGCAAAAATAATTTCTTTAGAAAAGATAAGGGATCATGTTCAATACGAGAGGGCAATAATGGCGGTACGTTTTACGGACTATTTTGTAGGAACCCAGTTTCATCCTGAAGCAGATCCCGTTAGTTTTGTTTTACACCTTAGAAATAAAGAAGTTAAAGACAAAATCAAAGAAATGAAGGGAAAAAAGAAGTTTCAAAATATGCTTGAGGATCTACTGGATGATGACAAAATATACCGCACTAATGAAACTTTGATTCCTAATTTTCTTCGCGCGGCTATAAATGACTTGATGCAGACTAAGAAAACAATGTCTAATTAATAATTATTTGCCCTATGATTTCAAAATATCGAAAACTATTCAATGACCAATTTACGGAGAAGAAATATCAGGCACTCAAAGATGATATTGCTGGCGATTTTGGTTACGAACCTACTTTTCGATTGGCAGAAACACCCTTTTTTATATCCAATGAGTTAAAATCGCAACTGATTGAAGGCTGTAATGAAGTTATAAAATTGATTCAGACGGATGGTTTTAAATCTCTTACTGACAAATCATTAGAATTAAATCATAAAGTACCAAATGAAGACGAGCACAGTACTTTTCTGGCCGTCGATTTTGGGGTCTGTGAAGAATATGGTGCTATTGTTCCAAAGTTAATTGAGGTACAGGGGTTTCCTTCCTTGTTTAACTATCAGATGAACTTGTTCGAAAAGTTCAAAAATCACTATCCTTTTTTAGAAGATTTAACACCATTTATAAATGGTATTAGCTCAAAAGAATACCAGCAGATACTAGAAGATGTAATATGCAACGGTCATCCCAAAGAAAATGTAATTCTACTTGAAATTGAACCCGAAAAGCAAAATACCAAAATTGATTTTTATTACTGCAAAAGAGATATTGGCATACCTATAATATGCATTACCCAGTTAATCAAAAAAGGCAAACAACTTTTTTATAAGGATAAAAATGATACTGAAATTCTCGTAAAACGGATATACAATAGGGTTATTTTCGATGAACTCGATTTGCGTACAGATTTAGAACTTAACTTCCATTTCTCGGACGAGCTCGATGTCGAATGGGCAGGGCACCCCAATTGGTTTTTCAGAATTAGTAAATTTATACTTCCTTTTTTAAAAGGAAAATATTTTATTGAAACTACTTTATTGAGCGAACTAACTGAAATTCCAAAAGATTTAGAAAATTACGTCTTAAAACCCTTGTTTTCATTTTCGGGCACTGGTGTCATTTTCCACGTCAAAAAAGAAGATATTGAAGCGGTTGTAGACAAGGAGCTTTACATCCTTCAAAAAAAGGTGAATTATATCCCTATTGTACAGTCACCGGAAGGAAAAGTAAAAGCAGAAGTCCGGGTGCTGTGTGTATGGAAAAAAAATGATATAGCTCCTACTCTACTGTGCAATCTTGTCCGCCTTAGCAGAGGCGAAATGATAGGAGTGAAATTCAATAAAGACAAAGACTGGGTTGGAGGTACTATAGGATTATTTGAGAATTAGACCGTACATTTTTATTTAACATTAGCTCAATTTGTATAATTACTTTGGCGTCCTTTAGTTTTTATAACTTTCGTTGTTATTAAAACAGCCCTTACCATTTCATTGATTTTTGCATACTATTTTACTAGACTTATTTTAAGCCTTCTTTTTTATAAAAAACCTTCCTCATTGTTTCTTTTTTAAGCAATGAAATTATTGTTTCCCGTTTTTGCAAATAAATCAGCAAGAAAAACAGCTCTTTTTTCTAATTTTAGGATCTTTTTTTATCTAAATAAAATAGATCACATTAATTTTTATTGAATAAAAAGCAATTTAAGATTGTTTGAAGTGACAAAACATAAAAATTTATGTCAAATCGTTTAAAAAAATAATTATTTGACATTTTTTATACACTTAAGAATAAAAACATACGATTACAGCACTAAATTTAGTAATATTGAAAGGATGTAATAATTACATATTTATCTCAAAATTATATACCTACCTAACAATTCGATAATGGATAGAAGAAAAGCACTAAAAAATGTGGCGTTTTTATTAGGAACTGCCCTTTCCTCAACTACAATAGGAGTTTTATTTGAAGGTTTCACTCTTCCCGAAAACGAAAAAAATCAAGTTTTCTTTTCTTCCTCGGATGAAGATGTTTTAGCTGAATTTGCAGATATCATTATTCCAACAACTAAATCATCAGCAGGAGCAAAAGCTGCTGGACTTGGTACTTTTATTCCAATGATGATACAAGATTGTTATCCTGCAGAAATTCAACTTCACTTCGCATCGGGTTTGAAAGAAATGGAATCAAAATGTACAGAACAGTACAATAAAAATTTCGTTTCTCTAACGGTGGAAGAACGTCAAAAAATTGTAGGAGAATTAAGGGATGAAACTATTGCTTCTAAAGACAAGAAATCTTTTTTCACTATTGCCAGGGATCTAACACTTTTAGGCTATTTTTCTTCTGAAATTGGTTGCACGCAAGCACGTGAATATCTCCTTATTCCGGGACGTTATGACGGTAATGCTGATTATACACCAGGACAAAAAGCTTGGGCCACTTAAAATATTTTAAATCCTATAATTTTTCGAAAAAATTATTAAATAAAAAAAACGATATAAAAGTGAATATAAATTCCAATTTAAAAGAACAGAATACCTATGATGCAATTGTCGTAGGTTCGGGAATTAGCGGAGGTTGGGCTGCAAAAGAACTAACTGAAAAAGGATTGAATGTCTTGATGCTAGAACGCGGAATGAATATCGAACACATTAAGGACTATGAAACTGCGATGAAAGCACCTTGGGAATTGCAACATGCAGGAACCTTAACAGAAGAACAAAAACGCACACATCCAGTTCAAACTAGAGACTATCCTTATTCAGAAGCGAATGAAAAATGGTGGGTCAACGATTTGGAATGTCCTTATACTGAAGACAAACGCTTTGATTGGTACAGAGGTTTTCATGTTGGAGGAAAATCCCTAACATGGGGACGACAAAGTTACCGTTTAAGTGACCACAATTTTGAAGACAATGCTCGTGATGGGCATGGAAATGACTGGCCTATTCGCTATAAAGATATTTCTCCTTGGTACGATTATGCCGAGAGATTTATAGGTGTTAGCGGTCAAAATGAAAATTGGCCATTACTACCAGATGGAGATTTCCTACCTCCTATGGATTTGAATTGTGTCGAAAAATCAGTTAAAGAAAGACTCGAGAAACATTACAATAAAAGCAGAATACTTACCATTGGTCGTACTGCTAATTTGACGGTGCCTCATAATGGGCGTGGAAGTTGTCAATATAGAAATTTATGTAGTCGTGGCTGTCCTTTTGGTGCTTATTTTAGTACACAATCTTCAACTCTACCTGCAGCAATGGCCACAAATAGACTAACTGTTAGACCCTACTCTATCGTAAATCATATCATTTATGATAAAGACACTAAAAAGGCAAAAGGAGTTATGGTTATCGATGCCGAGACTAATGAAACCATGGAGTTTTATGCTAAAATTGTTTTTGTAAATGCTTCTACACTAGGCTCTACCTTCCTACTTTTGAATTCTACATCAGAAGCTCATCCAGAAGGAATGGGTAATGCCAGCGGACATTTAGGTCACAACTTAATGGATCATCATTTCCGTTGTGGAGCTGAAGGAAGTGCAGAAGGTTTTGAAGATAAATATACTTACGGTCGAAGAGCCAATGGGATTTATATTCCAAGGTATCAGAACGTTGGTAATGATAAAAGAGATTATCTAAGAGGTTTTGGTTATCAAGGTGGCGCTTCAAGAGGTTTGTGGCATAAAGAAGTTGCTGAATTAGCTTTTGGAGGCGACTTCAAAGATTCTATGTCATTACCAGCAGATACTTGGAGTATGGGACTGGGTGGTTTTGGAGAAATGTTGCCTTATTATGAGAACAAAGTATATATCGATCATTCTAAAAAAGACAAATGGGGTCAACCTGTTTTAGCAATTGACTGCGAAGTCAAAGAAAATGAAGCTAAAATGAGGGAAGATATGATGTGGGATGCCGCCGAAATGCTGGAAGCTTCAGGAATAAAAAATGTAAAAACCTATGATAATGATTATTATCCTGGAATGGCCATTCACGAAATGGGAACAGCTAGGATGGGGAATGATCCTAAAACATCAGTCCTTAATAAGTGGAATCAAATGCATGAAGTAAGTAATGTTTTTGTTACTGATGGTTCTTGCATGCCGTCGATAGCTTGTCAAAATCCATCTCTAACTTTTATGGCCTTAACCGCACGTGCTTGTGATTATGCAGTTAAGGAATTGAAAAAAGGAAATATTTAGATTAGTAAATATGAATAGAAAATTAAGAATGGGAATGGTTGGTGGAGGTCAAGATGCTTTTATAGGTGCCATTCATCGATTGGCTGCCAACATGGATGGTCTTATAGAATTAAGTTGTGGAGCTTTAAGTATAAATCCTGAAATAGCTGTTGCCTCAGGAAAAGCATTATTTCTTCCTGATTCAAGAACTTATTTGACTTACGAAGAAATGATCAATGCAGAAGCTAAACTACCAGTTGAAGAACGCATTGATTTTGTTACGATAGTTACTCCCAATTTTGCTCATTTTGCTCCGGCGATGATGGCATTAGATCACGGCTTCAACGTCGTAATCGAGAAACCAATTACGTTTTCATTAGAAGAAGCTAAATTATTAAAGCAAAAATTAGACGAAACTGGGTTAATACTTTGCTTGACTCATACTTATTCAGGTTACCCGATGGTGAAACAAGCCAAAGCAATGGTTGCAGAGGGGAAATTTGGTGAAATCAGAAAAATTTGGGTGGAATATCCTCAAGGATGGTTAAGTACTTTGTCAGAGAGAGAAGGAAATACACAAGCAGCGTGGCGAACAGATCCAAAAAAAGCTGGAAAAAGTTCAGTTATGGGAGATATTGGAACTCACGCAGCTCAATTAGCAGAATATATTACAGGAGGAAAAATCACAGATATATGTGCTGAATTAAACACTTTAGTTGAAGGCAGAGTTATGGATGATGATGGAGCCGTTTTACTAAAATTTGACAATGGTGCAAAAGGTGTTTTAATGGCTTCTCAAGTAGCAGCCGGAGAAGAAAATGCTTTAAAAATTAGAGTTTACGGCGAAAAAGGAGGGCTAGAATGGTTACAACATGACCCAAATACTTTAATTATAAAATGGTTAAATGAACCAACTCAAATACTAAGAGCTGGAAGTAATTATAATAATTTATCTTCATTTGCCACTCATAACTGTCGAACTCCAGGAGGACATCCTGAAGGTTATTTAGAAGCATTCGCAAATATCTATCGGAATTTTGCTTTAACATTATCTTCTAAATTAGAAGGAAAGGTGCCAAGCCCGGAAATGTTAGACTTTCCGTCGATTGAGGATGGTTTGCGTGGTATGGCATTTATAGATAGTGTTGTTGCATCGGCACAATCCGAAAAAAAATGGACTCCATATGTTTTATAGATTAATAATTATTTAAGTTTAGACAATAAATATGACTACAATAAAAGGACCCGCAGTTTTTTTGGCCCAATTTATAAGTGATGAAGCTCCTTTTAATTCCTTAGACGGTATTTGCAAATGGGCTGATAATCTGGGTTTTAAAGGAATTCAAATGCCTACGCATGATCCTAGATTCATCGATTTGCAAAAAGCGGCAGAAAGTAAAACCTATGCCGAAGAACTAAAAGGAAAAATCGCTTCTTATGGATTAGAAATTACCGAATTATCCACTCATTTACAAGGACAATTAGTGGCAGTTCATCCTGCTTATGACGATCTTTTCGATGCTTTTGCACCAAAAAATGTTCGTGGAAATCCAAAAGCAAGACAAGAATGGGCTGTGCAACAATTGAAATATGCTGCGAAAGCTTCTCACAATCTAGGTTTAAATGCTCATGCCACTTTTAGTGGATCTTTATTATGGCAATATTTTCACCCTTGGCCACAGCGACCTGAAGGCTTAGTGGAAGACGGATTTGCAGAATTAGGTAAACGCTGGCTTCCTATTTTAAATGAATTTGATACTAACGATGTTGATCTTTGTTATGAAATACATCCTGGTGAGGACTTATTTGATGGTGAAACCTACGAAATGTTTTTAAAGGCAGTAAATAATCATTCAAGAGCCTGCATTTTATATGATCCCTCTCATTTTGTTTTACAGCAATTGGATTATATACAATATATCGATTTTTATCACGAGCGAATAAAAGCATTTCATGTTAAGGATGCCGAGTTTAATCCTACTGGAAAACAAGGAACTTTTGGAGGATATCAGAGTTGGGTAAACCGAGCTGGTCGTTATCGTTCGCCAGGAGACGGACAGGTTGATTTTAAAACCATTTTTAGCAAATTAGCTCAATACGATTTCAAAGGATGGGCCGTAATGGAATGGGAATGCTGTATAAAAAACCAAGAAGATGGAGCCAAAGAAGGCGCTGAATTTATTCGAAACCATATTATAAAAGTAACGGATAAGGCCTTTGATGATTTCGCTGCAGTAGATTCAAATCCAGCTTTTAATAAAAAAATTTTAGGATTATAAAACTTAAATTAAATTATAATGAAAATATTATTGCCAATAGGTCTTCTAGCTATGATTGTTTTAACCTCTTTTAAAACAGAAAATGTAAAAGATAATTACATTCAGCCTACAACAATTCTTCAAAACACAGCTGCAGAGAAATTAATGGCTAAATCAGACTGTATGGTGTGTCATAATAAAGAAAAAAAAATCATAGGACCGTCCTTTGTCGATATCGCTAATAAATATCCAGTAAATACAAAAAATATTAATTATTTAGTTGATAAAATTATTAAAGGTGGATCTGGAGTATGGGGATCAATTCCTATGGGTGCTCATGTAGGATACAATAAAGAAGATGCAAAAACCATTGTTAAATACATCCTTTCTTTGAAAAAATAAGGTTTCTAAAGTTTTATCCATTATTAACTCCAATTAACCAACAACTGAAATATCTGCTTTATGAAAGACAAAAATAATGCTATAAAACCGGAAGATAAAATCACTCACAACCGACGTGACTTTATAAAAACAAGTGCCATCGCAGCGGCAGCATTTATGATTGTTCCTCGTCATGTGTTAGGAAGAGGATTTGTCGCGCCAAGCGATCGTTTAGTAATTGCTAGTATTGGTGTTGGTGGCAAAGGACAATCGGATATCGCTATGTTTAGTAAAAGTGGAAAAGCTGATATTGGTTTCCTATGTGATGTAGATACTCGTCGAGCTGCTAAAACTATAAATGCATTTCCTAAAGCTAAATTTTATAAAGACTGGCGCGAAATGTTAGATAAAGAACACAAAAACTTTGATGCGGTCTCTGTATCAACGCCAGATCATAATCACGCCATTCAAACTTTGGCAGCAATGCAATTAGGCAAGCACGTTTATGTTCAAAAACCCATAGCACATGATTTGTATGAAGCTCGAATTTTAACACAAGCAGCTAAAAAATATAAAGTGGTAACTCAAATGGGGAATCAAGGTTCCTCTAATGACGGTACTAGAATCATGAAAGAATGGTATGAAGCCGGATTAATTGGTGACGTGCATACGGTTCATGCTTGGACAGATCGTCCGGTTTGGCCTCAAGGAATTCCTTGGTCTACTTTAAAATCAGAAGTTCCAAGTGAATTGGATTGGGATTTATGGTTGGGAACTGCTCCATATAAACAATATGTAAACAAATTAGTCCCTTTTAACTGGCGTGGCTGGTGGGATTATGGAACAGGTGCCATTGGTGACATGGGCTGTCATTTAGTAGAGGCTCCATTTAGTGTTTTAAATTTACAGTATGCCAAAGACGTACAATGCAGTGTGGGGTCAGTTTATGTAGATGAATTCAAAAGAGGTTATTTTCCAGAAAGTTGTCCGCCTTCAAGTCACGTAACTTTGACTTTTCCAAAAACAGAAAAAACTAATGGTGACGTTACTTTGCACTGGATGGATGGTGGAATTCAGCCAGAACGTCCTTCTGAATTAGAACCCAATGAAATTTTTGGAGATGGCGGAAACGGAACTTTATTCATTGGAACTGAAGGGAAAATGATGTGTAACACTTATGGTGAAAATCCACGCTTACTTCCTTTAAGTAGAAATGAAAACATCAATGTTGCAAAAAAACATCCCCGTGTAATAGATGGCGCTAATGGTCATTATAAACAATGGATTGAAGCATGCATCGCAGGACACGGCAAAAATGAATTAAGTTCTCCATTTGAAATTGCGGGTCCATTAACTGAAACTTTATTAATGGCTAATCTCGCAATTAGAGGATATGACGTACACAAAGAAATTTTAGGCGAAGACGTTTATCCCGGTCGTTCGGCAAAATTATTATGGGATAATAGCAATATGAAAATTACAAATTTTGATGAAATCAATCAGTTTGTAAAAAGAGATTATCGTGAAGGTTGGAAAAACCTAGTATTATAAATTGTCTAAAATTAAAATTAATAAAATGATCAAGAATACATTTTTAGTCCTAATAATATTTGCAATGATTCAAACTACGCACGCCCAAAGAGGTTTTAAACCAATTTTTGATGGAGAAACTACTACCGGATGGCATACTTATGGTAAAACTACCGCTGGAAACGCTTGGAAAGTAGAAGACGGTATTTTACATTTTGATCCGGCTGCTGCCAAAGACGGTCAAGGCGGAGATCTTGTTACCGATAAAGAATATACTAATTTTCATTTAAAATTAGACTGGCTAGTAGCTCCAAAATCGAATAGTGGTATTATTTTCTATATAAATGAAGACTTAGAAAAATATAAAAACACCTATAATACAGGTTTAGAAATGCAAGTTTTAGACAATGATGGACATCCCGACGGAAAAATTGAAAAACACCGAGGAGGAGATTTATATGATTTAATAAAAAGCACTTCTGAACCAGTAAAAGCTGTTGGGGAATGGAATACGGCCGAAATTGTTTGTAAAAACGGAAAGTTAACTTTTGTATTAAATGGTGTTTTCGTGGTAGAAACCACTCTTTGGGATGATGCTTTTAAAGCACTTGTGGCTAAGAGTAAATTTGCCGGTTGGGAAGGTTTTGGAATTTTTAAAACGGGTAAAATTGCCTTACAAGATCATGGTGAAAATGTTTGGTATCGAAATATCTTAATTAAAGAATGGAATACCATGAACATTACAACCGGATGTGAAAATGGAATGTAATTAATAAGACACACCCTTTTTCTAAAAAACTATCAATCAAATCAAAAAAAATTAGCCATAAACCAATGAATACAACGATCCGATTAAAATTATCTATAATGATGTTCCTGGAATTTTTTATCTGGGGAGCTTGGTTTGTAACACTTGGAACCTATTTAGGAAGTAATCTAAGTGCTAGTGGATCAGAAACAGCTGCCATTTTTTCTACCCAATCTTGGGGCGCAATAATCGCTCCTTTTATTATTGGTTTAATTGCAGATCGTTACTTTAATGCGGAGAAAATATTAGGAATCCTTCATCTTGCAGGTGCTTTTTTAATGTACCAAATGTATCAATCAGAGGAAGTTGGTGTTTTTTATACTTATGTCTTGAGTTACATGATTTTATATATGCCTACTTTGGCTCTAGTCAATTCAGTTTCTTTTAATCAAATGAAAGATCCAGAGAAAGAATTTGCTACTATCAGAGTTTGGGGAACTATTGGTTGGATTATTGCCGGCTTATCAATCAGTTATTTCTTTCATTGGGATTCTACCGAAGGAATCAGTTCAGGTTTACTTAAAAACACCTTTTTACTAGCTGGTATTGCTGCCTTTATTTTAGGTCTGTTTAGTTTTTCGCTTCCAAAAACTCCACCTAAAGTGAGTGATGAAAAAATAAAAATTGGAGATATTATAGGCCTTGATGCATTAAAATTATTAAAAGATAAAAATTTCGCCATCTTTTTCGTTTCTTCTATTCTAATTTGTATTCCGCTAGCTTTTTATTATCAAAATGCGAATCTCTTTTTAACCCAAGCCGGAATTGAAAATCCAACTGGAAAAATGGCTATCGGTCAAATATCAGAAGCCTTATTCCTTTTATTAATTCCTGTGTTTTTTGTACGATTTGGTTTTAAGAAAACAATTTTAATCGGAATGTTAGCCTGGGCGGTACGGTATGTTTTATTTGCCTACGGCAATGGTGGAGATTTAAGCTTTATGCTCATTATTGGAATTGCTTTACATGGTATTTGCTATGATTTCTTTTTTGTATCAGGACAAATTTATACCAATTCAAAAGCAGGTGAAAAATATAAAAGTGCCGCTCAGGGTTTGATTACTTTAGCAACTTACGGTGTGGGAATGCTAATTGGTTTCGCAGTAGCGGGATGGATAACGGACACTTACAAAACTTTAGAGGGAGGAATCAATTGGCAAATGGTTTGGATTATTCCTGCCGGAATTGCCTTTGTTGTCTTTTTACTTTTCGCTATATTCTTTAATGATAAAAAAGAAACTAGATCTGTTTAAATTTTTACAAACAATTTATAAATAAATCATGAGTTCAAACTTAAGTAGAAGATCCATAATAAAAGAAATTTTAGCTGGCACTGCAGCTTTAGGGATTCCAGGAAGTTTTTCAGCTTATGCTTCGGAAAATGACTTTTTAAAGAAGGAATCAGGTATACTAAAAGGCAATATAAATCATTCAGTGGCGCGCTGGTGTTTTAGTGATTTTGATATCGAAACTCTCTGCATTGAAGCTCAAAAAATGGGGATAAAAGGAATCGATTTAGTAGGGCCAAAAGATTGGCCAATGCTTAAAAAATATGGACTTGAATCTGCCATGTGCAATGGAGCAGAAATTAATTTAGCAGATGGTTTTAATGATCCAAAATTTCATGAAACACTGATTCATCATTATTCAAAAATGATACCACTTGTGGCTGAAGAGGGTTATAATAATCTAATTTGTTTTAGTGGAAACAGAAGAAATAAAACCGATGAAGAAGGTTTGGAGAATTGTGTAATTGGTCTACAAAAACTACTTCCTCTAGCTGAAAAGTACAATGTGACATTAGTAATGGAGTTACTAAACAGCAAGATTGACCATCAAGATTATCAATGCAACAAAACCTCATGGGGAGTAGAATTAGCAAAACGTTTGAACTCAGAAAAGTTCAAACTTCTATATGATATCTATCATATGCAAATAGATGAAGGAGATATCATTCGAACCATCAACAAAAACCATCAATATATTGCCCACTATCATACTGCGGGTGTTCCGGGCAGAAATGAAATAGATGAAAATCAGGAGCTAAACTACATTCCTATAATGAAAGCCATTGCAGAAACAGGCTTTAAAGGATTTGTACCACAAGAATTTATACCTAAAAACTCCGATAAATTAGCCTCATTGCGAAAGGCTATACAAATTTGTGATATATAAAAACTAACATTAGAATTCATGATAAAAAGAAGAACTTTTTTAATAAACACCGGTTTAGCATTAGGAGCTATAGCTATCGCTCCTACATTTGCTTTTAATTCAACAAAGAGAGCAATTGGAATTCAATTATGGACGCTGCGAGATACTTTACCAAAAGACGTTAAGGGGGGTTTTAAGACAAGTAGGAAGAGCTGGCTTTACAGAAGTAGAAACTTTTGGATATGCAGCAAACAAAGGCTTTTTTGGTACTTCTGTTAAAGATTTTAAATCGATACTTGATGATAATGGTTTAAAAGCTACTAGCAATCATTTCGATTTTAATTCGATGATTAAAGATGGTTCCACTGATCTTGTACAAAACTATATAGAAACTGCAAATCAGCTAGGAAGCGAATATGTCACGATTCCTTATATAGTTTCCGAATTACGAGGAACTACTGGAGATGATTACAAAAAACTAGCCATGCAAATAAATAAAGTGGGTGATCTTTGTAAAGCTGGAGGCTTAAAATTAGCTTATCATAATCATGATTTCGAGTTTACAAAATTTGGATCAACGAATGGATATGAGATTTTGTTGAATGAAACGGACAAAAATCTAGTTGATTTTGAAATAGATCTGTACTGGGCCGTTCGTGCCGGTCATGATCCTTTGCAATTATTCAAAGAGCATCCCGGTCGTTTCAAAATGTGGCACGTAAAAGATATGGATAAAGTTAATCCAGACTGGAATGCAGAAATTGGAACTGGAACTATAGATTTTAAAGCTATTTTCGCTCAAGCGGAATTGGCAGGAATGAAACGCTTCTATTTAGAGCACGAATCAAACTACAAACCAAATCCAATAGAATCTGCAGTAACAAGTTTTAATTACATATCTAAATCGTTAATATAAGAATTACACGATTTATACAAATGGAAAAGCGGTATTCATAATGGAATTTTTGAATACCGCTTTTTTTAGATATCGAAAAGAAATTCAACTATTACTTCCAAAGACTCGTAAACAAAACGGGACATATATTTTTCATAGTTTGCGGCTCTTCAACATTCCAATTAAATTCTAGTAGCGGATAATTTTCATCATTCGTTACAAATTGGTAATAATCAATAAAAGAATATAAATCTTCTCCCGTACTATTTTTGAATGCATTCATTGCTACGTACCAAAACCCCTCAAATTCATACGATTCTTTATCTTCGACAACTTGTTTAATCAAACTGTCCGGATTTGCTTTTACACTATAAAACACCTCTTTCCCTCTAGAGATTAACCAGCATCTAAAGTATTCAAAACCTCCATCTGAAATACCGTCACTAACAATATAAGCAGCACACCATAGCTCTGAATTATAAGAATCAAAAAGAAGTTTATCTGTTCTAAGACGAAAACCAATCATTTCAATTGGGGTGAGTTTTTGAATTTCGCTGATCAAAAAAAGCTCTTGGTCTTCTTGATTATCAGTTTCTTTTAA
>CALJVL010000047.1 GCA_937773775.1 uncultured Flavobacterium sp.
CCATTCATCGACACTTATTCGACATCCACCGAAGGTTAAACAGCTCCTGTCGTAAATGTAATTTGACTACACAGTATATGTATAATTTTACTATTTCAAAACCAATAAACAAGGTTTAAAACAAAAGATTTTTATGATAATTAGCCAAAAAATAAAATCATCTCTACCTTACTTTTTATTTGTAAGCGCCATTTTCCTAGGAAATATGGTGCATTCGCAGATAAAAAATGATGGTGATTTACATATTGGCGACAATAGCGCCCTTCATATTGACGCAGAAACTTTTGATTTTGGTTTAGGAACAATAACAACTAGCAGAACTAAGTCACATTATGGTGTATTATCAATGTCTGATGGTTCCTATTGGGCTGGAGCTAATGAAACGCATTTTGTAGATGGATATGTTCAAACCCATAGCAATGCAGCTTTTGTGTTGCCTGTAGGACAATCTGGTGTTTATGCCCCAATTCAGGTGACTACATCAAATTCTGGAGGTGTAGACGCAGCTTACTTTCGATCACCAGCAAACGCGATTAGCACTGTTTTTGACGAATCTATTTCTGCCATATCCGCTGTAGAATATTGGGATATTACTAGTAAAGGAGCAAAAGCAGGCATTTCGCTTAGCTGGAGTTCTTCAAGCGACATTTCAGCTTTGACATCTTCTTCATTGGCTAATTTAACTATCGTGGGCTATAATAGTGCTACCTGGGTTACAATACCTTCAATAGTTGATGAGTATTCAATACTGGGAGAAATAAGTAATTTAGGTTACGGTTCTATTACTTCAAATAAAGATATAGACTTATCTGGGTACTCGGCTTTTTCATTAGGAACAACAACCACAAAACAACTATCAGTTGCTCAATTTGAAAAAATAGAACTTACGGCATATGCAAACAAAAACAGATTCTCTATTAAAGCATCTCAACCAATAACAGCTTTGATTGTCTATGATATGACAGGTAAAAAAATATTATCAGAACGTCTAAATGCAGATTTAGAATACGATATCCCTTTCAACCATGCAGATGGTGTATATATCGCAAGAATTGAATTGGATAATGGCGCTTCACTTATAACAAGAAAAATAATAAATAGGAATTAACTTTTGGCCTACTCCAGATTAATTCAAACTCATATGAAGATAATTAATTATTTCAAATTATTAATAGTACTGCAATCTAGTTTAGTCTTTGCCCAAACGGGTATTGGGACAAAAACTCCAGATACTTCCTCAGTTTTAGATGTTACATCTACTAGTAAAGGATTGCTAATGCCTAGAATGAATACGTCAGAACGTAATTTAATAGCAAGTCCTGCAAACGGACTAATTATTTATAATACTACAGTTAATGCTATTGAAAATAATATTGGAACAAAATCAAATCCTAATTGGGTTACACTAGGAATCAATGAAAAAGCTAAAAGTACAATACGCAATCTGGCTACTGGAGATATTTTAATAGGTAATAGTGAAGGTTTAGCACATGAAGTTATGCTTTCTGGTGAAGGAACTATTACGGAATTAGGAGTTCTTACTATAAATAATGATGCCGTTATCTCAAAAAAACTAACAGGCTACATAAAAGGATCGGGAGAAATATCTGCTGATGATAGCATTTTGTCAGCCATTCAAAAATTAGAAGGGAAGCAACTCACAAATGCAATTATATCAACATCTAAAAATTATAATGTTCTTCGGACCGATTATACTATTTTATGTGATGCCGAAGCCGCGTCCTTTAGCATAAATCTACCCGAAGTTAGCAGCTGTATAGGTAAAATATATGTTATCGCTAAAATAGATGAAACCTCAAATGAATTAAAAATAAATCCAAAGATACAGTTGACCAAGAAAACCACTGTTTCAACTCTTAATTACGCTAAAACTTTTAAGATACAGTCCGACGGAAAAGTCTGGAATGTTATAAATTAATTTTATTAAACTAATGCTTTAACTCAACGATATGAATTACAAAACTACTTCAAAAATCATAGTAACAGGTTTACTATTTGGTTTAGCAATTACGGAAGCTTCTGCCCAAGTTGTGCAAAAAATCGGGAAAAATTCATTTACAATAAACCCAAATGCAGTTTTAGAACTGGAAAGCGACTCAAAAGGGTTTCTACCTCCTCGAATGGCAAATTTACCTTCAGGTCTATCTACATCAGATAAAGGTTTGATTGTATATTTAACAAGTACTAACCCAGGTTTGCAAATTTGGACTGGTACTAAATGGGTTGTCTTTGTAGATAATGAAGCGTTAGATGGAAAAGCTGATTTGGCCGGAGCTACATTTACTGGAGCTATAGCAGCAACCAACTTATCAGGTAGTAATACGGGTGATGAAACAACAGAGTCTATTAAAACTGCCTTAGGGGTTACAACACTTTCTGGCGATAATACTGGTGATAATGCTAGCAATTCACTGTACAGCGGACTAGCTAATTCAAAAGCTGATTTGGCCGGAGCTACATTTACTGGAGCTATAGCAGCAACCAACTTATCAGGTAGTAATACAGGTGATGAAACAACAGAGTCTATTAAAACTGCCTTAGGGATTACAACACTTTCTGGCGATAATACTGGTGATAATGCTAGCAATTCACTGTACAGCGGACTAGCTAATTCAAAAGCTGATTTGGCCGGAGCTACATTTACTGGAGCTATAGCAGCAACCAACTTATCAGGTAGTAATACAGGTGATGAAACAACAGAGTCTATTAAAACCGCTTTAGGGGTTACAATACTTTCTGGTGATAATACTGGTGATAATGCTAGCAATTCACTGTACAGCGGACTAGCTAATTCAAAAGCTGATTTGGCCGGAGCTACATTTACTGGAGCTATAGCAGCAACCAACCTATCAGGTAGTAATACAGGTGATGAAACAACAGAGTCTATTAAAACTGCCTTAGGGGTTACAATACTTTCTGGTGGTAATACTGGTGACCAAGATTTGAGCACATTGACAACTAAAATAGAAACTGCTGCTGCAGAAACAAATTGCAATAGCGACGGCAGCTACTGATGCTGCAGATAAAGTGTTAGTAGAAAAAAACCGTGCAACAGCTGCTGAAGAAGCTTTGAATGCTAGTAAAGAAAATACAGCTAATAAATCAAATGTTATAGATATTACTGCTCCGTCTAACGATAAATTTCCAACGGTATCTGCGGTAATAAATTACGTAGCAAGAAGTATTAATTCTGTAAGAACAATAACTGCTTCTACAACTGCTATCATTTCTGATTATTCCCTACTATGTAATACTAGTTCTGGAGCTTTCACATTGTCATTACCTGCGGCAGACGCTAACAATATTGGGAAGATTTATGTGATTCGTAAAACAGATCCTTCAAATAACGTTTTAACATTCTCACTAGGATTAATACTTGACGAAAACAAACACAATTACAGAATTGAATTACCCAAAAACAATAAAAGTACAATCTGATGGTTCAAATTGGCATATTATTAACTAATTTGTACCCTTTAAATATTACACCCTGATGCATACTACTTCATTTCATCGAACAGTACTGTCACTATTTTTTCTTTGTCTTTGCAGCAATAGTGCTTCGGCACAAATTATGCAGAAATTCGGGGATAACTCTACTTCTATAGACAATAACGCAGTCTTAGAGTTGGAAAGTAAAACCAAAGGTTTTTTGCTTCCCCGTATGACTAAAGTGCAAAGAGATGCTATCGACACACCACCCGAAGGTTTGATGATATGGTGTACTGATTGTTCTCTTTCAAACGGCCCAGAAGTAGCGATTTGGATCAGCGATTCCTGGACAGGGCTATTGGTTTCTAATCTGGCGGAAAACAATATTTTGAAGGGAAATCCTGAAGGAAAAGCAGCCGCTGTACCTTTTAGCGACGGCATTAAATATAGCTCTGCCGACACATCAGAAATAATTTCGACTTCATCCTCCTCAGATGTTTTAATGCCTGGAATGACTAAATCTCCGGAACCTGGTACTTATTTGGTCTTTTTTAATAGTCAATACAGTATATCTCCTGCTAATACCACAAATATCATTAGCACTGCGCAAGGAATTGTAGATTTAGGGGTTATATATAATGAAATCAAAAATCTTCCGGTTACTAATTCTAGTCATCCAATAGCTATTGTTACAGGGGAAATACTTACTCCTGGAGTATATTCTTTTCCTGGTGCATTATCCATTGCGGGAACTCTTACTTTAAACGCACAAAATAATCCAGATGCTGTTTTTGTTTTTAAAACCGTAGGAGCATTTAACACAGGTGCCGCGGTTGAAGTTGTTTTGATCAATGGAGCCTCAGCTAGTAATATATATTGGTTAGCAGAAGGAGCTATCGGCCTTGGAGCAGGAACAATAATGAAAGGAACTCTTATTTCTCATGGCGCTGCTGTTGCTGTGGGAGCTGGATCACTGCTTGAAGGACGGATGCTGTCTACTGCAGGAGCAATTGCTTTTGGACCCGGAACAGTTTCACTTCCGTTAGGACCTTCTTTTATTAATTTTAGAACATTAAACAATTTTGTAATGTTTACCGCTGCTGGAGGATTAGGAAACACCGGCACTTCCTATTATAACGGGGATATCGCAACAGGCTTAGGTGCGCTAACCGGCTTTGAGACCGCCATTATAAGCGGTACTGTCTTTCCTCCTGAGGGAGATACTACCGTAATTACTGAGATTGATGGAATTGCTACTTTTAGCATCTACCAAAATGGGGGACTTATCCCTAATTCTAGTAGAGTCAGAACTACAAAACTTGATACAGTAGATGTTTCCTTACAGGCAATAGCTACTGTTGCCCAAGGGGAAACGATTGATGTCAAATGGAATATTGACGCTGGAACTTTGTCTGTAAAAAATAGAATTTTAACTGTAATTAAAGTCCAATAACTTTTAAGGATATTACAAATTCAATAAAACTCAATTAAAAAAGCAGCCATAACCAATGATAAAATTGGTTATGGCTGCTTTTTTATTCCCATTTTGAGCCCGCAAACACAAAGTTGCTCGTTTTCAGTTTTTGCCTTTCGAATATTATTCTTTTTCTAAGTATGTGTTCCTTGTAGTATGAAAAAACTTTCTATTTACAACATTAAATTGTTGGTGAAACAGTAATGTGATAGCAGCTCCTAGCCTACAAATCAATTAAAAGACGACTTATTTACTTTGGCCTCACTTATGTTCCTGCTCGATTTTCTATCGAAGTTTGAAAAAAAACTTTAAAATTTTAACAAAATAATAACTATTGTTTGTATATACAAATAAAAAAACTGTTACATTTGTACCAACAAATAATAGAAAACTATTATGAAGATAGAGGATGAAATAAAAAGTAGTATATCATTAAAGCTTGCAACAAAAGTCGTGTTGAATGTTTTGCACACACAAAATATAATTAATGAAAAATTTAATATAGTTTTAAAACCATATGATTTATCAGGAGAGCAATATAATGTTTTACGAATATTAAGAGGGCAAAAAGGCAATCCTGCTAACATGAATATGATCCAAGAACGGATGGTTGCAAAAACAAGTAATACTACTCGTTTAGTTGACAAACTATTATTAAAGGACTTAGTCACAAGAAATGTCTGTCCAGAAAATAGAAGAAAAATTGAAGTCACAATAACTCACAAGGGATTACAAGTTTTAACTGAATTAGACCCTAAAGTTATAGAACACGAGAATTATTTCTGCAGCAATTTAAAAACTGCAGAATTAAAACAATTAAACACATTATTAGAAAAATACAGAAATCAACAAATTCAATAAAAACATGAATACCTTTTTAGATAAACAAAATTGGCGTTACGCCACCAAAAAATTTGATGCAACAAAAAAAATATCAGCATCAGATTTAGACTTTCTTAAAGAAGCCGTTCGTTTAAGCACCTCGTCTTATGGATTACAGCTTTATAAAGTAATAATCGTTGAAAACACAGAACTAAGAGCGCAACTGTTACCGGCCGCTTATGGACAAAAACAAGTTACAGATGCTTCACATTTATTTGTTTTTGCTAGTCAAACGAATGTTGGGAACGCAGAAATCGATGCTTACCTAAAAAATACTAGCGAGACAAGAAACCTTCCCATTGAAGCTTTATCTGGCTATGGAGATTACATGAAAGGAGCAATTAACCCAATGTCAGAAGACATCAAAAGTATTTGGACCGCAAAACAGACCTATTTGGCTTTGGGAAATTTATTAAACGCAGCAGCTGAGTTAAATATTGATTCCACACCGATGGAAGGTTTTATTCCAGCAAAATTCAATGAAATTTTAGGTTTGAATAAATTAAACCTAAATTCGGTACTAGTTGCACCGGTAGGATACCGTCATGAAGAGGATGCTACACAGCACCTCACAAAAGTTAGAAAATCAAACGAGGATTTATTTATCACACTATAATTATTAACACAAATAAAATTAAACAAATGAAAAATTTCAAAGCAATTGCATTAGCATTAGTAGTAGTTATATCTACTGTATCGGTAACAGCACAAACTAAAAAAATAGATGCTTCAGCAAGTACTCTTAACTGGGTTGGTAAAAAAGTGACTGGACAACACGAAGGAACTGTCAACATCAAAGATGGTGCACTAGTATTTGCAGGGAAAAAATTAACAGGAGGAACTTTCACCGTTGATATGACATCATTGACTTCTACTGATCTATCAGGAGAATACCAAGGAAAATTAAACGGACACTTGAATTCAGCAGATTTCTTTGGAACTGAAAAATTTCCAACATCTACATTAGTATTCAAAACTATTGCAGCCAAAACAACAAACATGTATGCTGTAACTGCTGATTTAACAATCAAAGGACAAACACATCCTGTTACATTTGATATGGCCGTAAACGGTAACACCGCATCTACAAAATTCAAAGTAGACAGAACTAAATATGACATCAAATATGGTTCAGGAAGCTTCTTCGACAACTTGGGAGACAAAGCAATCTCTGATGACTTCGATTTAGCAGTAGCTTTAAAATTCTAATACTTTTATAGTATTCTGTTTATTTATTCATCTAACAGTTGTTTGTGAGATGAATAAATAAACACAATTAAATAATGTAACAAAAAAGACCAAAAAACAGCTGTTTTTTTTGTTTCAATGTGTTTGAATAATCAAATAACATTTATATATTTGCAGCGTGAAAACAATAACAAAAAATACTTGGTGGTGGAATAATTTACGTCAGTTGTCGTGAAATAAGCTCCTATGGTATTATAAACTATAAATATAAAAGGCTTGTCATCACGACGAGCCTTTTTTTTTATGTTAACAATTTTTGCTTTTCATACTATTAAAAACCCTAAATTTATTCAAGTTGAAACTATTTACACTAGATACAAAATACAAACAAATACTCGCCGACACTATGACACCTGTCAGTGTCTATTTCAAAATACGCGATAAATTTCCGAACAGTTTACTTTTGGAGAGTAGTGATTACCATGGAAGTGACAATAGTTTTTCATATATCTGTTGCAATCCCATTGCATCCATAAAAATAGAAAACGAAACTATCTTTAAATCCTATCCTGACGGTACTTCAGAGAAAATTACAGTCGACGCAGACACTAATGTTCCTGAAGTGATTCAAGACTTTTCATATCAATTCAAATCAGAAAAAAACGATTTCAAATTTATAAATAACGGTTTATTTGGTTACATTTCTTACGACGCCGTTCGTTATTTTGAAAAAGTGAGTGTTGCCAAAAAAGACAATAGTATTTCAATACCGGATGTCTATTATGCCGTTTACCAAAATATTATTGCGATAAACCATTTTAAAAATGAAGCATACATTTTCTGTCACAGTCTAGAAGGAAAAAACAATATCTCAGCGATTGAGCAACTGTTACAATCCAGAAATATAGCTTCTTATAAATTCTCGAAAGAAGGAGAAGGTTTTTCTAATCTCACCGATGCCGAATTCAAGCACAATGTGGCTTTGGCTAAAAAACACTGTTTCCGTGGTGACGTATTTCAACTGGTGTTGTCCAGAAGGTTTACACAAGGTTTTAAAGGAGATGAGTTCAACGTTTACAGAGCGCTACGAAGTATAAACCCTTCACCTTATTTATTCTTTTTTGATTATGGTGATTTCAAAATATTTGGTTCTTCTCCTGAAGCCCAAATTATCGTAAAAGATCGAAAAGCAGAAATTCATCCTATAGCAGGGACCTTTAAACGAACCGGTGACGATGAAAAAGATGCTGTTCTTGCCAAACAATTATCTGAAGATAAAAAAGAGAATAGTGAACATGTGATGTTAGTAGATTTAGCTCGAAATGACTTGAGCCGCAACGGGCATGACGTAAAAGTCGATAAATACAGGGAAGTTCAGTTTTTCTCACATGTAATACACTTAGTTTCAAAGGTATCAGCATATTTACATGAAAAGGCAACAACCATGCAAGTGGTTGCAGATACGTTTCCTGCTGGAACCCTAAGTGGAGCTCCTAAACACAAAGCGATGCAGCTTATTGAAGAATACGAAAAAACAAACCGTAATTTTTATGGAGGCGCTATTGGTTTCATGGATTTTGAAGGAAACTTTAACCATGCTATTATGATCCGAACTTTCTTGAGCAAAAATCACCAATTACATTCACAAGCGGGTGCCGGAATAGTAGCTAGTTCGGATGAAGAAAATGAAATGCAGGAGGTATATAACAAATTGAGAGCGTTAAATACGGCTTTAGATTTGGCAGAAACAATATAAAAATAATTAAAAAATTCAATAATTTAAGTATTTAAAGATTAATAATAACGAGTTTTTTCAATCTTTAAATCTTTTAATTTTTCAAAAAAATAATGAAAAAAATACTAGTCATTGACAATTACGATAGTTTTACTTACAATCTGGTACACTATCTAGAAGATTTAAATTGCGAAGTAACCGTATATAGAAATGATGAATTTGATATTGAAGAAATAGCAATTTTCGATAAAATAGTACTTTCTCCAGGGCCAGGAATTCCTGATGAGGCTGGATTATTAAAAGAGGTTATTCGAAAATATGCGTCTACCAAAAGTATTCTTGGTGTCTGCCTAGGACAACAGGCTATAGGTGAGGTTTTTGGAGGAACTCTTTCTAACTTAGATAAAGTATATCATGGTGTGGCTACAATAATAAAAACAGCTGTTGATGATGAATTACTTTTTGAAGGATTGGGAAATGAATTCGAAGTAGGCCGTTATCATTCATGGATAGTAGACGCCCCTTTACCAGATGTTCTGGAAGCCACCTCTTTTGACGAAAACGGTCAAGTAATGTCCTTAAGACACAAAAAATATGATGTTCGTGGCGTACAGTTTCATCCTGAAAGTGTGTTGACACCAAACGGAAAGAGAATATTAGAGAATTGGGTTAAAGGATAGTAATCAGTAATCAGTTTTCTAAGTGTTCAGTAAAATTAAGAAGACATTAAAAACTAGTCATAATGTCGAGAAAATTTAGGACCTTCGACTTTCGACTTTAAGACAAATAATAAAATGAAAAACATATTAAATAGACTGATCAACCATGAAATGCTTTCGAAAGAAGAGGCGAAAAATGTGTTAGTCAATATTTCAAACGGAAGCTATAATACAAGCCAGATTTCAGCATTTCTTACCGTATACATGATGCGAAGCATTAGTATCGAAGAACTTGCCGGTTTTAGAGAAGCACTATTGGAATTGTGTATTCGTGTCGATCTATCCGCCTATAACACAATCGATTTATGCGGAACTGGTGGCGACGGAAAAGACACTTTCAACATATCGACCCTAGCCTCTTTTGTGGCTGCTGGAGCAGGTATTAAAGTGGCAAAGCACGGTAATTATGGTGTTTCTTCGATTTCTGGTTCGAGTAATGTGATAGAAAAATTAGGAATCAAATTCAGCAATGAGAATGATTTTCTAGAAAGAAGTATAGATAAAGCAGGGATCTGTGTTTTACATGCCCCCCTATTTCATCCAGCTATGAAAAATGTAGGCCCAATCCGAAAAGATTTGGCGGTAAAAACCTTTTTCAATATGTTAGGCCCAATGGTAAACCCATCGTTTCCTAAAAATCAATTGGTAGGTGTTTTTAATTTAGAACTTGCTAGAATGTATGCGTATTTGTATCAAAGCACTGATGTGAATTTCACCATTTTACATTCATTAGATGGCTATGACGAAATATCGCTGACCAGTCCCACAAAGATCATAACTAGTAGTATGGAAGGAATGTTGTCTAACGAAAGTTTTGATATTCGTCTTTTGTCACAAAATGAAATCGAAGGTGGAAAAACCATCGATGAATCTGCACAAATGTTTACCGATATCATTTCTGGAAAAGGAACTGAAGCCCAAAACAACGTGGTTTGCGCCAATGCAGGAATGGCTATTGCAACCGTTACCAAATGTTCCCCTTTGGAAGGGTTTCAAATAGCCAAAGAAAGTTTACTTTCTGGAAAAGGATTGAACGCTTTGAATAAGTTACAAGAGTTAAGTAAAATATAGTTTCAAGTTTTCTTTGTTTCAAGTTTCAAGTTTTTGGAACGTTTTGAAACTTAAAACCTGAAACCTGAAACAATAACATTATGAATATTTTAGATAAAATAATAGTAGATAAGAAACGAGAAGTCATTCTCAAGAAATCGATCATTCCAGTCTCACAATTGGAAGCTTCCGTTTTCTTTGGGAAAGAAACTATCTCTTTGAGTCAAAGTTTAAGAATCAGTCCTACGGGAATTATTGCAGAGCACAAACGCCGCTCTCCTTCAAAATCTGTTATAAACCATGATTTTACGGTTGAAGAAGTGGTAAAAGGCTACGAAAATGCTGGAGCTTGTGGCATTTCCGTTTTAACAGATGGAAAATATTTTGGAGGTTCTCTTGACGATTTGCTTTTAGCAAGGGCCTCAGTAAACATTCCACTATTGCGAAAAGAGTTTATTGTAGACGAATACCAAATCCTAGAGGCTAAAGCGTATGGTGCAGATTTAATTTTACTTATTGCGGCGGTTTTAACCCGTCAAGAAATCAAATCACTTTCTGAATTTGCTAAAAGTTTAGGATTAGAAGTTTTGTTAGAAGTACATAGTGCAGAGGAGCTAGAAAAATCAATTATGCCCACATTAGATATGATTGGTGTCAACAACAGAAACCTAAAAACATTCGAAGTTAGTTTAGATTTTAGCAAACAACTAGCGAGTCAAATACCAGACGACTTTGTGAAAATTTCCGAAAGCGGCATTAGTTCAATAGAAGCGATAACCGAATTAAAACCATACGGATACCAAGGTTTCCTAATAGGCGAAAACTTTATGAAAACCGATAATGCTGGCAAAGCGGCAACGGAATTTATTGAGCAGTTAACAAAAAATTAATTATAAAAAAAAGTATTGCAAACTTGGCGCTTCCGTTGGGAAGCACACAGTAAAAACTTAAAAACATGAAATTAAAAATCTGTGGAATGAAATATCCCGACAATATAACCGAAGTAGCGGCCCTCCTACCCGATTATATGGGGTTTATATTTTGGGAAAAATCAGCTCGATATTTTGATGCTGTTATTCCTAAATTGCCTAAATCGATTCGTAAAGTTGGTATCTTTGTAAACGAAAGCATCGATATTGTTGTAGATAAAGTGCTGCTGCACGATTTGCAAGCGGTACAATTACACGGAAAAGAATCAGTAGTGTTTTGCGAAGAATTAAAAAAGAGACTGCCAAAAGAGATTGAAATTATCAAAGTCTTTTCAATAATTGACAGTTTTGATTTTGAAGTTTTAAAAGATTTCGAACCGCTTTGCGATTATTTCCTTTTTGACACCAAAGGGAAATTACCTGGAGGAAACGGAAGCACGTTCGATTGGACCGTTTTAGAAAATTACCCCTCTACTAAACCCTTTTTCCTGAGTGGCGGAATCGGATTAGAGGAAATGCCCGCAGTAAATGAAATTCTAAAAACTAATTTACCCATTTATGCCATTGATGTAAACAGTAAATTTGAAATAGAACCAGGATTAAAAAGCATACAATTAAGTGGAGGTATACAGCAATATATCTCTAAATCTAACTAATTAAAAAAAAAAAAATCATGTCATACAACGTAAATGAAAAAGGCTATTATGGCGAATTTGGAGGCGCTTACATCCCCGAAATGTTATACCCTAACGTAGAGGAATTACGCCACAATTATCTCAAAATAACAGCTGAACCAGAGTTTCAAGCAGAATTTGATGCTCTTTTAAAAGATTATGTAGGGCGTCCTACCCCACTCTATTTTGCGACACGCTTATCTGAAAAGTACAACACTAAAGTCTATCTAAAAAGAGAAGATTTATGTCATACAGGAGCGCACAAAGTAAACAACACCATTGGACAAATTCTACTGGCAAAACGTTTGGGTAAAACCCGTATTATTGCCGAAACGGGCGCAGGCCAGCATGGTGTAGCAACAGCAACCGTGTGTGCCTTGATGGGATTAGAATGTATTGTTTATATGGGCGAAGTAGACATCAAGCGCCAAGCGCCAAACGTGGCACGCATGAAAATGCTAGGAGCGGAAATCCGTCCTGCACTTTCAGGTTCTAAAACCTTAAAAGACGCTACAAACGAAGCCATTCGTGACTGGATCAACAATCCATTGGACACTTATTATATCATTGGTTCTGTCGTAGGACCTCATCCTTACCCTGATATGGTTGCTCGCTTTCAAAGCGTAATTTCTAAAGAAATTAAAGAGCAATTATTAGAAAAAGAAGGACGTGAAAACCCAGATTATGTGATTGCTTGCGTAGGTGGCGGAAGTAACGCTGCAGGAACTTATTATCATTTTCTTGACAACGAAGACGTAAAAATTATAGCAGTCGAAGCGGCAGGTTTAGGAGTTGATTCTGGCGAAAGCGCAGCAACTTCAGCCTTGGGAAAAGTAGGTGTGATTCATGGTAGTAAAACCCTATTGATGCAAACTACAGATGGCCAAATAACCGAACCATATTCTATTTCAGCAGGATTAGATTATCCAGGTGTTGGCCCTATGCACGCTAATCTTTTCAAGACAGGAAGAGCGCAATTCATCTCCATCACTGATGAACAAGCGATGGACTGGGGAATAAAACTCTCGCAAATGGAAGGCCTAATTCCCGCTATAGAAACAGCTCATGCTTTCGCCGTTCTGGACGAAATGAAATTCAAACCAGAAGACATTGTGGTGATCAACCTTTCCGGACGTGGAGACAAGGATTTAAATACCTATATTGACTACTTCAAATTGTAAGAGGGCGTTCCCGCTGAAAAGCGGGCGGGCTGTACGCTATATCTTTTTTGTGGCTAAAAAAACCACAAAATAGGATGCCGCTTCCATGCCTAACGTATACAATAACAAGATAATCGAATTTTAAAATAACTTTCAAAATAGAAAATATGGAAAAATTATTTGCTTACGGTAACTTAAAAGAAGACGATATTCAAGAAACAGTTTTTGGACGACTACTGCAAGGAGTTCCAGAAACTTTGGTAGGGTATGTGGTAAAACAAATCAAAATTGAAGAAGAATACGGAATAGAGTCCTATCCAATTATTACTGCTACCCAAAATCAAGAAGACACGATTAGCGGAATGGTCTACGAGGCAAGCTTTCGAGAGCTACAGCTGGCAGATCAGTACGAGGGAATGCATTACAAACGTATTGAAGTCCAATTGCAATCAAATGAAACTGTCTGGGCTTTTACAGCCATAACATAAGTCAGCAAAAATATAAATGTCAAAATCAGATTGTACATCTGACAAAAAACACCCTAATGAACAGAATAAATCAAAAACTACAAGAACACAAGAAAATACTTTCTATCTATTTTTCTGCTGGTTATCCCAATCTAAATGACACGGTACAAATCATTGCCGATTTAGAGAGAAATGGAGTCGACATGATCGAAATAGGATTGCCTTTCAGCGATCCATTGGCAGACGGTCCAACTATTCAAGCTAGTTCAACACAAGCCTTGCATAATGGAATGACGACACAAGTTTTGTTTGACCAACTTAAAGACATTCGGAAAACAGTATCCATTCCCTTGATCATAATGGGCTACTTCAACCCGATGTTACAATACGGAATAGAGAACTTCTGTAAGCAATGTGCCGAGATTGGTATTGATGGATTGATCATTCCCGACCTTCCCGTTGATGTTTATGCCGAGGAATTTAAAGAAACCTTCGAAAAGTATGGACTGATAAATGTACTGCTTATCACACCACAAACTTCTGACCAGCGCATCCATTTTATAGATAGTGTTTCTAACGGCTTTATCTATATGGTGAGCTCAGCTAGTGTTACTGGTTCACGATCCGGATTTGGCAGCGACCAAGAAGCGTATTTCAAACGTATTGCCGACATGAATCTAAATAATCCACAAGTGATCGGTTTTGGAATCAACAACAAGGAAACCTTCACACAAGCAACACAGTTTGCCAAAGGAGCCATAATAGGAAGTGCTTTTATCCAGCATCTGACAGAGAGCAGTACCGGAGAAATCGCAGAATTCGTGAAAGCAATTCGATAATAAATACAATTTCTCTATAAAAAACAAACGGTATTTAAATTATTTAGACGCCGTTTTTTGCATCAGTTTTTTTTGAAAAATTTAAATTATTTGTAAGGTTTTATTTTATAAATTAGCATGAATAAAAAAAGCTCTTAAGTACGCAATTTCAAACACATACGGGCCAATAGACTTAATCTAATGAAGTTCCTTTTGCAGTAATAAAAAACTAAAACCATAAAAGTAAAAAACTTAAAATGAAATTTATTAAGCCATTGTCAATAGGAAAGTTAACTTTTTCTAAAAAAGGAATTGAAACAATTTGTTTTGGCGCTTTCTGCTTTGGAATTCTTTTCGGCGCATTTATAGGCAATGGTATTAAAACGAAGTCAAAATTTAATATTTTACTGTTTGGATTATTTACCGTTCCTATTTGGATTTTGCTGAAGCCTATTCTAAAGAAGGAAATAACCACTTTAGAGTGAGTAACCCTAACATTAAAAAAGATTGGTATAAATGAACTATTTGGGAGACCTCATCGCGGTCAGCAAAAAAGTTGATTTGTCGACTCGGCTGTATATTATTTGATAAAAAACGAATAGCAAATAAACATGAAAATACTAACAATTATCTTTGAAACTCTTCTTTCGGAGAGAACACGTGTTAAAGTCGAAAAAACAATTCTCAATATAGCATTATTGAGTTTTTTCATTCATCTAGTAGTCATCTATCTACAGAAATTCAATATTATATTTATCTCGGAAAACTCAGAATTGCTGAAAAATCCTATATCAGCAATTTACACTCCATTTTCCTTTATTCTTATTTATGAGGTTTACTTATTAATTTACTATTTACCAAAGTCGTTTACGACCTATATAACCAAGCAGTATGAAATTATCACCCTTATTATTATTCGAAAATTATTTAAAGATTTATCTTCTTTAGAACTTACTTCTAACTGGTTCGAAATTAAAGACGATCTAAAATTTACCTATGATATAGTAGCATCTCTTTTGCTTTTTTATCTAATATTTCAATTTCAAAAGTATGGAAAACAAAAATTTGAAGAAAAGACAGAGACAACACTTTTTATTAAAAGCTTCGTTAAAAAGAAAAAAATAATTGCGGTTTTTTTGCTGCCATTATTTTTCGTCATGGCTTCCTACACACTTATAAATTGGTTAATGGGCACTCCTATTTCACCCTCTCAATTGCCTATATTAGAAAGTATTAATAATCTCTTTTTTGATCAATTTTTTACGGTATTAATCTTAGTAGATGTCGTTCTGCTTTTAATTTCCTTCTTTTACACAGTAGACTTTCATAAAATCATGAGAAACTCTGGGTTTATAATTTCGACGATTTTAATCAGAATGTCTTTTGGTGTCAGTGGCTTGGTCAATATTCTTTTAATTGTTGCTGCAGTTCTTTTTGGACTAATGATAATTATAATCCATAATAAATATGAAAAAGATATTTTGTCTATAAATGAAAAAACGCAAGGTTTACGGAACTACCAAAATGAAAATTAGTCTATAAACTAGTACCGCTTTATACTTAATCTTTACCAAGACCTGTAAAGTGTTTTTTATAAAAATCTTATTCTCGAAGATCTGTTTTCTATTATAATGAACGAATAAATTGCAATGATGGATTATCACTTTAGGAACGCTAAAATATCTGAAGCTCCTCAAATATGGGAGATTCTACAACATGCTATACTCCGAAGAAAAGAAGACGGCAGCACGCAATGGCAAGACGGCTATCCCAATCTGCAAGTTGTACACAACGACATTGAGAAAAATCAAGGATTTGTTTTATTTGAAGGAGAAACTATAGTAGGTTATAGTGCAGTAATAATCAATGATGAGCCCGCCTATGATGAAATTGAAGGCAAATGGTTAACCACTTATGATTTTGTTGTTATTCACCGAGTGGCAATTTCCGAAAAACACTTGGGTAAAGGCTTGGCTCAAATGATTATCCGATATGTGGAAGATTTTGCCCTAAAAAATGATATATACAGTATAAAAGCAGACACCAACTTTGACAATATTGCTATGATTAAAATTTTTGAAAAGATGGGCTATACTTTATGTGGTCTGGTGTATTTAAGAGCAAGCCCAAGAAAAGCATACGAAAAAATATTAGCTACGACTTAATAAATAATAGCAGTTACAACTATAAATAAACTGCCATATAGATTAGCTTTTGTATTACCAAGTAATTACAGATCAATAACAATTTGGCCAACTTTAGAAAAAACACTACTTTTAATTTCAGAAAAAGATACAACTATGAAATGGAAATTAAGCTCTTACTTCCTTATTGCGATTAGTCTAATAGGTTACGGACAAAAGAAAGACGAATCAGAATTGATTAAAAATCTGTTAGAAAAAGAATCGGCTACATGGAGGGCACAAGACAGTAAAGGGCACAGTGATTGCTGGCATATCCAACCGTATAGCCGAATATTAATCTCTACATCTAAAGGTGAAACTTTTGACGTTCCCCCAGCCGCAATGATTAACAGCAAACCGGAAGCGATGGGAAATGGTGGTTTTGCGGTAAACACCAATTACAAAATAAGCATCAATGGCAAAAGCGCTTGGGTAAGTCATGATGAAGAATCTACGGCGAAAGATGGGAAGAAAACACTATCCTATGAAATTCGGCTTTTAGAGAAAATAAAAAACAAGTGGAAATTAGTAGGGCAATCGATTCACATTTATAAATCGGAATAAACCTCTACTTAAACCATCATAATGACAAAAGAAACACCCGTTCATTCTACTACTGTAGGCTTAACGAGTGTTTCTTTTTATTACTCAACGATAAGAAAGTTACATCATGTACATACTTAAACGCTTGCCTCTTCAGTAGCTGGTTCAAATTCCATATTATCCTCGATTTCTGCTACTGGTTCCGGCTTAGAAGCTTTTAAGGCATTGAACTTTTCTATTTGCTCTAATTCCCCTTCTTCACCACTGAAATAAGGAAAGACATCCAGAATAGGAGATTCTGTTATAGCGGGAATACTATAATCACCCATTGTTCCTTTCATCACAGTAGTAGTGTTGTCAAAGGCTTCTTTAACATCATTAGCCTGTAATAAAATATACATATTCGTCTTTCGTTCTTTACCACTTTCTTCATCATAAGCCAACAAAGATACTTTTGATTTAAACCAACGGTCACAGTTTTCAAAGGGATGTATCTCGGCAAAATTAGCTACTTTAATGTTCGTGATTTTGAATTCTTCACTTATGTAGGCCGACATCTCTTCATTGATTCTGCTTTCGGCTTCCGTGTAGGATAAAGCATCTACTAGATAAGGTTCTGTTGCCATCTTTTGTAAACCAGTCTCATCCGTTTTTCTATATTTTATTTTGCATTCGTACCACATTGTGCTCTATTGTTTTTAATTAAGGATGTCAAAGATAGATTTTAAAGGAAAAAAAATACGCAATAAATAAAATAGATATCCACAATTTCAGCTAAATGTCAGGATCGATTTTTAACAAAATTTTTGGCTAATTATTAAACAACAAACCAATAGACGCATCAATCAGTTGCTAAGCTTATTACAGAGTTTATTAGCTTTTTTAGATTACGAAAATTAAAAAAATAATCAAATTACTGCTAGCTCCTCTACTCTATCACAACAAAAAACAAAACGATAAAAGCATAACTTTAATGGAACACCATTTTTCCATAAGCGCAACTATCTACTCCTTATAAAATTGCCTATTTTTGCAGTCTAAAATTTATCTAATGCCAAACAAGAAATACAAAATAGCAGTCATTCAACTGAACCTTAACGACGTTGCCGAAAACAACCTTAAAAAATGTTTGAGCTGGGTGCGAGATGCTGCCAGTCAAGGTGCTGAAGTTATTTCATTACCGGAATTATACTCTAGTCATTATTTCTGTCAAAGTGAAGATGTTGACAATTTTGCCATTGCAGAACCATTATATAGCACTTCCTTTATCGCTTTTAGCGCGTTGGCAAAAGAACTTGGAGTGGTTATTATTGTTCCTTTCTTCGAAAAAAGAATGGCTGGCATCTATCACAATAGTGCTTATATCATAGACACAGACGGTTCAGAAGCAGGATTATACCGTAAAATGCACATTCCGGATGACCCTCATTTTTACGAAAAATTTTATTTCACACCAGGAGATTTAGGTTTCAAAACAATTCCAACAAAGAAAGGAAAAATAGGAACTTTAATCTGTTGGGATCAGTGGTATCCAGAAGCTGCGCGCTTGACTGCACTTCAAGGAGCTGAAGTTTTATTTTACCCAACAGCAATCGGTTGGCATCCAGTCGAAAAAGACGAATATGGTGAAAACCAACATGGAGCTTGGATGAGCGTAATGAAAGGGCACGCTGTTGCTAACGGAGTCTATGTTGCTGCCGCTAATAGAATTGGTCTAGAACAATACTTGCCTGATACGGCCGGAATTCAGTTCTGGGGATCTTCGTTTATTGCGGGACCGCAGGGCGAAATTTTGGCGCAAGCCTCGCACGACAAAGAAGAAATACTTATTGCCGAAGTTGATTTAGATCTACAAGAAAATGTACGTCAGAACTGGCCGTTCTTCAGGGACAGACGAATTGACGCTTTTGGTGACATTACGAAAAGAGCAATCGACTAACTATGAATACTACAACTAACAGAAGATTTCCTGCGGAATGGGAAGACCAACAAGGAATATTACTTTGTTTTCCACATAACGGGAACGATTGGCCTGGAAAGTATGAAGCTATTCAGTGGGCGTTTATAGAATTTATCAAAAAAGTGGCTCTTTATGAAACAGTTTTTTTGGTAGTTGCCGATGAAAAATTAAAAGAAAAAGTTGCTGGAATGCTCGAAAGAGCTCTAGTCAACGGTGACAATATTTCGTTTATCATCCAAAAAACCAATAGAAGCTGGATGCGTGATTCCGGTCCTATTGTGATTAAAAACGGAGAAGAAAGAGAAGCCCTAAATTTCAACTTTAACGGTTGGACCAAATATAAAAATTATATGCTGGACAAACATGTTCCCGCTAAAGTTGCACAATCTCTAGATATCCCTTTGACGCAAGTCATGTACAAAGGAAAGCCTGTAATTGTTGAAGGTGGTGCAATCGATTCAAATGGAAAAGGAACTTTACTAACATCAGAAGAATGTTTGATGCATCCCGATATTCAGGTTCGAAATCCAAATTTCACTAAAGCAGATTACGAAGCGGTATTCAAGGAGTACTTAGGAATAACGAATGTCATTTGGCTAGGAAATGGTATTGAAGGCGATGATACCCACGGACACATCGACGATTTATGCCGCTTCATCAATGAAGAAACTATCGTGACCATTATCGAGACAAATACTGAAGACAACAACTATCTTCCATTACAAGACAACCTAAAGCGTTTACAAAGTGCGAAGTTAGAAAACGGTAAGTCTCCAATCATCGTAGCTTTGCCAATGCCAAAACGCCTCGACTTTGAAGGTTTAAGATTGCCCGCGAGTTATGCCAATTTCCTTATTTTAAATAAATGCGTTTTAGTTCCCACTTTTAACGACCCTAATGATCGTAAAGCACTAAACATTCTAGCGGAATGTTTTCCCGACAGAGAAATCATAGGAATTAGCGCCATTGATTTAATATGGGGTTTTGGGACTTTACATTGCTTAAGCCAACAAATCCCAGCTTAAAAAAACTTAAATATTTTATATAAAAAAACACCAGTATTACGCTGGTGTTTTTGCTTAGGGTACTGAAAAAAAACTATTTGTCTCGCATAAAAGGAATCTTTTGACTATCATTTACAATCATATCAAATCCGCTTTTGCTTTCGTTAAATTGAAATTTAAGTCCTGCTCTTTTAGATTCGAAAAAATCCTTGGATATCAGTTCCACGGTAAAGTCAGGATAATCTGTTATTGCTACATTAAGAAGCCCATTTTTATCACTAAAAAAAATTTTTATCGGAGCTTTATCATTAGAATAATTTCCCAGATAACCATCTAAAATAAGATCTTTTTCAATGGTTCCGTTAGCTGCTGTCCATATATTATTTCCTTCATTATTATCCGGAAAACTATGGTCTGGGTCTAAAGTAATGCTCTCAATTTCTTCAGTAGAGTCATGCTTAAAGGACCATAGCTTGTTTTTTTGCCATATTTCAACAGGTAGTTTTACGCGGCTTACTTTTCCACTTTTAGTTTTTACCTCTAAAACTAACGGCATAGCCATTTTGTCGAAATTCTCTACAGTAATAACAACTCCTTGCTTAGGATCATTTTTCACATATTTGATTGAATTTATCCCTTGATCTAATCTCCAATTATTCACAAACCAACTTCTCCAGAACCAACTTAAATCCTCACCAGCAACATTTTCCATTGTTCTAAAAAAGTCATCCGGAGTAGGATGTTTAAAAGCCCAACGCTCCACATAGGTACGGAAAGCCAAATCAAAACGTTTTTCGCCTAATACTTGCTCACGTAAAACTATTAACGCTGAACTCGGCTTAAAATAACACAAAACACCAATATTAGCCTCTTTCATGTTATCGGGCGAACTCATCATGGTTTCTAAATCAGGTCTGGTAAACGTTTCTGCCATTTTATGAAAATCAACTGGCTCTGACTTGTACTCTCCATTGTTGAAGTCAGCTGAACTTAATGAATTGATAAAACTGTTGAACCCTTCATCCATCCAAGCAAATAAACGTTCGTTTGAGCCCACAATCATAGGGAACCAGTTATGACCAAATTCGTGATCCGTCACTCCCCATAAATCCTCGCCTTTAGCTTCCCATCCGCAAAAAACGATTCCTGGATATTCCATACCACCTTCATTCCCAGCTACATTTGTAGCAACAGGATAAGAATACTCAAACCATCTTTTAGAATAATTCTCAATAGAAGCCTTAGTAAACTCCGTTGAACGGCCCCAAGCTTCATCACCGGAGCTCTCCACAGGATATGCTGATAATGCCAATGATTTTTTACCGCTCGGTAAATTAATTTCGGCTCCGTCTAAAATAAAAGCTGCTGATGATGCCCAAGACATATCTCTCGCATTTTTTAGTTTATAATGCCATGTTTTAGTAGTTGACACGCTATTGTTTGCTGTAGCGGAAACTTCGTCTGCTGTGCGTATAAAAACCGTCTTGTCGCTTTTCTTCGCTTGTGCCAATCTATTTTGTTCCACTGTACTATAAACAGCGGTTGGATTCACTAATTCTCCAGAACAAACAACTATATGATTTGATGGCGCAGTAATATTTACGTCAAAATCTCCGTATTCCAAGTAAAACTCAGAGGCTCCCAAGTATGGGTTAACGTTCCAGCCTTGTACATCATCATACAC
Organism: uncultured Flavobacterium sp.; assembly: GCA_937773775.1. Taxonomy (GTDB): domain Bacteria; phylum Bacteroidota; class Bacteroidia; order Flavobacteriales; family Flavobacteriaceae; genus Flavobacterium. Next base: position 21,924 of record CALJVL010000047.1, read on the forward strand.
ACACATACGTGGATACCATTGTGCAATAGTGAAAATTTTCCCGTTCTTAGTATCAAGAACTCCTGTACGATCCGAGCCTTCCATCGGAGAAATATATGAGAAATCAATTTTAATTTTCACCGAACCTCCTTTAGCATTTAATACTTGAGGTAGCATAATCTGCATTCTAGTATCTGTAACTATGTATTTAGCATCAATCTCAGTAACTTTTCCTTTAGTAGTGCTTATAACTTTGACAGAATTAATTTTATGACCTCCGTCAAAGATTTGTCCTCGGGCTCCATTACGACTCCCCGTCAAAGGAATAACTGCATTCCCGCGCGAATCTGCCCTAAATAAGTTTTGGTCCACATTCATCCAAACAAAAGACATCTTATCTGGACTGTTATTAGTGTAGGTAACTATATCTGTACCTACAATTTCATTTTTTTGCTCATTTAATTCTGCTGTCAACTGATAATCTGCTCTGTTTTGCCAATACTCGGGTCCTGGTTGACCACTTGCAGAACGCGTACTTGTTCCATTTTTCGAATAGAAAAATGGTGCAAAAGCATCATGATAACTATAATTTGAAGTTGGCGCTACTGTTTCACTACTAGGAACTTGCTGCGCCCATAGGCAAGATGCTCCCAACAATAAAGCCAAATGGAGTAGGGCTTTGAACCGAATGTCTTTCATATTTTTCATTATTTATGTAGCAAATTAATGAAAAAGAAGTATAGTATTAAAATAAAACCTAAGCTTTGATCAAAAATTAAGAAAATTTTATCAAAAGTAGAATAAGTAACTATTCTCTGTTTAAAATAAAAATTAAGAAATATATTTACAGCTTGACTCTCTATTAAAAAATACATTATTTTGACCACAACGATAGCCACCACCTCTTTAACTGCAGAAATTAATCATTCTGGTGCGGAATTATTTTCATTTAAAACCAAGAGTAACAATAAAGAGTACATCTGGGAGGGAAACCCTAAATTTTGGGGAAAACACTCCCCTATTCTTTTTCCAATTGTAGGCACTCTAAAAGACAATAGCTACTCTTATAATTCCGTTCAATACCACTTATCGAGACATGGTTTTGCGAGAGACGAAGTCTTTGAATTAATTGAAAAAACTGAAAGTAGCGCCACTTTTTTGCTGCAATCAACTGAAGAAACTTTTAAACTATATCCCTTTGCTTTTGAACTCCAAATTAGCTATGTCCTTGCTGGCAACAGTCTACATATTCATTACCAAGTAATCAATAAAGGAAACAGAAAGATGCCGTTTTCAATTGGAGCGCATCCTGCCTTTTCTTTACCTGGGAATTTTGAAAACTATAGTATCCAATTTGAAAAAGAAGAAGCTTTGGAATACAATCTGCTCGAAAATGATTTGATTTCTAATACTACCAAGATCTTGGCGACGGTAAACGATTCTGTTCCATTATACTATCAGCTGTTCCAAAACGACGCATTGATATTTAAATCATTAAAATCCCATTATTTGACGATACTAGAGACTGGAAAACCAATTCTACGAGTGCATTATGACGACTTTCCTAATCTTGGCATCTGGACAAAAAAAGAGGCGCCGTTTCTTTGTATTGAACCTTGGTTTGGCTATTCGGATTCTGTTGAAAGTTCCGGCAATCTTATGGAAAAAGAAGGCATTCAAATTTTGGAGTCAAATGAAACTTTCAAATCAAAATTTAGCATCGAAATCCTTTAATTAATCTAATAGTCCAAAATATGCTACAGCTTAATTTTGAACCGTTTCCAAATCTTGAAACGGAACGTTTGTTTTTAAGACGTGTAAATAACTCTGACGTAAAAGAGATTCTTGAACTGCGTTCCGATCCGGAAACCATGAAATATATTCCAAGGCCATTACTGAAAAATACGGAAGACGCTTTAGAACATATTGCAAATATTGATGCCAAAATTGCAACTCAAGAAGGAATAAATTGGGCTATTACATTAAAAGGCAGTCAAAAACTGATTGGAATAATAGGTCATTATAGGATACGACCAGAAAATTACAGGGCCGAAATTGGCTATATGTTACTACCACAATTTCGCGGCAAACAGATCATTCCGGAAGCCATAAAAAAAGTAGTAAAATATGGTTTTGAGGAAATGAAGCTACATTCTATTGAAGCAATTATAGATCCGGCTAATTTAGCATCAGAGAAAGTGTTGCAAAAGAATGGATTCAAAAAAGAAGCTCATTTAAAAGAAAATGAATTTTATGAAGGGCGCTTTTTGGACACCGTCATTTATTCATTATTAAATAAATAATAGCTTAAAATTATAGCAAATGTGCTACAATTATAATAGTTGATGTTATATTTGCACCTAAACAGAACTAAAAATTCACTCTTATTTCGACCTGCAACATTGTTATGAAAAAAATCTTTTTACTACTCATTATTCTATTTTCAATTCAATCACAAAGCCAAACCTACATAAAAGTAAATGCTTTAACCACTTTACTAACCATTCCAAATATCGGAATTGAAACCAGTATTGGTAAAAAATCAACCTTTCAATTTGATGTTTTAGCATCACCTTGGAAATCTATTAATGGAAAGCCTAGACAATTTTATACGTTTATACCAGAATACCGCTACCATTTCAATGAAAAGAATAATGGTTTTTATGTTGGGGCACATATTGGCGCAACTCTATTTAATTTTCAGAAATGGAATTATTTGAACACAGATTTATATGAAAAAGGTTTTGGCTATATAATGGGAGCTACAATAGGATACCAAACTAAAATAAACGACAAGTTCATGTTAGACGTTTTTTTAGGAGGAGGAAATCAACAAGGCTTTTACAAAGGCTACAGATTAAGCACTGGCGAGCGCTACGAAACAGCCGGAAATTATAACAAAAGTGGAGAATGGTTGCCTTATAGAGGAGGTGTTATGGTTTCTTATAAACTAAACTAATTCTAATTTTCAAACTTAGGTTCCGCCTTTAAATATAATTCTTCCACTTTTTTCCTTGCCCATTCCGTCTTGCGCAAAAAAGTTAGACTCGATTTAATACTCGGGTTTTCATTAAAACATTTAATATTCACCAATTCGCCCATCGTATCGAATCCATAGTAGTCCACTAGTTTTTCCAAAATTATTTTTAGAGTAATTCCGTGAAGAGGGTCTTTTGATTGCTGCTTTTCCATATTGCAAATTTATATCAATTTTCTAAAAAATAGTGGCGATTCATTGATTTGTTCCTACATTTGTACTCCTATGCTAAAGAAAATCAACATACTTAATAAAAGAGCACGTTACGATTATGAAATAATCGAAAAACTCACCGCAGGAATCGTTTTGGCCGGAACTGAAATTAAATCAATTCGTTTAGGTAAAGCAAACATTACCGAAAGTTTTTGTGAGTTTAGCGGGACGGAACTTTTTGCAATTAACACCTATATTGAGGAATATACTTTTGGAAATCAATTCAATCATAAAGCGCGAAGCGAACGAAAACTGCTGCTGAACAAGAAAGAATTAAAGAGCTTGGCAAAAAGTGTTCAAGCCAAAGGGTTAACTATTATCCCTTTAAAATTGTTCACTAACGAAAAAGGAATGGCTAAACTCGAAATAGGACTTTGCAGAGGAAAAAAAACCTACGATAAAAGAGAGTCACTTAAAGAACAAGACACCAAGCGTGATCTAGCCAGAATCAAAAAAGAGTTTTAAATCAATATTAAGGTCAGAACATTTGACCTTTTTTTACACGTGATTTAATGACTTAATTTGTCAAGACAATATAAACATGTTTTTTTTTAATGAAAAGTTTACTTAAAAACGCTCGAGAACTAAAGGGATTAAAAACAAGGGAAGTAGCCCAATTATTAAGCATTGACCAAGCTTTAGTGAGTAAATTTGAGAGCGGAACGAGAAGACCAACCAAGGAGCAAATCACAAAATTGGCAGCACTGCTTGATGTTAATTTTGAAATATTGATGACCGCTTGGTTGAAAGAAAGAATCATTCATGAAATTGGCCAAGAAGAATTCGCTTTACAAGCACTCAAAGACGCCGAAGTCGAGATTAAATCCCTAAGAAAATCTGCTGCCAGTAAAATTTCGTCTCAGCTTCAAAAACTGTTGAATGAAATCGATAGATTAAAGCTAAAACTAGAAACTACTGAGCCAATTCACCGTTCTCAAATTACCCAAGACTCAGAGCTAGAATATACATTTGAAAGTAATCGCATTGAAGGAAACACTTTGACGCTATCAGAAACTAATTTGGTTATCAATGAAGGTCAAACGATTTCAGGAAAAAATATGCGAGAACACATGGAAGCGCTAAATCATATTGAAGCGACAGCTTTTATCAAAAATATGGTAGACAAGAAGCTTTCCCTGAATGAAAGAGAGCTGACTTCTATACATAGTCTTATCCTGAGAGGGATACTTCCGAAAGAGGCTGGACAATACCGTAAAATCTCTTTCGTTTTAAAAGAAAACGGTTTTACTCCGTCAGATCCTTCAAGAATTGAAAAAGAAATAGAAGCGCTATTTAAGTGGTATGAAAAGAACAGAAGCACTTTGCACCCCATTATTTTAGCTGCGGAAATGCATCAACGAATACTGGCTATTTACCCTTTCACGAATGCAAATGGAAAGGTGTCGAGATTGATTATGAATTTTGTTTTGTTGCAAAATGGCTATACCATCGTCAACATTAAAGGTGATTCCGAAACCAGAATGCAATATTATAAAAAATTGGAAAATACTTTGACAGGGATTAGTAATGACTCCTTTATACTATTTATTGCCCAAATCGAAAAAGAAACCTTAGAGCGTCAAGCCGCTACGCTATCACAATAAGAAAATATTCAGAAGCACGAATGTATTTTTATTTAATTTTTATGTTCTAACAAAGGAACAAATCGACATTCGCCCAATTCATGCTTCTCAAATTGAGTTTCATTTATCCGAATCAATAACGTCATTATTTGCACACCTTCTCCCAATGGAATAACGAGCCTACCCCCTATTTTTAATTGTGCCATCAAAGGTTGTGGTATGAAAGGTGCTCCGGCGGTAACAATGATACTGTCAAAGGGAGCATAACTTGGTAAACCTTTATACCCGTCACCAAAAGAAAGATGTTTAGGACGAATTCCTAACTTGGGTAATAATACCGAAGTTTGTTTAAATAATTCATTTTGGCGTTCTACACTAAAAACTGTGGCTCCCATCAAACACAACACAGCTGTCTGATAACCTGAACCTGTGCCTATTTCTAAAACTTTATTTCCTTTTTTTATGTTCAATAATTGTGATTGGAAAGCGACAGTATAAGGTTGCGAAATGGTTTGACCAGCAGTGATAGGAAATGCCTTATCTTGATAAGCATAATCTTCAAAACTAGAGTTCAAAAACAAGTGTCTCGGAATCTTTTTTATAGCTCCCAAAACATTTTCATCGGTAATTCCTTTTTCCTCTAAAACGCTTACTAATTGATTGCGAAGCCCTTGATGCTTACCTGTATCTTTCAAAGTTTATTATTTAATTTTGGTAAAAATAGAAAACAAATTCTAATTCCAATTGTCAAATATTAATTTTAAATCATCAAATAATTGTTGCTTATCCTTAACGGTTTAATCATTAAATTGTTATTTTTGTGGAAACAACATCATTATGCTGAAAATTGGAGTACTAGGTGCTGGTCATCTTGGAAAAATACATTTACGTTTATTACAACAATCTGAAAAATATGAATTAGTTGGCTTTTACGATCCCAATCAAGAAAACGCCGATAAAATATCAAAGGAATTTGGCTATAAACATTTTAGTACAATAGCAACACTTATCCATGCGGTTGACGTTATTGACATTGTTACCCCTACACTTTCCCACTACAAATGCGCTAAAGTTGCAATCAAGTCAGGTAAGCATGTTTTCATAGAAAAACCCATCTCAAATACATTGGCGGAAGCCGAAGAAATTATTGCATTAGCTAAAGAATATAATGTCAAAGGGCAAGTGGGGCATGTGGAGCGATTCAATCCCGCATTTATTGCCACCAAAAACATGATTGAAAACCCCATGTTTATTGAAACGCATCGTTTGGCAGAATTCAATCCGCGAGGTACGGACGTTCCAGTAGTCTTGGATTTAATGATACATGACATTGACGTTGTTTTGAGTGTAGTAAAATCTAAAGTAAAAAATATTAGCGCCAGCGGCGTTTCCGTTATCAGTGATACTCCGGACATTGCAAATGCCCGGATCGAATTCGAAAACGGTTGTGTAGCCAATTTGACAGCTAGCCGAATTTCGATGAAAAATATGCGTAAAACACGTTTCTTTCAAAAGGACGCTTACATTTCTGTAGATTTCTTGGAAAAAAAATGTGAAGTTGTTAAAATGAAAGATGCCCCAGAAGTACCGGGAGATTTTGACATGATTTTACAAAATGCCGAAGGCATAAAAAAACAGATTTACTTTTCTAACCCTGAGGTGCAACAAAACAATGCGATCCTTGATGAATTAGAAACTTTTGCCGATGCGATAAATACTAATTCAACTCCTATTGTAACATTGGAACAAGCAACAGAAGCCTTAAGAGTGGCCTACCAAATTATTGACTGTTTTAAAAAATAGATTAACGATTCGGATTTAAAAGTTTAACGAGAAGACTTTAAAATAAAAATACAAATTAAATGAAAATTATAGCAGTAATAGGAGCAGGAACAATGGGTAATGGAATTGCCCACACTTTTGCCCAAAGTGGTTTTACCGTAAAATTAATTGATTTATCTGAAAAGTCCTTGGACAAAGGGATGGCTACAATAGCTGCCAACTTGGATAGAATGGTGTCCAAAGGAACCATCACACAAGAAGACAAAGCCAAAACGATCACAAACATAATTACCTATACCGACATCAAAGATGGTGTGGTTGGTGCTGATTTAGTAGTTGAAGCCGCTACGGAAAATATTGAGTTGAAACTGAACATTTTCAGGCAATTGAATGATGCCTGTTCTCACAACACTATCCTAGCTACAAACACCTCTTCCATTTCTATTACTCAAATTGGAGCAGTGGTTACACACCCGGAACGCGTTATCGGGATGCACTTTATGAATCCTGTGCCCATTATGAAATTGGTCGAAATAATCCGCGGTTATAATACGAGTGATGAAGTAACACAGGTCATTATGAAATTGGCCGAAAAGTTAGGAAAAACACCCGTAGAAGTTAATGATTACCCTGGTTTTGTGGCCAATAGAATTTTGATGCCACTGATCAATGAAGCTATCGAAACTTTATACAACAAAGTGGCCGGTGTCTATGAAATCGATACTGTAATGAAACTGGGAATGGGACACCCTATGGGCCCACTGCAATTAGCAGATTTTATTGGACTTGACGTATGCTTGGCAATTTTAAACGTTATGTACGATGGGTTTAAGAATCCAAAATACGCCCCTTGCCCATTATTGATAAATATGGTTCGTGCCGGCAAGCTAGGAGTAAAGTCGGGTGAAGGTTTCTACGATTATTCTGAAAGCAAAAAAGCAGAAAAAATCTCTAAACAATTTATATAAAAGTCACAGTATTCGATTGTAGTTTGCAGCCTTGGCGATGAATACAGAAACTGAATACTGAATACAATAAATGATGGCAAAAATAATCCCTTTCATAGCAGTTCGACCCACACGAGATAAAGTTTGCCTTGTAACTTGCCGCTCTTATGAAGAATACGGCACAGCTGAATTAGCGGCACAGTTAGATTTCAATCCGCTCTCCTTTTTACATGTCTTAAAACCGGCTTATACCAATCAAGAAACCGTTTCTTTTGAAAAAAGATACCGCCAAGTAAATCAAAGATACCAAGATTTCAAAATCGAAAACATATTAGTTAAAGACAAAAAACCGGCGATTTATATTCATAAAATTGTAACTAAAAACCAAGCATTCACAGGAATTATTGTAGGAACTAGCATTGAAGATTATCGCAATAACATCATCAAGAAACATGAGGAAACGATCGCATTTAGAGTGCGATTACTAAAAGAATACATGAAACATTCCGAGTTCAACACGGAACCCGTTTTAATAACCTATCCAGATAATAAGACAATTGAAAACTGGATATTCAGTTGTACCCAAAAATTAGCTGACTTTGAGTTTTCAACAACTAAGAAAGAAATTAATTATTTATGGAAAATTGATGATGCTGTAGAAGTCAATTGGATTCAAAACATATTCGAAAAAATAAATACGCTCTATGTTGCTGATGGTCACCATCGCTCAGAAGCGGCAAAATTATTGTCGGAAGAAAATGAAAATAAGGATAATACCGCAAAAAATTATTTGTTGAGTTATTTAATATCTGAAAACAATGTCAAAATATATGAATTCAATCGGTTAATAAAGGATTTAAACGGCCTGCAAAAAGAGGAATTTATCAATAAATTAGATGAAAATTTCATTGTCGAAAATAAAAACCAACAACCATTCCACCCAGCCGGAAAACATCAATTTGGAATGTATCTCGACAGTGAATTTTATAGTCTAATTTTAAGAAAGGAAAAACAGCTTTTTGAAACTCCTTTGGAAAGTCTGGATAGCCAGATTTTATATGAAACGGTTCTCTTACCTCTTTTGGCCATTAAAGATTTACGTAATGATGAACGCATCGAATATCTTTCTGGAAAACAATCCATTTTGGAACTGAAAAAGATCATCGATGAAGGTGAATTCGAACTGGGCTTTATTCTCTTTCCTTCTAACATAAATGAAATTAAAGCTTTGGCTGATGGCAACTTCATTATGCCACCAAAAAGCACCTACATCGAACCAAAGTTCAGAAGTGGCATTGTCATTTACGAGATTTAAATTCGATAAAACAATTCTAAAAAATAAAATAATGTCAATAGCTAAAAATTTACATTCGATAAAAAATAATTTGCCTGAACAAGTTACACTAGTTGCAGTTTCAAAAACGAAACCAGTCCCTGATTTGATGGAAGCTTACGAAGCCGGTCAACGAGTTTTTGGGGAAAATAAAATCCAAGAAATGGCGGATAAATGGGAGCAAATGCCAAAAGATATACAATGGCATATGATTGGACACGTTCAAACAAATAAAGTGAAATTTATGGCGCCATTTGTGAGCTTAGTCCATGGAGTCGATAGTTTCAAATTATTAAAGGAGATCAACAAACAGGCCGCTAAGAACGATCGAGTTATCGATTGTCTGCTACAGATGCATATTGCGGAAGAGGAAACGAAATTTGGTCTAGATCATAAGGAATTGAAAGACATACTGGATTCCGATGAATTTAACGAAATGAAAAATATTTGCATTACAGGGTTGATGGGGATGGCTACTTTTACGGAAGATCAAAACCAAATCAAAAAAGAATTTAGCCATTTAAAATCCATTTTCGATTATTTAACCACAAATTCAAAAACCAAGAACCTAGAATCTAAAATCCTTTCTATGGGTATGTCGGGTGATTACAAACTCGCTATCGAATACGGTAGCACGATGATTCGTATTGGAAGTAGTATCTTTGGCAAACGATAATGGTTTTTAAATGGTGATCAACTCTTAGTGGTCCTAATTTGAAATTAATTTCTAAAAACTATAAACTTAATACAAAATTGTACGCAATACTCGACATAGAAACCACAGGAGGACAATTCAACGAAGAAGGGATCACCGAAATCGCCATATATAAATTTGACGGTCATGAAATCGTAGATCAATTCATCAGTTTAGTCAACCCTGAAATCCCAATTCAACCTTTTGTAGTTAAACTAACAGGGATAAATAATGCCATGTTACATTCTGCCCCTAAGTTTTTTGAAGTGGCAAAACGCATTATTGAAATGACTAATGATTGTGTTCTAGTCGCGCATAATGCCGATTTTGATTATCGCATATTACGCACTGAATTTAGACGTTTAGGATATGATTTTAACCAAAGAACGCTTTGCACAGTTGAACTATCCAAAAAACTATTACCTGAACAGCCCTCGCACAGTTTAGGAAAATTGGTTCGTGCCTTAGGAATTCCAATGGCCGACAGACACCGAGCAAGCGGGGACGCCATGGCAACGGTGAAGTTATTCAAAATGCTTTTGGATAAAGATTTAGAAAAAGAAATAATTAAAGACTTCATAAAATTTAAAATCGAAAAAGGTTTAGCTCCAAAATTAATTGATATTTTAAATGTTTTGCCTGCAGTAACTGGTGTTTACTATATTTACAACGAAAGTGGTACTCTTATTTATATTGGGAAAAGTATAAACATCAGAAAAAGAGTAAACCAGCATTTTACGGGCATAACTAATAGTGCTAAAAAAATCCAAATTGAAGTATTTGCCGTAACTTATGAAGAAACAGGAAGTGAATTGGTGGCACTTTTAAAAGAAAGTGAAGAAATCAAGAAAAACAAGCCTAAATATAATAGAGCACAGCGAAAAAGTATTTTTCAATGGGCACTGTATTCGGAAATGGATGAGCAAGGCTATTTGAACTTAAGATTGTTAAAGGCGGACGGACGTAAAAAAGAAATCACTTCATTCACAAGCTTACAAGAAGGGAAAAATAGTTTGTTTAAAATTACTGATAAGTATAATTTATGTCAAAAATACACAGGCCTATATCAAACAAAAGCGGCTTGTTTTCAATATAAAATAAAAGAGTGTGATGGCGCCTGCCTAGGAATAATATCTACAGAAGAATACAATTTAAGAGTATCAGCTTTCATTACTGCTAATAGTTTTGAAAACCAAAATATGGTTATTGTTGAAAAAGGAAGGACTGTCAATGAACGTAGCGCTGTGCTAGTTGAAAACGGTGTTTACAAAGGCTATACTTTCTATGATTTAAATTATCAGATATCAAATATTAAAATTCTGAAAAACATACTCATTCCGATGCAAAACAATCGTGATACCCGCAATATTATTCAAGGACACATAAGAAAAAACAAAGGTTTTAAGATCCTAAAATTGTAATGCAGATTCTAAATTTCATTTCTTACATATGCGTAAAGTCAAATCGAAATACGACATTTTTAAACAAAGAGTACATATAATTATCTATGGCACTGGAACAAAAGCTGGTCGTTATTTTGATTTAATTCTTTTAGCAATCATCTTACTAAGCGTACTTTTAGTAATGATGGAAACCGTCACCGAATTTGATTTAAAATACCATTCCGAACTCGTTTTTCTTGAATGGATCATCACTGGATTCTTTACAATTGAATATATTTTACGTATCATTTCCATCAATAAGCCTTGGAAGTACATATTTAGTTTTTACGGTATTATAGATTTACTTGCTACTTTACCAATGTACTTATCTCTTTTCTTCTTAGGCACTAGCATATTAAGCGTAGTTCGCTCATTACGATTATTGCGATTGTTCAAGATTTTAAATCATCCGAAGTTTACGAGCCAGTCTGTTCAACTAAAAAAGGCAATCAATGCTAGTCGTGGTAAAATTATAGTTTTCATCTATTTTGTCCTCATAATAACCATCATAATAGGTTCTATTATGTATGTTGTTGAGGGCAAGCAAAGCGGCTTTACCAGTATACCATCCAGCATTTATTGGACTATCGTAACACTGACGACCGTGGGTTATGGAGATATTTCTCCCGTAACTCCTTTAGGACAGTTTATCGCCTCCTTTGTAATGATTTTGGGATATGGTATCATAGCAGTACCTACAGGAATTGTAACATCAGAAATAGCCAAAACGACTCAGAGAACTTCACGTCATCTGCAAGCTGCTTGCACAGGCTGCGGAGCAAAGGACTATCCTACTAATGCGAATTTTTGCCATAAATGCGGTAACTCTCTTTAAGATAATCTGAAAGAGAGTTGTTTCAAGTTACAGACTTCGACTACTAGCTGGACGAACAGCTTTCTGCAAGGTAAAAGGAGTTCTTAAAAGGACTTTTTACGTCAGGAAATAGTAACTTGCAGTCGTCCAGATATTCGTTTTTATCTGCGCTAAAATAAATTATGAAATACCTAATTACCATTATCGGCCCTACGGCCATCGGAAAAACTACATTAAGCATCATCGTGGCGAATCATTTCAAATGCGAAATTGTTTCCTGCGATAGCCGGCAGTTTTTTAAAGAAATGACCATTGGGACCGCGGTACCAAATAGAACGGAACTGGAGGCTGCCAAACATCATTTTATTCAAAACAAATCCGTCTTAGAAAGCTATACAGTAGGCGACTTCGAAAAAGAAGCAATCTCAAAAATTGATGAACTATTTTTGAACAACGATTATGTTGTTCTTGTAGGTGGTTCCGGATTATATGTTAATGCAGTTTTGAAAGGTTTTGATGAATTTCCAGAAATTGATTCGGCCATTCGTGAAAACGTAAATACGAACTATGAAAAATTGGGAATTATCTATTTACAAGAACAACTCAGAATACATGATAATGAATATTTCCAAAAAATCTCATCAGAAAACCCACAAACTTTACTGAACCCACAGCGTATGATGCGTTTTGTAGAAGTGTGTATCGGTTCAGGGAAACCATACTCATCTTTTCTAAATCAGAAAAAAAATAGCCGCAGCTTCACGCCTATTCTCATTGCACTTGAAGCTGAAAGAAGTATCATGTACAATCGAATCAATCAACGTGTTGACATCATGATGAAGGACGGTTTATTGGCGGAAGCAAAAAAGCTTTATCCAGATAAAGAACTGAATGCCCTACAAACTGTAGGCTACCGAGAATTATTCAGTTATTTAGATGGTGATTTTAGCTTGGATTTTGCAGTCGAAGAAGTCAAGAAAAATACAAGACGATTTGCAAAGCGGCAACTAACTTGGTTCAAAAGAGACGAAAATACAAAATGGTTTGACTACGAAACTCCATACCCAACTATTTTCAATTATATAAAATCAAAAATTCATAACTCATAATAATAAATATGCCAATAGCACCAAATTTCACTTCCATTTTTAGCAAGGATTGGGAAATCAACTTTACGCAATGCATGCCTAACGGATATCTAAAATATACTGATTTATGCAACATTCTGCAACTGACTGCTGCGGCCCATTCGGATAGCGGAGGCATAAGTTTTACGGATATGTACAAATATAATCAAGCCTGGGTTTTGAGTAAAATGCGTGTTGAAATCGCTTCATTGCCTAAATGGAGAGACGTTGTAACGGTAAAAACCTGGGTTAACAGTCTCGAGAAATCTCGATCGGTACGAGCCTTTGAAGTATATGTCAATGGTAAGAAAATAGTGGGGTCTGTAAGTTTTTGGGCAGTTTTCAACACTGAGAAAAGGCGTCCAGAAGGACTGGCTTTGCCATATGAACATATTGAATTATATCCTGAAATCAAGGCAACTAAGGAAAGTTTTTCGAAAATAAATATTAGTTCCGAAAAACAAGATGTAATTGAAAAATCCGTACGCTTATCAGATTTGGACATCGTAGATCATGTAAACAATGTCAAGTATCTTGAATGGTGTTTAGACCACTTAGAAACAGATTTGATTCTCAATCAAAAAATAAAAAGTTTTGAAATGAATTTTCTAAGAGAGCTATCACTAAATGACAAAGTTGTAATTCATGAAAATTACTCTGAAGATTCCATCATTTATAGCATTACTAAAGAAAACAAAAATTGTTACGCACTTCAATTGAATCTAGCATAAATTACGTTCCAAAATATTGGGTCACGACAATTTTTTTGTAAAAAGACAATTTAATGTGCCTATCGTGACAAAAAATCACAAAAAAAGGCTCCGTTTTTTTGGAGCCTTTATTTAATTTTATTTTTCAACCTTGTTTTTCACCACTAGCCTAAATCCTTCGCCGTGAATATTAAGGATTTCAACATTTTCATCCAACTTAAGGTATTTTCTAAGCTTAGCAATGTATACGTCCATACTTCTTGAAGTGAAATAGTTGTCGTCTCTCCATATTTTCGTTAAAGCCAATTCTCGTGGCATTAAGTCATTTTCGTGGAGAATTAACATTTTCAACAACTCATTCTCTTTTGGAGACAACTTGATAGGCTCTTCACCATTAAAAGTCAAGAATCTCAATTTAGAATTAAGATGAAACTTCCCAATATTAAATTCGTGTTGAATTTGTTCCGTTTTAGTATCGGATGATTTTCTTTGAATAATTGCTTTTATTTTCATCAATAATACTTCTGAATCAAAAGGTTTGTTCAAGTAATCATCAGCACCAGCTTTATAACCCTTCAAAACATCCTCTTTCATAGACTTTGCGGTGAGAAAGATAATTGGAACTTCGCTGTTTTTTTCTCTTATTTCCTTGGCTAATGTATACCCATCTTTGTAAGGCATCATAACATCAAGAATGCATAGGTCGTATGTGTCTTTTTTGAATTTCTCAAAGCCTTCCATTCCATTCTTAGCCAGAGTAACATCAAAATCATTTAGCATTAAATAATCTTTGAGTACTGCGCCGAAATTAAGGTCATCTTCTACTAAAAGTATTCTTTTATTAATATTTTCCATATCTAATTTATTAGTGGTATTTTTATTATGAAGGTACTCCCTTTTCCCTTTTCACTTTCGACGTAAACTTGACCATTATGGTCTTCAACTATTCTTTTTACATAGGCTAAGCCTAAACCATGTCCTTTTACATTATGTATATTTCCTGTATGCTCTCTATAAAATTTTTCAAAAACCCTTTTTTGAGCGATTTTACTCATTCCCAATCCTTTGTCTGTCACTTTTATCAAAATCATATCTTTTACATTTTCAGTAAAAACGTCAATTTCTGGCGCATCCACCGAATATTTTATGGCATTTTCTAACATGTTTACGATTACGTTCGTAAAATGAACATCATTTATTAAAACTGTGACTCTTGTTGCATCAAAATGAGTTGTAATCTTTCCTCCTCTATCTTCCAAGATTAAATTAACATGCTCTATTGCATCATTTATCACCTCTATTACGTCACTCGATTCCTTTTCAATATCAAGTTCTTTTTTTTCTAATTTAGAAATCCTTAAAACGTTTTCGACTTGGGCATGCATTCGCTTGTTTTCATCGCGAATCATCTGTAGATATTTGAAAACTTTTTCTTTGTCGTCAATTATCTTTGGGTTTTTTATAGCATCTAAAGCCAGATTGATTGTGGCAATCGGTGTTTTAAACTCGTGAGTCATATTATTAATAAAATCCGTTTTTATTTCAGAAATCTGACGTTGACGAATTAACTGATTCAGTGCACTAGTATAAGCAAGTAAAATAATTAACGTAAAAACTATCGACAGAACAGTAATACTAACAAGCTCGGATAGTAAAAATTTCTTCTTGTGCGGAAAGGTGACTAAAAGCTTATATTTTTCATTTCCCTCATTATCCGCGAAAATTGGAATAGAATAGGTTGCTTCCTGATCGAATGCGAAATCATTTGACTTAATATTGGTAGCAAGGCCATTACTGTATATTCCAAACTCAAATTTTGTCTTTACGCCGTACTCTAGTAATTCTTTTTTGATTAATTTTTGAAGAATTTCCTTCGAAACTCGCTCTTGAATTGGCATTGCTGCAGCAATATCCTTAAAGAAAATTTCAAATTGAGCATTGTCTAATACATCTAAATTCCCTGACTTCTCAATCTTTACATCTGGCACCAAACTTTGTTGCAAAGTTGATTTATCAATCCGATTGTCATTGTAAATTTCCGTTACACGCTTAGAATTAAAATTTTTAAATCTATCAGCACTAAATTTTTTATCAAAGAACGTAGATGATATGTTATAATCCTCTGAAATAATACTGTTTGAATAAACAATAGTTTTATTCGTTCGTGGATTTTTCTGCACATAATAGACCTCTAATAAATCGTCTTTTTGAGGAATTTTCCCTGTGCTGTCTTTGTAACGATTATATTTATCGTAGAAACTATAAGCTTCTTGTTTTTGAAGTTTATCTGCAACTTTACCTATAACCTGTGTAATGTGAAATTTGAATTGCTCGTTGTTATTTTTAAACGAAGCCTTAAACCAATATACTTGGACAAGAATTATACCTACTAGAGACAAACTCATCAACAAAACCAGTAATCTAAAAAAAAGTTTGTTCATCAATACAAATTTAGCATTTTAACAGTATGAATGATAATATATTAACCAAACATTAACATTTAAGATTCGTTTTGCTTTATCTTCAAAATTTTAAGAATCTCTTCCGTTTTGCTTTTGACTATTTCAGAATCAATATTTTCAATAACAAAATCACTTTTCGGAAAGCGCTGCTCATCAGACCATTGCGCGTTTATTCTTTTTACAACTTGCTCTCTTGTAACTCCATCTCTCTCCATTACCCTCTGAATTCTTGATTCTTTAGGTGCAGTTACGGTTATTATCCAGTCAAAATCTTTGTAATTACCACTTTCAAATAAAATTGCGGCTTCATAAACCACTATAGGAACTCCTGTATGTTCCAAAACCCATTCCTTGAAATGCTTTTTTACCGCAGGATGGACAATTGCATTCAACACTATCAACTTATCAGGGTTGCCGAAAACGACTTCAGCCAACCGTCCTCTATTCAAAATTTCATTTTCAAAAATTGTGTCACCAAAGGCTTCTTTAATAGCATCTAAAACTTCCGACGACTGCATTATTTTTCTTGCCTCTTCGTCAGCAATGTAAACGGGGATACCCAAGGACCTAAAATGATTAGCAATTGTGGTTTTACCACTTCCAATTCCACCCGTTAAACCAATAATTTTTGTCATATCAAATTTTGAAAAATAATTCTGGAAAAGCGATTTGAGGTTTTTGCTTAAGTATGATAACTTTAAAAAACGACTCCAAAAAGCCAATTCCATAACCATAAAACTGCTTCCAAACAGCAATTACAGACAAACTTCCGATTTTAAGACTCTTATTTTGATAGCTTGAAACTAAAAATAAGACTAGAAAATAAATAAAATACAACTGCAATAATAAATCAAAATTAAAAATCACTAACAATACCGCTAATCCAAATCCAGTAATAAAAACGGACGGAAAAAAAAAGGTAAGCTTATTATATTCTGGATACCAGCTATTAAGAATCGGTCGTGCTTTACCAAATTTATTGACCTGCGTCGAAAATTTATCCCAATCAACCCTTCTCTTATGATAAACATACGCATTTGAGACCAATTTAGTTTTAAAACCGAGATTCCATAGTCGTATAGATAGATCTGGATCTTCGCCAGGATGTATATTTCCAAAGCCTTTGGAAGCTTCAAAAGCTTGTCGAGATAAACCCATATTGAAACTTCTAGGCTGAAATTTATCTATTTTTTCAGAACCTCCTCTAATTCCACCCGTAGTAAGAAAAGAAGTCATTGCAAAATTAATGGCCTTTTGTATATTAGAAAAACTGTCAAGAGCCCTATCAGGCCCGCCAAAGCAATCCACATAATTTTCTTTCAAGGATTTGTCAACTTCGATTAAGTATCCCGCTGGAATAATACAGTCGGAATCAAAAATGATAAAATATTCCCCTTTAGCTATTTTCATCCCATAGTTTCTAGAGTCTCCGGGCCCTGAATTTTCTTTATAATAATAGGAAATAGACAATTTACCTTCATATTTATGAACTATATCCTCACATTTCAATGATGAGCCATCCTCTACTACCACTATTTCAAAACTTTCTTTATAATTGGAATGTGACAAACTCTCTAAAAGCTCAGCGACTTCATCCGGTCGATTGTACACTGGAATAATTAAGGAAAAAAACATGTTCTTATGGGGTATTAATTATAAAACACTGGATAATTTTTAACAAAGATATACTTTATGAATAAAAAACCCATCAATTAATAATTGATGGTTCCTATAAATATTTTCGTGCGAAAGTTATCTTTACTCAAACATTTCCATGACCTCTTGACTGACCCCCATATTTGAAAATCCACCGTCATGTAGCAAATTTTGAAGCGTGACCATTTTAGTTAAATCCGAGAACATGGATACCGTATAATTAGCGCAATCCAAAGCAGTAGCGTTACCCAGAGGTGACATTTTTTCTGAAAAAGCAACAAACCCCCCAAAACCTTTGACTGCTTGACCTGCTTTTGTTGCCGTTGGCGATTGTGAAATTGTATTTACCCCTCACCTTTTTATCCCTTCCAAAGAAATAACCAAAACTACGGGCAATCGATTCCAAATATGCCTTGTTATCAGCCATGTCATTATAGTCTGGAAAAACGCGTTGTGCAGCCATATAAGATAATGCTACAATACTTCCCCACTCGTTCATGGCATCTTTTTTATATAGCACCTGCATCACTTTATGAAAAGAAACGGCCGAAACATTCCAACCTTTTTCAGTATAATCGTAATTTTGGTTCGTGTAATCATTGCCCTTACGGACATTTACTGACATTCCTATAGAGTGTAGCACAAAATCAATCTTACCACCCAAAATCTTAACCGCTTCGTCTACTAAAATTTCTAAATCAACCACAGAAGTAGCGTCAGCAGGAATAATTTGAGAACCCGTTTTTTGGGCTAATTCATCAATTGTTCCCATTCGTATCGAAGCTGGCGCATTTGAAAGCACAAACAGACCTCCTTCTTCGTGTACCCTTTCGGCAGTCTTCCAGGCAATCGAATTTTCATCCAGTGCTCCAAAAATAATTCCTCTTTTTCCTTTTAATAAATTGTACATAACGAATTAATTTTAAGTCAATATATTAAAATGCATCTCAATTTCTAAATGAATCAATCCATTAGGAAATTAAGATGCATTCTCTAAAATTTTAAAATAGTAACACCAGATTACATTATACTTGGAACATTTACCATTTCATTTGTATCTACTTTGTAGTCCACTCCTTCAACAGCAAAACCGAATAAATTGTAAAAGTCTTTTCTGTAACCTTCTAGATCTGATATTTCAGATAAGTTTTCAGTAACAGCATCATTCCACAAACTGGCCACTCTTTCCTGAACATCAGGACGCATCTCAAGATCATCAATCCGAATTCGCCCCTTTTCATCCGTGGCAACAGCGCCACCAGAAAACAATCTATCTTGATATAAACGTTGAATTTGCTCAATACAACCTTCATGAATTCCTTCTTCTTTCATTATTTTATACAATAAAGAAATATAAAGGGGAATAACAGGAATCGCAGAACTAGCTTGTGTAACCAATGCTTTATTGACAGAAACATAAGCTTTCCCTTTAATATCAGCCAAACTCTCAGTGATGCTAAAAGCAGTAGACTCCAGATGATCTTTGGCTCTACCAATAGTACCTTTTCTGTACACTGCCTCGGTCAATGATGGTCCAATATAAGAGTAAGCAACTGTTGTTGCACTTGGAGCCAATAAATTCTCTGCTTTTAAAGCGTCTATCCACATTGCCCAATCTTCACCTCCCATTACGGCAACCGTATTTGCAATATCCTCATCGTTGCACTCTTGAATTGAAATTTCGGAAACTTTTCCAGAATGAAAATCAACCGTTTTATTAGTGAAAGTACTTCCGATAGGTTTTAGTACAGAACGATGCAGTACCCCTGTAACAGGATGCATCCTCACAGGCGAAGCCAAGCTATAAATAACTAAATCCACTTGCCCCAAATCGGTTTTTATAATATCTATTGTTTGTTTTTTGATTTCGTTAGAAAAAGCATCTCCATTAATACTCTTTGCATATAAGCCAACTTTATGAGCTTCGTTTTCAAAAGCAGCAGAATTATACCAGCCTGGAGAAGCTGTTTTTCCTTCGCTAGGAGCTTTTTCAAAAAAAACACCAACCGTTGCAGCATCAGATCCAAAAGCACTAGTAATTCTTGAAGCCAACCCAAAACCAGTTGAAGCTCCGATTACTAATACTTTTTTAGCTCCTTCAATATTTCCCTTTGACTTAACGTATTCAACTTGGTTTTTAACATTTTGCTCGCATCCTTTAGGCTGAGATGTTGTGCAAATAAATCCTCTCATTCTAGGTTCTATTATCATAATATCTAAAATATATTTTTATTTTTATTTAATGTGGAAAAGCAAGTAAAATGACTACTATACCTAGTAAAATCTTAAATTTTCCTTGACAAATATAAGGCAATTATTTAGTTCAACAAGGCTTTCGCATGATTTAAGGCCGAATCTGAGACTACTGTCCCCGATAACATTTGAGCAATTTCAACGATGCGTTCTTCAGTCGATAAAAGCTGTAACTCCGATTGTGTATCGTCACCTACCGTTGATTTAAACACCTTGAAATGAGCATCACCTTTGGCGGCAATTTGAGGCAAATGGGTAATGGCAAAAATCTGCATGCCCTGACTCATCTCTTTCATGATCTCTCCCATCTTGATAGCAATCTCCCCAGAAACACCTGTGTCAATTTCGTCAAAAATTAAAGTGGGCAATTTTGAATATTGAGCTAGTATAGCCTTTACAGCCAACATAATTCTTGACATTTCACCACCAGACGCCACTTTTTTTAGTAAACCAAAATCAGTTCCCTTATTCGCTGAGAACAGAAATTGCAATTCATCTTTACCATTGTTGAAATACGTCATAGTTTCTTTTACTTCAATATTAAAACGCACATTAGGCATACCTAAAGTTTCTAGAATACTAATCAGTTTATGCGATAAATCTGGAATAGCTATAACTCTATTGCTGTGAATAATAGCTGAAAATGTATCTAAAGACACCGACTTATGTTCTATCGATTTTGTTAGTTTTAAAATTTCTCCCTCTAAGTTGCCTAATTCTAAAACTGAGTTTTCTAGATTCACTTGAATATCCAGCAATTCATCGACAGAAGAAACCTGGTGTTTTTTTTGTAGATTATGAATTAGCTGTAATTTTTGGTTGATTAACTCCAACTGTATAGGGTCATTGATAAGTTTATCAGAGTAGCTGGCGAGTTCATCAGCAATATCATCAATTTCTATAGCTAAACTTGTAGTCCTTTCTAACAAAGAGCTATAATCTATCGAAAAAAGAGCTATTTTTTGCAAGGCCATTTTGATTTCCTTCAAATTATGCAATACTCCAATATTCTCTTCATTGGCGATAGCCAGCGACTTATCGAGAGATTCTTTAATGATTTCAACGTTATTCAATTTTTCAAAATCGGTTTCGAGAAGTTCCTGTTCACCAGACTTTAATTGAGCCTCGACCAACTCGTTTAACAAAAAAGTATGGTACTCCTGTTCTTTCACAGATTCACTTTGCCTTTTAACAAGAAGATTTAAATTGGTTTTGTCCGACTTATAACTTTTCAAAAGCGATTGATACTCCAAGAGAGCTTCCTGATTATTAGAAACAGCATCTATGATTTCAAACTGAACCTTTTCATCTGCAAGTCCTTGTGTTTGATGTTGCGAATGAATATCTATTAGGAACAAACCCAATTCCTGCAGTTCTTGAAGATTAACAGGACTATCGTTAATGAAAGCCCTCGACTTTCCCGAAGGAAGAATTTCACGTCTAACAATGGTTTCTTCTTCATAATCCAAATCATTAGCTTCAAAAAAAGGAGCCAGATTATATTTCGAAATCGCAAAATGAGCTTCAATTATACACTTTTCCTCTTTGTTTTTTAAAGAAGTCAAGTCAGCTCTTTTCCCCAAAACCAATCCTAGTGCACCCAATATTATCGATTTACCCGCACCGGTTTCCCCTGTAATAATTGAAAAACCTTTGGAAAAATCAATGGACAATTTTTCTATTAAAGCATAGTTTTTTATTGATAGTGTGGTTATCATCTATATATATTTATAACGAAAGTTGAAATTTGGTGTTGAACTGAATATCACATCTAGTACTTAATCAGCTGCCATTTACTGGAGTTCAAAGGAGAAGTCTTGTTCAAGCTTTCCACTAAATCAGATATATTTACGCTTGGCCCATCAGAAAAAACGGAAAGAATTTCATCAGATTTGGCATCAAAGAACAGCCTTGTCAAAAAAGCATTCGGTTTTGACGCATGCAGTTTTCCTAAATTAAGCAAAGATGATTTTATTTTTTCTTTTGCAGCTTTTACATCTTTAGACATTAAATCTAAGCCTGCATGATACTCAAATATAGTTTTACGAATTTCTGAAAATGAGGGAGATATCATGTCGTTTATAAGAAAATACCTGTTCTGGTTTCCATCAATTTGACTCCAACCTTTATAACCTCCACGCTGCGCGACATTTGAAATATCTTGCGCCAGCTCAAAATTTGGATTCCCTGATTCCAGAACGAACGTGTCATCATCCATTCCCAAAATCATATAACTGTAAAACGAAATAATCGATACTAGATTTGATTCAAAGGCAGTAGGGTTAAAAAGTAAATTTTCAAATTCCGTGTATCTAAAACTTAAATCCTTGTCATTATAGTTTAAAACGGGAGAGGAATAAGATGAATTATAAATGGGCCTTGAGGATTGCACCTGTATAGTTCCAGAAAACTGATCTGAATTATTTGAGAGTATGGTTATATACATTGAACAATCAACCTTTTCATTCTGCTTGTAATTTTTTCCAGTCCAATCAGTTTGGTTAACAAATTCATTCAGTGAATTTTCCAAGGTTTTAAAAACCTGCAAATTGGCATTACTCAAAGTCTCTGAATTTACCGTAACCGTACAATTTAACTGTTGCGCTTGTGTAAGCCCAAATGTTAACAGAAAGAAAAAGCTAAAAATCTTATTCATGAAAATACGCTATTACTTTATTTAAGATATCATCTGCTACTGCTTCTTTTGATTTCAATTTCATCGCTTCTACATTGAAATCCTTATCAATAAAAGTAACTTTATTAGTTAGTTTTCCAAAACCAGCTCCTTCATCTTGCAAAGAATTTACAACAATCAAATCTAAGTTTTTTTTCTGGATTTTTCCCTTTGCATTTTCGATTTCATTTTCGGTTTCCAAAGCAAAGCCTATTAAAAATTGATTTTTCTTTGTACTACCTAAAAAAGCCAAAATATCTTTAGTTTTTTCGAGTTCTATGAGAAAGTTATCATCCGCTTTTTTAATTTTTTGGGTAGCAACCTGCTTTGGTTTATAATCTGACACAGCTGCTGCTGCTATTACAACATCTACTTCATTGAAATACTGGTGACAAGCATCATACATTTCCTGTGCAGATACCACATTAATTAATTTAATCAAAGAATGGTCAACCTTTAAAACGGTGGGACCGGACACTAATATTACTGACGCTCCTAGATTAGCTGCGCTGTTAGCGATATCGAACCCCATTTTTCCTGAGGAATGATTTCCAATAAAGCGCACAGGATCAATTGCTTCATAAGTAGGACCGGCAGTTATTAGAATTTTTTTTCCTTTCAGCGGTAATCTACTTTGCAAATCAGCTTCCAAGAAAGAAACTATGTTTACAGGCTCAGCCATTCTACCCTCACCAGACAAACCACTTGCCAGCTCTCCGCTTTCTGCAGGAATAAGAGTGTTCCCGAAACTTTGCAAAGAATTAAAACTTGAGATAGTGGAAGGATGCTTGTACATGTCCAAATCCATTGCGGGTGCAAAATAAACTGGACATTTTGCCGATAAGTAAACTGCGATAAGAAGATTATCGCAAGTTCCATTTGCCATTTTGGACAACGTATTTGCTGTCGCTGGAGCTATAACCATAAGGTCTGCCCATAGTCCTAATTCCACGTGGTTGTTCCACATCTCATTTTCCTCATCTTGATTAAAAAAACTGGAATGCACCGGATTTTTGGATAAAGTAGATAAGGTGAGCGGGGTTATAAAATCCTTAGAAGCAGGTGTCATTATCACTTGGACATGTGCACCTGCTTTTATAAAAAGTCGTACTAAAGACGCTGTTTTATAGGCGGCAATCCCACCAGAAACTCCCAGTAAAATTTTTTTTCCGCTTAAAACTGACATTGTACTATTATTTAGTTGAATCTCTATGGTATATTTTACCTTCTAACCATTCCTGAACTGCTAAAGCATGTGGCTTCGGCAATTTTTCATAGAATTTTGAAACCTCAATTTGTTCTTTATTCTCAAAAACTTCTTCAAGACTGTCATTATAAGTCGCAAATTCTTCAAGCTTTTCAGTCAATTCTTTTTTGATTTCAGCATTGATTTGATTTGCTCTTTTAGCCATAATGGTTATCGCTTCATACACATTACCAGTAGGTTCTTCAATAACAGTTTTATTATATGTTATTGTATTTACCGGAGCATTCGTCTTTTTTAAATCCATGACTTTATTTATTTAGTAAAATTTTGTAAATCTTTTTCAACACGAGCTAACATTTCGCTTGCTATTTCTTTGTACTTGGTATCCGTTTTAAATTTCATAAGGTTAGAATGAGCAGTCAATGCAACATTTAAACGTTCTTCCATTTTTGCGGGAACACTATTTATGGCTAATTGATATGCCGAATCAAACTTATAGAACAGTGCTTCTTCTTTGAGTGGCGTTCCAGGATAATCAGCTATAAAGTTATCTAAAGCTACCAATGCAGATTTGTAATCTGATATCGTATTATACCCCCTCGCGTTTTCATATACTTTTTTCTCAATTTTTTCGCTCAAAGCTTTAACGGCTTCATTGGCTTCAGACAAATATTCTGAGTTGGGATAAGTATCGATAAAGACTTGCAATTTATCAATTGCTTTGAAAGTGTCTGTTTGATCCAGACTATAGACCGGTGACAGCATTGAATAACTTTTAGCCCCTAAATAAGCTGCTTCTTGTACTTTTTCACTTTTTGGATATCCCGACGCAAAACTTTCAAACTGATAACCCGCCAAATAATATTGTTTCGTTTTGTAGTAGGATTGCGCAAACATGTAAAATAATTTCTCCGCTTGTGGCTTTCCTCTGTATGCCGGTGCTATTTGTTCAAAAAGACGAATGGCCTTCGTATAATTTCCAGTATCATATAATTTAGTCCCCATCTCAAACTTTATGGCAACATCCTCATTTTTTAATGCTTTTTGATATTCACTACATGAACTAAAGAGAATCACGAAAAGCAATAGTGATAGAATTTTCTTCATTTTATTTTATTTATTTAATCTTTGGGTTGTATATAACCCGCAAAAAATAATACCAAAGTTTCGGTGGCAAATTTAGTTATTAATTTATCTACTACAAAATATTTCTTTCTTTAAAAAAAAAGCAAGGTTTCATGGCCTTATTTAGCTTGCTTTTTAACAAATTGATCTATTCTGTTGCGCAATGATTCGTCTACTTTTACTAAAGGCAAACGCACAAAACTGTCCGCTATTCCAAGAGACTGAAACACTTGTTTAATCCCTGCAGGATTTCCTTGCTCGAAAATCATGTCGATACACTCATCCAACAGATATTGAATTTTATAAGCGTCATCTACCCTTCGGTTCAAACCTAATCGTATCATTTCGGAAAATTCTTTGGGAAAACCTTGTCCAATTACTGAAATAACACCCGAACCACCCGCTAAAACCATAGGTAAAGCGATCATATCATCACCCGATATTACTAGAAAATTATCTGGTTTACTTTTTATCAATTTCATGGCTTGTACCATATCACCTGCAGCTTCCTTTATTGCTACAATGTTTTTAAAATCATTCGCCAAACGCAAAACAGTTACTGGCAACATATTACTTGCTGTTCTCCCAGGAACGTTATACAAAATCACGGGAACGGGAGAAGCTTCAGCTACCATTTTAAAATGTTGATAAATACCTTCTTGAGTGGGCTTATTGTAAAATGGAGAAACGGAGAGTATAGCAGCAAAAGGCGAAAAATCTCTCGTCTTCAATTCTTCAACAATCTTCATGGTATCATTCCCTCCTACTCCAAGTACTAATGGCAATCGTCCTTTATTAGTCTCTATAATCGTTTTTATAACTAATTCTTTTTCTTCTTGAGATAATGTGGCGTTTTCTGCTGTTGTTCCCAAGATGACAAGATATTCAATTCCACCATCTACAGAAAAATCCACGATGCTTCTTAGTGCCTCCATATCAATTGAAAAATCTTCTTTAAATGGAGTTACTAGGGCAACACCGGTTCCTATTAATGATTGCATATCAGCTTATATTTTTTTTAAAATTTTTAAATATCTAAATACTTCATGACTAAAAACTTTGTAGTTTTCAGCGTTTGTATTTATCATCAAATCATTGAATCTTTTGTTTATAGCAGCAAAACCGACTTTAAAATGAGCTTTTGAATTATTAGTTGCCACTAACAAAACAGCTTTTTCTACATCATAATAACTAATTAGTAAATCAAATTGTTTATCGACAAAATCATTTACCGCTGTATTACTGATAGTTCCATTCCAGTTTAAATCACTTGCACTGAAAGTAGCTTGCGACATACTTTTGTTTTTTTTCAACCGATCTCTATATACCAATACTTCTATATTAGATTCCAAAATACCGCTCAGTAGCAATTCATTTCTAAAAAGGTTTATTTCAGAAAAATAACTTTCGTCAATAAGCAACCCAATAGTTTTTATGGAATTAACGGTTAAGACAGTTTTTACATTCTGTAAACTATTTTTTAATCTTTTTTTTACAGAAAAATCCTTTATATAATTTAAAAACATACTATTTTTACTCGATTACAAAATTAATTAATTAAGTCATATTATAAATGGTAAATCTAAAAAAGTATACCGAATTTTTGAAACTTTTTGTTATATTCTTAACATTTTTTTTCGTTCTTTCGTGCAGCAATAAAGTTGTACATCTCACCAAAGTAGAAGGCAAACAAATAGCAATCACTGAAAAAGAAAACCAAGTAACTGAAATAGAAAACTTTATTAAACCTTACCGAGCACATATCAACTCTGATTTAGATAATGTTTTAGCATACTGTCCAGGAACATTAGATAAAAAAGCTAAAAACTGGCAAAGCACAATAGGGAATATGATGTCGGATGTAATTTTGCGTCGCGGAGATATTGTTTTTAAAGCTCGCGAAAATAAAAACATTGATATTTGTTTGCTCAACCACGGTGGTATTCGTGCAATTCTTCCAAAAGGGAATGTAACCGCTAGGAATGCTTTTGAAATCATGCCTTTTGAAAATACTATGGTTGTTATTGCACTAAAGGGAGAACAGGTTTTAGAAATGGTAAACTACTTTATTTCTGAGAAGAAACCACACCCGCTTTCAGGAATCACATTTACCATTGATAAAGAGAACCAACCAATTAATATTTTAGTACAGGGTAAACCAATAGAGATTGATAAGATTTATTACGTAGGTACAAATGATTATCTATCTAGTGGTGGTGACAATATGAATTTCTTCAAAAAAGGAATTGCCACTTACGATCTAGATTATAAATTGAGAAACATATTGATTGATTATTTTAAAGAAACTGATACCATTAAATCTTTTCAAGACAACAGGATTATTGTTGAGTAACCGCAAAATATTTTAATACCAATCAGATTTTAGCCCCGATTGTAATGAAAACCCTTTTTATCAGCCTTTTTGGCGGATAAAAAGAGTGTAATGAAAAGCGGGAAACAGCTCCAAAAACAAACAAATGAAAAGAAGAGATTTTATAGAGAAAACGGCAGCTAGTACTGCAATATTGAGTTTAGGATTGTCAATGAGTAGCTTCACTACTGCTGATATAAAAAAAATCACCATTTTACACACAAACGATGTGCACAGCCATATTGATCCTTTTCCAGCTGATGATCCTCGAAATCCAAATATGGGAGGTGTAGCGAGAAGAGCTTCCTTAATTGAAACTATTAGGAAAGAAAACCCAAATGTCTTACTGCTTGATGCCGGTGATATTTTCCAAGGGACTCCTTATTTTAACTATTATGGTGGAGAACTTGAATTTAAATTAATGAGTATGATGCAATATGATGCCACTACGATAGGTAATCATGACTTTGATAATGGTGTTGAGGGTCTGTATGCGCAAATGCCACATGCGAAATTTGAATTCTTGTCAGCCAATTATGACTTTAAAAATACTGTGATGGACGGCCTCGTAAAACCCTATAAAATTTTCAACAAGAATGGTGTAAAAATAGGGGTTTTTGGAATTGGAATTGAGCTTGACGGTTTAGTAGATAAAAAAATGTACAAAGAAACTGTATATAATGATCCTATCGAAACAGCTGTAGAAATGGTTCGTATATTAAAAAAGGAACAAAAATGTGACTTGATTATTTGCCTTTCTCATTTAGGTTATCAGTATAAAAACGACCCTAACAAAATTTGTGATTTACAGTTAGCGGCACTTACCGAAGATATAGATTTAATAATTGGCGGGCATACACATACTTTTCTTGATAAACCTACTGTAACTAAAAATCGTATCGGTGAAGAAGTCTTAGTAAATCAAGTAGGTTGTTACGGAATAAATTTAGGACGAATTGACTTTTATTTTGATTCCAATAAAAGAAAATCCACAGCGGGAAAATCGATCGTCGTTTAATTATTTTGAGAACGTAGTGTAAAAAACATAATTATAGTTGTTACATTTCATTGAGCATATTAATGAAATCGTCTTCTGATAATATGGGAATATTTAGCTTATTAGCTTTGTCTAGTTTAGCGGGGCCCATATTATCTCCAGCCACGACATAATCCGTTTTAGATGAAATGGAGCTTCCTACTTTTCCACCGTTGTCTTCAATGGCTTTTTTCAAATCATCTCTTGAAAATTTTTCAAAAACACCCGAAACAACAAGCGTTTTGCCTGATAATTTAATTGTTGCATTAGGATTTATTTTTTCAACAACTTCAAATTGTACTCCGTAGCCTTTTAATCTTTCGATGATCTTTGTATTTTCCTCGTTTTCGAAAAAATCTATCGCACTTTGCGCAATTCGCTCCCCAATTTCATCAACTAAAACTAAATCCATCAACGTTGCCTCAGCTAATGCATCAATATTTTTGTAATGCTTAGCTAATTTTTTAGCAACTGTTTCTCCAACAAATCGGATTCCCAAAGCATACAAAACCCGTTCAAACGGAATCTCTTTAGAATTTGCTACACCTTTCACCAAATTCTCTGCTGATTTTTGCGCCATTCTCTCTAAAGGAAGAATTTGCTCGACGGTCAACTGATATAAATCGGCATAATTGTGAACCAATCCGTTATTGAAAAGCAAGGCCACAGTTTCTCCTCCAAGACCTTCGATATCCATCGCTTTCCTTGAAATGAAATGTTGCATTCTTCCAATAATCTGAGGAGGACAACCATAAAAGTTAGGACAGTAATGATTCGCTTCTCCCTCACCTCGTACCAATTCGGTATGGCACTCAGGGCAATGAGTGATATATTTCGTTGGTTCTACATTCTTTTGACGTTTACTCAGATCTACCGCTATAATTTTGGGAATGATTTCACCTCCTTTTTCAACAAAAACGGTATCTCCAACACGAACATCTAATTTTTCAATTTGATCTGCGTTGTGTAGTGAAGCTCTTTTAACTATTGTACCAGCCAATTGTACTGCTTCTAGATTGGCAACTGGAGTAATCGCTCCAGTTCTCCCTACCTGATAGCTAATGGAGTTTAATTTCGTAGAAACCTGTTCTGATTTGAATTTATACGCCATTGCCCAGCGCGGAGACTTGGCTGTAAACCCTAATTCATCTTGATAATAAAAACTGTTTACTTTAACAACTACTCCATCAGTTTCATAAGGCAAATCATGTCGATGAACATCCCAGTAATCTATAAATTCAAAAACTTGATCTAGATCTTGAGCTAACTTAGCTTCTTTTGGTACTTTGAATCCCCAATCTCTAGCTGTTTCCAAGCCTTCATACTGAGAAGTAAATGGCAATTGATTTCCAATTAAAAAATAAAGTAAGCAATCTAATGGCCGTTTTGCTACTTCGGCACTTTCTTTTAATTTTAAACTACCAGACGCCGTATTTCTTGGATTAGAATAAGGAGCCTCGCCGATCTCAACGAGTTCTTGATTCATTTTTTCGAAACCAGCAAATGGTAAAATAATCTCTCCTCTAACATCAAATTTATCTGGATAATTCCCTTTTAATTTTAGAGGAATAGAACGTATAGTTTTAATGTTATTCGTAACATCATCGCCTTGAAATCCATCACCTCTTGTAACGGCACGTTTAAGCATACCATTTTCATAAGTAATACTTATCGAAGCTCCATCATATTTTAATTCGCAGGTGTATTCTAATTTAACCTCTCCTAATACTTTTTGAATGCGTTTTTCCCATTCCACAAGATCCTCTTTTGAGTAAGAATTATCAAGAGAATACATTCGATATTGATGAGGAACCGTTTTAAAACTTTTAGTAATCGCTCCGCCTACTCGCTGAGTAGGAGAATTATCGTCATAATATTCTGGATATTGATTTTCTAAATCCTGAAGTTGCTTTAATTTCAAATCAAAATCATAGTCAGATATTGTTGGATTATCCAAAACATAATAATTATAATTGTGAAGATTAAGCTCTTTCCTTAATTTTTGAATCGTATTTTGAATGTCCATAGAAAATAATAATTGGCTGCTTTAGTACTTGAAAATCGTGCACTAAAATAACCAATTAAAAAGTAACCGATATCATAAAAATATTTTTATTCCAATGAAATAAGACTAGCTTTCTGATAACCAAAATTAAATAATTTGGGAAAGAAATAGAAACTAAATTAGGATTCAATAATCGAATTAACTTGCTTATAAAGTTGTCCGTCACTTAAGAAAGCGCCTTGTTGTATTAATGCGAAAATTGAGCTGTTTCGTTCTTCAGAAAACTCTTTTTTACCTACTTTCATTTCGATAGTTTCCGTAAACATATTATCACTAAGCCATTGCAATCCCTCTTTAGTCAAGAAATCAACTCCGGGAACCAATGATTTAAGAATTATGGACTGAACATGGGTATCGAAACTTTGGAAAAGAAAAATATGATTTTTTGAAAAATGTTCCAAATACTCAGCCCTTGTAAGTACACCTTCCCAAACCAAATCAGAAAAAACATCCAATTCTTGTTCTGCAACTTCTGGCTTTTCGGCCTTAATGGTATCCCATTCCGCTTTATCAATAGCTTGAGTTGCTAAAAATGTACTGAACTCCTGAGTCAACTCTTCAAATTGTTCTTTTGTCAATCTTGTATATTTCATACTAATTTAAAATTTTAGAATCCCCACTCAAAATTTATATCAAATCTCTTTCCGTGTGAATTCAACTTTCGTTAATTATATTTTCAATATTAAAATAACATTAAAAATCGGATTGCAAATTTAAAATTTAAAAACAGAAAAGCCTTCTTTTTCAAGAAGGCTTTTCTAAATTTATTTGTTTGATGGGCTTAGAATATATATCTAAGTCCAAACTGTGCTTGCCATCTTGACAATAAACTCGCATCGTAATTGAACGTTTTAGTTTGCGTTCCATTAAAAGTATATGTTGGTATTTTTGTAGTTTGATCAACAGAAACCCCAATTGGTTGTATGCTTGTTGGTACCTGAACTAATCCCCAATCAGAGTTAAGTAAATTACCTAAATTTAATATATCAACACTAAACTGAATTGTATTTGTTTTACTTGAAGTTGAAGAAGGTTTGAAATTATAATCTTGCATTAATTTCATGTCCCATTTCCCTCTCCAAGGAGATAAAGCACCATAACGCTCAGCGTATTGCCCTCTTCTTTCACTTAAGTAATCATCTTGACTGATAAATTTATCAAATGCAACCCCTTGAGAAGCTCCACCGGTAAATACCATTGAACTAATTTCTGCAGTAGTAGGAACATAAATCAAATCATTTGTTCCGGAACCATCATTATTGACATCACCACCATAGATATAAGCGAAACGACCTCCTTGTGCATATTCGAAGAATGTAGAAACAGTTGTAGACCATTTGTCATTAGTACCATATTTCCATTTTTTTGAAGCCACACCTATAAAACGTTGTGTATCACCATATTTAGAATTAGATAACACTGCATCATTTACATTTCC
>CALJVL010000048.1 GCA_937773775.1 uncultured Flavobacterium sp.
TTATGATCATTTTGCAGCATTTTTTGATGCTTTAAAAAGAATCAACACCATTATTATTGATTTGGACAGAGACATTTGGACCTACGTTTCGATGGAGTATTTCAAGCAAAAAATCAAAGCAGGAGAGATTGGATCTTCAGCGATGCCGCACAAAGTAAACCCTATTGATTTTGAAAACTCAGAAGGAAACTTAGGTATAGCTAATGCCATTTTCGAACATCTTTCTGCGAAGTTACCATTGTCAAGATTACAGCGTGATTTAACTGACAGTACCGTTTTGAGAAATATTGGAGTACCGATTGGACATACTATAATCGCTTTTGAAGCTACTTTAAAAGGGTTGAATAAGTTACTATTGAATGAGCCTAAGTTTCACGAAGATCTAGAGAAAAACTGGGCAGTTGTTGCTGAAGCCATCCAAACAATTTTAAGACGTGAAGCCTATCCAAATCCTTACGAAGCATTGAAAGGCTTAACAAGAACTAATGAAGCTATTGATAAGAAAGCAATTCATGGCTTCATTTCTACTTTAGATGTTTCTGAAGCAGTAAGAGCAGAGTTAATGCAGATCACTCCAAGTAATTTCTTAGGGATTTAAAGAACTAGAAAGAAATCGAGAATTCTTGGTTTATATTTTTTTGAATATGACAAAAGTGTTTACTACACGTAAAATATAGAAAAAACCTCTTCAAAAAAAGCTATCTTTATCGATAGCTTTTTTTAAGCCCTTTAATAAGGTTCGTTTTTTCAAACAAATTTAAAATACTTAACTAAATCACACTAGCCCAGATTCAAATGAAAAGCTAGAATAGCCAGAACAACAAATTATGAGTGCCGCAGCAACTATAGCCGAAACTACAACACATTTAGAACCTCTAATCAGCGACTTGGGCTTAATCCTTATGACTGCTGGTATTGCCGTTTTGATCTTTAAAAAACTAAAACAACCCTTAGTTTTAGGGTATCTGATTGCGGGCTTTTTGGCAGGTACCCATTTTGATTTTTTTCCTTCGGTTAGAGACGTCAAAAGTGTGGAGGTATGGGCTGAAATAGGTGTAATCATCTTACTGTTCAGCCTAGGTCTGGAGTTCAGTTTTAAAAAATTAATGAAGGTTGGGGGCACCGCCTCCATTACGGCTATCACACAAATAATTACAATGGTGATGATGGGTTTTTTAGTGGGAAAATGGATGGGCTGGAAACAAATGGACTGCATTTTTCTGGGCGTAATCCTCTCTATTTCTTCCACCACAATAATTCTAAAAACCTTTGATGAACTGGGTGTTAAAGCCCAGAAATTTGCAGGAATTGTAATTGGTTCGCTTATTGTACAAGATATTATTGCCATTTTAATGATGGTACTGTTATCCACGGTTGCAGTAAGCCAGCAATTTTCGGGTACGGAACTACTGATTTCTGTACTAAAATTAATATTTTTTCTAACGATATGGTTCATCGGCGGAATATTTTTCATCCCCACCTTATTAAAGAAAGCAAAACACTTATTAACAGATGAAATGATGTTAATTATCTCGCTGGCTTTGTGTTTGATGATGGTGATTTTAGCTTCAAACGTTGGGTTTTCTCCAGCTTTGGGTGCTTTTATTATGGGTTCCATTATTGCTGAAACGACACAGGCCGAACAGATTGAGCATTTAGTAAAACCTGTAAAAGATTTATTTGGAGCCATCTTCTTTGTTTCTGTTGGAATGTTAATCGACCCAGCTACTTTATATGAATACGCTATACCTGTTATGATCTTAACTTTTATAACAATATTTGGTCAATCTATTAGTTCCACTATTGGTGCCTTAATTTCAGGACAGCCACTAAAGCAATCTATCCAAACGGGAATGAGTTTAGCACAAATTGGTGAGTTTTCTTTTATTATAGCCACTTTAGGTATGTCAATGAATGTAACTAGCAATTTCTTATATCCAGTCGTAGTAGCTGTTTCTGCAGTAACTACCTTCACCACGCCATTTATGGTGAAAATGGCTACTCCCTTTTCGGAATTCTTAGAAAGAAAGTTGCCCCGAAGGTGGTTAAAAAGGATAGCCCGTTATAGTGCAAACACACAGTCCATAAAATCAGTGAGTACCTGGCAAATAGTCCTAAGAGCTCATCTTTTACAAATCGTGCTTCATACAATAATCATTACGGCAATCATCCTCTTGTCCTCCAAATTTGTTTTGCCGCTGGTAGCAGATTCACAATTTGGAAACGCCACAGCAGCTTTGATAACACTTATTATAATATCTCCATTTTTATGGGCATTATCACTGCGTCGTGTTGCCGTCAAAGAAGTTGAAATCTTGAGACAGGAACGCAAATATAATGGCCCAATAATGATGATGATTTTATTTAGGATAGGATTAAGCATTTTCTATATTGGTTTCTTATTGAATATCTTTTTCTCACCAGTAGTGGCGTTTTTCGCCTTAATTATTGCAGTAGGCGTTTATTATTTTTTCCCGAAACAATTACATATACTGTATCTTAAAATTGAAAATCATTTTCTAAAAAATCTGAACGACAGAGAAATAAAAAAAATAAAAAGAAGGTATGCTAGTCTAACTCCCTGGGACGGTCACATGACCACATTCCAAATTAATAAAGAGTCTAACATTGCTGGTAAAACTTTAAAGACTTTACGCGTTCGCGAAAAAATGGGTATCAACATCGCTTTTATTAAGAGGGGAGAAATAATGATCAAAATCCCAACTAAAAATGAGCGGTTATTTCCTGGAGACGAAATTTGCGTAATTGGAACGGATGCACAAGTAAAAGAATTTAAGACCTACTTACTTCGAAACGAAATCGAAATCCCAAAAAATGTAGAAAAAGCAGAAATCATCTTACAACAATTAGAATTAGACAAAGAAGAACTGATTGGGAAAAGCATTAGCCAGTCGCTGATAAGAGAAAAAGCAAACGGTATGGTAGTAGGTATCGAACGAAATGGAAAACGATTACTAAATCCCGAATCCGATTTGATCTTAGAAAAGAATGATATTCTGTGGGTCGTAGGTGATAAAAAACGAATGAGCGAATTATTCAAAAATTAAGAGCATTAAAAAAGGGCATAAGTTTTAAACTTATGCCCTTTTTTATTTACGTACTGTACTCAAATTATCTTGAATAATTTGGAGCCTCTTTAGTAATAGTAACATTATGCGGATGACTTTCGTTAATTCCACTTGCAGTGATACGTATAAAGCGTCCCGTTTCTTGCAAAGTAGGAATATCTTTTGATCCACAGTATCCCATTCCGGCACGAAGACCACCAATGAATTGCTGCATGCTTTCGTTCAACTCTCCTTTATATGGAACACGTCCCACGATTCCTTCTGGAACTAGTTTCTTAACATCATCTTCCACATCTTGAAAATAACGGTCTTTAGAACCCTCTTGCATTGCTTCTACAGAACCCATTCCTCGGTATGATTTGAATTTTCTTCCCTCGAAAATAATAGTCTCTCCAGGAGATTCTTTAGTCCCTGCAAGAAGTGATCCAAGCATTACACAATCAGCACCTGCAGCAATTGCTTTAGGAATATCTCCTGTGTAGCGAATTCCTCCATCAGCGATTACAGGAACTCCAGATCCTTTTAATGCAGCGGCTACTTCTAATACTGCAGAAAACTGAGGAAAACCTACCCCAGCTACAATACGAGTTGTGCAAATTGAACCAGGTCCAATTCCAACTTTAACCCCATCGGCACCGTTTTCTACTAAATACAAAGCAGCTTCCGGTGTAGCAATATTACCTACAATTACATCTAAACCAGGAAATTTAGCTTTCACTAATTTTAATACGTCAACCACTCCTTTAGTATGACCATGAGCAGTGTCTATAATTACAGCATCCACTCCTGCATTTACTAAAGCAGTCGCTCTTTCAACCGCGTCTGGAGTTACGCCTAAAGCAGCAGCGACTCTTAAACGGCCATATTTATCTTTATTTGCATTTGGTTTTTGCGTCAATTTCGTGATATCTCTAAAAGTAATCAAACCAACTAACTCATTTTTATCATTTATAACTGGTAGTTTTTCAATTTTATATCCTTGTAAGACTACCTCAGCTTGCCCTAATGAAGTTCCTTCGGCTACAGTAACCAAGTTTTCACTTGTCATCACTTCGATAATTGGTCTTGTATTGTTTTTTTCGAAACGTAAATCTCTATTGGTAACGATTCCTTTTAGGATTCTATTTCCGTCTACAATTGGAATTCCTCCAATTCCGTGTTCTTTCATGGCGTTTTTCGCATCCGCCACCGTCGAAGTTAGAGGCAGTGTCACTGGGTCAATAATCATTCCTGACTCTGCACGTTTTACTTTGCGCACCTTAGCAGCTTGCTGTTCTATGGTCATGTTTTTGTGCAAAACACCTATTCCTCCTTCTTGAGCCATAGCAATTGCCATCGCACTTTCAGTAACGGTATCCATAGCAGCTGATACTATAGGAACGTTTAACGTTATATTTCTTGAAAATTTTGATTGGATACTCACTTCGCGAGGAAGTACATTCGAGTAGTTGGGAACTAATAATACATCATCGTATGTTAAACCTTCACCGATAATCTTTGAGTTGTGTGCTATCATGTTGCAATTTGTAGTTGAATTGCGTGCAAATATAGCAAATTATTTTGATTTATTTTTAAAAACGAGGACGAAAAAAATTAGTCCTTCCCCTGAAAATTTACTTTGGGAGTCTAATAGTCTAAAAACTGTTTTAGAGCAGCGACAAAATTTATTAAAACTGCAGCCCTAGACCAAAAAGCAATCAAAAGTCGCTAAAATAAAACAACTCTTTTTGCTAGTTTTAAAAAGCGATTAAAGGAAGCTCTTTTACCACTTTACAAAAATGTTGCTTTTATGAAGTGCTTGAAATGAATTATTGGATTAGCTCCCAAAAAAAGCTCAAGGCCCATCAATAAGGT
Source organism: uncultured Flavobacterium sp. (assembly GCA_937773775.1). Taxonomy (GTDB): domain Bacteria; phylum Bacteroidota; class Bacteroidia; order Flavobacteriales; family Flavobacteriaceae; genus Flavobacterium. The sequence goes on from CALJVL010000048.1 coordinate 4,944, forward strand.
TCATTGTTGTCCTTAAAACACAAAAATTAAGTCCAAATTGAAAAGAAAGGCTGTTGGCTTTTGATATATCGCGATATTCCAAAAGATTATCAGCCATAACATACATATTAAACTTTCCTAAGTTAGTGGACAAGCCTAAGCCTATATTTGTGTAAGAATAGCAATCTATTGTATAGGTCGCTTTCATCTGTAAATTACTAAGAACATTTCTTCTATAATAACCCGTCAACGCCATAATTGGAGCTCTTGGCGCAGTCATTACAAACAATTGAGCGCCTACAGCGTTTTTATAATCTGCATCACCACTAATACAGTTGCAGTCAGCCCCAGCTCTGGAATCATCAAATGAATATTGATAGGAAGCATTCAGCTTTGCAGGTCTCCAAGTAGTGTATTTAGAATATATTGTGTCCAAAGGAATCGCAATCATTAAATTCTTGGTAGATATTACTGGGAGGCATTACTGTCATTAAAGACAGGGTTTATACCTTTGTATTTATACAGCCCTTTAAAGGTAAAAGTTTCGACCTCTTTCGAATGCCTTATAAAACCAACGTCCAAAATACTAGCGGTAATTTGAATGTTTTTTTTTAGGATAGTAGGTAAAGCCCAAATCAAAACCAAGACCTAGGTTGCCTCCTAAAAAAGTCTTTTTCTTTATATCCCTCGCCGCATCTACATCACTATTCTCATCAAAATAACTAGAAACCCCAGAGGTATTGAGTTGTAAATTCGAATAAATAACTTGTTCGTAGGCTGTTGTTTGTGCTAGGAATTGTATAAATATATCCCGAATTATTGGTTGAATGTAGCATTAAAAATACTTGAATAAATCTTTGCTCTAGCTCCTACGATAAGGTTTCTCTTTAATATTTTTATGATACCCGAAGTGCAATACCGAGAGCATTTCTGCTTTAAGCTTTAAATCACCCAAATCGAATCTCTTGCCTAAGTAATCTCTATTTCCTTCGAGCGCGAGTATCGTTAAATCCTTTGGCA
>CALJVL010000049.1 GCA_937773775.1 uncultured Flavobacterium sp.
TATATTGAAAATAGTATTGAGGCTGAACTTACTCACCGTGGAAATGTGATAACAGTAATAGGGGATGAAAAAGAACTTGGCTTTAAAATTTTGGATGTGCTTTATCACCGCTTATTAAACGGAAAATCAGTGTCGGAAACAGAAATCGATGCAACACTAAGACAGATAGATAATCTGGGCAAGTTGAATAAGAATTTGCAAAAAAATACTCCAAGCTATGAAATAAAGACGCGAAAAAAAAATAGTCGAACCTCGAACAGAAGCTCAAAAAAAATATATAAAAAGCTTTATCAATAATGAAATGGTGTTTGGAATTGGCCCAGCAGGAACTGGCAAAACTTATATTGCCGTTGCAATTGCAGCCTCTCGCTTTATCGGTGGACATGTGGATAAAATAATTTTATCTCGACCGGCAGTTGAGGCAGGAGAGAGACTTGGTTTCCTACCTGGGGACATGAAAGATAAAGTGGATCCTTACATGCAACCACTTTATGATGCTCTTAATGACTTTTTCCCGATCAAACAATTGACGCGACTATTAGAAGATAAACAGATCGAAATTGCTCCGTTAGCTTTTATGAGAGGAAGGACACTCTCAAACTCATTTGTAGTCTTAGACGAGGCTCAAAATGCAACAGCGATGCAAATGAAAATGTTTTTGACGCGTCTGGGTGAGGGCTCTCAAATGGCGATCACTGGAGATATAACGCAGATTGACTTACAAAGAGGAGTTTTATCAGGTTTGAAAAATGCTGAAGCTCTTTTGAAAGATGTAGAAGGTATATCATTCAATTACTTTACTTCAAAGGATGTTATTAGGCATAAACTTGTTGCAAAAATTATCAATGCATATGCATTGGAGGAAAAGTCATAGTGCGAAGTAAAATTTTACTTGAGGTGATAAATGAATCTCATGGTTGGGATCAGAAAATTTTTAAAACCTTAGCTGAGAATGCTATATCTTCAACTCTATTATATTTGAACTACGACCCTAGTATTTTTGAGGTTGCAATTTTAACTTGTGACGACAAAAAAATATCAGAATTAAATCATGAGTTCTGTGATAAAAGTAAAACAACCAATATACTGTCTTGGCCTGAGAAAGATTTATCAACTAAAATAAGTGGAGAGATGCCGTTTAGAGTTTCAATTTTGAACCAAAGTATTATTTTTTTGGGAAATATGGCTGTTTCCTATCAATTTACCATGGCAGAGGCTAAGGAGCAGGGTAAGAATTTTTATGATCACGTGCATCATTTACTTGTTCATGGTACTCTACATTTACTTGGTTTTGCGCATGATCTTGAACTTGATGCGAAAATAATGGAAAAGATAGAGGTTGAAATACTTGCAAAAGCTCTCATATCAGACCCATATGGTCAGAAGTGAATCTTTTATGGCTGAAATATTTGAAAGGCAGACACGCATTAGCGTAGTGAATTAAAATTTATGAGTGATATATCAGATGGCCCCTCTAGGGCAGCGCGTCGCGCGCCGGATACTAAATCTAAAAAAACATTCTTTACAAGATTATTTGCGTCTAAGGGTCAGTTAAAAAAAGACCTGGAAACTGAAAATAATCAGGGTGATCTAGAAAAGTTTGCAAATATTACTTCAGGAACGCTCGTCGAGCAAGGTGGAGTAGCTAAACTAAGAATAGACGATGTAGCGATCCCAAGGGCGGAAATTATATCAGTTCAATTTGATATTGCTTTGGATAACTTAGTTGAAGTTTTTCGTGAAAGTGGGTTAACACGGTTGCCAGTATTTGATGGAACTTTGGACACTCCAATAGGTATGATACATTTGAAAGACTTAGCATTAAAACACGGTTTTTCTAAATTTGAAACAAAATTAAAATTACGTAAAATGGTTCGTCCTGTATTGTTTGCGCCTCCTTCTATGCCTGTCTTAATCCTCTTACAGAAAATGCAATCTGAAAGGATACACATGGCGTTAGTTGTTGATGAATATGGCGGAGTGGATGGTTTGGTTACCTTAGAAGATCTAATCGAAACGATGATTGGTGAAATAGAAGATGAGCATGACTTGGAAGAGGATGCCATGTGGTTCAATGAAAGACCTGGCGTAATATCTGCACAAGCAAAATCACCGCTGATCGATTTTCAAGAGTTTATAGGTCTGTCATTAATTGATAACGACGAAGAAGATGAAATTGACACTCTTGGTGGGCTTGTTTCCCAATTGTGTGGACATGTTCCAGTTCGAGGAGAGCTTATAATGCACGCATCTGGAGTGGAATTTGAGGTTTTGGATGCCGATCCAAGACGAATAAAGCGTTTAAGGGTGAGTTTACCCGCAAATGATCAAATTTAAAGTCTTTCCACTAAGTAATTATGGACTCTTATCCTTTGCATTAGGTTGTTGTGTTGCTCTTGGTCAAGCGCCGTGGGCATTAACAACCATAGCAGTTGTAAGCTTGTTGATACTATTTTATGTAATTTCTTATCAAAAAATAATTAGGCATGAGAAAATTATCTTTATGTTTGGTTTAGGTTACTTCAGCCTTTCTTTGCATTGGATCATGGAACCTTTTTTTGTCGAAGGAGAAAGTTATATATGGATTGCACCATTTGCTTTTTTAGCATTAGTATTTTTTTGTTCTAGTTTCTGGACATTTAGCACATACCTAATATTAAAAATATCTCGTAGTAAATCGACATTAACCGTAGCTTTAGCTTTACTTGTTGGAGAAGTAATTAGATCTTACTGTTTCTCGGGATTCCCCTGGGGGTTAATTGGGTATATCTGGACAGATACTCCAATTGCGTTATTGTCAGCGTGGGTTGGGCCAATTGGCTTAACAGGTATGACATTTATTTTAACAGCTTTACCATTTTCTAAAATTAATAATATCAGGCCAGCGCTGAGCAGTCTTATTATATTTTTAGTGTTATTCTCGGTTACATATTTTCAGTTAAAAACATCGGATAGACTGTTCTCAACTAAGATAGTCAGGTTAGTTCAACCTAATGCAGTTCAAGAAAAAAAGTGGGATCCACTTTACTCACCAATATATTTTGAAGTCTTGTTGGATTTAACCTCTAGTGGTGAAAAGGCTACAGTTGATCTCATAATTTGGCCTGAATCTGCAATTGTGCCTTTTTTGGATGACGCAACTGCCGAGTTTAAAAAGATTGGTGAAAATATGCCATCAGATTCTGAATTAATATTAGGAATAAGACGTCAAAACAAAAATAATATTTATAATAGTTTGGTGTTATTAAATAATGATGGTTTGGTTAGTGGTTCTTATGATAAATTTCATTTGGTGCCATTTGGTGAGTATATTCCAATTCTAAGATATTTGGAAAAATTAGGTTTAATATTCACAGAAAATTTTTCTAACATTGGGTTTTCTCCTGGAAATGCAGTTGCTGTTTTATCATCTAAAATTGGATTATTTAGACCTTTGATATGTTACGAAGCAATCTTTTTTCAAGAAATTTATCACGAAAGCCGCCCTGAGTTTATTGTTAATATAACAAATGACGCTTGGCTGGGTGATTGGGCTGGTCCAAGTCAACATTTACAGCAAGTAAAAATGCGGGCTATTGAGCAAGGATTGCCTGTCATTAGATCTGCGAATACAGGGATTTCCGCAATTGTTAACCCATATGGGGAAACTATAGCTAGCATTGGATTAGGTTTGAGGGGGTATGTGGATGTTCTATTACCTTTAAAGGTCAAAAAGACGTTTTATTCTTTAACAGGAGAACGCGTTAATTTTTTTATTATATTTATTTGGTTTTTCATGATTTTTTTTAGAAGGAAAAAAATATTGATTGACGATACCTATCACTGAGTCTATCCAAAAGTCATTTAAACCTCACAACGGCTTCCTGGCGTGAGAAAACATATATTTGGAGCAAAATATGTCCCGTAAAAATTATTTATTTACTTCTGAATCTGTTTCAGAAGGTCATCCTGACAAACTTTGTGATAGAGTGTCAGACTCAATTCTTGATGCTTTTTTATCTGAAGAGTCTTTAGCAAGGGTTGCTTGTGAAACTTTCGCCACAACAAATAGAGTGATTGTTGGGGGAGAGGTGGGTCTTTCAAGCAGAGAAAAATTGAATGATTTTATGGGACAGATTGATGGTATTGTAAGAGATTGCGTTAAGGATATCGGTTATGAGCAAGATGGGTTTCATTGGAGAAATCTTGTTGTTCATAATTACCTTCATCCTCAGTCAGCTCATATTGCGCAAGGTGTGGATAATAAAGGTGCTGGAGATCAGGGAATAATGTTTGGATACGCAGTAAATGAAACAAAAGAATTAATGCCAGCACCTATTCAGTATAGTCACGCAATTTTACGAACTTTAGCTGAGGCTAGGAAAGCTGGTAAAACACCACAACTGGGCCCAGACGCAAAATCACAATTAACTGTTAAGTATGAAGATGGTAAGCCTGTTGGTGTTACCTCTATAGTTTTGTCAACTCAGCACTTAGATGCTAAAATGAGTTCAAGTGACGTTAAGGATCTAGTTAAACCATATATTTTGGAGGCGCTACCAGAAGGATGGGTTTCACCAAAAACAGAATGGCACGTTAATCCTACAGGAGCTTTTGTCATTGGAGGGCCAGATGGTGATGCTGGTCTAACTGGAAGAAAAATTATAGTTGACACTTATGGTGGAGCAGCACCGCATGGAGGCGGAGCATTCTCAGGAAAAGATCCAACAAAAGTAGATAGATCAGCTGCTTATGCTGCTAGATATCTTGCAAAAAACATAGTTGCCTCAAAGGTTGCATCAAAATGTACGATACAATTGTCATACGCAATAGGGGTTGCTAAACCTTTATCAATTTATTGTGATATGCACGGAACTGGCTTGGTGGATGAAAGTAAACTTGAAACTATCGTGAGCGAGATTATGGATCTTACACCAACAGGTATTAGAGATCACCTTAAACTTGCCTCTCCAATATATGCTAGAACAGCCGCATACGGACATTTTGGAAGATCACCTGATGATGATGGCGGTTTTTCTTGGGAGAAAACAGATTTAGTTGAAGCAATTAAGAATAGTGTTTAATAGATTAAAACGCAATTTTAAATTAAGATTTTTAAACAAATTTGATGATTATATTTATAATTGAATTAGGTGTGTGATTGATTGAGTTATGGAGAAATAATTATGGGCGCCGTAAAGGTAAGGCACTTCGAAGCGCTCAGAAGAGTTATATGTCTAATTTGCAAAAATACCTTCCAATCGGTGTGGATATTGATGAAAACCCAAGTAGAAAAAAGGTAAATATATTTTCAAATTCTAATCCTGTGTGGTTGGAAATTGGATTTGGTTCTGGAGAACATTTATTTCATCAAGCGATGGAGAATCCAGAAGTTAATATAATTGGTTGTGAGCCGTATATTAATGGGGTCGCAACACTTTTGGGAAAACTAGAGACAAAAAATATAAGTAATGTTTTAATTTATCCGGGTGATGTAAGAGATTTAATGGATGTTGTTCCTGAGTTAACTTTTGAAAGAATTTTCTTGCTATATCCAGACCCATGGCCAAAAAGTAGACATCATAAACGACGTTTTGTTTCGCCAGAATTTTTAGATCCTTTGATTCCTTTATTGAAGCCTTCTGGATTTATTTATATTGCTACGGATATTGGAGACTACGTCAGGCAGGCAATTCAAAATTTGAATATCTATGATGATTTGATTTGGATGTGCGAAGGTCCTCAAGATTGGAGAAAACCGTGGAAGGGATGGTTTAGAACGAGGTATGAAAGAAAGGCCATTGCCGCTGGCCGACGATCATACTATTTAACATTTCAGAAAAGATGATAGGCTTCATTAAGTAAAAGTTATCTTTCATAAGGTGATGCATGGTTTCAGATGGAAAAGCAATTAAAATCACAGCCTCTGGTGGGGTTGCTTTAAAGGGGATTGCAAATGTCCCTGGGGATAAATCGATTTCGCACAGGGCATTAATTTTTGGATCGCTCGCTTTAGGTAAAACAAGGATCAGTGGATTATTAAATTCATTTGATGTTATGAGCACTGCTAACGCTATGCGCTTATTGGGCGTGGAAATCTCCCAAGATAATAATAAAGACTGGATTGTTCAGGGTGTTGGTGTCGGAGGCTTCACCGCTCCTGAAAATGTGATTGATTGTGGGAATTCTGGAACATCTGTAAGATTAATTATGGGAGCTATATCTACTTCAAATATTTCTGCAACATTTACTGGTGATGTGTCATTAAGAAGTCGTCCGATGGGGCGTATTATTGAACCTTTAAAAGAATTTGGAGCGAGTGCGTATGGCAAAGATAATAATTCTTTACCGTTAACATTGGTGGGTGCAAAGAACCCAATTCCGATCGCCTATCATAGTCCTTATGCGTCTGCCCAAGTAAAGTCTGCTGTTTTATTAGCAGGTTTAAATGCCCCAGGTGAAACAATATTTACTGAAACTGATTTAACTAGAGATCATACGGAACGCATGCTCCATAATTTTGGAGCAAAGATTTCAACTGAACATACAAAAAAAGGTTGGGTGTCGGTGTTAACAGGTTATCCTGAGCTTAAACCACAAAATATGTCTGTCCCTAGAGATCCGTCTTCAGCAGCATTTATTGTTTGTTCAGCATTAATTGTCGAAAATTCTGAAGTTGTTGTGCCAAATATTAATATGAATTCAACACGTATTGGTATTTTTAAATCTTTGGTTGAGATGGGAGCTGATCTCACGTTTGAAAATGAGCGTGAGGAAGGTGGTGAACCAGTTGCAGATATTAGGGCTAAGTATTCTCCTGATTTAAAAGGAATTGATGTTCCAGCGACTAGAGCTCCTTCAATGATAGATGAGTATCCAATTTTAGCTTGCGTGGCGGCTTGCGCAGAGGGCACGACAAAATTTTTTGGAATCAAAGAGCTAAGGGTTAAAGAGTCGGATAGGATTGAATCGATGGCGGTAGGTTTGATATCTTGTGGTGTTAAGATTCATGTGACTGAAGACTCCATGGAAATTTCTGGTAAAGGGCCTGGCTCTGTAATGGGGGGTGCGGTCTGCAAAAGTAATCTAGATCATAGGATTGCTATGTCATTTCTCTGTTTAGGACTTGCTTCAAAAGCTAAAATTACAGTCGATGATGCTCGCCCAATTGACACAAGCTTTCCAATTTTTGAGGAACTAATGAGGAACTTGGGTGCAAATATAAAAAGAGAAGTCGTTTGAGTTTTGTTGTGGCAATTGATGGACCAGCTGCTGCGGGCAAGGGAACTATAGGATTAAAACTAGCAAAAATATTTGATTTTTCTTATCTTGATACTGGTCTGTTATATAGAGCAGTTGCTTCAAAAGCCTTGGAAACTGGAGTTTTTCCTGAAATTGTAGCCCAGAATTTGCATGAAAAAGATCTGCTTAAGTCAAACCTTCGTGATTTAAACGTAGCAAAAGAGGCATCAATAATTGCTGCTGTACCTGAAGTTAGATTAGCTTTAATGGACTTCCAAAAATATTTTTCAGAAAAAACTGAAGGTGCAGTATTAGATGGTCGTGATATTGGTACTGTTATTTGTCCAAAAGCTGATGTTAAGTTTTTTATTTCTGCTGATCCCAATGTGAGAGCAGAAAGAAGATTTAATGAACTGCAGGCCAGAGGAATTAAAACTAATCTTAAAATAGTTTATGAAGAAATTTTGGTTAGAGACAGAATGGATTCTAACAGAGAGCTTTCACCAATGCGTAAGGCAGATGACGCTTTTTTGATTGATACTTCTAATTTATCCATAATTGAGGCAATCAATATTGCGAAGAAATTGGTTGATAAAGTTATTACTGAAAAAAGCTCGATTTGACCGGCCTTTTGCTTGTATTTGAGATGCATCTGCTCTATATGGGGCAGACTAAGACTATTGTTTGCGGGGAATTACTTCAAAATTTAAATTAGGCTGGGTTAAACCGGCCTTTTGCTTGTTTGACGTGATACTAAAATTTTATAGTCGACTTTAAGAAACCATAAGACCCATGGAACCAACCGTGTGGCCAGAAAACTAAAAAAAAGGAAACTAGACCGTATGTCTGCATCTGTCACCATGGAGGATTTCGAAGCCCTCCTAAATGAAAGCTTCGAACTTGATGTGCCAAAAGAGGGTTCTGTTGTTAAAGGTACAATTATAGCTGTTGAAGCTGGGCAAGCGATAATTGATATTGGATTTAAAATGGAAGGCCGAGTGGATTTGAAAGAATTTGCAAATCCCGGAGAAGCTCCAGAGATAAATGTTAACGATAAAGTCGAGGTGTATCTCGAACGTGTTGAGAACTCAAAGGGCGAAGCTGTAATTTCACGTGACAAGGCGCGTAGGGAAGAAGCCTGGGATCGTATGGAAAAAGCATATAGTGACGAAATTAGAGTTGATGGGGTGATTTTTGGTAGAGTAAAAGGCGGTTTTACAGTAGATTTGGGCGGCGCTGTGGCATTTTTACCTGGATCTCAAGTTGATGTCAGGCCAGTCCGTGATGCATCCGCTTTGATGGGTATGAAGCAACCTTTCCAGATTTTAAAAATGGATCGACGACGAGGCAATATAGTGGTTTCTAGGAGAGCCATA
>CALJVL010000050.1 GCA_937773775.1 uncultured Flavobacterium sp.
GAAAATTTTATAGAACACATCGTGCCAAAAAGTATTTTTGAAGCGATGGCAACTAATGAAATTCTGCAAATTGTAGTGTTTTCAATTTTCTTTGGTTTGGCCGCCGCTGCTATAGGAGACTATGTAAAACCGGTTGTTAATGGTTTAGATAAAATGTCTCATATCATTCTAAAAATGGTAAACTATGTAATGAACTTTGCGCCAATTGGTGTTTTTGGAGCAATTGCGGGTGTTTTTGCAGTTAGAGATTTTCAAGAATTAGCGATTACGTATTTTAAGTTTTTCGGTTCTTTCTTAATTGGAATTTCTTCACTTTGGGTTATACTGATTTTTGTAGGTTATATTTTTCTTAAAAGTAGAATGACCGTATTGTTGAAACGAATTGTAAGCCCATTAATTATAGCTTTCGGTACAACGAGTAGTGAAGCTGTTTTTCCAAAATTGACAGAAGAATTAGAACGATTTGGAGTTAAGGATAAGATTGTTTCATTCATGTTGCCTTTAGGATATTCTTTTAATCTTGATGGGAGTATGATGTACATGACTTTTGCCAGTATCTTCATTGCACAAGCTTATGGTGTGCATTTGGACTTGGGAACACAAATGACTATGTTATTAGTACTGATGCTGACAAGTAAAGGAATTGCGGGAGTGCCAAGAGCGAGTTTAGTTGTCGTTGCGGCTACTTGTGGCATGTTTGACATTCCAATTGAAGGGATAGCATTAATATTACCAATTGATCATTTTTGTGATATGTTTCGAAGTGCAACTAATGTTCTAGGGAATGCATTAGCCACGTCGGTGGTCGGGCAATGGGAAGAAAAAAATGAAACGGATATGATTGCAACAGATTAGAATAACAAGAAAACCCCTGATTTCAGGGGTTTTTTATTGATAATAAGTTAGGTTTCTTTAATATAATAAAAATTAAAACATGAAAAAGCTCGCAATGCACTGGAAAATTCTAATAGGAATGGTATTAGGGTTGCTTTTCGGATTGTTGATGAAAAATTTGGAACAAAATGGATTAGTAATTGATTGGATTAAACCTTTTGGCACCATTTTTATCAACCTGCTTAAAATGATAGCCGTTCCATTAATAGTAGTTTCTCTAATAGTAGGATTAGCAGATTTGAAGGATATTTCTAAACTTTCTAAACTAGGGAGTAGAACTGTTTTGTTTTATTTATGTTCAACAGTAGTAGCAGTTATTATTGGTTTAGTTTTGGCAAACACAATAAAACCAGGAAGTTATGTAAATGAAGAATCTAGAATAAGTTTGCTTGAGAATTTTTCAGGCGACGCATCACAGAAAATAGAATTAGCTGTAAAAGCTAAGAATAGTGGACCTCTTCAGCCCTTAATAGATATTGTTCCAGACAATTTCTTTAAAGCCTTAAGTGATAACGGCAGTATGTTACAGGTAATCTTATTTGTCATACTTATCGGTATAGGACTCATATTGATTGAAGAAAAAAAATCAAAACCGGTTATAGAATTCTTTAAAGGACTGAATGAGGTAATTATGAAAATAATTGACATTATTATGTTGTTTTCACCTTTCGGTGTGTTCGCTCTTATGGCTTCTTTAATGGTAGAAATACCAGATTTTTCTACCTTAGGAGCGCTAGGAATTTATGGTTTGACTGTTCTGCTTGGCTTGTTTATGATGGTTTTTGTGTTTTATCCGACATTATTGATGATTTTTGCGAAAGTAAATCCGATTAAATTTTTCAAAGCGATTGCTCCAGCCCAACTTCTTGCCTTTTCTACAAGCTCGAGTGCTGCTACACTTCCTATCACTATGGAATGTGTGACTGAGAACCTTGGCGTTGACGAAGAAGTGTCTAGTTTTGTATTACCTTTAGGAGCTACTGTGAATATGGACGGAACAAGCTTGTATCAGGCTGTGGCAGCAATTTTTATTGCCCAAGCAATGCTTCCTGAGGCATTAGATCTTCAGACGCAGTTGATGATTGTTGTTACGGCGACTTTAGCTTCCATAGGTTCTGCCGCTGTTCCTAGTGCCGGTATGGTGATGCTTGTTATTGTCCTTGGTCAGGCTGGTATTCCTGAGGCTGGATTAGCGCTTATTTTTGCGATTGATAGACCTTTAGACATGTGCAGAACTGTTGTCAATGTCACAAGTGATTCTACGATAGCAACGATTGTTGCAAAATCTGTAGGGAAATTAAAAACACCTAAGGGATTTTAAGTGCGCTTTTTATTTTTGATTACGGAGCTAGACTTTTGTAATCAATACTAAGAGTCTAGTTTAATTTAGTCGAGTAGATGCTATTGATTATTGTAAGCCTATTTGTAGCGGTACAATAGTAAAGTATATATAATGCTTTATATTAATTTTTGAAACGAGTGTGAAACAGTTTGTTTATTTTTTAATACTTTGCTTTTAAGTGTGTTAAACATAAAGTATATAAATGTATATTTGTGGGATAATAGCTAGTTATGCCCTATCTTCGAATAGTCTTGTTCCTTTTTATTTCATTAAATATGTCCGGTAATGAATCAATTACCGGTCCTTCCTTGCGTGCAAAAAAAAAAATATTGGCCTTAACAAAGGAGGCTGCCTATTTCTTAAGTGAGGCTAATTACGAAAAATCTTTTTCGACCTCGAGACTATCCTTGCAGCAAGCATTGGCTATAAATGACGACTACCTTATCGCGAAATCCTACAATAATATTGCTGCCACTTATGAGGATTTGTCTGAATTTGAGAAAGCTATTTTGTATTATAAAAAAGGTTTAGTTTATGCCAATAAAACTGCAAATGACACGATCAAGAATGCAATAAACAATAATTTGGGTAATGTCTATTGTTTTGAAAAGGAACAGTTTGATAAAGGCTTGGATTATTATAATAAATCAGTAGAATATGGTTATAAAATGGCTGATACTAGCCAACTATATATTACAGAGTTGAATTTGGCATGGGCTTATTTTTATTCGAAAAATTTTGAAAAAGGGAAGCCGCATCTCGATTTTATAAATTTGCATAAAAATAAATATGCAGACAAAACAACTACCGCTGCCCTAAATATGCTCAATGGAATGTATTTTGGGAATAGATCGGAATATGAAAAGGCAAGATCGTTTTTTTTAGTAGCCATTAAGCTTGGTAACGAAGTGGGTGAGAAATCAGATTTAGCAGATACGCATGAAGAATATGCGATGTTATTGATGAAAATGGGCAATTATAAAGAAGCTTATGAAAATTTGTTGATCTATAACGATATTCGAAAAAAACTCGAAGATTCAGAAAAGCTAAGAAAAGCAAATATGGTAGGTATTAATCTAGAATTAGATGAATATAAGAGAAAAGTAGATGTAATTGAGCTTGAAAAAGAGTTGCAATACGAAAGTCTGCAACAATCTAGAATTATTGTTTTGCTATTCGTTATTATTAGTGGAGTATTTTTGCTTTTGATTTACTTGCTATATCGAAATTATAAGTTTAAGAGAAAGAAGAATTTAGAACTTATTCTTGCTAATGAGCAGTTAAGTGTCGCTAAAAAAAACGCAGAAGTAGCTTCCGAATTGAAGTCGCAATTCGTCTCAACAATTACCCACGAGTTAAGGACTCCTTTGTATGGGGTTTTAGGGATAACAAATATGTTGTTAGATGAACATAAGGAATTAGCAAATAGTCCACATCTTGGTTCACTTAAATTTTCAGCGAGGTACTTGTTATCACTAGTTAATGATGTTCTTCAAATTAATAAAATAGAGGAAAATAGGATTGTTCTCGAAAATTTAACTTTTAATATTTCCGATGAAATTAATATGATTAAAAATTCTTTGTCATTTATCGCCAAGAATCATACTAACTCCATTAATGTTAACATTGACCCGTCGATTCCCGAATATTTAATTGGTGATAAATTAAGATTTGCGCAAATTCTTATAAATTTAGTTAGTAATGCTCTGAAATTCACAAAAAATGGAGAAGTTAATATTAATGCAAATTTAAGAAAAGTAGAGGATAGATGGCATTTTATTGAATTTGAGATTCAAGATAATGGATTGGGAATTGCCGAAGAAGATCAGGAAAAGATATTCGAGAAATTTGTTCAATTGGGTAGGAAAGAAATAGATTATCAGGGAACTGGTTTAGGCTTATCTATTGTGAAACGTTTACTGGAGTTATTTAACAGTACGATTTCTCTTGAAAGTAAAATAGGGGTGGGAACTACATTTACTTTTACGATTGCATTTGATTGCGACCCTATTAAAACGATTAACTTAATAAATAACATTCAAGTTGATTTAAGCACAGGCCAAGTTTTCAACGTTTTGGTGGTCGATGATAATTCGATAAACCAGTTAATTACAAAAAAAATAGTTGAAAAGCACAATTATAAATGTACTGTTGTTGATTCAGGATTAGCAGCTATCGAAATACTTGATAAAATAAAATTTGACGCTATTTTGATGGATATAAATATGCCGGTAATGAATGGGTTTGAAACTACTAGAATAATTCGTAAAAAAAATATTACCACTCCTATAATAGCTTTGACTGCATTTGATAAGGAAGAGGTTTCAGAAGAGGCTATTTCAGCAGGTATGAATGACATACTTATTAAGCCATTCGCTCCTGCACTATTAGTTAAGACTATTAATCAACTGATATTTAGAGTAAAAGAAGCTCCGTTAGTATAGTATTATTTTCATTATTATTTGAAATAAAAAAATCGCAAAATCATTATAAAATGATTTTGCGATTTTTTCTGACTCCAAAGCTTATTTTCTATTTTATAGCTATAGTTTTTGCTATTCTTTGTTTTGCTCCTTCTTTCTTATCAATTTCTACATGAAGGATTCCGTCTTTATAATCAGCACTAATTTTATTTTCATCTGCATAGTCTGGTAAACTAAAGGATCTACGGAAAGATTGATAATTAAATTCTTTTTTGTAATAATTATCTTTTTTTCTTGTTTCCTCTTTCTCTTCTTCTTTTTCTGAAGAAATAGAGAGCATGTTGTTGTCGATTTCTACTTTAAAATCTTGTTTTTTCAAACCAGGCGCTGCTAGTTCAATTTCAATTTTTTTATCTGTTTCTTTTAAATTTACTGATGGTAGATTACTGCCCAGTGTAGCGAGACTTTGATTAGTCCAGTCCATGAGATCTCTTGATCCGAAATCATCAAAAAAGGCATCTACACTTGGTAAAAACTGATTTGTCACTAAAGGCGCGAAGGCGTTTCTTTTTACTAAATTTTTCATAATTTAAAAGTTTTAAGGTTATTTGTTATACAATTAAAATCACAAAAAAATAATATTGCTAAAAACAATAATAACACTTAATTAACTATATATTAGGTATTTACCTAATAAAAAACGCCTCTTACCAAGATGGTAAAAGGCATTTCTTACAGCTTAAAGACTATCTTTTAAATCTAATTAGTACCAGCGTTTTTTATTTTGTTTTGAAGCATCTGATTTTCTAGATTTATGAGCAGCACCACTTCTATTTGAATTCTTAGGTTTGGTTGATCCTCCTGGAGCAGTCTCTGGGCTTCCAGAATGCCATGGATAAGGATGTTCACTAACGGTTTTAACGTCCACCTTTATTAATTTTTGAATATCCTTCCAGTAACCATGTTCATCTTTACTACAAAAAGAAATTGCAACTCCACCGTTACCAGCGCGGCCAGTCCTTCCGATGCGATGTACATAGGTTTCGGGAATATTTGGCAAATCAAAATTAATAACAAATGGTAGTTGGTCAATGTCAATTCCACGAGCGGCTATATCTGTAGCTACAAGAACACCAACCTCTTTATTTTTGAATGCTTCTAGAACACGTTGTCTTGCATTTTGGGATTTATCGCCATGAATTGCTTCGGCTGCAATGTTGTTTTTGCGTAAAGCCTTAACAACATTGTCTGCACCATGTTTTGTTCTTGAAAAAACTAGTACATCTGACAAATCCTGATTCTTGATCAAGTGATACAGCAAGTTTCTTTTCTCTGTTTTTTCAACAAAGTAAACATGTTGCTCAACATTCTCTGCTGTGGATGAAACCGGTGATACGGTTACAGTGTCGGGATTAGTTAGAAACATTTCAGCTAATTCCCTTATAGCGATTGGCATAGTTGCCGAGAAAAATAGTGTCTGTCTGTTTTTAGGGGTAAGTTTTACTATTTTTTTGACATCGTTCACAAATCCCATATCCAGCATTTGGTCAGCCTCATCAAGGACTAGTGCATGCAAGTGGTCAAGGTCAATAAATCCTTGCTTATGCAGGTCTAACAACCTTCCTGGGGTTGCAACTAAAATATCAACACCATTTTTTAGTGCGTCTACTTGCGGGTTCTGAGAAACACCACCAAAAATAGTAAGTTGCGTTAAATTGGTGTACTTGCCGTAAGTGTCAAAACTTTGACCTATTTGAACCGCTAATTCTCGAGTAGGAGTTACAACTAGAGCGCGAATTTGTTTGGCTTTTTTTGACGATCCTACAATTCGGTGCAACTGGTGTATAATGGGAATGGCAAACGCTGCCGTTTTTCCAGTTCCTGTTTGTGCACATCCTATTAAATCCTTTCCCGCTAAAACTAGTGGGATTGATTGTTCTTGGATTGGAGTGGGGTTAGTGTAGCCTTGTTCATATACGGCTCTTTGTATACTTTTTGAAAGTGATAAATCTTCGAATAACATATTTTTGAAATTAAATATCCTGTATTAAGTACATGGATAGTTTTTGCAAATATAGGATTATTATTTTTGCTGTCGGTTTCTTATGTATATCCTATTGTAGTTATACTTAGGTGTGCTATATGATATTGCAGATTTTGATTAGCCAATGGTATTGTTTGATTTAATAAAGTCAGTGACTAAATAACCTATCAATTTACCTATCAGGTGATTGTTTTTTCCTTCGTCTAAATCAGGAGCCCCCTCACATATATGTATGTAAGTGGCGTTTTTATTTTTGGCAAAAAACGAAATAAACTGCCTTAATTCTTCCACAGAAAAACCACTCAGGGTCATTGCGCTACTTGCTATATTGGGAAGTGCATCCAAATCAATTTCGATTCCGAAGCCATCTGTTTCTACAAATGCTAATGCGGTATTCATTTCCAGATAAAAATCCTTTTCTTTTCTAATCTTTATGCTATCATACGTATTATAGCGTACGCGATCTTCAGTTTTTTTAATGATGTCTAGTACACTTTTGGAAGTGTGATTCTCATGCAAACCAAAAACAAAATACTTTTTCAAAAAGCCCTCTTCATAAGCATAGGAAAAACCATTTCCGCTATGTCGTCCTTCTAAGATTCTAAAATCAGAATGTGCGTCAAAGTTTATTGCATTTACCGGTTTACCCTTAGCAAGAGCAGCACCTTTTATGTTCCCATACGAATTATTGTGTCCGCCACCAATAATTATAGGAATTTTGCCCGCTTTTATAATATTAAAAATTATGTGAGAAACATCTTTGTCGATTCGCTCTACTAACTGACTTAATTTGGAACGATCATCCACATCATTGAAGTCTAAATGTTCTACTTCCTTCATCTCTTCACAAACATTGACTTGTCCCAAAACAATCAGCTGACTTCCTTTGCAAAAACGATTGTGTTGTATGTTGGCAATATTTTTTATGGCGCTATCCCAAGCGGATGCTGCACCTGGCCTGCCATAATTGGCTCTTATACCTATGTCTTCAGGAATTCCTAACAGAACATACTTTGCTTCGCAAGTTTTTAAAAATGAGATTACATCAGAACCTTTAGGAACAGTAATCATCTTTTCCCCAAATTTAATTTCCCCACTTCTGTGGTTAGTAATTTTAGCGAGATCATTCATTGTAAAAGGCAATAGCTTTTCCATAAAAAACATAATTTTTCCAAAAATACTATAATTGTGTTAACAATTGTTTCATCTTTAATTTATTTTATTAAATTTGGAAAAAAAAAATAATTAAAATGGAAAATCAAAAAAGTAGTTCGAGTCTAAAAGCAATAATTGCAGTATTAGCAGTTTTGCTAGTTGGGAGTTTAGTCTACATTTTTAAAATCACATCTGATGTGACTACTGTTCAAACTGAATTGAAAACGACAATGACTGAAAAAGAATCAGTTATGATGGACTTGGAAAATTTAAAAACAACTTATGATGCAGCAATTGCTGAGAATACATCTATGTCTGATGAATTGATTCAAGAAAGAGACAAGGTTGTGAATTTAATCGCAGATCTAAAACAATCTAATGGAAATGTTGCTAAATACAGAACTCAATTTATTGCTCTTCAAAGTAATATGAAAGCTTTAATGGCAGAGAATGAAGTTTTGAAAGAGAAAAATATTACCTTAACTACTCAACGTGATAGTACTGTAGTTGTATTAGGTGAAACTAAGAAAAATGTTGAAGCATTAGCAGGACAAAACGAGGAATTGGCAAAAGTGGTTAAAAAGGGTTCGAAATTGACTGTATTGAACACAGCAGGAACTGCTTTAAAAGTGAGAAATTCTGGAAAAGAAATAGAAACTGAGAAAGCAAGAAGAGCTGACGTTCTTAGAGTTAGTTTTACAATAGCTGAGAATCAAATTGCTCAATCAGGTGATAAAACATACCAAGTTCAGGTGATTGACGGTAAAAACAATGTTTTAGGCGATAAAAAAACAGAAACTTTTGGAGAGAATACTTTAACTTATAGTTTTGCTACTAAAGTGGCTTATGAAAACAAAACGGTTAATGTTTCACAAGATTTAAAAGGAGATGATTTTGCTGAAGGGACTTATTATATTAATATTTATAATAAAGGTGAACTAGTTTCTAAAACAAGTTTTGTTTTAAGATAACACCAGTAGTTATTATATAAAAAAAAGAGGAGCCTAATAGCTCCTCTTTTTTTTATGTAAGATGTTTTCCTTCCAGCATTACGGCATCAATTAAGTTACTTCCAAATGCGTAGGGTAATTGATAGTAAGAGTCAATTGGTTTTGTAATTATTAAGTTTGCTTTTTTCCCGATTGTGATACTTCCATGAGTATCTGAGACTCCCATTGCATAAGCACCGTTTATGGTAGCGGCATTTATCGCTTCCTCTGGAGTCATTTTCATTTTTATACAGGCAGTAGCAACAACAAAATTCATGTTTCCCGACGGGGTTGATCCGGGGTTGTAATCTGTTGCCAAGGCAATTGGAAGACCTGCGGAAATCATTTTGCGAGCTGGTGTGTAAGGGATACTTAGAAAGTACGAGCAGGATGGAAGCGCCACCGGCATAGTTTCTGTGTTTTTTAAAGCCATGATATCTTCTGGTTTCATAACTTCAAGATGATCTACAGAAAGAGCATTATATTTTATGGCTGCTTGAACTCCTCCAATTGAATTGAATTGATTCACATGAATTTTTGGCTTTAAGCCAAAACGTATTCCTGCTTCCATAATTTGTTCCGTTTCTGCAACAGTGAAATAGCCAGTTTCGCAAAAAACATCTATATACTCTGCGAGTTGGTTCTTTGCTATTTTAGCAAGCATCTCATTTATTATCAAATCAATGTAGGCTTTTCTGTTTTCTTTGTATTGCAATGGAATGGCGTGGGCTCCAAGAAAAGTAGCTTTTATGGTTATGGGATAATGCTTAGATAGCCGTTTTATAACACGAAGTATTTTTACTTCCCCCTCTAAGCTAAGTCCATATCCAGACTTAATTTCTACTGCTCCAGTTCCCAAACGCATCACCTCCTCTAATCGTTCTTTTGATTGCTGGTAGATTTCTTCTTCTGATGTTTCATTCAGTTTTTTAGCCGAATTTAATATACCGCCGCCACGATTGGCTATTTCTTCATAGGTCATTCCATTAATACGATCCACAAATTCTTGTTCTCGGTTCCCAGCATATACAATATGAGTATGGCTGTCACACCAGGCTGGTAAAATCATTTTTCCAGTTGCATCAATAACATTATCCGCTTTTAGTCCAGATATATTTTCCATGGAACCAAAATCGGTAATCAAATCGTTTTCGATCAGTAAGTAGGCATTTTTAATAGTGGGAAGGACAGCCATTTCAGCACCAGAAATTTTTGCAATTCCAGCTTCTCGCACTTGCAGCAATTCCTTGATATTGGTAATTAGAGTTGTCATTTAAATTTATTCAGAAACTTTAATTTCAAAGAGTTTGTCCCAGTTTTTACCAGTTACAAAAATGGTTTTAGTCTTTGGGTTATATGCGATACCGTTTAATACGTCATCAGGAGTAGCATTAATCAACTTTCTTAAGCCAGACAAATCCAAGATCCCTTCAACGGCGCCATTTGATGGGTTTACAACTGCAATGGCGTCTTTTTGCCACACATTGGTATAGATTTTTCCTTCAATCCATTCCAATTCATTGATAGATTTTATTTTTGAATCTCTCGAATAGACATTTATATAGTCAATCATCTTTTGAGTTTCAGGATTCATTTTCCAAATCTTCTCTGTTTTATCCGTCTGGTAAATATATTTCCCGTCATTAGTCATTCCCCAACCTTCGATATCTTTGTCGTAGGCAAATGTCTTTTCCAGTTTTAATGTGTTTGCATTATAGATAAAACCTGTTTTTTCCTGCCAGGTCAATTGATACATCTTGCCGTTTAGAAAAGTAATTCCTTCTCCAAAATACTTTGAATCAAGGTCAACCTGTTTGTATATTTTACCAGTTTTGTAATCGTATTTTCTAAAAAAAGAGGAGCCCTTTTGTCCGGTACTTTCGTACAAGGTGTCTTTGTAAAACTCTAAGCCTTCTGTAAAAGATGCCGTATCATGTGGATATGTGTTTACAATCGTGTATTTAAGCAATTTTGGTTTTACATTGGAAACCAGCTCCACTCTTGCAGTTGCCACTGAGTTTTCTCCTTCATAGTAGACTAAAGCTTTTAGGTTTTGGTAGCCTAATTTTTGCTCTTTCAATTCAAAGGTTATATTGTTTGCGTCTTTTTTAGACGCTATCTTTTCATCATTTACATAGTATATAATGCTATCTACTTTCTTGGAATTCGGATTCAAAATCGCTAGGTTAAGTGCTTCTTGCGGCTGGTATTTAGCAGCAAATTGCGAACTATCGAAATTAAACATACTGTTTTCTCCCTTTTTTTTACCTCCACAACTAGAAACCGTGATTCCTAATAAAATGATAGATAGTAAGTTATATTTTTTCATTGTTTAAATTTTGGATACACCAATATACAATGTTATTTTAACAGCACAAAGCACTTGCAAAAATATAAAAAGATTGTATATTTGCACCGGCAAGTCCTACACGACCAGCTCCTGCAGACTCCCCCAGGATGGGAACATAGCAAGGGTACGTGGTTGAGCGGTGCGATGTAGGTCGCTTGCCATTTTTTTTAATCTGAACTTGTTTCAGATTTTTTTTTATTTTTTTTACAAAAGTAGTCTTCCTGATGGAGGATTTTTTTATTTTTGGATCTTTCATATATAATCAATCACACATTATGAATAAAGTTGTTCTAATAACTGGAGGCTCCTCTGGAATAGGGAAGTCTATAGGGGAGTTTTTACATAATAAGGGTTTTATTGTGTATGGAACTAGTAGGAACCCAGAAAGGATACTTGATTCTGTTTTTCCGTTAGTGGCTCTAGATGTGCGGGACACGGCTTCGATTCAAGCAGCTGTCGCTAAAATCATTTCTATATCTGGAAGCTTAGATATTGTGATTAATAATGCAGGGGTTGGAATTACTGGACCTCTTGAAGAAATCCCAAGCGAGGAAATTAAGAATAATTTTGAGATTAATCTCTTCGGTCCTATAGAAGTGATGAAAGCGGTTTTGCCTCAAATGCGAACGCAAAATTCGGGTTTGATTATCAATATAACTTCAATCGCGGGCTACATGGGATTACCTTATCGCGGGGTGTACTCTGCTTCAAAGGGAGCGCTAGAGCTAATTACTGAAGCTTTACGTATGGAGGTAAAATCATTTGGAGTTCATATTACAAATGTGGCACCTGGCGATTTTGCAACTAATATCGCCGCGGGACGCTATCATGCGCCGGTTCTAGTAGGTTCTGCTTATGAAATTCCTTATGGGAATACGTTAAAAACGATGGATGAGCATGTGGATGGAGGCAGCAATCCGAATGAAATGGCCGAGGCGGTTTATAGTGTTATCCAGGCCAAAGAACCAAGGGTACACTACAAAGTTGGAGTTTTTATGCAGAAGTTTTCGATTGTGCTGAAGCGCATTCTTCCTGATAAAGTGTATGAAAAAATGCTAATGAACCATTATAAGTTGTAATTTTGCAGTGAATTAGCGTGAGGGATTGAAGTGAAAATCTTTTTTCTTTTCATTTAGAAAGGAGAAGATGGAAACAAAAAGTCCGACCTGAAGTTTTTTACGAAGGTCACGCCCAAGAAAAAACATACAATTAAATAGACATATTATGAAATTTTTTATTGATACGGCCAATTTAGCTCAAATTAAGGAAGCGCAGGCTTTAGGCGTTTTGGATGGAGTTACTACAAATCCATCATTGATGGCTAAAGAAGGAATTACTGGGAAGAACAGTATTTTTGAAGCATTATGTTGACATTTGTAATCTGGTTGAAGGGGATGTAAGTGCTGAAGTGAATGCTTTGGATTACGATGGAATGATTAAAGAAGGTGAAGAATTAGCCGACTTACACGATCAAATCGTGGTTAAATTGCCGATGACTAAAGAAGGAGTTATGGCTGCCAAATATTTCTCTGATAAAGGGATTAAAACAAATGTAACATTAGTTTTCTCTGCAGGTCAAGCATTATTGGCTGCTAAAGCGGGTGCAACTTATGTTTCTCCATTTATTGGTCGTTTAGACGATGTTTCGACAGATGGATTGGCTTTGATCGAAGAAATTAGATTAATTTACGACAACTACGGTTATGAAACTCAAATTCTTGCTGCTTCTGTTCGTCACACGATGCATATTGTAAACTGTGCTAAAATTGGTGCTGATGTAATGACTGGACCACTTTCTGTTATTTACGGATTGTTGAAACACCCATTGACTGATATCGGATTGGCTCAGTTTGTTGCTGATTATGAGAAAGGAAACAAGTAAAAAGGAGTATTGATGCATTTTTTAATGATCACTAATTGAAATAAAAAAAGTCCCATATGTTAAGTATGGGACTTTTTTATATTTATAATTTGGCGAAAATTACTTTCGTACAAAAGGTGGCAATAGTTTTGAAGAAACATCTCCAAATCCGATTCTTACTTGTCCATTTTTGCAAAAACCTTTGATAATAACAGTATCATTATCATTGATGAATTTACGTTCAGTTCCATCGTTCAGTACTATTGGGTTTTTCCCTCCCCATGTCAATTCTAACATAGAACCGTAACTATCAGGTGTTGGTCCTGAAATTGTGCCTGAACCCATCATATCGCCTGAATTTACACGACAACCGTTTGAAGTATGATGTGTTAGTTGTTGGCTCATCGTCCAATACATGTATTTAAAGTTGGTTTTACTTATTACCGTAGGTTCTACGTTCTCTGGCTTTATGGCAACTTCCAAATTAATATCAAAGGAATGTTTTCCTTTTTGTTTTAAATAGGGCAACGGGCTAGGATCTTGTTTAGGACTTTGAACTCTGAATGGTTCTAAAGCATCCATAGTCACAATCCATGGAGAGATAGAAGAAGCAAAGTTTTTTGCCAAGAACGGTCCTAGTGGCACATATTCCCATTTTTGAATATCGCGAGCGCTCCAGTCATTTAATAAAACCATTCCAAAAATATATTCTTCTACTTCATTGATGGGAATCATTTCACCCATCACATTAGCATCAGTGGTGATAAAAGCAGTTTCTAGCTCGAAGTCAATCAGACGTGAAGGACGCAAAAACAGGAGTGGTTTCACCAGCAGGTAATGTTTGACCTATGGGTCTGTGAACGGGAATTCCTGAAGGTACGATGGTAGAGCTTCTACCGTGATATCCTACAGGTATGTGCAGCCAGTTTGGTAATAGTGCGTTTTCTGGGTCTCTAAACATCTTTCCTACGTTAGTAGCATGTTCTTTACTGGAGTAAAAATCAGTGTAATCACCTATTAATACAGGTAACTGCATTTCGACATCGCCTATTTCGAAAATAACAATGTCACGGTGTTTTATATTATCTCTTAATGTTGAATTGGTTTCATCAAAAATTTCTGCAATCCGGTTTCTGACTAACCGCCATGTTTTTTGTCCGTCAGAAATAAAGTCATTAAGGGTATCTTGCATGAACATATCGTCTGTCAATTCAATACCTGCAAAGTAATTCATTTGCTGTAAAGCCCCTAAATCAATGGCAGAGTTGCCAATCCGAGTTCCTACAGTTACCACATTTTCTTTTGTTAAGAATACACCGAAAGGAATGTTTTGAATGGGAAAGTCGCTGTTTTCTGGTACTTCTAACCATGATTTTCTGCTTGTATCGTTGGCTGCTATTGGCATAATATGTTAATTGTTTTGTTGAAAAATTATAATTCAAATATATCATTATCTAGCAATTTGACAAACGTTTTTTCGTATTTTTGCATCAAATTAACTAAAATCGAAGAAATGCAACGCGACAAACAAATTTTTGACCTTATTCTGGAAGAACAAGAAAGACAAGTACACGGATTAGAACTTATTGCATCGGAGAACTTTGTCAGTGACGAAGTGTTAGAAGCTGCAGGTTCCGTTTTAACTAATAAATATGCAGAGGGATACCCCGGAAAGAGATATTATGGTGGTTGCGAAGTAGTAGATGTTGTAGAGCAAATTGCCATTGATAGAGCTAAGGAATTGTTTGGAGCTGCTTATGCAAATGTGCAGCCGCATTCAGGTTCACAGGCTAATACTGCAGTATTTCATGCTTGTTTGAAACCGGGAGATAAAATTCTTGGCTTTGATTTGTCTCATGGAGGACATTTGACTCATGGCTCACCAGTAAATTTTTCAGGTCGTATTTACAGTCCGTCGTTTTATGGTGTTGACAAAGAAACTGGACGTCTAGATTACGATAAAATTCAGGAAATTGCTACTAGAGAGCAACCAAAATTAATTATTGCAGGAGCTTCGGCTTATTCTCGTGATATGGATTTTGAGCGTTTCAGAGTTATTGCAGATAGTGTAGGAGCGATTTTATTGGCTGATATTTCTCATCCTTCGGGTTTAATTGCCAAAGGATTATTAAATGACCCACTACCACATTGTCATATCGTTACTACTACAACACACAAAACATTGCGTGGACCTAGAGGAGGATTGATTATGATGGGGAAAGATTTTGAAAACCCATTTGGATTAACGACTCCAAAAGGAGACATTAGAATGATGTCATCATTGCTTGATTTAGCTGTTTTTCCTGGAAACCAAGGAGGACCATTAATGCATATCATCGCCGCAAAAGCAATCGCTTTTGGTGAAGCTTTGACAGATGAATTCTTTACTTACGCTTTGCAATTACAAAAGAATGCAAATGCTATGGCGGAAGCTTTTGTAAAAAGAGACTATCATCTTATCTCTGGAGGAACTGATAATCATATGATGTTAATTGATTTAAGAAACAAAGGAATTTCAGGTAAAGATGCTGAAAACGCATTGGTTAAAGCTGAAATTACGGTGAATAAAAATATGGTTCCATTTGATGATAAATCACCATTTGTAACTTCTGGAATACGCGTTGGAACGCCAGCTATTACTACTCGTGGTTTAGTTGAAGCTGACATGGACGCTGTTGTAGCTTTGATTGATAAGGTTTTAATGAACCACACCAACGAAGATATTATCGAGCAAGTAGCTAATGAAGTGAATGAAATGATGAGCGAAAGAGCGATCTTCGTTTTCTAAATGACTTCAGTTTAAAAAGTTTAAAGTTTAAAAGTTTAAGGTTTTGTCTGTGCCGGAAGGTATCGCGAAACTTTAAACTTTTTTAGTTCGTGGGTACACTTTATACTTTAAACTTTTTTTAAAATTTTAAACAAATAATATGGGAGTGTTACGATTAAAATTACCCACCGATCCAAGATGGGTAAATATTGTTGAAAAGAACATCGAGGAAATCCTGACGGATCATGCTTGGTGTGAGCAAAAAGCAGCAACTAACGCAATTACAATAATTACTAATAATTCAGAACACCAGGATTTGGTCAAGGATTTATTGGCTTTGGCCAAAGAAGAAATAGATCATTTTGAACAGGTACATAACATTATCATTAAAAGAGGGCTGAAGTTAGGACGCGAGCGCAAAGACGATTACGTAAACGAATTGTATTTGTACATGAAGAAAAACGGCACCGGAAGTAGAGTTTCTAATTTAGTGGAAAGACTGCTTTTCTCTGCAATGATTGAAGCCAGAAGCTGTGAACGTTTTAAAGTACTTTCAGAAAACATTCAAGATGAAGAGCTGTCCTTATTCTATAGGAATTTGATGGAAAGCGAAGCGGGTCATTACACCACTTTTATTACCTATGCTAGAAAATATGGAACCGGAATTGATGTAGAAAAGCGCTGGAGAGAATGGATTGAATATGAGGCTTCCATTATTGCAAATTACGGCAATAATGAGACTATTCATGGATAGATTCGTGTTTTAATTAATTTTGAATGGATCTATAATCAATTGTTTGTAATAATTAAATTATCAAGGCATTTTTATTTTTTGTTTAACGCTCGGTTTTTGTTCGGGAATTATTATATTTAGATGCTGAATATTCAGCAAATATAAACTCTAACATAAATGAAGCTCTATTTAAAATATGATGGAATCGTTGCTTGTCGAGTAATTTTACAGGAGCAGCTCGAACGATTAGATATAAAACACCAGCTTCTTGACTTAGGAGAAATTGAAATTAGTGATAGTGTATCGGAGGAGAGTTTTACTGAACTTCAGATTTCTTTAAATAGATATTCTATTTATGTTGTTGATAATGAAAAAAGTCAGCTTATTCAAAAAATTAAAGATTCTATTGTAGAAATGATTTATGAGAATGATAAATTGCCAGCAGTAACTATTTCTCATTATCTATCAGAAAAACTAAATTTCAGTTATGGATATTTAACCAATATTTTTTCAGAACACACCTATTCTTCGATAGAAAACTTTGTAATTATTCAAAAAATTGAAAGGGCTAAAAAACTAATTGTTGAAGATCAACTGACATTAACGGAGGTATCTTATAAATTGAATTATAGTAGTGTGTCCTATTTATCAAGCCAGTTTAAAAAAGTTACAGGTTTGACTCCGTCCGCTTTTAAAAGAATAGTAGATAAAAGAAGAAATTTATCTAATTTAAAAACATAAAATAATACTCAATAGTATGATTTCACATAAAGATACAATGCGTATTTTAATTGCTGATGATGATGAAGATGATCGCACATTTTTCAGTGATGCAATGATGGACCTTAAAATGGATAATAAATTGACTTTGTTTAATGATGGTAAAGAACTAATGGATTATTTATCAAACCCAGATGTTATTATACCACATTTACTTTTTTTAGATTTAAATATGCCTCGTAAATCAGGATTTGAATGTCTAAAAGAAATCAGAGCTGATTTAAGATTTAAGAATGTTTCAATTGCTATATATTCTACATCGTCATCTGAAAAAGATATTGAAGAAACCTTTGTTGAAGGAGCAAACATTTATATAAAGAAACCAAATGACTTCAATAATCTTAAAAAAGTAGTCAAAGAAGTATTAAATGTAAATTGGCAATTTCATTCATCTGGTTTAAATAAAGAAACTTTTTTCTTTAGTATATAAAAGAGTAAAGATATGAAGCTACTAAAATTACACAAAAATTCTCAAGTCTTCAAAATAGCTTTAGGGATTGCAATAATTGTAGTGTGTTACATTGCATCTGTTTTTTATACTCAAATGCGTAGCTTGGATTCCTCGGTTGATTTAATAAATAATGCTACAGAAACACAACTGGAATTAGAAAACGTATTGTCACTTATTAGTATCTATGAAACAAATCTTAGAAGCTATATTATCACGAAGGATGAATCTTATTTAGCAAATAGATTTATGACAAGAGGGGAAATAGAATCTAACTTTAAGCGGATTAATAAATTAGTAGCGAATAATCCAGCTAGAGTTAAGGATGTCGAAAGACTTAAAAAACTTATCGATTATCGATTTGCACTTTTTAGAGAAACACTTCTATTATCAAAAAGTACTTTACCTAATAGCGTTGCATTAAAGGAAAAACTTCGCGAAAGTAATGAGTTTACAGAGTCGATGAAAAACTTCGTTTATAAAACGATAAATGCGGAGGGTGACAAAGTCAAAATCCACAATGACAATCATCAATTTGAGTTGGAAGATTCTATAATAAGTGCTTTTGTACTGGTCATACTATCATTATTGATTTTGTTTTTGTCTTTTAACAAAATGAATGTTGATATTAATGAGCTTAAGAAAACGAATGACGAATTAAAGTTCTTAAATCATTCGTTTAATGAAGCCGAGAAGATTGCAGGATTTGGCCATTGGAAAATTAATTTACAGACTAATAAGTATACTTTTTCTGATAATTTCTTTCGTCTTTTGGGATTAGAACCACAATCTTTTGTTCCTAGCTTAGAGAATATATTAAAATACATACATCCAGATGACATTGAATATGTAAAGCAAATGCATCTTCATTCATTAAGTACTTATTTTCCTACTTCATTAATGTATCGCTTCGTTTTACCAAATGGTGATTTAAAATATGTAATGTCCGTTGGTAGTTTTACCACGAATGGCAAAGGCGAAATGGTAAAAACAGGTTTAAATTATGACATGACCGATCAATTCAAAAAGACAGTTGAATTAGAAGAAAACAATAAAGAATTAATAAGCATTAATGAGGAGTTGGAGTCTTTTAATAATATCGTAAGCCATGACTTGCAGGAGCCACTTCGTAAAATTCAAATGTTTGTTTCAAGAATCGAATCTGAAGAAATGGATTCGATTTCGGCCCAAGGAAAAGTTTATTTTTCTAAAATAAGAACTTCTGCAAACAAAATGCAAACCTTACTTATTGATTTGCTAAACTATTCCAGAACAATAAAAGGAGATAAAGTTTTTGAAGAAACAAATTTAAGAGAATTAATTGATCATGTAATCGACGAATTGTCACCCGATATTGAAGATAAAGGGGCTAAAATAAATATAGGGTCTTTACCCACTGTTAAGGTAATTTCTTTTCAAATTGAACAATTATTTATTAATTTAATCTCTAATTCTCTTAAGTACAGTAAAGAAGGTTTAGCTCCAGAAATATCAATTTCATCTAAAAAAATTGAAGAAAACGAGGTGTTTAATAATGAGATAATTTCTGACGAAGACTATTATAAAATAGTAGTTAAAGATAACGGAATTGGATTTAAACAGGAGTATGCTGAAAAAATATTTATTTTATTTCAGCGACTTGAAACGGGCTCAAAGTATGCTGGAACGGGACTTGGTTTAGCAATTTGTAAGCGAATAGTTGACAATCATGATGGCTTCATAAAGGTATTCTCAGAACTTAATGTTGGATCTGAGTTTTCTATTTTTATATCTAAGAAAGTTTGATTTTGTTCACAAGGTGTAAATTGAACAGTATAACTTATTTTGACTTCCAATAGATATTATTTAACTACATATAATTCTCATGTGTTATTCTGTTTGTGAATGTACCATCTTTATTGGTCCGAAGGAATAGTGAAATTTGATTTTTTAAATGAATTATTTTATCCTTTTAATATATAATATGACAACTATTTTCGAGGCTAGCTCCAGTGATTATAAAACACACCAAGAAATTACGCACCAAACTTGGCTAGAGAAAACCATTCAATAGTACTTTCGTTAAACTAAACAGGCTCAACAAGGCTTTTACTTTTTACCATAAATGGGGTTTTGCAGTCATTGAAGAAGTGGATATTGAAATAATCCACGGCTATTTTAGTGAGTGGATCGTGATGGAACAACACTTGTAGTTTAACAATACATGAACATGCTTACTTAAACCTGTAATAAAAAAATGTCGTCTTCCGCACTAAAAAACACTGTATAACAACTTTAAATTTATTAAATTATTTGGTTAACTGTCTGTTGTACAGAAAAAAGCGGTAAATTTAATTGTTTGATTACCATTATTTTCTTAAAATTATCAAGATGAAATTTGGAAATATTTTTGTAATAGCTATTATATTTTTGACGCAATCTTGTTCCAAAGCACGGGACGGTATAAAACCTAAGCTCGGCACCGTGACGGAAAGCGTTTATGCTTCAGGAATCATAAAAGCGGATGATCAGTACATCGTTTTTTCTACAGTAAGGGGTGTTCTACAAAAGATAAGATTCGTTTCAGGACAATCCATTAGTCGAGGGCAATCGTTGTTTGATATCTTTAAAAGATTGGCGGTAGAGTTTAACCAAACGATACTAATTGTTACCCACGACATTGATTTTGCCGATAAAACAGATAGAATAATTACAATGGAAGATGGAAGGATTCTTTCATAACAACACCTACTGTACGATAATTTCATGCTTTGCTAGTAAGCCTTTTAAACCAGCTATAGAAAACTGTGCTTTTTTGAGTTTTGTGCTTGCAGGGTCAATCGTGTAGTTATAGCTGGTTCTAAAATCGGCTTTGTTGGCAATCGCTTTTTCAAATTCAGCGCGATACAAATCACAATTGTCAAAAATGGCTTCGGTCAGGTCGGCACTCATAAAATCCACAGCTAGCAGACTGCAATCCATAAACGTGGTCCCTTTAAGCTTCAAGGTGTAAAACTTGGAGAAATCCAAATTGCATTCTTTAAAATGGATTTCAAAAATAAGTTTGTCGCACATGGAAAAATTGATTTCCGTCATTTTGCAGTTATTAAAAAAAACAGTTCTTAATGCAACATGATTTATTTTTGAAGCATTGAAATTGCAATCGTTAAAGCTGCAATCGATGAAGGTTACTGCGACAAAACTGCAAAGGGAGAAATCGCAGCGATTAAAAGTGCAGGATTCAAATTCCTTGAAATTGACTTGGTCTTCAGCATAAGTGATGTCATTGTATTCTACGTCAAGGTTATATTCAGGCATTGTATGGGTTGGAATTGCTTAGGCAAAAAGAGATTTTTACGAGTGCTAAATTATTGTTTAATTGTGTAAAGGGCACTATCTATTGGCTGCTGTTTTAAGTTTTATTTAGGGTTAATTAAAAACTAGAATTTGTTTTTAAATGGATTCGGTCCAGATATTTGTCCAATAACTCACCTTGTTTGAACATCTTTTTGTAAAGGAGTTCAGTAGTGTTGCGTTCATAGTAAATTTCAACATAAAAAGTGTTTATTGCATACAGTTCGATAGCAATATTATCTTTTAAATACAGATCTACATAAGTGCCTTTTTTCCAGGTTGCAATGTATTGTTCTTCTTCTGAAAGTTTTAAAAAATCAAAAAGTTTCATTTATACCAATTTTTAAAGTTTTATCGCAGTTTATACTTTTCAGTTTACGACAGTACGTACTAATGCTAAAAGTAACATTATAGTTGTTATCAAAAAAAATAGAACGCAACAGTTTTCAAACTTGTTCCGTTTCAAATATAGTGAAAAGCATTAATTGATTTATTTGATATGTGTGGAAACTTCTGTCAGGAATATCACTTTCTCTTTAGTCTATAAGCATTGCTGGCTTGTAATCTCTTTTTAATAATACAATCTAAAATCGAGTAGTTTACAAAGAGCGTACTGTTTTTGATGCAACTCTTCTACAATTGCAATGATGTTATCTTCATCCTGACATAAACTAAAGAAAGTTTTATCTAAATTCATGCTGGTTAGTCTATTGAATACCGTTCCGTAACCCGAAATGGCCCGCGCGCCTGTAACATCTATAAAATATTGCGCTTCTTCTTCGCTTAATTCTAGTGCTTTGGTGTTTGCAAAATGTAAAATTTTACCAGTTAATTTCCCTTCAAAAAGCTCGGCTATTTCATCTAGGCTATAGTAATAGTCATTCAGGCAAATGTTGTTTTCTTCCCCCTCCATGACTAAATAGATTATTTCATAATCTTTAAAATTATGGTCGTCGTAACGTAAAGCGTTTAAACTTTCCTCTAAACCTTCAATGGTATCGCAGGTTTTGTAAATACTGTTTATGCCATAATCAATTGCTATTTGCTCTAAGTTCTCAACAACGTCTCTACTACTGCCAATTTCAACATCCGTAACAGCTTCTAGGCAAAAAACAAATTTATCATGATCCAAGTAATTCTGTGGGTCTAAGCTTTGTAATTTCATATTACAAAGCTACTAAAGATTGAATTTTCTTGTTAGTATTTATTGTTAAATAGTTATTAAGGGATTGGGTTTAACTTTGCATTTTATGAAATTATAAAACTCATAATTAATGGAGTTCTGATATTTTTTATTTTGGTCTAGGAATATGTCGAGGTATTTGAGTAATCTCTCTAAAATAACAACAATAGCTGCTATACTTTTTTGACACTAATTTCAGTACACCAAATATTAGAATAGATGTGACAGCTATGCTGAAGATTGATTAATATTAAAAAATAAATAAATTTAAGCTAGACTATTATAACAGAGAGAGAGTAAATAAAGAATTAGAATGCCTGTTAGTTTCCTTTTAATCGCTTGGCTATTTTTAAAAGCAGACGCTTTCCGTCTCTTTTGCTTTTTGGAACTTCAACTGCTTTTAATCCGGATTCAGTTGCAATAAATTTATAGCTAAAAGCAAATTGAGGGTTTTCTGGATTGTCATTTAACAGTCCAAATCGTAAATCATTGAAATATAACGATTTGTTTTTTTGAGAGATAATATACCATCCTTCACTTGCTTTTTTTAGTTTTTCAAAATCTGAATTTCCATTTAACTGTGATTCTAAAGCTTTGTTCTTTTTGTGGTTTGTAAAAGTTATAGCTTGGTTGTCTAATAATGAATAGTCAGATAATAAATAACTAGCTGTGGTCGCTATATTAGCATTCCATAAAATAATATTGAAAGCAGTGGGTTTTACAATAATTTCAGAATAATGGATTCCCTGTTTATCCAATGCTTTTTCAAATTGGTGCAAAGCATATAGTTTTATAGAACAAGATAAAAGCAGATAAAAACTACTAATGAATAGGCCTTTGGTTATGTGTTTTTTGCGAACTATAGCATCTTTTGTTTTCCAAACCATAATCAAAGCAATGATAAGCGGAATAGTGTAGAGCGGATCTACTACAAAGATTGTTTTTAGTACAAATCTATAGTCTAAAGGCCATAAAATTTGTGTTCCCCAAGACGTAAACATATCTAATAATACATGGGTAAACAAGCACCAGAAAACCATATTGGATGCGTGAAGGAAGTTAATCCTGTTTTTTCTATTTTTGAAATAATCCAACCTAAAAGAGGAGATAAGAATAAAAAATAGAAAGAGCGAATGACTAATACCCCGGTGAATTAGGACTGCACTTACGGGATCTAAAAATAGACCAACGACAACGTCTAAATCGGGAATTGTACCTAAAATAGAACCGTATAAAATTGTTTTGTTTTTAAGTTTTTTTCCAGCACATATTTCAGCAACTGCACTTCCTAAGGCTATTTGAGTAAAAGAGTCCATAAAACAAAAGTAAATCAAATATTATCTACATGATGATATTATAGCTTT
Organism: uncultured Flavobacterium sp.; assembly: GCA_937773775.1. Lineage (GTDB taxonomy): Bacteria > Bacteroidota > Bacteroidia > Flavobacteriales > Flavobacteriaceae > Flavobacterium. Next base: position 23,667 of record CALJVL010000050.1, read on the forward strand.
GCATTTTCGGTAGAAATCATAAAAAAACCCCAACATCTGCTGGGGTTTTGTGACATTGACTGGACCCCTTAATTATTACTATTTATTACTAATAAAGCCTTTTTTTGAACGTATTTATTATATTTTAATATTATTTAGTTGTATTTAATTATACTTATAACTATATTTGTTGGGAAAATAGCGGGGAAAATGAATATAAAGATAATAATGAAAAGTAATAATTTGTATTGCAGATTGATGTCTGGAAGACAAATCGATATATCTAAAAAATTAGATATATCCATTCCTAAACAATTTTGGGATCCGAAAAACGAAAAGATTAAGAACGCGTATAACTTTGATAACAGGGATCAAATTAATGCAAAATTGTATAATCTCAAAGCTAAAATTGCAAATAAATTTATTTTTGATAATATGAATGGAGAGCTTATCGATATACATTGGTTAGAAAAGGCAATAAACGAATGTTTTGGAAGAAATCCGCTTGTTGCTGGTAAAATAGAATTTTGGAAAATATATCTTTTGGACTTTTGCACCTATTGGCTTAAAAATGAATCTTCAAAGACAAATGAAACTGCAATCAAACAATACAAAGTTTTTGTTGATAGACATTTAACAAACTACCTTAAAGAGAACAATTTGACTAAGATCAAAATCAAAGAAGTATCTAATAAAAATATTGAGAATTTCATTAACTATTTATTATCAAAAGACTACTCTCCAGATACAGTAAAAAGACACGCAACTCGTTTTAAATTCTTTCTTTCCAAAGCGGAAAATATGAATTTGGAAGTAAATAAAAACTACAAAGAGCCTATTAAGATTAGTAAAGATGCTGAAACTGTAAAAGAAATATACCTTACTGAAAAAGAAATCGAGAGCATTTTTAACCTAGATTATTCTAAAGATATTTTACTCGATAACATTAGGGATAATTTCATTATCGGTTTATGCACAGGACTTCGTGTAAGCGACTTTAATAACAATCTGAACCAAGCTAATATTATTGATGGTTTTATCGAAATCAAGACAAAAAAAACGGGTTCTACGGTGGCCATTCCAATGCATAAGTTTATCGTTGAAATATTAAAGAAAAGAAACGGACAACTGCCAATAACCGTTCATGATGTTACTTTCAATAAGCAGATAAAAAAGATTTGTGAAAAAGCAAAAATTAATGAAATTACAAAAGGAAACGTATTCGATACTGCTACCAAACGCAACAAATTAGATTATTACAAAAAACACGAACTTGTATCTTCTCACATTTGCAGACGATCCTTTGCAACTAATTTATTTGGTAAAGTGTCAAACCACGTAATACAAGCAGGTCGGAGGGTGGGCAACCGAACAGATGATGCTGCACTATATTAAAAAATCTAGCAGAGAAAAGGCCGAAGAACTAAAAAAATATTGGGACGATAACGATAAATCTAAATAACTATGGAAACAATCATCACAGATGCTCAAAAAATACAGATGGTTTTAGAGGAACTAGGACTATCATCATACAGACTAACACAGGAACTCAAACTATCGGCCAGCGCAATATATCACGTTATTAGCGGGAAGAATCAACTAAGTATGAATCTGATCGACAAACTATGCACTGCCTACCCAGAAGTGAACAAAAAATTCCTTATCAAAGGTGTTGGAGAACCACTAATTGAAAAGAAACCCAGTAGCGATACTGAGTATCTAGTAGTAAAAAAGCAAGACTTAGAACAAATAAAGCAGGACATCAAAAATCTTTACGAAATAGTCCAAAAAACTTAACGATAAGTAAATATTATTTGTACAGTAGCTATACAGAAACACTAACTTTTGGTCTGCGATTCGGTCTGCGATTTGCAATTTTCGAACTGTTCGCAACACTAATAAAATAAGCACTTAAAGCAACATTTCTATCTGCGATTTATCTGATATAGGTGTTTTTTTTATACTGTCAATAACTGTACAGTACAATTATTTTTTATTACTTATTTATATTTTTAGTATACTAAATTCGATTTTATTTTATAGATTTGCCTTATCAAACGGTGTGGTTATCTTGTTTGATTGCATGATTTCCATTTGTTTTGATTATTTCCATTCTTGACAATGAAACTCAAAAAATCCCAAGACTCTGAAAACCACACCGCAGATGATTGGGGTTTTTTGTCTTTAATTACTTTCATAAATGGTTTTCAACTGCGTACCATTAAACGATTTTGCAACAAGGCAAACGAAAAAAGTCAGAATAATAGAAGTAATAAATTCAAAATAATAAAAGTAGAAAGCACGCCATCACAAAAGACCTGCTCTGATTAGCTTATCAACAGGTAAACGCATCCTCGAAAGAGTATTAAGATGGAGAGAGTCTAAAACTTCAAGTGAAAAAAGTAAGCTTGAATACCTATGAATTAGGTGCGGAGGGACAAGTGGTTAGTATGCTTAAATAGATCACCTTTGCTATTATAAATCTACGAGTATTTCCAAATATAGGAATGATGCGGAGATAAAAGCGAAGCTATGCAGGCTAATAGCATTTTTATATCTAAAAACTATTTCAGAAGCAAGTTTTGACCAAAATCCAACCATAAAATTCTCTAATGCCAAAATGGAAGTAAAATCAACTAACAAAAAAAATAACCGAAACCCAGACTGTGTTTAAATTTCAAAAAAAAAAAAAAAACATTATAAAATTCTTGAAATATGATGTTGGGGTGACTTTTTAAAACTCGCTTTTAATTCATATATCCGTTTATTCATATCAGTAACTACTTCGCAGCTTGTAAGACTAAACGAAACTAAAAACCAATAAATACCTACTCATATAAATTATTTTCTTTGATGAAATTAATATTGTCTAAAAAGCGATTATTTTCTTCTTCCAATTATTTTACCTTAAATTACTATAGTTCATTTCTCTTTTTTAAAGACTCTAATACATCATTATTAGCAT
>CALJVL010000051.1 GCA_937773775.1 uncultured Flavobacterium sp.
AGTATTGGTAGATACAATTTCTAGGGAAGATAAAAAGTTGATCGAAAAACAACATCAAGAAAGCTAGTTTTTAGTTTACGTTTAAAAAAAAGACCCAACGGTAGTTGGGTCTTTTTTTGTTTTAACTTTATGTTAATCAATTTTAACCGGATTAATTTTAAAAGGTGTATTTGCGACAATTTTCTGTTTTTACAATTAACGGTATTATTGTATTGGGTTATCTTTCATAATTTTTTATTCTAGTGTTTGTTAACGTGATAAGTATTTTATTAATCCCTTTCGCTTTATTAGAAAGATTAAGTTGTTTTGTATTGAAAGTAGTCGCTATGTCTTTATTAATACGTAGACGTGCGATTTTTAAGGTTTTTGGTTTCGCGATACTGCTGGCCTTGCGGGTATAGTAAAAAAATTTAATCGATATTTAAGTTCAGTCACAATTTTAATTATTCAGTTATTGAGTTAATGTAGACGGACAATTATGGTTTCAATTGGTCAATTTTAGAAATCTGTTGTAATGGAGTATTTTGGTTAAACCGTAATCATAAGATGACGAAGATTTTGCTGTCAATAATATTAAGACGGAGATTAATTAAATTGCTGAATATGAAGGAATAGATTTGTTAATAATATTGCGGTTTTTAATAATTTTTCACTAAAATGTAATAGAATAAGTTGTTTTTTAGTTTTATTAAACTGTCTGATTTTATATATTTACTTAAGATTGCGTTAATTAGCGTTCTATTCTTGATTAAACTTAAACTTACCAATAATGAAAAAGAGTATCAGATCATTAGCTTATATGTCTTCAATAGCCCTTTTGTGCCATATTGCAATGTTCTCACACACTTATCGAGGTAGTTTAAATCTAGCGAGTACTATTTCTCCAGTGAAGATCGATACAACTTATCTAAAAGCGAGTAGCAGGAAGAATCTTACTAAAAGGAGTGAAGTTGTTGCACCTCGGGCTCCTATTGTTAGTTCTCCAATTTATTTGTGTCAAAATAGTTCTGCAGACCCGCTAAATGCTACTGCCTGGTCAGGGGCTTCTTTAATTTGGTATGGCACTGCTGCGACTGGTGGTACTGGAAGCGCAGCCGCACCTACTCCTTCGTCAGCTGCAGTTGGACAAACTAAGTACTACGTAGGTCAATCTGACAGCACAGGTGAAAGTCCTAGAGCTGAAATAGTCGTGAATGTGGTAGCTGATAATGGAGGTGCTATCCTTAATTTGAGATGTGATCCTTCTCAGATTGCTGCAGCAGATAAAAATAGTTCTGTATTTTTTGATTGGACAAATACTATTGGTTTGCCTAATCAATATACCTATTATTATGTTGTTGACGGCGGTCCTGAAGTAACTGGCACTACTGGACCGACTAATTTGCAAGTTTTCAACTTATTACCTGGTCAATCAGTTACCTTGACGGCATGGCATACAACATATCCTTGTGATCGGTCCGAATTAACTTGTTTCGTTGACTGCGTAACTCCTAAGATAACACCAGATTTTGCTTCCATTCGAACATCATATTGTATTGATGAAGCCACAACAAACTTACCAACCAGTTCTGATGATAGTCCTGCAATTACAGGAACTTGGTCTCCAGCAAAAGTAAACACGGTAACAGCGGGTACAACAAATTATATTTTCACTCCGGATCCTGCATTATTTCCTTGTGCATTTACTAAAGCCTTAACCATGACAGTCGGACCTGCTGAGCCGAATTTCATCGATTTTTCAATCTGCTCTGGTGAACTCGCGCCTAGTTTGAATAGCTCTTCACCTAATGGTGTTACTGGAACTTGGATGCCGCCAATTATTGATAATACGAATAGTGCTTCTTATGATTTTACCCCAGATTCAGGGCAAGTATGTTCGCCGGCTACTAAAACTATAAATGTTACAGTTATTCCTTCGAACACAATTTTGAGTTTGGATTGGACCGTTACCAAAGCATTTTCGGATAATCAAATTGTCAGCGTTATAGATCCAGTCGAAGCCGATTATATTTATCAACTCGATGATGGGCCGTTCCAAGTAGATCCTGTTTTTGAAATGGTTTCTTTAGACTTGCATTCTATAACAGTAAGAAGCGTAGATGGTTGTAGTGAATTAAGAAATGAGAATGTATTGGTAATTGACTACCCAAGATTCTTTACTCCAAATGATGATACATACAATGATCTTTGGAATATCTTTACTCTAGCTGATAAGTCAGGTTCTAAAATTCAAATATTTGATCGTTATGGTAAGCTTTTAACGGAAATTTCTCCAAATGGAACTGGGTGGAATGGAACTTATAATGGACAAGCTTTACCCGCAACTGATTATTGGTTTGTGGTTGATTACCCTGAAGATGGAATAATCAAAAAATTTAGATCACACTTTTCATTAAAGAGATAAACAAAAAGCTCCCGCAAACGCGAGAGCTTTTTTGTGTTATAGTAAGTTTTGGATTTATATTTTGACTGGTTTTTCGGCAGTAAAAATAAAATAAAGACCAATTAATATAAATGGAATACTTAACCACTGTCCAGTAGATAGAAGACCAAGTGCGCTTTCAAACCCACCTTGACTTTCTTTAACTGATTCTACAACAATACGTACCGAGAATAATAATACCAGAAAAAGTCCAAACAGTAAGCCTGATTTTTGTCTTGCTTCTGTTTTCCAATACAAGAAAAATAAAATAGCGAAGACAAAAATATAACAAAACGCTTCATACAATTGAGCTGGATGTCGCGCTGGTACTTGTGCTAATAAGTTTGAAAACTGAGGGTTGTTTGCAATAGCTTGATAAGCCTCTTTTGGGTTCGGTATTTGAGTGGCGTTTACAGCATCATTTGGGCTAAAATAATCGCGAACGAATTTTATTCCGAAAATCGAGCTGGTTTCTTTTCCTACTATTTCAGAATTAAAAAAATTACCTAATCGTACGAAGATAGCTCCACTTGCAACGGCTATAACCACGCGATCTAAAATCCATAGTAATGGTCTTTTTAGTATTTTGTTGCTATAATAATACATCGCTATTATTATGGAGATGGCTGCTCCATGACTTGCTAGTCCTTGAAAGCCAGTAAATTCCCAACCTGATATAAATCCAAATAAAGTACCATTGATGTTTTCTCTAATAGGTAAAAATATTTCCAACAAGTGATTACGGAAATATTCCCAGTCATAAAAAAGAACATGTCCCAAACGGGCACCAAGCAATGTAGCAAGTACTGTCCAGATGAATAAAGAGTCTAATTTTTCGATAGATTCGTTTTCGCGTTCATATATGTTTTTCATTATATACCAACCCAATCCAAAAGCAACTACAAACATAAGGCTGTAAAAGCGAATTATAAAAAAGCCTAAATCAATTCCTTCTGAGGGGTTCCAAACTATATTTAAAGCGTGTGTCATTATTTGTTATTTGATGTAAAAATACATTTTTTGTTGTGAGTTTCAGTAGTAAATTGAAGTTATGCCTTATTTCGTAGAGTAATTAAGAGTAAAAAACAACTACAATTGTTTTTGTGGGATCAATGATTGCAGTTCTTTTTGGGTACTGGATCATAACCTGCTTTTCCCCAAGGATTGCAGCTTATTATCCTTTTTAGCCCAAGAAAGCCACCGTGAAACAAACCATGTGTTTTTAGGGAATCGATCATATATCTAGAGCAAGTAGGTTCAAATCTACAAGCACCCAGCATCAAAGGAGATATGGCAAGCTGGTAGAATCGAACCAACAATATAAATGGGAATATGATTATTTTTGATAACATTATTTCAGTGTTCCTGTTTTAAATATTACTATTTACTATTTAAATGTTTTATGCATAGTCAACGAAAACTTGGAAGCAGAGCGTTTAAACGCTAAAAGTAGTACCATCTTTGCCGTCTTTCAATTGTATTCCAAAAGCTATTAATTGGTCTCTAATTTGGTCAGATAAAGCAAAATTCTTGTCTGCTCTTGCTTGATTCCTCATACCAATAAGCATATTTACAACGCCTTCTAACTTGTCATTGGAGTTGTTTGTTGCCTTTTCACCTTCTAGTCCTAACACATCAAAAACAAAGGCATTCATTGCGAGAGAAAAGTTTTCTAAATCAGCCGCAGTTAAAGATTCCTTTCCATCATTTATTAGGTTTATATAGCGCACGCCCTCAAATAACTGTGCTATTAAAATTGGAGAGTTAAAGTCATCATTCATGGCGTCGTAGCAAGACTGTTTCCAGCTAGCTATGTCAAGCGTACTTTTGGAAGCTACAGATAATTGTTTAATGACATCGATTGCTTCCATTAACCTTTTATAGCCTTTTTCGGCAGCAACGATTGCATCGTCTGAAAAATCAAGAATACTTCTGTAATGCGCTTGAAGCATGAAAAACCGGGCTACTGAAGCCGGGAATGCTTTGCTTAATATCGTGTTTTTGCCGGTTAAGATTTCTCTTGGTAAAATGCTGTTTCCAGTTGATTTCGCCATTTTTTTACCGTTTAATGTCAGCATGTTTGCATGCATCCAATAATTGACAGGCGTTTGTCCGGTGCAGGCTTCGTTCTGTGCAATTTCACATTCGTGATGTGGGAATTTTAAATCCATTCCGCCTCCGTGAATGTCAAAATGATTGCCTAAGTATTTTGTGCTCATCGCCGTACATTCTAAATGCCACCCAGGAAAACCTTCGCTCCAAGGAGAAGGCCAACGCATAATATGTTGGGGCTCTGCTTTTTTCCAAAGAGCAAAATCTTGTGGGTTTCTTTTGTCAGATTGCCCATCAAGATCACGGGTATTGGCCAGCATATCTTCTATATTTCGACCGCTTAACCTGCCATAATGATTCGTTTTGTTAAATTTAACTACATCAAAGTAAATCGAGCCATTGGCTTCATAACCTATGCCACTGTCAATTATTTTTTTTATTATTTCAATTTGCTCAATAATATGTCCTGTAGCCGTAGGCTCAATACTTGGAGGTAAAAAATTAAAAGATTTCAGTATTTCGTGAAAATCAACCGTGTATCTTTGTACAACTTCCATTGGTTCAAGCTGTTCTAATCGTGCTTTTTTAGCAATTTTGTCCTCACCGTCATCTGCATCGTCCACAATATGTCCCACATCAGTTATGTTCCTTACATAACGCACTTTATATTCTAGGTGCAGTAGATATCTAAAAATAACATCAAAAGACATAAATGTTCTAACATTTCCAAGGTGTACATTGCTGTAAACTGTAGGTCCGCAAACATACATACCAATATTGCCTTCAAGTATAGGTTTGAATGTTTCTTTTTCTCCTGAAAGAGAGTTGTATATTTTTAGAGTCTGAGTATTATATAAAGGCATTTAATTTTTTTTAGGAACTAGTTCCTGCTTTGCGCTTCAATCTTTTTGTTTTTAAATAGAAAAACAAAAAGGATTTTCACCGCAATCAGGGCTATGAGATTGTTTTTTAACAAAATAAGCTTTCTAGAATTTTGTTTCTAATTTGATGTAATCTATAAACTCTCTACGGGCTTGAGGATCTTTAAATTTCCCGCCAAATTCTGAGGTTACGGTACTGCTTTCGATATCACTAATCCCTCTTGAATTTACACAAAGGTGCTTAGCATCAATTACACAGGCAACATCGTCAGTTCCTAATGCTCTTTGTAATTCTTGAACAATTTGCATTGTCAGTCGCTCTTGGACCTGCGGTCTTTTAGCGTAGTATTGTACAATACGATTCATTTTTGAAAGTCCAATTACTCTACCGTTAGAAATATAGCCAACGTGCGCTCGACCTATAATAGGTAATAAATGGTGTTCGCAAGTAGAGTAGACGATGATGTTTTTTTCAACTAACATTTCACCGTACTTATAATTATTATCAAATGTAGAAGCTTTTGGTTTTTTAGCGGGATTTAACCCTCCAAAAATTTCTTTCACAAACATTTTGGCAACCCGATTCGGTGTACCTTTTAAGCTGTCATCTGTCAAATCCATTCCTAATGTCAATAGGATGCTTTCAACATCTTTTTTTATTTTTTCAATTTTTTCGTCGTCACTAATTGCAAAAGCATCATCTCTTACAGGGTTTGTTGCGCATGAACTAATATGATTTTCTCCTATTTCGTCATGAATTTCTTCATCTTGTTTCATTAAAAGCTACTATTATATGTGTGTGTATTTTTAGTCGGTAAAGATAATTAATAAAAACTAAATACTTTCGATAGCTTTTAATATTTAATCAAGACCTTTTTTTATTGGACCTTCAAAGGAAACCGTTTTGATTTAATTAAAAAAGGCAATAACATTATTGGTTATCGCCTTTTCTATTATTGTGTTTAATAAAAAACTGTCAGTTGGGTCTGCATTTATTGACATTTGATATTTGTTCTTTTTTACTGGCTAAATTATTTAGAGTTATAAGTTGTAATTGCTGCTTTAAGAATATGCACCGAGTTAACTAAGTCTTCTTTCTTTAAGACGTAAGCTATTCGAACTTGGTTCATCCCTACGCCGGGAGTAGAATAAAAACCAGCTGCGGGTGCTACCATTACTGTTTCTCCGTCAAGATCGTAGCTTTCTAGTAGCCATCGTGCAAAATCATCTGCGTTTTCTATTGGCAGTTCTGCTATGCAGTAAAAAGCTCCTTTTGGAGTGGCTACCTTTACACCGTCAATCTTGTTTAATTCAGTTATCAGAGTGTCTCTTCGTTCTCGATATTCTGATATTACGTCATCAAAGTAACTTTGAGGAGTATCGAGAGCTGCTTCACTAGCTATTTGGGCAAATGTTGGAGGACTCAATCGAGCTTGGGCAAACTTCATAGCCGTTGCCATTAGCTCTTTATTTTTTGAAACAATACAGCCAATTCTTGCGCCGCACATACTGTATCTTTTTGATACGGAGTCAATCATGATTGCATTTTCTTCTAGTCCAGGGATATTCATCACTGAATAATGGATGTCGCCATCGTAGGTGAACTCTCTGTATACTTCATCTGCGATTAAGAATAAATCATGTTTCTTCACTAAATCAGCCAGTTGCATTATCTCCTCTTTTGAATACAGGTAACCCGTAGGGTTTCCTGGGTTACAAATAAGGATTGCCTTGGTTTTTGGAGTGATTAATTTCTCGAAATTAGCTATTGGTGGTAATGCAAACCCAGTGTCAATAGATGAGATAACAGGAACAACCGTAACTCCAGATGCAGTGGAAAAACCATTATAATTAGCATAAAAAGGTTCAGGAATAATGATCTCATCCCCATGATCCATTGTGCTTCCCATGGCGAAAAGCAATGCTTCAGATCCACCAGTGCTTATGATAATATCTTCAACATCTATAGGTAGACCTTGACTTTTATAGAATTGAGATAACTTTGTTCTGTAACTTTCAAAACCAGCTGAATGGCTGTACTCTAATACTTCAATATTGAAATTTTTTACAGCATTCATAGCCACTTCGGGTGTTTTTATATCTGGTTGACCAATGTTCAGATGGTACACTTTATTTCCTTTTTTCTTAGCTATTTCAGAGTATGGAACTAATTTACGTATTGGAGATTCAGGCATTTTTTGGCCCTTGTTCGAAATTTTTGGCATGATAGTATTATTGTTGAGATGCAAATTTGCGATTTTTTTTTCGTATTTAACACGGCTTACGTCCCTATTTATTGTTAAATGTGTATTGTTCTTTGATATTTTGAGTAAATTTATGTAAATAATCTGCTATGAATAAAACCGCTATGTTTTTTCTTTTACTCATGTATAGCTTCTCCATTTTTGCACAAGATGGATTTCAATTTAAAAACGGCGTTAATAAAGTGAGTATCCCTTTTCAATTTATTAATAATTTGGTTTTCATTCCCTTAAATATTAATGGAGTTGAGCTTACATTTTTATTAGATTCAGGAGTACAGCAGACTATTTTGTTCAGTTTAGAGGATAAAGAAGAAGTGAGTCTTAAAAACATAGAAAAAATCAGCCTGCGTGGCCTTGGAAGCGAAGAGGCAGTTGAAGGGTTGAAATCTGAAGGAAACTTGATTGAAGTTCAAGGAATGAAATCTCGGAGCCATTTGTTGTATGTTATTTTAGACCAGAATTTTAATATGTCATCCCATGTCGGAATTCCTGTAAACGGAATTATAGGGTATCCTTTTTTTAAAAATAATTTAGTAGAAATAAACTACGATAAAAAGCGAGTGTTTTTTTATAAAGATAATAATAGAAACAGAAGGAGGATAGACAGGAAATATGGTAAAGTAGCAATTTCAATAGAAAAAGGGAAACCTTATGTTAAAACCATGCTTGTTATAGATTCTGTTAAAATTACAGGTAAATTACTGGTTGACGTTGGAAATAGTGATGCGATATGGCTTTTTGAGAACAGCATTAAAAACTTTACTATTCCTGAAAAAAACTACGAGGACTACCTTGGCCAAGGTTTTAGTGGGGATGTGATGGGAAAAAGGGCTCGGATTTCTGAATTCGAAATTTCCGATTTTGTATTTAAAAATCCTATTGCTGCCTTTCCAGATTCTACTTCTTTGCGACATGTCAATATGGTTTCTGACCGGTTGGGTTCAGTGGGAGGTGAGATTTTAAAAAGGTTTTCTATTATTTTAGATTATAGAAACGAGAGTCTGTTTTTAAGGAGAAACAAGAGCTTTTCTGATCCTTTCCTTTACAACAGAAGCGGAATTGAAATAATGCACTCGGGTATGCGATGGGTGCAAGAGACATTGGCTCTTCAGACTGTTTCTATCGTGGTAGATAATATGCCAGCAAGAGCTGATAAAACCCCTTCCGATTTTAAGTATAAATTTGAATTAAAACCTATTTACGAAATAGCTAATGTTCGAAAAAATTCACCGGCAAAAAACAGCGGTTTACAAATAGGAGATATAATTAAAACAGTTAATGGTATGAAAGCTTATGAATATACCTTACAAAAATTAAATGCGCTTTTACGTTCAAATGATGAAAAATGGATCACTATGGAAATTGAAAGAAATACTCAAGTTCTTAAATTCAGATTTCAACTCAGAGATATACTATGAAAAAAAATCCGTGATAATTATTTAATGCAGGTTCTTAATTTTTAAATTAATTGGCAACTACCTCGCCTTTAATTTTCAAAGGGACTCTTCCATCATCATAATTAACTGCATTAGACTCTACAGTAATCGTTTTTCTGATGGGACCCAGAACCAAATTATATTTAACTTCAATCTTAGCTGTTTGACTAGGTAAAATAGAGTCTTTGGATTTGGACAAAATTGTGACGTTACTAGTAGACTGGATAGCAAATATAACTAAAGTGGCGTCACCAGTATTCGTAAATTCAAATACGCGGATACCAGTATCATTCCCTTTTTTGATGGTTCCATAATCTATAGTGTTGTTTTCAGTTTTGAATTCTATTTTGGCTCCGTGTTGAGCAAATCCAATACTGCTAAACAATGTAACTATGATTAAGGTTGCTATTTTTTTCATCCGAACGTTTTTATATTTATAGAAGTAAAGTTACTTTGTTTTAATTGAAGCACAAATTTTTATTTCTCTTTTTATAGTGTACTTAATTATTTACTTTTGTTGCCTATCCGAATTGCAAAAATCAAACCAAATTTTAAACTGGTTATTTGTTTATTTGGATATTCATATAGCTGACACAATAAACAATCGAATTTAACGATTAATTCAATCCACGATAACATGACAATTCCTGCACAATTTGACGCTAAGGCTATTGAGAATAAATGGTACGAATACTGGATGGAAAATAATTACTTCCACTCTGAACCAGACCATAGAACACCTTACACTATTGTAATTCCTCCCCCTAATGTTACAGGAGTATTGCATATGGGACATATGCTTAATAATACGATTCAAGATGTTTTGATCAGAAGAGCACGTCTAAAGGGGTTCAATGCGTGCTGGGTTCCCGGGACTGACCATGCGTCTATAGCCACCGAAGCAAAGGTTGTTGCTAAACTAAAGACCGAAGGAATCAATAAAAACGATTTGTCTCGCGAAGAGTTTCTTTCCCATGCATGGGATTGGACAGATAAATATGGAGGAGTTATTCTTGAACAACTGAAAAGACTAGGTGCTTCTTGCGACTGGGAACGAACTAAGTTTACAATGGATCCGGAAATGTCTGCTTCCGTAATTCGTTCTTTTGTAGATTTATATAATAAAGGTTTGATTTATCGCGGATACCGAATGGTAAACTGGGATCCCGAGGCTAAAACTACTTTATCTGATGAAGAAGTAATTTTCGAAGAAAGACAAGGCAAATTATATTACATTCAATATAAAATCGAAGGAAATGAAGACTTCTTGGTAATTGCAACGACTCGTCCAGAAACTATTTTTGGAGATTCGGCGATTTGTATTAATCCGAATGACGAACGTTTTGCTCATTTGAAAGGAAAAAAAGCGATTGTGCCTATTTGCGGAAGAGTGATTCCAATTGTTGAAGATGAATATGTTGATATTGAATTCGGTACAGGATGTTTAAAGGTGACTCCTGCGCATGACATGAATGACAAAGCTCTTGGAGAAAAACATAATCTTGAAATTATTGATATCTTCAACGAAGATGCAACGATGAATAGTTTTGGATTGCATTATCAAGGCAAAGACCGTTTTGTGGTTCGTGAAGAAATCTCAAAAGAACTGGAGACTATTGGTGCTTTAGCAAAAACTGAAATACACTTGAATAAAGTAGGGACCTCTGAAAGAACCAAAGCAGTTATCGAACCTAGATTGTCTGACCAATGGTTCCTGAAAATGGAAGATTTGGTGAAACCGGCAATTCAATCCGTATTGGTTGATGGCGAAATCAAATTGCATCCCAAACGTTTTGAAAACACTTACGCGCATTGGTTGAATAATATTCGGGACTGGAATATCTCTCGTCAATTGTGGTGGGGACAACAAATTCCTGCATATTTCTATGGTGACGGTAAAGAAGACTTTGTCGTCGCTGAATCTATAGAAGAAGCTTTAGTATTGGCTCAATCCAAAACTTCAAACCCTTCACTTCTCACTTCTAACTTAAGACAAGATGTTGATGCCTTAGATACTTGGTTTTCTTCATGGCTATGGCCAATGTCTGTTTTTGGCGGAATAATGGATCCAGAAAGTGAAGATTTTAAATACTATTATCCAACAAATGATTTAGTAACGGGTCCAGATATTTTGTTTTTCTGGGTAGCGAGAATGATTATTGCAGGATATGAATACACAGGAAAAAAACCTTTTACTAATGTTTATTTGACTGGTTTAGTTCGTGACAAACAAAGACGCAAAATGTCTAAATCATTGGGCAATTCACCGGATCCTTTGGATTTGATTGAAAAATTCGGGGCCGATGGTGTTCGTGTAGGATTATTATTGAGTGCTTCTGCAGGTAACGATATTATGTTTGATGAGGAATTATGTAATCAAGGAAAAGGTTTCACAAACAAAATATGGAATGCCTTTAAATTGATTAAGGGATGGGAAGTTTCAGATACTATTCCACAACCGGAATCTTCAAAAGTGGCGATCGAGTGGTATGAAGCCAAACTGCAACATACCTTGTTAGAAATAGAAGATAATTTCGAGAAATATAGAATTTCAGAAGCTCTAATGGGAACTTATAAATTAGTTTGGGATGACTTTTGCTCTTGGTTTCTTGAGATGATAAAACCGGCTTACCAACAGCCAATCGACAGCTTGACTTTTGCGAAAGCGATAGAAATGCTGGAAAACAACCTGAAAGTACTACATCCTTTTATGCCTTTCTTGACAGAGGAAATTTGGCAAATATTGGCGGCAAGAAGGAAAGAAGAAGCCTTAATCGTTTCTACTTGGCCAGAAATAAAACCTTTTAACGCTAGTTTAATTTCTGATTTCGAAAGCACTATGGAAGTGATTTCTGGAATTCGTACGATCCGTAAAAACAAGAATATTCCTTTTAAAGACACCATCGAATTAAAAGCAATTAACAGCGAAAACACTTCAACTTATTTTGACTCAGTGGTGATTAAATTGGGGAATCTTACGTCATTAGAATATGTTTCTGAAAAAGTGGAAGGCGCATTGTCTTACCGTGTGAACTCTAATGAATATTTTATTCCTATTACGGGAAATATAAATGTAGAAGAAGAAATTGCTAAACTGACAACAGAGCTTAATTATACCAAAGGATTTTTAAAATCGGTACAGTCTAAATTAGCAAACGAAAAATTTGTTGCTGGAGCACCTGAGAAAGTGTTGGCAAACGAAAAACAGAAAGAGGCAGATGCTCTAGCTAAAATTGCCACAATAGAGCAAAGCTTGGCTGGATTGAAATAGAAATCAGGTTATTTTTCAAAATATAAAAATCTTATTTTGAACTGCCTCCAAAGAGTATGTTATTTTTTGGATGCAGTTCAACTTGATTTAATTAAGGCTGTCTTTGTTTAAAATGAAGAAAAGGGTTTACTTTATTTTCTTCATGAGGTATTTTTCGGAACTGGGCTTGCCTGATTGTAAACCTGAAATTTCAGTTACTAAACTATCTTTTGAGAGATGGTTGTAAATAATTTTTTTTGGATAATCATGTTTTTGATTTTCAAAAGCCAATGATCTTTCAGTTGTTTCGGTAAGAGCAAAAGAAATTGGTTCGTTGTTGTTCTGGCCCTTTATGATAGTGAGGTAGCTTAAATCTTCTTCTTTTTGTTGAAGAGTTATCGTTTCAAAATGCAAGGTGTCCGTACCTTTTATGAAGTAAGATTCACCCTGATAAGTACTGTCATTCATCTTTTTCCATTTTTCGGAGAGAATACCATCAGTTGATTTAAACTCCCATGAACCGATGAGCCAGTGAGCTGTTCTGATTTTATCTTTTTCATTCTTATCAGAATCATCGGCATCTGCATCTTTGCAACAGACAAGTATTGTTATCAGAAGCAGAAACGTAATTATTTTATACATGCTATTTTGAAATTGTGTTGTTCTATTAGTCGGTACAAAATTAGTAAAAAATTGAGTAGTTTTCTTTTTTAACCTCGAAAAGTCTAAATGGGCTAGGGTTGTGATTTTGCTCAGTCAATAGTGCTTTCGACAGGACACTTAAATTGTTCGGTATGAGGATAGGTGACTTTATATAAAACAATATCGTTGACAGTGACTTTTATTTAGTTTGGGTGGTTCTTGAAAAAAGCTTTAGTGACAACATTAAAAAGAATCCCTAAAAGCTTTTTTTCAAAATGGTATGAACCATTTCTTTGGTGGGCTTCTGGTCTTTTAGTTTAGCCCGAACCAGATCAAAAGGCACTTTGAAATCACAGCCTGATTTATAGCTGCTGCAACCGTAAGCGGTATTTCCTTTCATAACTGTCCCTTTTTGACATTTTGGGCAGGTCAATGAATCCGATGTTTCTTTATTTTCGGTTGACGGAGAAGCTGTTTTCTTAGCTTCTAATTTAAGCTTGAAGTTTTCGTCAAAGCGAAGCAAGCCTTCTACACTCCCTTTATCTGTTTTAAAGTCTTTTAGATTGACCGTAGAGCCTTTTTGAAGCAATCGTAGGTATTGGTTCTCCGATATTTTTTTCTCTGCAAAAGTAAAGGGCAGTACAAAATCGCAACCTGCTTTATAATCGGCACATCCATAAGCTGATTTCCCTTTTATAAGCGTGGCTTTTTTGCATTTAGGGCAGACTTCAGCTGTAATTCCTGAGGTTTTCTTTTTCTCAACTGGAGCAAGTTGTTTCTCAGCAGTTCCAGCATGAGAAATATTGGCTCGTTTGGTTTCACTGCGTACTTCATACACTAAAGCATCTACCATGCGTTTCATATTATTAATAAAGGCGGCAGCAGTAAACGTTCCTTTTTCTATATCTTTCAACTGTTTTTCCCATGAACCTGTAAGCTCAGCCGATTTTACCATGTCATTTTGGATGGTGTCAATCAATTGAATACCGGTAGGTGTCGGCAAAACTTGTTTTTTGTTCCTTACGATATATTGGCGTTTGAAAAGGGTTTCAATAATATTTGCTCGCGTTGATGGTCGTCCAATACCGTTTTCTTTCATCAATTCGCGTAAATCTTCATCATCCACCTGTTTGCCTGCGGTTTCCATGGCGCGCAGTAAGGTGGCTTCCGTAAACTGATTGGGTGGCTTGGTTTCTTTTTCTAAAAAAGAGGGTTGGTGAGGACCTTTTTCGTCTTTCACAAAGCTTGGCAATATGTCAGCTTCCTTTTCTTTTGCGTTTGGGTTCTCAAAAACGATGCGCCATCCTTTTTTTAGAATCTCTTTTCCGGTGGTTTTGAATGCGACATCGGCTGCTTTCCCGATTACCGTGGTATTGGCTACTAGGCAATCTTCATAAAATACTGCTATAAAACGCTTTACAATAATATCGTACACTTGTTGCGGATTGTATTGTAAATTGCTTTGAATCCCAGTTGGAATAATGGCGTGGTGATCGGTTACTTTTTTATCATTGAAAACTTTGGTCGATTTTTTGATCTTCGTCCCCAAAAGCGGTTTTGTCAACGAGTAATAATTGGTTAGTTTTTCTAGAATGCCATGCACTTTTGGATAGACGTCGTTTGGTAAAAAAGTGGTGTCGACTCTAGGGTAGGTGACTACTTTTTGTTCATACAGGGTTTGCACAATTTTAAGCGTTTCATCAGCCGAAAAACCAAATTTTGTATTGCAATATACTTGTAAGCCCGTCAGATCAAATAGTTTGGGAGCGAACTCATTACCGTTTTTTCTTTCTATAGAAATTATTTCAAAATCACTTTCCTTGACTTTATTAGCCAAAAGTTCTCCATCTTGCTTTTTCAAAAAGCGTCCTTCCTCGTAACTGAAAAGCGTTTCTCTATACAAGGTTTGCAACTCCCAATAGGGCTGTGGTTTAAAATTTTCAATTTCTTTAAACCGGTCCACCACCATAGCTAGGGTCGGCGTTTGCACTCGTCCGATGGACAATACCTGTTTGTAACCTCCATGTTTTACGGTATACAAGCGGGTGGCATTCATACCGAGCAACCAGTCGCCGATGGCTCTGGAAAAACCTGCGTAGTATAAATTATCGTAGTTGGCGGAGGGTTTTAAGTTATCAAAACCCTCCTTTATGGCTTCGGTGGTTAAGGATGAAATCCATAACCGTTGTACCTCGCCTTTATAATTGGCTTCATTCATGACCCAGCGCTGGATGAGCTCTCCTTCTTGCCCAGCATCGCCGCAGTTGATAACCAACTCAGCTTGGTCGAATAAACTTTTTATGATTTTAAACTGCTTTTGTATCCCTGCATTCTCTACGACTTTGGTTTCAAACTTTTCAGGAAGTATGGGTAGGTTATTCAAATCCCAACTTTTCCAATAGGATTTGTAATCGTTAGGTTCTTTTAAGGTACATAAATGCCCAAAGGTGTAGGTTACCGCATAGCCGTTGCCTTCGTAATATCCATCACGTTTGGTATTAGCTCCTAAAACGGATGCGATTTCTCGGGCCACACTTGGTTTTTCTGCAATACAGACCTTCATTTTATACTACTGATTTGAAAGCGCAAATTAGGACTTTTGAAGTTGGTATTAAAAAGAAATCTTCAGGAGTTATGAACGAACTTACGTTATTAGGCTATCGGTGAGAAGTAGCAGCATGCCGCTGAAAAAGGAATTAAAGTAAAGTGCGTCGTATTCTTTACGTTTTTGCAGCGTTGCAGTGAGTGGCTGTAAAACTGAGTAATGTTTCAGACTATCCTAAGATCTGGATAATGCGATACCACAAGCCAAGCCTCTCGTTTCTTATGAATAGGCATTTTTAGCCATAGCTAGTTCCGTTCAATAAAAAAAACCACAACTTTTTGGGTTGTGGTTTTTTTGTGTGTTTCAGTTCGTTTGTGAACCATTTTATAAATTAAATGCTATTCAATGATTTCTTCACGTTTTTTCATAACTATAAAAAAGAATACTGTTAAAGAAATTGTAATTGCTAGTCCAATCAAATTGGAAGTCATTACCTCTAAACCAAAACCAATTGTAGGATCGTAAAAAAGATAAGAAGCAACAACGGACGTAATGAAGAAAGCCGGTGCCAAAGCAATTATATAATGTGTTTTCTTTTGGTATAAATAAACCGCTCCAATCCATAAAGCTATTGCAGCAGTGATTTGATTAGCCCAAGAAAAATATCTCCATAATAATCCGAAATCCATATTGGTTAAAATATATGAAATAACAAATAACGGAATCGCAACCATAAAACGATTTTTCAATTCTTTTTGGTCTATTTTTAAATAATCTGCGATGATCATTCTTGCAGCTCTAAAAGAGGTGTCTCCAGAAGTAATAGGCAATACAATAACTCCTAAAACAGCGATAGTACCACCAACAGTACCTAAGAATACAAGTGCAATCTTATTAACCACGGCGGCAGGACCTCCGTTAGCCAAAAGAACAGTAAGATCTTCGCCATTCATCAGACTCATAGCTGCAGCTGCCCATATCATAGCTATAACTGCTTCTAGAATCATCATTCCATAAAAAATTTTTCTACCATCTTTCTCACTATTGATCGTACGCGAAATAATTGGCGATTGAGTTGCGTGAAATCCTGATAGAGCTCCACAAGAAATGGTTAAAAATATAACTGGATAATAGGGAAGTCCTTTTGGGTGTAAATTTTCTAAAGTCAATTCAGGTATAGGATTTCCGTAAATAAACATACCTAGACAAATTCCTACAGCACTTACTAACAGTAAAAATCCCAATACAGGATAAATTTTTCCAATAATTTTGTCAATAGGTAAAACTGTAGCAATGATATAATAGATAAAAATACAAGCGATAACTATAGTAAGAACATTGGTGTCATTTCCAATTAGTTCGTTAATCATTTTGGCAGGAGCAGAAACAAAAACAGTTCCTACTAAAAGCAATAATAAAACGGTAAAAAAGTTAACAACATGACTAAAAGATTTTCCTAAAAATTTGGAAGCCAAACCTGGTAAATGAGCCCCACCATGTCTTAAAGAGATCATACCAGTTAGGTAATCATGAACTCCACCTGCAAATATAGAACCTAAAACGATCCAAATAAAAGCGGAGGGACCGTACAAT
>CALJVL010000052.1 GCA_937773775.1 uncultured Flavobacterium sp.
AACCACGTTTCTTTTCCTTGTCAATAAAATCGTATAGTTCACTTAAACTTAAGGTTTCGGCTATATAAATCACAGGAGTCAAATCTTCCAGATCAAAACTAAAGTTTTCGTTTTTCTCTGGTATTTTCTCTATTTTATCGCCCAATGGCCCCACGGTTCTTTTTGTATAATCATACATAGTGTAGGTACTGTCTTTGGGATTCCATTTTATCCTGCTGGCTGTAATTTTAGAAACAAGTTTCTCTTTCTTAAATTTCTCTAAAGCAAAATTAAAGGCCACATTAGACACGGGATTAAAACTGTTGACATAGAGAAACTCATTGTCATTAATTTGCCTGTAGACATCTGTATTGTCTCCACGCATCTGATCTTGTCCTCCCCCTTTTAGGTAGGTATACCTAAAGTTATTAAAGCCCTCGCTAGATGCAGGAACCACCCAAAACCCCATCAATAAAACAAAAACCGAAATAATCGAGGCCCCAATAATATAGGGTCTCAAAAAACGAGAAAATGAGATCCCAGAACCTAAAATAGCAATAATTTCGGTATTATTAGCCAGTTTAGAGGTAAACCAAATTATGGATAAAAACAGGAATATCGGAAATAAGGAGTTGGCAAAATAGATTGTAAAATGAAAATAATAAATCGCAATTTCCATTAACGGAATTTTGTTTTCTATCATTTTATTCACCTTCTCAGATACATCAATAACAATCCCAATAGGTATAAACATCAATAACATAGCCGCGAAAGTGGCTAAGTATCTTTTCAGGATGTATCTATCTATTATTGTCAGCATAAGAGTATATTAAGTTATTCGTTTAATTAATTAACCGAATAAACGATTAATCACTTCAACCAATTTTATAATCTCTGGTTCATGTTTTTCACCATCATTTCTTTCCAAGGTCTGAAGTCACCGGCTAAGATATGTTTTCTCGCCTCACGAACCAACCACATATAAAACCCCAGGTTATGAATCGTAGCAATTTGTTTCCCTAGATATTCATTGGCAGCAAACAAGTGACGCAAATATGCTTTTGTGTATTCCGTATCCACATAAGTAATGGCCATTTCGTCGATTGGCGAAAAGTCATCTTCCCATTTTTTGTTCTTGATATTGATGGTCCCATTAGCGGTAAACAACATTCCGTTTCTGGCGTTACGCGTAGGCATCACACAGTCAAACATATCAACCCCAAGGGCAATGTTTTCCAAAATATTAATTGGAGTTCCCACGCCCATCAAGTAACGCGGTTTATCTTCTGGTAAAATTTCGCAAACTATTTCCGTCATGGCGTACATTTCCTCAGCAGGTTCTCCTACCGAAAGTCCACCGATGGCATTCCCTACCTGATCAGAATTGGCAATATATTCCGCTGATTGCTGACGCAAGTCCTTATAGCAACTTCCTTGTACAATAGGAAAAAAAGCTTGATCGTATCCGTATTTCACGGGCACTTTATCCAAATGATTCACGCATCGGTCTAACCAGCGGTGTGTCATTTTCATAGAGCGTTTTGCATAATTATAATCACAAGGGTAAGGTGTACATTCATCGAAAGCCATGATAATATCAGCACCTATGGTGCGCTGAATTTCCATCACATTCTCTGGTGTAAAAAAGTGGTACGAACCGTCGATATGCGATTTAAACTTTACTCCCTCTTCCTTTATTTTTCGGTTTGCTGAAAGTGAATATACTTGGTATCCACCAGAATCGGTCAGAATGTTCCTATCCCAATTCATAAATTTATGTAAACCACCCGCTTTCTCGAGGATTTGGGTTTGCGGACGCAGGTATAAGTGGTAAGTGTTTCCCAGAATAATATCCGGGTTTATATCTAGTTTCAGTTCCCTCTGGTGCACTCCTTTTACTGAGGCTACAGTACCCACAGGCATAAAAATTGGTGTTTCAATCACACCGTGATCAGTAGTAATACTTCCCGCTCTAGCTTTGGACTGCGGGTCTTTTTTTAATAAATCAAACTTCATTCTATATACTTTGTTATTTTTTAAATCCCTTTAAAATCAAGGTTTTACGTTTTATATATTTCTACTTTTTCTTCATTTTAACCCTAATTGTTTCACACTTGCTTCACACTTTTAAGAAATAGTAGTATATTAGCCAATGCTTTTTTCAATAAACAAATGCAAATATACTACTAATGAGTTTAAAAATCATATTCACTAAAAAGTATGTTACTGATGAATCAGGAACATTAGCAATTCAATCTATTGTCAATAGAAAGAAAACCCAAAAATCTATGAAGATTAAGGTGATTCAGGACCATTTCAATTTGTATTTTATTGAAGAGTTAAATGGATTCAAAAAAAACCCTCACTTTAATCATAATGAGATAAATAGCAGGATTAAGGAAGAGTTAAAAAAGTTTGGTGTTGTGATGAAGATGTAGATACTATTGACAACTCTAAAAAATCTTATATTGAGTGGATATGCAAATAAAAGCCGCAGTATTAGTTAAGCAACATTTTTAAAATTATTTTTCTGTTTCCAGAATTCTTCTATTGTTTTGTAATCTAAAGCGGGATGCCTTCTTTTTCTGTTGTACCAGATTTCAATAAATTCGAATATATCGAGTTCCATTTGCTCTTTTGATCTAAGCTTATTGCCATAAATCTGTTCCGTTTTTAAAGTTTTAAAAAAGCTCTCAGCTACCGCATTATCCCAACAATTCCCTTTTCTGCTCATACTTCTTGTAATCATTTTATAGGAATCAATCACATTGGTAAACTTCTTGCTGGCGTATTGAACACCTCTGTCGGAATGAAATACTAATCCTCTTACAATGCTTCGATTTTTAATAGCCATTCTCCAAGCCGCCAAAGAAGTTTCCTCTACACTCATCCCGCTGCTTAAACTCCAACCTATGATTTTTCTATCGTAGAGATCTAAAACGGTTGTCAAATATAAAAAGCCTTCTTTTACTCGGATATAGGTGATGTCCGACACCCAAGCTTTTGACGGTTCTGTAACCGTAAATTCTCTGTTCAAAACATTGGGAACTATTAAATACTTATGCTTGGAATTTGTTGTCACCTTGAATTTCTTGCTTAATTTGCTTCGTAAACCGAGTTGGTTCATATATTTGGCAACTGTAACCCTTGATGTTTTATTGCCTAAAAAAGCCAATTCAGCAGTCATTCTTGGACTTCCGTATCTCTGTTTCGAATCAAAATAAATGGAAGTTATTTTTGCTTTAACAAGTTCAGCTCTCTGTTTTCTATCTGAAACAGACTGGCTTTTCCATTGATAATAACTCCTTTGACCAACTTGCAATACTTTGCACATCTTTTCAATCCGAAATATCTTTTCATTATTTTTGATGAAAGTATAAATCATCGACCGTTTTTGGAAAAGATGCCTATTGCTTTTTTTAATATATCGCGTTCTAGTTCTGCGTCTTTGAGCTTTCTTTCAAGTTCCGTAATTCGTTCCTGTTCTGGCGTTTGCTTTAAATTGCCGTTCCCAGGAAAACTTCCTTCTCCGAACTCTTCATACTCTTTTCGCCACTTATATAACTGTGGAGCAGTAACTCCTAATTCTCTGGCCAGTTCTGAGATGTTATGTCTATCATAACTCAATTGAACGGCTTTCTCTTTAAAAGCTCGGTCATAAATTTTACGCACTTGTTTCATAAGTTAAAATTAAGGTTTTATTCTTAACTTTTTATGAAGGTAAAGTTAGCATGTCCAGATTTGATTTTTATTTAATTCTTAACTAAAAGGTTCTTCGTGAAATATGTACCATTTGCCAGGGTCAACTTTACAATATAAATCCCCTCAGTAGTTGGCGCAATCATATCTATTGTTTCACTATCAACAATTTTATCATTCATTAGGACTCCAAGGGTACTAAACACGGTAATACGCGCATTTTGTAATCTTGCTGAATCTACGTTAGTTATGAGTTGGTACACTGCATTACTTTTAACCGGGTTAGGCGCGATTTTTAAATACTCCTGTTTTATTGAAGCGGAAAACGTTAAAGGACATGTCATAACTAATGTACCGTCTGTTTTTGTCGCTATAGCATAATAGGTACCGTTAAGAACGCCACTATCTTTAAAATATTGAGCTGTTTGGCCTGCTACTAAAACTCCATTTTTATACCAGCTATACCCAGACCCCTTAAAAGCCTTAGAACTATTGTCAAAGAAAATTACGTCGTCAAAATGTTTCCTAATTAAATTAGGCCTAGTATTTACGACAGTTACAATGGCTGTTTTAGTAGAAACATTCCCACTATTGTCAGTCACTTTTAATCTAACCGTATTATCCCCCACATCGCCACAACTAAAAGTGGCTTTATCTAACTCTAATAAACTGATTCCGCAATTGTCTGTTGAACCATTATTGACATCAGATGCAAGTATCGTTATATTTGACGAAGCATCTAACTCAACTGTGATATCCTTTATAAGAACCACTGGAGCCGTTTTGTCTTCAACAGTAACCGTAGCTGTTTGGGTAGCAACATTTCCATTAACATCGGTAACAGTTAATATAACTGTATTGTCCCCAACATTAGCACAAGTAAATGAAGTTTTGTCCAACTCTACTAAACTGATTCCACAATTATCCGTTGATCCATTGTTGACATCAGCCGCTACTATCGAAGCAGTACCAAATGCATTTAATTGAATAGTCTTATTTTTAGTAACTACAACTGGAGCCGTTTTGTCTTCAACAGTAACAATGGCAGTTTCACTAGCAACATTTCCATTAACATCAGTAACAGTTAAAGTAACCGTATTGTACCCAACATTGGCACAGGTGAAACCTTTTATATCTATAGCGTAACTAGCTATGCCACAAGCATCCGTTGATCCATTGTTGACATCAACTGCAAGTATGGATACATTGCCCGTTGCATCAAGATGAACCGTGATGTTCTGGGTAACTACTGTTGGTTTTTGAGTGTCTACAACGGTAACCGGAGCGATACAAGTATCTGTTAAACCATCTTTATCAGTTACTGTTAAAGTAACCTCTACAGCTGAACCTATATCTGCGCAACTAAACGTATCACGGCTTATAGATAAGCTTATCGGCCCTTCTGTATCAAAAGATCCAGCATCTACATCCGCAGCTAAAATTGTTGCAGTGCCCGTTGCAGATAACTGTACGGTTATGTCTTGACAAATTGCTGTTGGAGGCGTATTAGTGAGATTGCGATACAGATAAGAAATTAATCCCAAATAACTACTTCCCGTTATAAGCACATCCGGCTTCGTATCATTATCAATATCTGCAAAGGCAATGGAACTATATTCTACTGCTTCGAAGGGAAGGCCCGTTACTTCGGTAAAAATACCATTACCATTATTGCTATAGAGCTTTGAAATTACTTTTAACGAACTATCACTATATCCCGTTATAAGCACATCCTGATCCCCGTCGCTGTCAACATCTGAGAAAGCGATGGAACTATCTTCTGTTGCTTCAAAAGGGTTATTCACTGCGGTAAAATTACCTCTACCACCATTAATATAAAGTTTTGAGCTTCCTCGTCTAGAACCCCAATTATACCCTGTTATAAGCACATCCTGATCCCCGTCGCCGTCAATATCTGCAAAGGCAACGGAACCTCTTTCTACTCCTAAGAAAAGAGTCGTTACTTCGGCAAAATCACCTAAACCATCATTGATATAGAGTTTTGCTATACTG
>CALJVL010000053.1 GCA_937773775.1 uncultured Flavobacterium sp.
AAATTGTTATCAATTTCTAATTTTGGGTTTTCCAATACAATCGTTTCCTGCTTCCAAGTTGTTAGGGGTTTTAACCATTTTTCTTCTCCGTTGATTGTGATTTTTACTGGTATATCAAAGCCACTAACGCAATTAGTCCAACGAAATCCTAAAACTTTATCCTTAAAATAATATTCTAATGTAGGTATTCTTGTATCTCTTAAGTACTGATTAAAGAATGGATTTAAATCTAAACCTACTTCAGAACTCAGGTAATCTTCTATTTGTTTAGTAGTGACCGTTTGATGATAAAAAGTTGTGTTTAAGCCTCTAAGAATAGTTCTCCATTTTTCATCGTCATTTACTATTTGGCGTAAAGTATGTAGCATATTAGCTCCTTTGTAATACATATCGCTGGAGCCTTCGTTGTTAACATTATAGTTGCCGATGATGGGTTTGTCATTCTGAATATTTTTTCGAATTCCTCTAACATAACTATAACCTGCTTCTTTTCCATAGTAATATTCAACAAAAAGACTTTCAGAATAGTTTGTAAAACTCTCATGAATCCACATGTCAGCGATGTCTTTATAAGTGATGTTGTTAGCAAACCATTCATGTCCCGATTCATGAATGATGATAAAGTCAAATTTTAATCCCCAACCTGTTCCACTTAAGTCTCGTCCACGGTATCCGTTCTTGAAACCATTCCCATAAGTCACAGAACTTTGGTGTTCCATGCCTAAATAAGGAGCTTCAACTAGTTTGTAACTATCTTCATAAAAAGGATAAGGACCAAACCAGTGTTCAAACGCTTTCAACATTCGGGGAACGTCTTTAAATTGTTCTTTGGCTTTCGCTAAATTGTCCCTTAAAACATAATAAGTGCAGTCCAATGTCCCTTTTTCTCCTTGGTATTTTTCCGAGAAAGAAACGTAATCGCCAATATTAATATTTACACCGTAATTATTAATCGGATTGGATACATACCAATTATAAGTTTTTGTTCCGTTCTTTAGTTTTTTTACACTTTGCAAACGACCGTTAGATACACCCGTTAAGTTTCCGGGAACATTCACACTTATAAGCATATTCTCTACCTCGTCATACATATGGTCTTTGTTAGGCCACCACACACTTGCACCCAACCCCTGACAGGAGGAAGCTATAAACAGTTTACCGTTACCGTCTTTTTGCCAAGTAATTCCACCATCCCAAGGAGGGTTAACTGCTACTTTGGGTTTACCCCCGTAAAAAGCAGTTAACTCCTTTATGTCTCCCACTGTTTGAGGAGCAACCAATTCAATAAAAAAGGCATTGCCGTCACGAGTATATTCAAGAGCTTTCCCATCCTGAATTACTTTATAAATATCCATCGGCGCCTGCAAATCAATTTGCATGCGATTGTACTCCTGCAATACTTGATATTTAATCGTGTTCGAACCCGTTATCGTGCTGTCAGATGGATTAACTTTAATATCTAGATGATAGTATTTCACGTCCCACCAAGACCTTTCTTTAGTTATACTTCCCCTCAAGGTATCCCGCCTGGTAAAAGGAACGCTTGCATCATCTAACAAAGCTTGTGCTTTGGCATTGTTTGAAACAAATAATGAAATAAAAATAAAAACGAAAAAAAATTTCATAAATTTGGACCCTTTAATAATAACAATAGTTTATCATCTAAACTATTTCAATTAATGTAATTTTGATACCTTAACTTGCTTGACCACTACAGCATAATCGGCGACTAGTCGATCAACATAATCGTTCAGCAACTCCAAAACTCTTTCGTTTTTGTCTGATTTTACGATTAAGCCCGCGTGATACTCCAATGGGACTTTAAAGCAAACTTCTGGGTCAGAAAATGAAGACAAATCAGGGTTTTGATACTTAGATAGCGTCAATACTATTCCGGCATAGGCTTTTTTAACCTTTGGCAAGCTGTATTTTTTTTCTTTGACTAAAGCGTCTTCGATTGCGGCCCATTCCCTCCAAAGGTTAATGTTTGAAGCAGCCTCTACCATTTCGGCCAAATGTGCTCCTCCAACCCGAGATGATGTTTCCAGAAAATAAATTTCACCGTCTTCACTGTTTTTGATAAACTCAGTATGTGCAGCACCATATTTCAACCCAAAACCTTTCAACACCTGCTCATTGACCTTTTTTATTGCTTTATCATCTTCTGAATTATAAGGAATATTGGAACTGCGAAACACACCACCAGCCTGAGAAATTTCCATGGGGGTAGCTAAATATTTTGAAGTCAGACTAAATATAATTTTACGGTCCAAAATCAAGCTGTCACAATGGTAAACATCTCCCGGTTTGAATTGCTCCAATAAATATTTGAAACGGTTATTTCCCATTTCGTTTATATGCATCCACAAACTTTCTTTGTCAAACACTTTTATAATACCAGATGCCGAAGCTTCAGACCGAGGTTTCAACACCCATGGAGGCGAAACGGTGTCTGCAAAAGTATTAATGTCATGGTCATTAAATAAGGAACAAAAAGTAGGACTGTTAATACCACAACTTTTAGCTCTCATTCGCATCGCCAGTTTATCTCTAAAATAACGCCCTGTCGTTTGTCCCATTCCGTCAATCCTAAGATTTTCCCTAAGATAGGTTGCTTTTTCAACATCGTAGTCATCTAATGCTACAATTGCATCCACCTGATTTGATTTCATCAAATTCCCAACTCCGAGTAATAAATGCTCCAGATTCCAATCGATATCCTGACCCTCCATATAAAAGATTTCGTCGATAGAATCATGTGGCCACGGTTTATCTCGCAATTTTTCGCTTGTTACGAGGTACACTGTGTTACCCAGACTTTTTAAATGAATTAAAAAGTCGGCACCCTTAAAATAATTTGAAATACAGATGAAGGTCTTAGGATTTTTCATAAGCTTGTAAATTTTCGATGAATTTAGTTAATAAGTGGACCCCATATGCAGTTGCATGTTTGCTTTTAGCAAACTCGTCATCACCAAAAGCCACGCCTGCGACATCAAGATGTGCCCAAGCAGGATGCTCTTCAGTGAAATATTCTAAAAATTTTGCGGCACTTATAGCCCCAGCTACTGGCTTTCCGCTATAGTTCTTCACATCTGCAATGTCACTTTCAATATCCTGTTTATAGACATCCCATAGCGGTAACTGCCATAAACGCTCCCCGATGGAGTCTCCCGCTTCTTGCAGTGTCTTCGACATGGATTCGTTATTGGTAAACAAAGCACCAGCTTCATACCCTAAAGTTCCGACACTGCTTCCTGTAAGTGTGGCAATATCGACAATATATTCCGGTTTGTAATTTTTAATTAAATAGGATAGGCCGTCAGCCAAAACAAGGCGCCCTTCAGCATCCGTATCAATAATTTCGATGGAATTTCCACTGTAACTTGTGATCACATCGCTAGGTAAAAATGATTTACTATCCACCGAATTTTCTGCACAGGGAACAATTGCAGTTACTTTTATGGGTAATTGTAAATCAGCAATGAGTTGCATAGCACCAAATACTGCACCTCCTCCGGCCATATCACATTTCATATGGACCATTCCAGCGGTTTTTATATTCAAACCTCCAGTGTCAAAGGTAATTCCTTTACCTACCAGCCCAACATGCTTTAAACCGTCCGTTTCCACTTTCGGGCTATACTTCATGATGACGAATTGAGGTTCATTTTCGCTGCCTTTTCCAACAGCCAAAAATGCCCCTAGCCCTTCTATTTTGCATGCGTCAAAGCCCAGAACTTCGACATCGAACCCATATTTAGCGCCCTTATCTAATGCCCATTTCGCCATATATTTTGGAGTAACCTTGTTAGGTGGTAAATCAACCAGAGATAAGGTCTCCAGTTGCGCACGTGCAATTTTTATAGCTTTATTAACCGAATCGGTATGGTCCATTGCAGACAAAATATCTAATTCAAAATCAGCATCTAAAAATGGATGATCATTTTGTTTTTTGAAATGGCCTAAACTGTAGGTTCCCAGAAGTAATCCAGAAATAGCGGCTTCAACTTGGTCACTACTAAATTCTGAAGGAAGGAACAAAGCGACATTTTTAGTAAAAGCTTCCTTTTCCTTTGAAGCAATTCTGCGGAATGTCGTTTTTAACGATTTATAATCAATCGACTTACCTAAACCAATAAAGATAAAGGTGTTGTCGTTTTTTTCGGCTAAATAATGGGTGTCTTTTTTTCCGTAAAACACTTTGGAAGAAACTTCTACATCATCAAATTTAATGGGAATCAAGTTTTTGTCGCTAGTTTCAAAAACCGGAACTAAAACTGTTCCAGAAAATTTTTCTAAGTTTTGAATTTTTTTTGTTTTCATTTAATTGTCTTTATCATTAAAAAACAGCCATTCAATTGCTTTTGGGAATTCATCACTCCAATACGTTTCGTTGTGTTTCCCAAGTTTATTGATGCTTAAATTAATTTTCATTTTATCTTTTACAAATTCGCTTGAAAGCATTCGATTTTTAAAGCTTTTTACATGCTCAATCATTGTTTCGCTTTCATCACCGCCGGCATATAAATAAATTTTAGTGTCTTCGATGCTTTCATCTGCGACATTAATTTTTAGATCTGGTTTCACCCAAAGTGAAGGAGAAAAAATCATTAATTTCCCAAATACTTCCGGATAGCGCAATCCGCTAAAAATACTGATTAATCCTCCCATTGAACTGCCTCCTATTCCCGTATGTTGCCTTTCCTTTTTTGTTCGAAAGTTACTATCAACAAATGGTTTTAGGGTCTCCGTCACAAAGCGAATGTATTTTTTACCTTGACCTTTCCCTAATACAGTTTTCCCTACATTGTATTCTTTCAAACGATCTTCTTCGGCATGTTCTATGGCTATGACGATAATTTTACCTATCTTATATTCCGACATTACGGCTAATTTCTTATCGATTTCCCAATTTCCGTATTCGGCATTTTCGTTAAATAAATTTTGAGCGTCCTGCAAATACATAACAGGGTAACTTTCGCCTGAATTATCATAGTCATGTGGAAGCAAAGCCCATATTTTTCGCGTCTTATTTAGTTGCGGAATTTCAAAAGAATCAGAAATCAGCATTAGCTGTGGCAAGAAATTTTGTTTGAAAGGCAACCAATTATTTCGCCATCTCGCTACATATTCCTTCTGAATACCTGTGTGTTTCTTTGTGGATCTGTTTTCGGTGCGATTTCCAGCGCTGTCAATTTCTACTTCACTCCAATCTCCTTTAGTAAATTTATATAAAAGAGTCTCTGGATAATCAAAATCGTGGGCAAATTTGTAGTGATACAAACCCGTGCCAATCTTCTCCATCATAAAATCTTTGTCCTGAGTACGCCATTGGTTAAAATTACCGGAAAGATAAACTGGACGTGAATCGTCTTCATCAGTGGTGAGTATCAAATTTAGACCTGTTTTTATAATGGTATGATTTAAATCTTTAGTGAGCGTTTCATTATCAAAATTCATAGTTTGTATTGTGGTATTTTTCTAAAATATAAAAAGTAAATATAAGGGATTGTCCATCGATAAAAAAGAAAAAAGAAACCCCAATAGCAAATCAATTTGCTATTGGGGTTTATAAAATATCATTAACCAGTAAATCTTTCTATTTCTGACGACTTTTTAATACGTCAACGACATCATTAATTTTAAATCCTTTGGCTTGAAGTAATATAAGATAATGGAAAAGCAAATCGGCGCTTTCACTTAGAAACAAATCGTCGTTATCATCTTTGGCTTCTATAACCACTTCAACGGCTTCTTCCCCTACCTTTTGCGCGATTTTATTCATTCCTAATTTGAACAAAGAAGCCACATAACTTTTTTCAGAATCGGCGCTATTTTTTCGAAGTTCAATAGTATCTTCCAATGCTGAAATAAATCCATAATCTAATTTATTTTCTGTTTGCCAGCATGTGTCCGTACCAGTGTGACAGGTAGGACCCACAGGTTTTGATTGAATTAACAAGGTATCACCATCACAGTCATTTTTGATATCAACTAAATTCAAAAAATTTCCGCTTTCTTCTCCCTTTGTCCAAAGCCTTTGCTTTGAGCGACTGAAAAAAGTTATTTTCTGAGTTTCAATTGTTTTTTGATATGCTTCGGAATTCATGTAACCCAACATCAAGACTACTTTAGTTTCGCTGTCTTGTATAATAGCTGGAATCAATCCGTCTGCGCTTTTTGAAAAATCTATATTCATTTTTTATTATTTTATGATTGAAAAATTAAAAGATTATCAGATCTGATTTCTTTTCCCTTTTTTCTATGTTCTATAATCTTACCTCGATATTATTGCTCTTTAATTCTTGTTTCAAGGTCTTAATTTGAATTTCCTTAAAATGAAATACGCTTGCAGCCAAAGCTGCATCAGCTTTTCCTTCTGTAAAGCTATCTACAAAATGTCGTATGTTTCCCGCACCACCAGAGGCTATTATTGGGATGTTCACCAATGTCGATAATTTAGCCAAGGCCGCATTGGCAAAACCATTTTTAGTACCGTCATGATTCATCGAGGTAAACAAGATTTCTCCTGCGCCTCTATCGGCTACTTCCTTAGCCCAATCAAACAAGTTCAATTCAGTAGGTACTTTTCCGCCTACTAAATGTACAACCCATTCGCCAGCAATCTGTTTTGCATCGATCGCTACAACTACGCATTGGCTTCCAAATTTTTGTGCCAAATCATTAATCAACTGCGGGTTTTTTACTGCAGATGAATTGATAGACACTTTATCGGCTCCGTTTTGCAATAAAACGGCAACGTCTTCAACCGATGAAATCCCACCACCTACGGTAAATGGTATGTTAATGGTCGAAGCTACTTTTCGAACCAAATCAATCAAGGTTTTTCTTTGTTCTTCCGTTGCTGAAATATCCAGAAACACCAATTCATCAGCGCCTTCGTCTGAATATATTTTTGCTAGTTCGACAGGATCACCTGCATCTCGTAAGTCAACGAAATTGACACCTTTTACGGTTCTTCCATTTTTAATATCGAGACAAGGAATTATTCTTTTTGTTAACATTTTATTTATAGTTAAGAGTCTTTTATTCAAATACTGGGCGCAAAAAAGTTCTTTCATAGCTCAATATGCATCTCGTATCCTCTGCAATTTTGAATGCCTCGATACATTCTTGATCTTCCAAAATTAGCCTTCTGTAATTTTCATACTCGGTTAGACCAGGAAAGGAAAACATTGCAAATGCTATATTATTAGCCCCTTCAGAAGGTAAAAAATATCCATGATGTTGTCCTCCAAAACGATTAACCAATTTAATCCATCTTTTGCCATAATCTTCAAAAACATCTAGTTGAAAAGGGTCTATGGTGTATTTTAAATAACAAGTTATCATGTTTTGAGTTTTATTATTTGCCAATTATATAATTTTCTAATTGTTTCAATGAAATTCGTCCTTCATAAATCGCTTTTCCAATGATTGTTCCCTCGCAGCCTAACTCGGCCAGTTTTGGCAATTCATCAAAAGTAGAGATTCCTCCTGAAGCAATTAATTTTATCCCTTTGGCTTCCGCCAAAATTTTAGCGTATAAATCAAAAGAAGGTCCTTCAAGCATACCATCTTTGGCAATATCTGTACAAATAACGTACTGTATTCCTTTAGCTTGGTAATTTTCTATAAACGGTAATAAATACTCATCAGACTCCTCCAACCATCCGGAAACTGCAACTTTTTCATTATTCGCATCTGCACCCAAAATAATTTTGTCGGCACCATATTCGGCAATCCATTTTTCGAAAATCGCTCTATTTTTTACAGCAATACTTCCACCTGTGATTTGGTTTGCACCACTTTCGAAAGCAATCTTCAGATCGGCATCTGATTTCAATCCGCCGCCAAAATCGATTTTCAATTTAGTTTGAGTCGCAATTTGTTCTAGAATTTTATAATTGACTATTTGGCTTGATTTCGCCCCGTCTAAATCGACTAAATGCAAATATTCTATTCCGTGAGCTTCAAATGATTTAGCCACTTCCAGCGGGTTTTCATTGTATATTATCTTGGTGTTGTAATCACCTTTTGACAAGCGAACACATTTCCCGTCTATGATGTCGATAGCTGGTATTATTCTCATTTTTTTTTAATTTAAAGATTGAACAATTGAACAATTTAAAGATTGGCAATTTTGAACTTAGTAATACTCGGTCCAGAAATTTTTAATCATTAAATCTTTCAATCATTTAATTTTAGAAAATTCCCTAGAATTTTCTCTCCCACATCCCCACTTTTTTCTGGGTGAAACTGGGTTCCGTAAAAATTGTCTTTTTGTAAAGCAGAAGCATATTCAACTTCATAGTTAGTGGTGGCAATAGATTCAGCACAATCAGGTGCATAAAAACTATGAACTAAATACATGTATTCGTTATCATTAATTCCCTTAAATAAATCTGATTTAAGGTTATAAATGTTGTTCCAGCCCATTTGTGGTACTTTAACTTTTGGAGAAAACTTGAGTACATCAACATTAAAGATCCCCAGTCCTTTTGTATTCCCTTCTTCGGTTTCGTTGCACATCAATTGCATACCCAAACAGATTCCTAAAACAGGTTGTTTCAAAGTTGGTATTAAACTGTCCAAACCACTTTCTAAAAGCATCTTCATCGCCGAGCTTGCCTCGCCTACTCCAGGAAAAATAACTTTGTCGGCTGCCTTGATTTGCTCGGGGTTGTTGCTCAAAACCGCTTTATATCCCAATCTTTCGATTGCAAACATAATACTTTGAATATTCCCGGCTCCGTAATTTATGATTACTATTTTCATTTATTTAATCTTAATATTGTAAAGTCAAAAGTTGTAAGGTCAATTATTAACACCTATTTGTACGGACATTTGACTTTAATACTTTTCACCTTAGGACTTATTAAAGCATCCCTTTTGTTGATGGCAAAATCATTTTTTCTGTATCGCGTTTTACGGCT
Source organism: uncultured Flavobacterium sp. (assembly GCA_937773775.1). Taxonomy (GTDB): domain Bacteria; phylum Bacteroidota; class Bacteroidia; order Flavobacteriales; family Flavobacteriaceae; genus Flavobacterium. The sequence continues at coordinate 8,940 of CALJVL010000053.1, forward strand.
ACCTTAATTGCTTTGGCGAAAGCCTTAAAAATAGCTTCAATCTTGTGATGCTCGTTTTGTCCTTCGGCTTTGATGTTGATGTTGGCTTTAGCACCATCAGAAAAAGATTTAAAGAAATGCAGAAACATCTCCGTTGGCATTTTTCCTACCATTTCCCGTTTGAATTCAGTTTCCCAAACTAACCAATTTCTTCCGCCAAAATCAATCGCTACTTGTGCTAAGCAATCATCCATTGGTAAACAAAAACCATAACGCTCTATCCCTAATTTGTTTCCAAGTGCTTTCGCAAAAACTTCTCCTAGGGCAATCGCTGTATCTTCAATAGTATGGTGTTCGTCAACTTCCAAATCTCCTTTTACGAGAAGTTCCAAGTCCATTTGTCCGTGACGAGAAATTTGATCCAGCATATGGTCAAAAAAGGCAATTCCGGTTTCGATTTTGCTTTTTCCAGTTCCATCGAGATTCAAATTGATATAGATATCTGTTTCATTCGTTTTTCTAGAAATCGTTGCTGAACGTGCTTCTAATTTAAGAAATTCGTAAATTACTTTCCAATCAATACTTTGCAAACATATAACCGAATCTAATTCTTCTCTTTTAGCTTCGATTTCACTACTCCCTATACCTTCCGTGGTATTCATAAAGATAGCTTTAGCACCCAAGTTTTTGGCGAGCTCTACATCGGTCAATCGGTCTCCCAAAACGAATGAATTGGCTAAATCATAGGCCGGATTATCGATATACTTGGTCAACATTCCAGTTCTGGGCTTGCGAGTCGGTGCATTGTCTTCAAGAAATGAGCGATCTACAAAAATATCATCAAAAAGTACTCCTTCATTCTCAAAAGCCCTCAAAATGAAATTTTGTATAGGCCAAAAAGTTTCTTCAGGAAAACTGGACGTTCCCAAACCATCTTGGTTGGTTACCATCACCAACTCAAAATCCAACTCCTTGGCGATTTTAGCCAAATATTGAAATGATTTTGGATAAAACTCTAATTTATCTAAACTATCTAATTGGTATCCTTCTGGTTCTAAAACGATCGTTCCGTCACGATCGATAAAAAGTACTTTTTTCATTTTATATCTATTTATTAAAAATGCTTTTTTATAATATTACAAACATTTTGTATCCTCTTCCATTTTTGCAATCTTTTGTTTGGCAGTATTTTCAGTTACTTCCTCACAGTAAATATTATTAACAAATACACCGGTTTCAAATACAAGTTGTACATAAGTAATTTTTCCTGATTCTACTTGAACTTCAAATTTTTCTGCTTTTTCTTTAGATACTTTTCCCCCAAATTGTACAGAACACTCATGTTTACCGACAGGAACTTCATGAACAGAATATTTTTTATTATTCAATTTACAAACAAATTCTCCGTCTATAAATGTTTTAAATGCTGCTGCAGATCCAGTAAAGCCTGTGGAACGTAGAAAATAAATTTTTCCAGTCTCCGTATTTTCCTTGTCTTGTGCTTTCACTAAGGAATTAAAACTTAGTGAAATTAAAAGTGTCATGATCAATTTTCTATACATATTTATTTTAGTTAAAAATTTATAATTAGCTAATCGCGAATAATGCATCTATTAATTTTTTATTTTCTTCCGCTGTTCCGATAGTCAATCGCAAGGTATTTTCACACAATGCTTGCGTAGTCCTGTTTCTAATAACAATTCCTTTGGCAATTAATTCATCGTATCTTTTTGTAGCATCGTCCACTTTTATTAATACAAAATTGGCCTCAGTAGGATAAATTTTAGAGACAAATTTAACTTCATTTAATACTTTAAGTAAATCTTCTCTTTGTATTGTAATTGAGTTAATCTCAAATTGAATTTTTTCCTTATCTGCCAATCTTTCTAATGCTCTTTTTTGTGTTAGTTCATTAACATTATATGGCGGTTTTATTTTATTTAAAACAGAAATTACCTCACTTGAAGCATAACAAATTCCCAAACGAATTCCTGCCAAACCATACGCTTTTGAAAGCGTTTGCGTTATAATTAAATTAGGATATTCGTCAAGTTCATTTAACCAACTTTGCTTTTGTGAAAAATCGATATACGCTTCGTCGATAACCACTAAACCTTTAAAATTCTGAAGTATGGTAACTATGCTTTTATCAGAAAAAGAATTCCCGGTAGGATTGTTAGGGGAACATAAAAAGATCATTTTAGTATCATTATCGACAGCATACAAAATCGCTTCAATTTCAGGTTGGAAATCATTTGAAAGCAGTACTTCTCTATTCTCAACTGCATTAATGTTTGCCAAAACCCCATACATTCCATAAGTCGGTGGTAATGTGATAATGTTATCAACTTTAGGCTCACAAAAAGCTCTGAACAGCAAGTCCAATACTTCATCACTTCCGTTTCCGAGTAAGATTTGATTGGTTTGCAGGTTTCTTTGTTTTGCCAAAACCGTTTTTACACTACTTTGTTGTGGATCTGGATAGCGGTTAACCCCTGTTTGATATGGATTTTCATTTGCATCCAAAAATATCATTTTTGTCGTATCGAAACCCTCAAATTCATCTCTGGCAGAAGAATAGGGTTTCATCTTCAGTACGTTTTCACGAACTAAAGTATTTATATCAAAATTATTTTTCATCTTCAATCGATTTTAATCGTAAGCTAACGGCATTTTTGTGCGCTTGTAAACCTTCGGCTTCTGCCATAATCTCGATAGCCTTCCCTATGTTTTGAATCCCTGCTTTGGATATTTTTTGAAACGTCATCGATTTAGTGAAACTATCCAGATTTACACCACTATAATTCTTTGCATAACCATTAGTTGGTAAGGTATGGTTGGTTCCTGAAGCGTAATCACCAGCACTTTCTGGTGTGTAGTTTCCGATAAAAACCGAACCAGCATTTTCAATACTATCAATATAAAAATCATCGTTGGCAGTGCAAACAATAAAATGTTCTGGACCGTATTCATTTATCAATTCTAATGCTATTTTATCGTTTTCGACGTAGATTAGCTTCGAATTAGCAATCGCCTTTTCGGCAATCTCTTTTCTTGGTAAAACTTCCATTTGGATTTGAATTTCCTCTTCAACAGTATCGATGAGTTTTTTTGATGTTGAAACCAAAATTACCTGGCTGTCTGTTCCGTGTTCTGCTTGAGATAACAAATCGGACGCCACGAAAGCGGGAACAGCTGTATCATCGGCAACAATTAATAATTCTGAAGGTCCTGCCGGCATGTCTATCGCAACGCCAAACTGAGTAGCCAATTGTTTTGCTACGGTTACAAATTGATTTCCAGGTCCAAAAATCTTAAACACTTTCGGTATCGTTTGAGTTCCGAAAGTCAGACCGGCAATAGCTTGAATCCCTCCTACTTTTAAAATTTTAGTGACACCACATAAATTAGCCGCATAAAGAATCGCTGGGTTTATGTTTCCAGTTTTATCCGGTGGCGAACACAACACAACTTCTTTGCAGCCCGCTATTGAAGCCGGAACTGCGAGCATCAAAACCGTTGAAAATAAAGGAGCTGTTCCTCCCGGTATATATAAACCCACTTTTTGAATCGGTCTTTTTTCTTGCCAACAATTTACACCCTCAATCGTTTCGATTTCCACTCGGTTGGTTCTTTGGGCGACATGAAACTTTTCAATATTGTTTTTGGCCAGCTGGATTGCTTCTTTCAGTTCTACTGGCACATTGGTTATCGCCGTTTCAATTTCTTGATTCGAAACTTCTAGGTTTTCAAAAGTGACGCCGTCAAACATCGAAGTGTATTTTGCAATAGCAGCATCGCCTTTCTTTTGTACTTCCTTAAAAATTTCTTTTACGGTAAGTTCAATATCATCGACAGTCTTTGTCGGTCGCTCTAGTATAGCTGACCATGTCTCTGGTTTTGGATTGTATATTTTATTCATTCTAGTTTAATTTAAAGATTCAAAAATAATTCAATATCTAATTACTACTAAAAAAGTATTATGGTTTAAAGCACCATTTTTTCAATAGGGCAAATCAAAATTCCTTCGGCTCCAGCCTCTTTCAATTGGTCAATTACATCCCAAAAAGTATCTTTGTCAATCACTGAGTGTACGCTGCTCCAACCTTCTTGAGCCAAAGGCAATACAGTTAAACTGCGCAGAACAGGGAGTATCTTACCTACCGCATCTATTTTATCATTAGGTACGTTCATCAAAATATATTTTGATTTTCTAGCTCTTAAAACCGATTCAATTCTTAACTTTAAAGTATCAATTAGTTTTTGAACATCAGGAGTTACTTTTGGCGAAACCGCTAACACAGCTTCACTTTTATAAATAATTTCAACTTCTTTTAAGTTGTTTTTGAATAGAGTACTTCCGCTTGATACGATATCGACAATGGCGTCAGCAAGACCAATATTTGGAGCGATTTCTACAGAACCTGAAATTTGGTGAATATCAACTTTTACTCCAAAAGAATTGAAGTATTCGATCACTGTATTAGGATAAGAAGTTGCTATACGCAATCCATCAAGATCTTTTATGGAATTGTATTCAAATGCTTTTGGCACTGCTACAGAAACTTTGCATTTTGAAAACCCTAGTTTTTGTATTACTTGAATTCCTTTTCCTTTTTCGACCAATAAATTATCGCCTACAATAGCAATATCTACTACCCCATCAATTAAGTATTGAGGAATATCTGAATTTCTTAAATATAAAACCTCTAATGGAAAGTTAGACGCTTCCGCTTTTAGTTGGTCGATACCATTGTTGATAGAAATCCCACAATCTTTCAGAATTTGGATACTATCTTCGTTTAAACGTCCCGATTTTTGAATTGCAATTTTTAATGTACTCATTTTTTTGTTTTTAGTATTCTTGTTATTAAATCTGAGTACAAAATGGGCCAATAAAAAACCCGTTTGATGTACTCAAACGGGTTTTAAAATATGATGATTTACATGCATATCACTAACACTTCGCCTGAGAGCAGGAATGAAAATGATGATGATGTAATTGTATTGTAAACATAATTGATTTATTGTTTTAGAAATTTAATTCTGGTGCAAATATACATGATATTTTATTGACACAGCCATTTTAAATATAACTTAACAAGAATTTATTGTTATATAAATATTTAGTGTTTGGTTTTAATCAGTTTCACTTCCTTCTTTACTTTCATTTTTGATATCGTCAACATTTTTGATTAGTAAATTAACACTATCTCGCCTAACTTCCGTATGACGAATTTCCCCTCCGGAAAGTCCTACTCCTATTGCTAATATGGAAGCAGCAAGCGAAAGTATTAAAGTTAGATATGATAATGTTTTAGCAAATTTGTTGTTTTTAACGGAACTATATAAAGACAATAAGCTAAAAATTCCAGTCGTATATAATACCAAAGCCAATTTCTCAGCGAGCTCTTCATGCTCATGAATTATTTTTTTTCCAATGCTAGGCATTTCTTCAACTAATTCCTCTGCTCCTTCTCCAGTCGCCATGCTGGCAATAGCGAAAACAGCGGCGATTACAAACAAGACATAAGCCGTGTTTTTTACCGAATTGTTCTTTAAAAACAATCCAACTACTAAAATTCCAAAGCCCAAAAAAGTGACTATTATTGGAAAGTGATTTACAGCAAGGTGTAAGTGAGCATCATTCATAATTTTATAATTTTAATAGTACATTAATAACAACAAACTTAATCAATTTACCCCGCTAATGAAACTCCTATTAGAAAACCAATTCCGTAGGTTACGGCGGCTGCGCCCAATCCGAAAAGCACTTGTCTAAAACCAGAAAATAACACGCTTTTTCCGGTGAGCAAAGTAATTGCAGCACCAATACCAAAAAGCCCTATTACGCTACTCCCTAAACTTAATAAAATGGCATTTTTTCCATTTAAAAACATAAAAGGATATAGGGGAATAATAGCGCCGATCGAAAAAAGCACAAAAGAAGCAATTGCAGCTTCCCAGGCCGAGCCGCCCAATTCCTCTTTATCAATCCCTAATTCTTCTTTAATAATTGCGTCTATTGCTGTTTCTGGACTTTCGAACGCCTTATCGGCGAGTTTTTTAGCTTCTTCAATACTCATACCTTTTGCCTGGTACAATAAAACCAACTCTTTTTTTTCTTCTTCTGGAGAGGCTTCGAGTTCTTCCGTTTCTAAATCGATTTGCCGCTGATTTAATTCCCTTGAACTTTGTACTGATAACCATTCTCCTAAGGCCATGGAAATGGCACCGGCCATTAAGCCTGCAATTCCAGTCAATAATATGGTGTTATTTGAAACTGCAGCTCCCGCAACTCCCATCACCAAACTCATATTAGAAACCAATCCGTCATTCGAACCTAAAACGGCGGCGCGCAATGCATTACCACCAACGGATTTATGACGGCTTTCAAACTTTGATAGAAAACCTCCTGAAACATTAAAAGCTGCATTTTCATTAACCGCTTGAATTATTTTGAGATGATTGTGTTCAAAACCCGTTGGTTTTTCTCCACTTTCTATTTTATTTTTTAAAGCATTAACCGCAAATTGCTTCTCAATATCGGACAAGCTACTAATTATAGATCCGTAACCAAAAAAACTTTCCTAATTTCATCTGAAACTTAGCTCTTGAAGATGGCAGCGGCATTTTTATAATTGGGATCTAAACCTACTACTTTAGCTAGCATATGCCCTGCATGCCCTTTTTTCGATTTCACCAAGACTCTGCAGGACCCCGAACTAAATTATCGTCAGTTTGTATGGCGGCGATACTTTCATACATAAAAGCGGTGTCAACCTCAGTTTGCAGTTGACCTTTTAATTTATTTAAAATCCATAACTTTTTATTAATTAACCAAATCAAAAACACCTTTTACTAAAATTTTAGATGAAGAATTAACTTCATTATCAGGAATCAGTTCAACAAATTGCTCTGAGCGTTCACCAAGTTTAACTACTACTTTTTTGAAAGAATAAGTATTGTTTTTATCTTGTTTTAAAACCAGTACAAAGTTTTTATTGTTTTCGGTTATTAATGCTTGGGTGGGAATTGCCATTGCTTTTTTTGAATTGACTACAATTCCTGCTTCAACAAACATTCCCGTAATTAATTTTTGCTTCATGTTTTCATCTAAATGGCCGTGAACATTTATAGTTCTGTCATTACCTTCAATTGATTTGCCTACTAGATGTACTTTAGCATGAAAGACTTCATTTGTGGCTTCTGGAACTGTAAAATTAATATCTTGATCAACTTTTACCTTTAAAATGTCTTTTTCGAAAACATTCAATTCTAAGTGCAGATGACTGCTTTGAATAATTTCAAGCATTACACTCTGAAGGAGCAACATACATCCCTACATTTGCGTTCATGATAACAACATCGCCAGATAATGGCGAAAAAATTGTAATTACCGATGTTAATTTCCCTTGCTCTACATTGGTAGGACTTATATTTAACAACTTTAATTTAGCCCTAAGACTTTGATAAATCCCTTTGGCTCTTCGATAGTCGCTTTCGGCTTTCAAGTAATTTTTTTGAGACGTTATCTTTTCATCAAATAAAGTTTTCTGGCGTTCGTATTCTGATTTTAAATAGTTAATTTGTTCTGCTACTTCCAAATATTCTTTCTGAATGTCCAGAAAACCAGTGTTTTCCAACGTCATTAAAGCCTGTCCTTTAATAACTTTATCTCCAACCAATAATCTTGTCGCCTTAACGTTGCCACCAACAAAAGTAGATACTTGGGCCCTATTTTGCGGCGGAACATCTATTTTACCAGAGGTTTTTACGGTTATATCAAAGTCTTGTTCCGTGGGCTTTGCGATACTCATTGCAGACGATTTAAATTGCTCAATTGTAACGCTAATTAAATTATCCTCATTAACCAGCGTTTCTTCTTTTTTCGTGTCCTTACAAGAAAACAAAACAATTGACAAGGCTAATAGGTATATAGATTTATTCATTTTAAATTTTTTAGAAATTAAGATATTGTGAATCCAATTGGGTTTTATTAAACTTAAGCACGTTGTCCAAATACTCTGCTTGGATATCAGTTGCATTTTCTAAACTTTGGATGTATTGAAAAAAGTCAATTTCACCATGTTTATAACTCAGGTTCCCCACCTTAATGATTTCATTAGACAACTTTTTTCCGTATTGATTATAATAATTGATAGCTTCCTGATATTTCGCTAATTCATTCTTTTTTTGGTTTACAAACTGTTCTCGTTTTTGCTCTTCATTATGCTTCCTTTGTTCCCAGCTTTGCAATTCGAGTTGCGCAACTTTTGATTTCGAAATATTTCCTGAGAATAAAATAGGAAGCCCAATACCAAGCTGGAAGCCATTCAATGATTGTGACAAACCCTTATTTGACCCTCTGAAATACTCCATATTCAAATCAGGTAGCCAATGTTGTTTTTGAAGGTTAATCTGGCTTTTATAATTATTCGTAACACTTTCTAAGTAATCTATATTTATGTTTTTACTTAATTCATTAGTTAAAACTAGTATTGGTGTTAAGGAACTGTTTGAAATAACTATTTTTTCATCCTTTTGAATTAATGAATGTAATAAATCATAATGTGCTTTTTTATCATTCTCAACCTGGGAAAGCTTCGTTTTTATTTGTCTAAACTTCGCTTGAGCCGTTATTTTTTCGAGATAATTTGTTTCTCCTAATTCGAAACGTCTATCGCTAGCTTTTGAAAAATTTTGATACAGACTGTCCAAGTAAAAATATAATTTCTCTTGATTTTGTAGAAATACAATCTGATAATAGACTTTGGAAACTTCTAATGAAAGTTTGTTTTTCTGAATTTCAAAGATGGCTTTTTCCTTTTTATATTCAGTCGTATTTACCTTTTTTTGCGCCGAATAAACCGTTGGAAATGAAAAACGTTGTTGTATTCCAAAAACATTCAACTGTTCATTATTGGAGGCCAGATTGTTTGGATCAGAATTATAATAAATATTAGTTTTTTCAAATGTAAACGCACTATTTATGTTCGCCTGATATTTATCTACCTGTAATTGCGATGCTTTTAAACCTTTATTATTATTGACAGCACTTACTATCAGACTATCTAATTCTGTATTAGTATTTTGTGAAAAGGCAAATGAAGCACTTAACATTAGTAAAGTGACATAAGTTTTGTTTCGATGTTTTTTAAATTTAGTTTTTTTGAAGTCTTTTCCATCAAAATATTTATAAAGAATTGGTAATACAATCATTGTTAAAATAGTTGCTGTAAACAATCCTCCTATTACTACTGTTGCCAGAGGTCTTTGTACCTCTGCACCCGCAGATGAGGAAATTGCCATGGGCAAAAAGCCTAGTGCCGCAGCCGAAGCCGTCAATAATACAGGACGCAATCTATCTGTGGTGCCTTTTAAAATAAGTTCATCAATGTTCTTCATACCCTGATGCTTGAGTTCTTTAAAATGTTCAATCAACACTATTCCGTTTAAAACTGCAATACCAAACAGCGCTATAAACCCTACTCCCGCCGAAATGCTAAATGGTAACCCTCGCATCCATAAAAACAGTACACCTCCAACTGCAGATAATGGTATGGCGGAGTAAACCATTAAAGCTTCTTTGACAGAACCAAAAGCAAAATACAATAAAATAAATATTAAGAATAAAGCGAGCGGGACCGCAATCATTAGTCTAGCTTTTGCGCTTTGTAAGTTTTCAAATTGCCCGCCATATTCAACATAATAACCCGTAGGCAATTTAATTTCGGTATCTACAATTTTTTGAATATCAGTTACTACACTTTGCAAATCTCTATTTCTTACATTTATTCCTACCACTATTCTTCGATTGGTATTGTCCCTAGATATTTTAGCGGGACCTTCCGTGTATTCTATGTTTGCTAGTTCCTGCAAAGGAATTTGTTCTCCTGAAGGAGTCGCTACATATAGATTTTTTAAATCATTTATATCAGTACGATTGGCTTTATCTAAACGAATAACCATATCAAAGCGTTTTTCACCCTCAAATACATTGCCTACCGTTTTTCCCGCAAATCCAAGAGTGATCATATCGTTTAAATCCGAAATATTCAAACCATACCGAGCAATTTTAGAACGGTCATATTGTACCACCATTTGGGGCAATCCTTCTGTCTTTTCAACAATAATATCAGATGCTCCTTCCACTTTTTCAATCGCCCTTTTAATTTCTTGGGCCTTTCTAGCCAAAACATTCAGATCTTCACCGAACACTTTTACGGCTACATCTGATCTCGTACCAGATATTAACTCATTGAAACGCATTTCTATAGGTTGTGTAAATTCGATTTCCATATTTGGAATTTCTTTTTCGATGGCTGCTTTTATTTTATCCGCCAGCTCATCTTTACTAGAAGCAGAAACCCATTCCGATTTTGGTTTTAGCTTCACAATCACATCGCTTTCTTCCATGCTCATTGGGTCGGTCGGAACTTCTGCAGCACCGATCCTACTTACAGCTTGCTCAACTTCCGGAAAATTTTTCAGGATAATTTGCTCGATTTTGGTAGTTGTAGCAATGGTTTTAGTCAATGTTGTCCCCGTTTTTAGAACAGGCTGAATAACAAAATCCCCTTCATCCAGTGTTGGAATAAACTCTCCTCCCATAGTCGTAAATAAAATTACTGCCATCAATAGCAGGCCCACAGCCCCATACATCACTTTTTTAGTATTAATTAAAGCCCGTGTGATAACAGGTAGATACCAGGACTTTAATTTGCTGATTAATCTATTTGACAAAGAATTTGGATTTTCTTCTTTTGGTTTTAAAAACAAAGAAGACGCTACTGGAACGTACGTAAAGCAAAAGATCATTGCTCCTATCAAGGCAAAGCTAAAAGTCATAGCCATGGGTTTGAACATTTTTCCTTCGATGCCAGAAAGAGAAAGGATAGGAATAAAAACAATGAGAATAATCAACTGACCAAAAATAGCCGAATTCATCATTTTTGAAGCACTTTTATACGTAATCTGATCAATTTCAACTTGTCTGTCTTCTTTTGAAAGAGGGCCTAACTGCGCAGCCTTACTGGCTATCTGAAATGCAATAAATTCTACTATGATCACAGCCCCGTCTATTATTATCCCAAAGTCAATAGCTCCTAAGCTCATTAGATTGGCATCGATGCCAAAAATATTCATTAATGAAATTGCAAAAAGCAAACACAACGGAATCACTGAGGCTACGACTAAACCGGAACGCCAATTTCCTAATAATAAAACCACCACAAAAATCACGATTAAGCATCCTAAAATAAGGTTCTCGGCAACAGTAAAAGTTGTTTTAGCGACTAACTCACTACGCTCCAAAAAGCCATTAATAAATACACCTTCAGGTAGTGACTTTTCAATTAAGGCTATTCTATCTTTTACATCGGTAATTACTTGTTTAGAATTAGCCCCTTTAAGCATCATCACTTGCCCCAGTACCTTTTCACCTTCTCCATTACCGGTTATAGCGCCAAAACGATTCGCATGACCAAAACTGACATCAGCGACATTTTTAACATAAATAGGCAGTCCATTGACACTCTTAACAACTATATTTTTAATGTCTTCCAGCGATTTCACTTTTCCTTCAGCCCGAATGAAATAACTTTGGTTGACTTTTTCAATATATGCACCACCGGCAATACCATTGTTTTTTTCAAGTGCAGTGAAAACATCGATAGTTGATATATTTATTGCTTTTAAACGTGAAGGACTTATAGCAATTTCATATTGTTTCAAAAACCCTCCCCAAGTATTAATTTCAACAACTCCTTTTATTCCTGAAAGTTGCCGCTTAATTACCCAATCTTGTATAGTTCTTAGATCGGTGACAGAATATTGATTTTTAAATTCAGGTTCCACCTCTAAAGTATACTGATAAATTTCTCCAAGCCCTGTAGTTATTGGACCCATCTCTGGAGTTCCAAAACCAGCTGGAATTTTATCTGAAGCTGACTTGATCTTTTCTGCAATTAATTGTCTAGGCAAATAGGTTCCCATGTCATCATCAAACACAATAGTTACCACAGACAATCCAAATTTTGAGATAGAACGAATTTCTCGTACACCAGGTAGATTAGCCATCTCAATTTCTACTGGATACGTAATATATTGCTCAATGTCTTGCGTGGAAAGGTTTCGTGAAGTTGTTATTACCTGTACCTGATTGTTAGTGACATCAGGAACCGCACCGATTGATATATGAAATATGGAGTAGACTCCAAATCCAACAATGCCTAAGGTGAACAGTAAGACAATAAGTTTATTTTTAAGACTAAAAGCAATTATTTTTTCGAGCATTTTTTCTACGTTTTGTCGTACAAAGATACATTTAAAACCAGAAATGTATCTTAAGAACTACTTAAGGTCTTCATCCTGCAAGCTTAAAATAACTGAAGTTCCAATATCCTTTTGGCTAGAAATATGAATATCAACCGCAAGCAATGCACATAATTTTTTAACAATTGACAAACCTAGACCAGTTCCCTTTATTTCGGGATGATCAGTAGAGTCAGATCTAAAAAAAGAATTGAAAACTTTCTCTACATCTTTTGAATCAATTCCTATTCCAGAATCGACTATACTACATTCTATTTTATTGATATCTTTTGATACAGTTATAGTTAGTTTAGAGTTTTTATTTGAATACTTTAAAGCATTAGAAATTAAATTATTTATTATTATGGAGAATAAATAATTATCAGTCTTAATATAAAAGTCTTGCGAGAAATTTGTAATAATCTGTATTTCTTTAGCTTGTATGGTGTTTGAATATCTTGAAAGAACATCAAGAATTACTCCATTTAGATAAAGTCTATCTAATTTTAAGCTCTGTTTTTGATTTTCAAAACGCGCCGATAATAATAACTGGTCCGCCAAATGGTTTAAACGATCAACTTCAGCGACGCAAAAGTTTATTTTCTCTCGATATTCCTCAGGACTTCTCGGTTTTCTTACTAATACCTCTAAAGTTCCTTTAATAACCGTCAAGGGTGTTCTTAATTCGGGAGAGGCATCTGAAGTGAATTGTTTTTCTCTTTCAACTGCGGTTTCTATTCTATCTAAAAGATTGTTTATAGTTTTCGATAATACATGTAACTCATCTTTTTTTAATGGTAATTCAATCCTAGATTTAAGATTATCTGTAGTAATTATATTAGACGTTGCTATTATCGCGCTGATAGGCTTTATACTTCTTCCCGCAATGAACCTGGCGATAAGAAAAAGTATAATTAATATTAATGGATAGGCTATAATAAGTATTTCTGAAAGGTTTAGAAGTACGATTGAAGCTCCTTCAAGAGACATAGCAATCAATAAATAGCCCACTTTTTTGCTCTGCGAAATAATTGGAACTTGGATTTGTCGAATTTTATTATCTAGTAAATTAGTATCAAATAGTTCATTATCTACAACTTGAGAATTAAAAATTAGATTTTGCTTTTTTAGATTAGGTGACTTTTGTATTAGTTTTCCGTTTTTGCTTAAAAATTGAATAAAAACTGGATTTACGTCAACAGTATTGTGTTCTCTTTCTTTCCATTCATCTTCATGAGTCAGATAAAAGGAATCATTTGAAACCCCTATTTCTTTCAGGTGATGTGCTACCTCAATAGAAATGTCGCTATTAATGTGGCTGTAAACACTTAATTGTACAATAGAATAAATCACAGCGAATACTACAAAAATTAATAAAGCTGTAGTAACAATGTAATTAAAAGCTATTCTATTTTTAAATGAAAACTGCTGCATTATTTATTAGTCATTTGCGATATACCCTATTCCTCGTACTGTTTTTATATAGTCTTCTTCGATTTTTAAATTTAACTTTTTCCTGATAGCATTAATAAAAACATCAATAACACCAGTATCATATTCAAAGTGAATATCCCAAACATCTCCTATAATTTGGTTTCTTGCGCAGACCTTCCCTTTGTTTTTTACTAAGTAACAAAGCAATTCAAACTCTCTTTGGGTTAAAGAAACTTCTCTTTGATCTACTGTAACCAAATGTTTCGCCAAATCTATTAATATAGTTCCTAGGACTAATACATCACCTTCCTTTTCTTTTCTAAAATGAACTTTTATGCGTTCTACCAATTCTTCAAAACTAAAAGGTTTTTTAATATAATCATTGGCACCTGCCTTCAAGCCTTCTATTGTTTCCTGAACAGTATCCTTAGCTGTCAAAAATATAATTGGAGTATTACTGTCCTTTATTCTAATGGCTTTACATAAATCCAACCCACTCATTTTTGGGATCATCCAATCTAATAAAACAAGATCAATACTCGTATTTTGAACAACTTCAAAGCCTTGAATTCCGTCAAAAGCAGTAGTGACTTCGTATCCCTCTTCCTCCAAGCCTTGTTTTAGGAACTTTACTATCCCTACTTCATCTTCCACTATTAAAATATGCATTTTCTCTTTGTATTTATTCTATTACAAACTTAAACCCCATCGAGGCAATATTTGCTGATAGTCCATCTCTTCTTTCATAGTGATTCAATCGTAAATCTATTGATTTCAATCCTAAAATAAAAATTTTTGCTTGAGTAAAAATATCGGTGTAGGTAAAACCGGCACCGTATTGATTACTGCCGAATTTTGAAAGATCATAATCCGACGTATAATATTTTTCAGTTGAAAGATGCTGTTCGTAGGGCGCGAAATAATTGGATGCCGTTTGAGTATAATAACGATATAGTGGATATGCAGTAAACTTTGAACTTATTTTTATCGGCAGTTCTATTGATACTGTATGTGCTTTGATTCCCCAGTCGTCCTCATAATATCTATAATAAGTCCTAGCTACAACATATTCATTGATATAAAAATTAAGCCTTGCTCCAATTGGAACTTTAAAACGAGAGCTTGGCAACCTTTCTTTATCATCTGCCAATTGATAAACACCAACATTAGCTGCGGTTTCATAAACAGGAATATATTGAGACTGTCCAATATAATAGTTTGCCTTATCAGCAAAATAAACCCTCTGGTAGGGCGTTGCCAATAATCCTTCCTGCTTCAAGACATCCATAAAAATTGATAACTGAATTTTTTTCGTTAGGATTTGAGAAAAGGCAATCGAGGCCGAGTAGGAATTTCTATTTGAATTTGAGTAGGATGTAAATGCCGACGGTGAATAGGCTGTTGATTTAACACCATTTTGGTCTAAAATAGGTACTCCTGAGAAGAAGCCATTATTTTGAAAACCAGAACCGTAAGTGTCATATTCATGTAATTCTGTTGGGTAAATCGGTCGCCATTGATCTAAGTAAGCATTGACTTTCATGCTTATCTCCGTATTTTTCTCATTAAAAAGTTTAGTAAAACCGCCGCCAAAACCTATGGACGTATAGTCATACTCATTAGAGAACGAAACATCAGCGTTCCAAATTGTATTCCTACTATCAGAACTATGACTGTAATTTGCAGAAACGGAAGCTAGTTGATCACTGGCCGAAGCTCCAGAAGAGGCTAGCCAAGGAGTTCCATAAGGACTATTAGTAGCAGCCTTTTCATTTGAAACTTTATCATCATATCCACCACTGCTAGATGCGCCAGTAGCATTATACGGATTGATATTACTTGATGACGCTGATGTATAAGTAGATATTCCTACATCAATAGTTAAAACATCATCATCATTAATAGGAACCGCTAAAATTATATTTGAGGCAATATCTGTTAATTTTTCTGATCCAATTCCCCCGCCAACCGCCGAATGTGTTCCGTCTTGTTTATAATAACTTATAAAAAAATCTACTTCTGTATTTTCTAAAACTCTTTTTTTAAAAGTAGTTGGATTGTCTTTTTCTTGTGCAAATCCCGTTAAACTTATTAAAGTAACTAATGCAATTAGTGTGTTTTTCATCTTTATAATTAATTACATCCACAACCACCACCTGTTTTTCCTCCATTGGCTCCAGCCGCAGCTTCGCGGTAAACCTGAAAACTAGTTTCATACCGTTCGGCAGGTTTTGCCGCCAATTTCATGTCAGGATCATTAATATACAATTTATCATATTCTTTAACTGCTACACATGATTGCATCGCTAGCAATAAAACTAGAAAAAAAGGCCATTTATTCATTTTTATATTTTTTTAAATCTATATTTTTTGATGCAGATATTTTGCCGTTTTCTTCGACGTATATGCAACCAACGCCTGGAAGTTGATTTACTAAATCGAGCCCAACATCAACCCCAAGAACAAAAATTCCTGTCGCTAATGCATCTGCCAGTTCAGTTGATTTTGCAAAAACAGATACGCTAACAACACCTGAAGCGGGATAACCGGTGCGAGTATCTATAATATGCGAGTACCTTCTACCGTTGAATGTGACATATTTCTCATAAGTACCAGAAGTTTCGACAGCGCTATCTTCTAAAGGAAAAGTAGCAAAAATTTTATCTTTATTTAAAGGATTCTTGATACCCACTTTCCATTTGTCTCCATTGAGTTGCTTCCCCCAGGTATTTATGTCTCCTGAAATGTTTACAATTCCGGCCACAACTCCTTTCTCAATTAACATGGCTTTAATTTTATCAGCAATAAACCCTTGACCGATTCCGCCTAAACCCAATTTCATTCCTTCATTCTTTAGAAAAATAGTGTTGTTTCTAGAATCCAGAATAATATTTTGATATCCTACTCTTGAAACGGAGTTTTTGATTTCTTCTGGCGTTGGCATCTTAGTCATGCTACCATCAAACTTCCATATTTTATCCATTGAAGCGTAACTGATATCGAATGCCCCTGAAGTTACTTCAGATATTTTAATAGCTCGTTGTACCAGATCAAATACCTCTTGAGGTACTTTTACAGCTTTGATTCCTGCATTTCTATTTACTTCAGAAATTGGAGTTGTAGGGATCCAGTCGGAAATCAAATGTTCTAATCGAGTCGTTTCGGCTACTGCCATATCGATATAGCTGTCAGCTTCTGGAATATCTTTAGCAACTATGGTCATTTCAAAAGGACTTCCAAGCATTGATAAAGTTCTTCTATGTGTGACCTGCGATGAAGCAAACATAAAACTTAATAAAAACAATAATATAACTGATCTTCTCATTTGCAATTTATTTTAGAAAAGAATTAAGTGTGTCTACATATTCTTCAGGAGTTACATTTTTATAACTCTCTTTTCCTAATACTTTTCCTTTTCCATCTAGAACAACTACCAAAGGAAAAATCCCTTCCTGATTATATTTTTCCGCTAGACTTTGATTTTGTTTTTTTAATTCTTCTGGCAATTGATTTTGTTTCTTTTTAGGAAAGTCAGCCCTCTGAAGGATGTAATTTGTTGATGCATACTTTTTAAACACCTCAGATTGCCAAATTGTTTTATCCAATTTTATGCAGGGAGCGCACCAATCCGAACCCGAAAAAACCAAAATAATTGGCTTATTTTGAGCTATGGCTTCGGTGGTAGCTTGGCTAAAATCAGTTTTCCAATTTTGTGAATACCCTACTGCTGCGAGGAATAGTAATAAGAAGGCCATTTTATTTTTCATTTTATTTAATTTTAAACTTAATAACTCTTTAATACTCAAATTTGGTTCAAATTTAACTTAAATCACTGCAACTTATTTGTGAATTCATTGTTCTTAAGCGTAAATTAAGAATACATAACTGAGTAAATCAGTAGGTCGTCCTACCCCATAATTTAATCTTTTAAAAGAAATTCCCATGTCTTTTATAAAACAGATATAGCTTGCTTATTTTATGTTTCATATATGTTATATCATTACAAACCTCGTTCATCCTTTTAGACATTTACGTAAAGTTTTTTTTTAAAACTTTTAGTATATAGAATTCTAAAGGCAGGTCAATCCGATAGAAGTTATTTAATAGCGGAATACAAGCCTATAGCTTTTATTAAAAACAACTCGATCTTGGCTACTTTATTGCATAAGAAATAATTATAGGAATCGCAGTTCCCTTCAATTCTTAGATAACCATCAAAAATCATTTTAAGTATATTACGATTAAAAATTCCTAGCCAAATAGAGCCTTAATTAACAAATCTCTTAAGCTCTACCAAATAGCATCTGATATAATGAATACGAGGAAAACACCTCAAAATAAAGCAAAAAAAAGCCTATGAAATTGAATTCACAGGCTTATAATTATTCGCTTAAAATCTTTTATTCTGCGTCTTTATCGCTTTCAATTCCGAATAAATCTCCTTTTTTGAAAAGTTTTATGTCATTTTTTAATGCCTTGCTATTGCGCTTTGTAAGCACATCTGCATCTAAATTACTCAAATCAGGTTTTCCTGCATTTACCCAAGCCGTATACCAGAAACTTGCAGTTGCAGTTACCGCTTTCTTCATTTGGCTTTCCACCATTCCGTTTAACGCGGTGTGAAATTGCCCAGCGTATTCATCTGTATATTTTACTCCATTGTATTTGTTTTTCACAACAGCACCTTGCGCATCCGTTACAAAAATCTCACTTACACCCAAAGATGTTCTCAGTCCTTTATCAGCAGCCAACAATACAGGTACTAAACTATGGGTATCATGAATCATTTCCCAAATCGCCTTGTCAACATCTTCATAATAATGTGCTGGAGCTACCGTAAATTTATAATCTTTTACAAACAACTCAGGCAATCTGCTTTCCCATAAAGAATGGATTCCCTTTTGATCAGAGTTTTGACCATCATGATTGTCTGAGGTATGCAAAGGCATGTGGGCATCAGCAATATAATGACCTAAATCTGCAGCTATAAATAAGATCTCTGATTTACGTTTTTCTTTAAAAGCAGTAGTTAGTTTAGCCATCATGTCTTGAATATGCCAAGGCAGAGTTCCATTTTTAGACAAAAACTTTTCGTCATATTTCTTTTTAGCTTCGACCATGGTTTTGGGAAAACTATCAACAGAGCCAAAGTTTTCCATGTCAAAATAATGTCTTGGGTTCTCTGCTTTGTCTTGTAGGATATATTTCCTCAGGTCCGGAACAGTTGATTCTTGTGTAATAAAGTCAATATGGTTGTAAAAGAAGACTTGCAGTGGTTTTGGAAGTGCCATAACTGCTGCTTTATTGATTCTTTCGTGCCCCACAATACCCCAAGATAGGCTCAGGAAAGAAATAGCTACTGCAGTTAACAACAACATCGTAGGCTTAAACTTAAATTTTTTCATTACATTTAATTTTATGTGGTACAAATGTATTTTTTTTTTGTACAATTCGAAAACAATGAGTTTAAGATTATTTTAATTTAAAGAAAAATATACAGATATGTTTCGCCATCAAGGAAAAAACAGAACTTTCATCCATGACTTACGTTTGGCCACTTTACTTTCATTTGTTGCGGGAATAGTAAATATCACTGGAGTTTTGGCCGTAAATACTTTAACAACAAATGTTACAGGGCACTTCGCCTTTTTCGCAGAAGAAGTGATCAAATACAACTATGCCGCTGCGTTCAGCTTTTTTGTTTTTACTCTTTTCTTTTTAATGGGAGCCTTCACCTCTAATTTTTTGTCCGAATTGGTTGCAATTAAACGACCAGGTTTACCACATGTAATCCCAATCGCACTCGAGATTGCAATTTTGACCACAGTCGGTTTTTTTGGCATGCAATCTGATTTGTCTTCAGTTGAAGGGAAACTGATAGCCTTTTCTATGCTTTTTGGCATGGGAATCCAGAATGCCTTGGTGACAAAAATATCTAAATCAACGGTAAGAACAACACATTTAACTGGGCTTTTCACTGATTTAGGCATCGAGTTATCACAATTGTTTTTTCTATAAGCATAAGAATGAAAGAAAAAGGCTGAACGCCAGTATCTACTTGCGGTTGTCGATAATTGTTTTCTTTTTTATCGGTTGTATTTCTGGAGGATTTTTGTACACATTTATTGAAATAAAAACACTTTTTGTTGGTTCCTTTTTTCTTTTAATAGCGCTTATTTATGATTACATCCGATTGAAATTCTTCGTAATAAGAAGGAAAAAATTCACGCACAACATTTAATAAAAGTATATCCCTAATGCGGAAATGGACTTCCTAATAAATGATTAATAGCATTTATAGCAAGCCATTATACTTTCTTACAAACCATTCCGCTGCAAGCGTCAGGCAGATAAAAAGGCACAACCAAAACCAATCAATCAAGGGAGTCCTTGCTGAATTGTTTTTTTCTATAGCTTTATAATCTTCATCATCCAAAAGGTTTTTAATTAAGCTATCTACTTGATTCGATAAGTAAGCTTTCCCACTCGTTTGGGTTGCCAATTGCTTCAGTTTCTCAAAATCAGGATTCACGAACTGTTTTTCTATATCAAAATCTAAAATTTCGAAACGACCGGAATAGCTTGTCATTGAATTGAGTTCTTTGACGGAAAACTTATAATTACCAGCAATCAGTCCATCCAGGTTTACTTTATAGAAGTTATCACTTTTTAATAATTCATAGTTCTTGACCTCCTTAGTCTTTGTGTTGACTAAAGAAATACTTAAGCGTGCCTTTTCATCGAATTCATAATTTTTATTAAAATATTGCACACTAATTTCAATAGCTTCTCCCGAATTATAAAAACTTTCATGATTGACAACCAAAGATTTTTTGGAATTGTTAGATGCCAAAAACTGTATTGTTTTGTCGATAAAAACATCAAATTTGTCAAAGGATTGATTTTCGACATGACTTTGTAGTCGCCATTTCCAAATATTTTCGCCCAAAAGGAAAGCTGTACGCCTACCTTTGGTTTCCCCAAAAGCCATTAAAGGCGAATTGGTTTCTAGATTTCTTATTTTTGAATAAAGCAAAACAGAAACGTTTCCAGTAACAGCTGCAGTTCCATACTTATTCTCTAAAGGCGGAAAATTTTCAAAGTCAATATTATCTAGAGCAAACAGATTAAACTGGGAATTGAATGCGGCTAAATAATCTTCTTTCTGGTTACTCGTCTTAAATTCTAAGCTATTTTGTTGCTGGTTTAAATATGAGAAGTCAGTGTTCGTTCCCGTAATTATAAATGTATTAATCCCAGCCGATTTATTTTCTTCAAAAACCTGTTTAAATTCAGCAGTTGGCTGGTAAATTATTAAAACATCACAATCACGCAATTGTCTTATATCCTGAGGTTTAAACACAGTAACCTTACGTTGAGAATTAGATTCAATTGCTCGTTTTAAAGAACCAATATCAGGATGATTTATAGACGAGATGATAGCTATATTTGTCTTCTGATCCATGACCTCTATAGCAAAATTTTTAGTGTTATTGTAGGTATTTATCTCCTTTTCCTTGGAAGAAATACTAGCTTTAAAAACTTGCGAGCCCACTTTATTTGCCGGCATTAACACATTAATGACAGCCGTTTTTTTAGATGGTGTAAACTCAATTTTTTCCTTAGCCAAAACTGAATTCCCTTGCGATATAATAAAATCTGCAGATATGTTTTTGCCCCCCGAATACTGCAAAAACACTTCTACAGGAAATTTGTTTTTGTAAAATGCATATTTATTTACATTCAGTTGATTTATTTTTAGATCAAATACCTTTCTGGTATCACCTAGAACTATGGGAAACACTTTATTGGAAGTATCAAAACTATACACGTAATCGTTCCCGGAAGTTTGGTTTCCGTCGGTAATAATAACTGTGGGGAAAATTTTATTTCTATTATTCTTTTTAAGATTTGTAGCAATCAAGTCTAAGTTGGTTTGTGTGCCTTTAAAATCAAATTTATCCGATTCCTGAAATTCACTATCAAATCGGTACGACTGAACGTCAAATTTTTCCTGCAAGCGCTTATCATTGACTAATGTTTGATACACTTCAACGGAGGTTTTATCTGCATTCAAAGCTACTATCGAGCTTGAATTGTCAACCACGACTGATAATAGAGGTTTTACTATCTCTGTTGAATTCTTAGTAATGATAGGATTGATCAGCAATAGCAGCAAACCAAAAATGGATATAAATCGCAAAAAAGCCAAAAACAAAATCAATTTCGATTTGTTTTCGGCTTTGTAATAATATTGGAAAAACGATAAAATTCCAGCTACTAACAAGGAAAGAACTATTAATAGAGTTGTATTTAAAGTCATTCTTTTTTATTTAAATATAGTGCAAATTCAGAACTTTTAGATCATTTAAAATTCATCATTTATAATTTAAAATAATTTTAGGTAAGCATTCCTCCACATACATTCAATACTTGTCCAGAAATATAAGAACTCATATCCGAAGCTAAGAAAAGGCAAGCATTGGCCACATCTTCAGTCGTGCCCCCACGTTTCAATGGAATTCCATCTCTCCATCCTTGAACCACATCTGCATTTAATTTTGACGTCATTTCCGTTTCAATGAATCCGGGTGCAATTGCATTACAACGAATGTTACGAGAACCCAACTCAAGTGCTACCGATTTTGTGAAACCAATAACTCCTGCTTTGGAAGCTGCATAATTTGTTTGACCTGCATTTCCTTTCACTCCCACCACACTACTCATATTGATGATAGACCCTGAACGTTTTTTTAGTAATGTTCTTTGAACGGCTTTCGTCATATTGAAAACTGATTTTAAGTTCACGTCTATAACTTTATCAAAATCTGCTTCAGACATTCGCATTAGCAAATTGTCTTTAGTGATTCCAGCATTATTGATCAAAATATCCACAGTACCAAAATCAGCAATTACAGCATCAACCATAGTTTGTGCTTCGTTAAAATCGGCTGCGTTTGACTGATATCCTTTTGCTTTAATACCCAAAGCGTTCAATTCGTTTTCTAATGCTAAAGCAGACTCAACAGATGAACTGTATGTAAAAGCAACATTTGCTCCATGTTTTGCAAAAACTTCTGCAATTCCCTTTCCAATTCCGCGACTTGCTCCTGTTATAATGGCCACTTTTCCTTCTAGTAATTTCATATTCGAAAATTAATTTAATTTTTATTTGAAGCTATTCCTGCTATCCGCTTCAATCTTTTATGTCCGCTGTCGCATACATAAAAGGATTTCCACTGCTATCAGGGCTAATTTTCACTCACCAAATATAATACTAATTGTGGATTGAAAAAAAATAGTACTTCAATTAAACCTTTTAATAAAAAAAACGTCTTAAAAACAAGCAAAACTGTTTAACCTGACCAAAGTTTAAAATTTTTAGTAGCAACAGTAGGAAACTCCCTATATTTGAAAAAATCTGTCACTAATAAAAAACAGAAAAGCTATCTGGCTTTAAGGATAATAAAATTAAGGGCTCTTTTTTAATTTAACCTATTATTTATGAATAAGGTCTCTTCCTTATTGTTTTTTATGGCGCTCTTATTGTTAACATCTTGTAGCGATAATGAAAGCTCAGACACAGCAACGATTACTGATTCATAGCCTTCTGTGACTACAACTTTTTTAGATAAAATCGATTTAAATAACTTGAGTAATTACGCAAACCAAACTGTTCCAGCTTATATCACTAAAGATAACACTGCAGGAAATCCAATAACTGACAAAGCCGCAACCTTAGGGAGAGTTTTATTTTATGATAAAAACCTATCTGCAGATAATACCGTTTCATGTTCTTCTTGCCATATTTAAGCCAATGCTTTTGGAGATGTAGCTACTGCTAGTGATGG
>CALJVL010000054.1 GCA_937773775.1 uncultured Flavobacterium sp.
CTTTAATCTGAATTCGTTTCAGATTCTTTTAAACCCTATTCATTTATTTGAATAGGGTTTTTTGTTTATAGCTGCGACGCTGGTCGTCCTGCGGACTCGGTGCGTCGCGTTTATTTAATCTGATTTAGTTTTATATTCTACTTAAAAGCCTATCCATACTGGATGTTCGTTTATATAAGTATGGTCTGATTGTAGCACTCGATACGCAGGTTTTATTTAACCTGAATAGGTCAAACCTTATTACTTATCTGAATATGTTTTTTGGTTTATAAGTTGATTGTTTTGTGCTGTTAAAAAATTATTTTTATTATTACTTCTAGAGTTTTGCCCGAGGCTAATACTAGAGATATTTGTCAGGTTACGTTTGGTTTTTATGTACATTAGAACTTTAACCTTTGTTCAATTTAATATTTCGTCAAATTTGTCAAAAAAAAAGTAAATAAGAACTTTTATTTTATCTAAATATTTATCTATGAAAAGAAGATCTTTTTTAACTACTGCAACCCTTGCGTCTGCAGGTCTTAGCACTTTTTCTTGCTTACAAGTTGTAATCTAAGCACTAAAAAAAACGAAGGAGTCATCGACGGAGTTGGGGAGTCTGACTCAGGCTTTGAACTCAATGAAGAAACAATCAGTATCTTAAGAGAGAAATTATCCTCTGGTAGTTATAGTTCAGAGCAATTAGTTCGAATGTATTTAGATCGCATAGAATCCGTTGATAAAATTGGACACAAATTAAACGCCGTAATTGAAATTAATCCTGAAGCAATAGCGTTGGCCGAAATTATGGATTTAGAAATGAAATCTGGAAAGAGTAGAGGGCCTTTACATGGTATCCCCATACTTATAAAAGACAATATTGATACAGGTGATAAAATGCAAACTACAGCAGGTTCATTGGCACTTGCAGGTAATATTGCAAGTAACGATGCTTTTGTTATCAAGAAAATGAGAGAGGCAGGAGCTATATTAATAGGTAAAACAAATTTAAGTGAATGGGCTAATTTTAGATCTACCTCTTCTTGTTCAGGTTGGAGCAGTAGGGGCGGGCAAACTAAGAACCCTTATATATTAGATCATAATCCATGTGGTTCCAGTGCAGGTTCTGGTGTAGCCGTAGCGGCTAACCTTTGTGTTGTTGCCATAGGCACAGAAACGGATGGATCTGTGGTATGTCCCGCTTCAGTAAGTGGAATAGTAGGAATTAAACCTACAGTTGGATTAGTTAGTAGAACAGGGATTATTCCTATTTCAAGCACGCAAGACACAGCGGGGCCTATGGCAAGAACTGTTAGTGATGCTGCCATTTTATTAGGAGCTATGGCAGGTATCGATGATCAGGATCGGGTTACTCTAGAAAGTAAAGGGAAGGCCCATAAAGATTATACTAAATTCCTTGATTTGGATGCACTAAAAGGAAAAAGAATAGGAGTAGAGCGTAAGCCTCAGGGTGAAAATCAATTCATGCATGCACTTCAGCAAAAAACAATCGATTTGCTAAAAAGTAAAGGTGCTACAATTATAGAAATTGATTATCTGGATGAAATTAGTAAACTGGGAGGAGACGAGTTTGAACTAATGCAGTTTGAGTTCAAAGCTGGTTTGAATAGTTACTTGAGTACTTCTAATGCCAAGGTGAAAAGCTTAAAGGAAGTTATTGACTTTAATATAGCCAATGAAGATAAAGCAATGCCCTACTTCAAACAAGAAACCCTAATCAGTTCTAATGAAAAAGGGAGTCTTATGGACAAAAAATATATTGAAGCACTCAAAAAAAGTCATTTAGGTTCAAAAGAAATAATTGACAAAGTCATGAACGTTAATAAATTGGATGCTATTTGCGGTTTAACTATGGGACCGGCTTGTAGTATTGATATGATTTATGGAGATCGCTGGGGAGATGTTTTCTTAACAATGCCAGCAGCAGCCAGTGGTTATCCACATATTACTGTTCCTTGTGGAAAAGTCTATGATTTACCTGTAGGTTTTTCATTTTTTGGTTCCGCATATTCAGAATCTAAATTAATAAGTATAGCTTATGCTTATGAGCAAGCATCAAAAGAAAGAATAGCACCTAGTTTCAAGAAATCATTTATACTATAGCTAAGTCTCTTATAAAACTCTAGTAATTTAATTGACGCAAAATAGCAAACTAGTTTTTTTTAAGATACGAGGGATCGAATGAATCATAAATTCAACTGTTAAGGAAGAAACCTGTAATTTGAAAAAGATACAAAACTGAAACCGAATTGAGAAGAGTAGGATAGTACATCATACTGGGAGGTTAAGCTGAAAGCTAATGCTAATAATATTTTTAAAGCGTTTTTTCATTTAGTTTTTATATAGTAGGCATGCATAGTATATTTAGCTATATTTGTTTTAATCACACCCTAAAAATGTTAAAACCTACGCTAAATACTCTTTTGCACATTAATCGCCCATTGATAATGGCGCCTATGTTTCTAGTTTCGAATACAAAAATGATTATCGAAGGGATGAAAGCAGGTGTAGCGGGTTGTATTCCAGCATTAAATTATCGCACATTGGATGAATTGCGAGCTTCAGTTATAGAACTTAAGGAAGCTAAAGTTGCTGGTGGGAGTTTTGGTTATAATTTAATAGTAAATAAATCGAATATCAAATACAAAGACCAATTAGCGGTATTGTGCGAGGAAAAAGTAGATTTTATCATTACTTCCCTGGGTTCTCCTGAGGAGACTATTAGACAGGCTCATAAAGCAGGAATTAAGGTTTTTTGTGATGTAACTGACCTTGCTTTTGCTAAAAAGGTAGAAAGCTTGGGTGCCGATGCCTTAATAGCCGTCAATAATCTTGCTGGAGGTCATCGAGGTAACCTTGGTCCTGAAGAATTAATTAAGGAGCTAAATTTAAATACTACATTGCCAGTTATTTCGGCAGGGGGTGTCAGTACTAAAAAGGAATTGGACGATATGTTGTCTTATGGCGCTATTGGTGTATCAGTGGGAAGTCCTTTTATAGCTTCATTTGAATCTGGAGTTTCACAAGAATACAAGCAAGCTTGTGTTGATTATGGGGCAAAAGACATTGTTTTGACCGAGAAAATTTCGGGTACACCTTGCACTGTTATCAATACCCCTTATGTTCAAAAAGTGGGGACAAAACAAAGTTGGTTAGAACAAACTTTAAACAAAAGCAAAACCTTAAAAAAGTGGGTAAAAATGATCAGATACATGATAGGTTCAAATGCTGTTACTAAAGCCGCTACCGAAGTTACTTACAAAACTGTGTGGGTTGCTGGCCCTACTATTGAAAATACTACTGTAATAACAGCTGTTTCTGAAATAGTTGATAAATTGTGTCTGTAATTTTCTAATGATTAGGAAGAGTAATTTGTAGTAACTTACTAGAGTTAGTTTTTAATATACTAAAAAGCCCTTTGAATCTGATATAAGGATTTGAAGAGCTTTTTAGAAAAAAATCTATTTTTAAGAAATCTAGAACGTTCAATTCTTCTTTTTTTTCTTGCAAAAAACCTCAAACTAGTCCGTTATTAAATAGCACAGTGATATAATTAAGGACATTATTCTTTGAAGTCTATTGATAGTGAATTTACACAATATCGTTGTCCAGTTTTTGTTGGTCCATCGTTAAATACATGCCCTAAGTGACTACCACAGTTAGCACAAAGAATTTCAGTGCGACTCATGCCGAGTGTATTGTCTTTAATATATTCGACTTTACCTGGAATGGATTCGTCAAAAGAAGGCCATCCACAATGGGCATCAAACTTAGAGTTGCTTTCAAATAGCGATTCATTGCAGGCCCCGCAGCAATAGGTTCCTTTTTCGTAATGAAGGTTGTAAGATCCGGTGTGGGGACGCTCCGTTCCTTTCTGGCGAAGAATTTTATAACGTTCTAAACTTAATTCCTCTTTCCACTGCTCTTCGGTTTTCTCTAAGGGGTACTTCATAGTTTGTATTCTATTTGTTTTATGTTTATTTTTTATTTGTGATGTAAGTTACGACTCTATTGATAACATCTTGATGCCCTAAAATTTTGCGATGCCCTAATCTTTCGGTTAACATTAGCGTTCCATTTATTAAATGTTGGTGAATGTGAATGCCAGCTTTAACCGAAACTTCAGGGTCATCTTTATCATGCACTACAAGCATAGAAATATCAGTGTTCTTAGCCGCTCTATAAGCAGAATAGTCATTCATTTTTTCTCCGTGTTTCTTTTCGAAATGCAACCTCAATAGGTTAGCAAACTTAGGATTTAACTCAAGTTTAGCGACAAAATCCTCAATAATGTCTTGTACAATGTCCCCACTACCAATAATAGCAGCAGATTTAAGTTGAAGTCCTTGTTTAATGGCATTTAAAATTGACATTCCACCTAAGGAATGTCCGACAGCCGCATCAAATGGACCATATTGTTTATCTATTTCTAGGATAGCTGCAATAAAATCAGTCATTATGCCATTATTACCGGGTGACTTACCATGTGCTGGTGCATCAAAACTGACGGTCGAATAGCCCGATTTAAGCAGTTCATCAGCTATTTTTACTAATTGTGTTCCGCGACCAGACCATCCATGAACCAATAAAATTTTCTTTTCACTTTCACCATATTCATAGACAACGACTTGCTTATTTAGACTTGGAATAGTGACTAATCTTTGGACGCTAGCAAGGTCCATATGCAATTCTCTTTTTGGAATTTTATGTTTTATGGGTGTTGTAAATAATTTCGCTAGATATAATACAGTTAGTTTTGGAGAAATAAAGGAGATAAACTTACTGCTAAGTAGTATAAACTTAGGAATTTTCAATGATTGCGTATGAATAGAAGTGTTTTTTGCCATATCAATAAATTTTTGAGACTGCTTTCTTTCTGTTTATTTTTTACTAAATTTAGAAAAGTATAAAAGTAGTATAATTAGTAAAGTTTTAACCTCTTAATTGATATTTACATTTAGAAAATTATGGGTCCTCCCAAATAGCATTGTAAATGATTGATGAAAAATATAATTAATTAAATGGAAATATTTCATATCAGTGCAGAGTGCTATCCTGTGGCAAAAGTGGGCGGATTAGCTGATGTAGTTGGAGCGTTGCCAAAATATCAAAATAAAGCCGGACATCTTGCAAGGGTTGTAGTGCCATGTTACGACACGAAGTTTAAAAAAGAAAACGATTTTGATTGTGTCCATTGGGGTGCCATTAAATTAGGGAAGTTTAACTTTTCGTTTAGCGTTCTAAAAGAAACTACGGATAAATTAGGGTTTGAACTATATCTTATAGAGATACCGGAATTATTTGACAGAAAGAACGTGTATGGATATGAGGACGACATTGAACGGTTTTTATCTTTTCAAATTGCCACTTTAGATTGGATTATGGGAAGGGAAGCAATGCCAGATATAATTAATTGCCACGACCATCATACAGGACTAATTCCTTTTATGATGTTATACTGCAATAAATATAAAAAGTTACAAAACACACCTTCGATGATTACCATACACAATGGTTTGTATCAGGGGCAATTTGGGTTCGATAAGCTTCATTATTTACCAGAGTTTGACTTGTCCCATGTGAACCTTCTAGAATGTGATAACTGCATCAATTCTTTAGCGGTAGGTATAAAGTGTGCATGGTCAGTCACTACAGTTTCTCCAAATTACTTAAACGAAATTAATTATTCAGCAAATGGCCTCGAAACATTGTTTAATATCGTACGCTATAAATCCCGTGGGATATTAAACGGAATCGATACTGAGGTCTGGGACCCTGCAAAGGACAGTATGCTAGAAAAAAACTATTCTATTAGCAATTTTGAGGTAGGGAAACAGCAGAATAAGGAAATACTTTGTACCCTTTTTAATTTAGACTCTACAAAACCATTATTTAGCTTTATAGGCAGGCTGTTAGAAGAAAAAGGAGGCGATCTGTTGCCGCCTGCTGCCGCTTTGGCGATGTCTGAAAACTATCAGGAAATCAATATTCTAATTTTAGGTTCTGGAAGTCCGGAAATTGAAAATCAATTAAACAGTTTATTACCTGATTATAAAGGGAACTACAATACTTTCATAGGTTATAATGAGGAATTGGCACATCTTATTTATGCGGGAGCGGATTTTTTATTGATGCCATCCAGAGTAGAACCCTGCGGATTGAATCAAATGTACTCATTGCGTTACGGAACGATTCCAATTGTGAGGAGAACAGGAGGTTTGAAGGACACAGTAATTGATTTTGGAGATGACGGAAACGGTATTTGCCATGATCAATCTTCGGTAGGGGATATTTGTTACTCAATTCAAAGAGCAATATTTTTATATGAGGATAAGGAAAGCTTAAATAAAGTTAGAAGCAAGGGAATGCTCACAGACCATTCTTGGGAAAGAGTTTGTCAAGAATATATAGAGGTGTATAATTTAATAATTAAAAAAGTATGAAAGCTAAAAAGAAAAATGTGATTGCGATTATTTTAGGTGGAGGTCAAGGATCCAGATTATACCCATTGACTGAAACTAGGTCTAAACCTGCTGTCCCAATAGGAGGTAAGTATAGATTAGTAGATATTCCTATTTCAAATTGCATGAATTCAGATATCTATAGAATGTTTGTATTGACACAATTTAATTCAGCTTCATTAAATGCACATATCAAAAACACCTATAACTTTAGTGTTTTTAGCCATGCTTTTGTTGATATTCTTGCTGCCGAACAAACTCCTGATAACCCCACTTGGTTTCAAGGTACTGCCGATGCCGTTCGACAATGTATGCCTCATTTTTTAAATCATGATTTTGATTATGCATTAATACTTTCTGGCGATCAATTGTATCAAATGGATTTTAATGATATGATAGAAGAGCATATTAAAAATCAGGCTGACATAACCATAGCCACATTACCAGTTAACGCTAAGGATGCTCCAGAATTTGGTATTCTTAAAACAAATCATGAAAACTGTATTGAATCTTTTATTGAAAAACCAGCTAAGGAGCTTTTATCCGAATGGGAATCTGATGTGAGTGAACAGATGAAGTCTGAAGGAAAGCATTATTTAGCTTCAATGGGAATTTACATTTTCAATAAAGATTTGTTAGTGGATATCATGTCAAATAAGGAAACTAAAGATTTTGGAAAAGAAATTATTCCGCAAGCTGTTGGTAATAAAAAAATTCTAAGTTATCAATATGAGGGCTATTGGACTGATATTGGTAATATTGATTCCTTTTTTGAAGCAAATATTGGATTGACGGATGATATACCACAATTCAATTTGTTCGACAATGATAATAAAATTTATACTAGACCAAGACTATTGCCTCCTTCAAAATTTCAAAAAACACTTTTAGACAGGTCTTTGATTTCCGAAGGCTGTATTTTAAATGCCAAAGAAATTAATCATTCAGTAATCGGTATTCGATCAAGAATTGGTGATGGTTCTATTATTAAAAATAGTTATATAATGGGGAATGATTTCTATCAGAGTTTAGATCAGATGAATACTGATATTGAAAACAACAAAATATTGGTTGGTATCGGTGAAAATTGTTTTGTCAGTAATGCCATAGTTGATAAAAACTGTAGAATAGGTAATGACGTTTATATTAATGGAGGAAAACATTTGGAAGATTTTTCGAATGAGTTGTATGCTATAAAGGATGGAATTGTTGTTGTTAAAAAAGGAGCTACATTACCAGATAATTATAAGATCAATTAAAATTTCTAGGCCTAATTTTATAAATTAATTTTCTATTTTAAAAATGTAGAACTACACAAATAGTATATGAGTACAGTAATTTCACATTCCCTTTTTACTGATTTTGATATCGACTTGTTCAAAGCTGGAAAGCATTACAGATTGTATGAAAAGCTTGGTGCGCATTTAATTGAATTAGATGGTGTAAAGGGTGTTTATTTTGCAGTTTGGGCCCCAACTGCTCATTCTGTATCGGTTGTGGGTGACTTTAATTTTTGGACACAAGGAGAACATCAACTTGAAGTGCGCTGGGATTCCTCGGGTATTTGGGAAGGTTTTATTCCAAATATTGAAAAAGGGACAACCTATAAATATAGAATACATTCTAGTAATGACGGAATTGTTACCGAAAAAGCGGATCCTTTCGCTTTCTATTGTGAAAAGCCACCTCATACAGCCTCTGTTATTTGGGATCTTGATTATAAATGGAAGGATACTAAATGGATGAAATCACGTCAGGATCACAATGGTCTAGACAAACCATATTCTGTTTATGAAGTTCATTTAGGATCTTGGAAACGTCATGCTGAAGACAATCGCTTTTTGACTTATCTTGAGTTTGCAGAGGAGTTAGTAACCTATGTAAAGGAAACGGGATTTACACATGTCGAATTTATGCCTATTATGGAATATCCATATGATCCTTCGTGGGGGTATCAATTAGTTGGATATTTTGCGCCAACTTCCCGTTTTGGAAAACCTCAGGACTTTATGGTTTTGGTTGATAAATTACATCAGGCAGGAATTGGGGTAATTCTAGATTGGGTTCCATCTCATTTTCCAGATGACGCGCACGGATTAGGCTTTTTTGATGGCTCTAATCTTTTCGAACATCCAGATCGTAAAAAGGGATATCATCCTGATTGGAAAAGTTTAGTTTTTAATTACGGACGTAATGAAGTCCGTTCCTTTTTAATCAGCAATGCGCTTTTTTGGTTGCAACATTACCATGCCGATGCACTTCGTGTCGATGCCGTCGCATCAATGCTTTATTTAGATTATTCCCGAAAAGAAGGGGAGTGGGAACCTAATATCTATGGAGGAAGAGAAAATCTAGATACCATCAGTTTTTTAAAAGAATTTAACGAAGCTGTTTACTCGAATTTTGATGGAGTACAAACTATTGCCGAAGAAAGTACTTCTTTTCCAATGGTTTCAAGACCAACATCTGTTGGAGGATTAGGATTTGGAATGAAGTGGATGATGGGATGGATGCATGATACCCTGGAATATTTTCAAAAAGACACGGTTTATAGAAAATACCATCAAAATGACTTAACTTTTTCTATGACTTATACTTTTTCTGAAAATTTCATGTTGCCATTGTCTCATGACGAAGTAGTATATGGAAAGAAATCAATTGCTGGAAGAATGCCAGGCGATGAGTGGCAGAAATTTGCAAATTTGCGTTTGCTTTATGCTTATATGTTTACTCATCCGGGAACAAAATTATTGTTTATGGGATGTGAATTTGGTCAAAGTGCCGAATGGAATTTTGAAGGAAGTCTAGACTGGCATTTATTACAATATCCGTTGCATGAGGGCGTAACAAAACTGATAACGGATTTAAATGGCTTATACAAAACGCAGCCCGCTTTGTATGAAAAACAGTTTAGTCCCGAAGGTTTTGATTGGATTAATTATTCAGATCATCAAAATGCAGTGATGTCATTTATTCGCAAAGGAGATAAACTTAAAGATGATGTAATTGTTGTTTGCAATTTTACGCAAATAGTGCGAAATAATTATAGAATTGGCCTTCCGAGAAAAGGGAGACTTACTGAAATTTTTAATAGTGATGCTACAATATACGGAGGTAGCGGTATCATGAATTCCGGTGAATTAGTGATTGATGCTGCGCCATATGACGGTAGGGATTACTCAATAGAATTGCAATTGCCCCCATTGAGTGTGACTACTTTCAAAATTTCATAATATAAACAGGGAGAAACCATAATCTTAAAAACTGTAAACAGTATTGATTAAATATATCGATACTGTTTTCTTTTTATGCAGGTCAATTACAACGTTTGCGCAAATAAAAAAAATAGTTAGAATATTGAAGTTGCTTTTTTTGTATTTTTGACGACACATAAAAGCCTTACTTTTAACAATATATACAATGATTACAAATACAGAATTAGAATTTAAAGGAGATTTATATCCATCAAAAATAGTTTCTTTTGAACATGATGCTGATTCGGTCTATTTTCATACTGGCAATAGCGTAATATTAAAAGTAACCGTATTACGAGACAGTGTAATTCGTTTTCGTTATACCACAAAAGGATATTTCAGCAAAGATTTTTCATATGCGATAGATAAAAGTTATTCACAAGGATATAATTTTCTTGATGTAACCGAAGAGGCTGAATTTTATAAAATACAAACCAGTAAAGTAAAGTGTTTAATTCAAAAAAGAGACTTGAGAGTATCTGTTTTAGATTTGAATGACAATATCTTGCTCGAAGATGAGTTGGGTTTCCATTGGGAAGAGAGTTATGAGTATGGCGGCAATATCGTAAAAATGAGTAAGGCTTCAAAGGATGGAGAATGTTTTTATGGCTTAGGCGATAAGGCAACTCAAATGAATTTGAAAGGAAAAAGACTAGAGAATTTTGCGACAGATCAATATGCTTTTCAAAAAGATCAAGAACCATTATATAAAGTCGTTCCGTTCTACATAGGATTGCAGAACAAACAGGCTTACGGAATCTTCTTCGACAATACGTTTAGAACTTTTTTTGATTTTTGTCATGAAAGAAGAAATGTAACTAGTTTTTGGTCAGAGGGAGGAGAGATGAATTATTATTTCATCTATGGACCTCAGATGGAAGATGTTGTCACAAGTTATACGGACTTGACTGGTAAACCAGAATTACCACCTTTATGGGCTTTGGGATACCATCAATGTAAATGGAGCTATTATCCGGAAAGTAATGTGAAGGAAGTAGCCGCAAAATTCAGGGAATTAAAGATTCCTTGTGATGCGATATATCTGGATATTGATTACATGGAGGGTTTTAGATGTTTTACTTGGAACAAGGAATATTTCCCAGATCCAAAACGAATGGTAGCTGAATTAGCCGAAGATGGCTTTAAAACAGTCGTTATCATCGATCCAGGCATAAAAATCGACAGAGAATATTCAGTATACAAAGAGGCTTTAGAAAAAGATTATTTTTGCAAAAGAGCCGATGGTCCTTATATGAAAGGAAAAGTATGGCCTGGAGAATGCAATTTCCCTGATTATACTAATCCCGAAGTGAGAGAATGGTGGGCTGGATTGTTTAAAGAATTAATTTTGGATATTGGCGTAAAAGGAGTTTGGAATGATATGAATGAGCCTGCGGTAATGGAAGTTCCTAACAAAACTTTCCCAATGGATGTGCGTCATGACTATGACGGGAATCCATGCAGTCATAGAAAAGCCCATAATATTTACGGAACCCAAATGGCTAGAGCAACTTATCATGGTGTAAAGCGTTTTGCATATCCCAAAAGACCATTCATAATAACAAGATCTGCTTATGCAGGAGCACAACGTTATTCGTCGTCTTGGACTGGCGATAATGTTGCGACTTGGGAGCATTTATGGATTGCAAATATTCAGGTACAAAGGATGTCAATTTCAGGAATGGGATTCACTGGTTCTGATATTGGTGGATTTGCCGAGCAGCCTTCAGGAGAGCTCTATACGCGTTGGATTCAATTGGGTGTTTTTCATCCTTTTTGTAGGACGCACTCCTCTGGAGACCATGGGGAACAAGAACCTTGGGCATTTGATGAAGAAGTGATCGATATCACAAGAAAATTTGTTAACCTGCGTTACCAATTATTGCCCTATTTGTATACGATGTTTTGGCAATATATTGAAGCTGGGGTGCCCATGCTCAAACCTTTAGTTTATTATGACCAAGAAGACACTCAAACACATTACCGAAATGATGAATTTATTTTTGGAAATCAAATATTAGTATGTCCTATTTTAGAACCTAACGCTACTGGAAGGAGAATGTATATTCCCCGCGGGGAATGGTATAATTATTGGACAAATAATTTAGTGACCGGTGGCAA
The DNA here is from genome assembly GCA_937773775.1 of uncultured Flavobacterium sp. Classification (GTDB taxonomy): domain Bacteria; phylum Bacteroidota; class Bacteroidia; order Flavobacteriales; family Flavobacteriaceae; genus Flavobacterium. The sequence goes on from CALJVL010000054.1 coordinate 11,837, forward strand.
AGAAATATGGGTGGACACAAAGTATGATGAAATCCCCGTATTCGTGAAGGCAGGTTCAGTTATCCCAAAGTACCCAGTTCAACAATATGTAGGCGAATTAGAGTTTGATGAATTGACGTTAGATTTATATTATAAAGAAGGGAAAGAGAAGTCAGTAGTATATGAAGATGCTCAAGATGGTTATGATTACAAAAAAGGGAGGTATAGTTTTTTATCCTTTCAAGTAACAGGAAAAGAAAAGGAACTCCATATTCAATTACATAAAGAGGGTAAATATGATACTCCATATTCTAATTATAAAATAAATCTGATTGGACTACCTTTCAAAGTTACAAGTATCGAAATTGACAATGAAAAGGTAGATACCGATGTTGAAGCACTTGACAGGGATAACTATCTGATTGTTGATAAAGAATTTAATGTTTTGTATATTACAGGGAAATAAAAATAATGACACTTTTATATGTAACATTATAAATGTTAACCTTCTTATTATTTGTATTTTTGTTGATAATTAAATTTATAATTATGAAAAAGCATTCGATACTACTAGGAATTTGCACGTTAGGATTGTTATTTTCTTGCGCTACTAATCCAATTACCGGAAAAAAAACATTGAATTTTGTATCCAATAGTGAACTTTTTCCTTCGTCTTTTCAACAGTACGGTACTTTTTTAAAGGAAAATAAAGTTATTTCAGGTACTGCTGATGCCAATAAGGTTGAAAAAGTGGGGGAGAAAATTAAAGTGGCTGCTGAAAAATATTTAGCTTCTTTAGGTCAAACGGAATATTTAAAAGATTACCGTTGGGAATATAAATTAGTAGAAAGTAAAGATGTTAATGCTTGGTGTATGCCAGGAGGAAAAATTGTCGTTTATTCGGGTATTTTACCTATAACCAAAGACGAAGCTGGTTTGGCAACAGTTATTGGTCATGAAGTTTCTCATGCTTTAGCTAATCACGGTGCACAACGTATGAGCGCAGCCCAAGTTCAAAATATAGGTGCCGTTGGTGTTTCTCTTGCTACTGGTGGTAAAAGCGAAGAAAAACGACAAATGTGGCAACAATATTATGGTTTAGGTTCACAGCTGGGGGTGATGTTACCATTTAGTAGAAGTCATGAAAGTGAAGCTGATAAAATTGGGTTAACTTTAATGGCAATAGCCGGGTACAATCCAGAACAAGCAATAGATTTTTGGATGAGAATGGCTGCAAATGCTGATGGTCAAGGGCAGCCTGAATTTCTTAGCACACATCCTTCCGATGCAACAAGAATAGCAGATTTGAAAGCAATGGTACCAGAAGCTAAAGCCACTGCGGCAAAATTTGGAATAATATATAAATAAAAAAATTACTTTAATTGTATAAGTAAGTAAAGCCAGTTCATTTGAATTGGCTTTACTTTTTTAAATAATGATTAAGCTTTCAATATTCCCAATATTTATTATGTTTGTCTCATAAAATAAATTAGTATAAAATCACTAGATATGGCAGTATTGCAAAAAGGAGATAAGAAATTAATAAATGCTTGGGCTTTTTATGATTGGGCCAACTCTGTTTATAGTTTAGTTATTGCTACAGCTGTCTTTCCCATTTATTATGAAACTGTGACAAGTGGTAATAATGACGTTGTCCATTTTTTAGGAGGTGAGTTTAATAACTCCTCACTATTGTCTTATTCTTTGTCATTTTCTTTCTTGATTGTGGCTTTACTGTCGCCCATTTTATCGGGAATTGCAGATTATAGTGGTAACAAAAAGCGTTTTATGCAGTTTTTTTGTTATTTGGGATCCCTCTCGGTGATGAGTTTATACTTTTTTACGGGTCAGGATACCTTGTGGATTGGAATTTTAGGCACTGTTCTAGCGAGTATCGGTTTTTGGGGGAGTATCGTTTTTTATAATTCGTATTTACCCGAAATTGCCCATCCTGAACAGCATGATAGAGTGAGTGCAAAAGGCTTCATGTTTGGTTATACAGGCTCTCTAATATTATTGATTTTCAATTTGACCATGGTCATGATACCAGAATGGTTCGGAATAACAGATAGCTCTTTACCGGCCAGAATTTCATTCTTATCAGTTGGCATCTGGTGGATTGGTTTTGCGCAAGTTACTTTTTACTATTTACCTAATAATGTGTTTCATAAGAAAGCTGAAAAGGATTTTATTTTTAATGGCTTAAGAGAACTTAAAGTAGTTGTAAAAAGTATAAATAAACAAACGGACCTTAAGCAGTTTCTAACCGCTTTCTTTCTATACAGCATTGGTGTTCAAACAGTGATATTACTAGCTGGGATTTTTGGAAAAAAAGAACTGGGAATAGGAACAAGTAAATTGATTATAATAATTTTATTAATAAACGTAGTCGCTATCTTTGGAGCTTTTTTGTTTTCCAGAATTTCAGAAAAGATTGGAAACATAAAAACACTTAAATTAACTATTGCAATTTGGTGTCTTATTTGTTTTGCTGCTTATCTATTAGACGCTAAAAACGAATACATTGACATCCAGTTTTATGCTCTTGGAAGTACGATAGGAATGGTTTTAGGGGCCATACAATCTTTGTCGCGATCTACTTATTCAAAACTACTACCGGAGACGGAGGACCATGCAACTTATTTTAGTTTCTTTGATGTCACAGAGAAAATCGCGATAGTTGTTGGGACTTTTATTTTTGGCTTTGTTGCGGCCATTACTAACTCTATGCGAAATTCGTTTTTCATCTTAGCCATATTTTTTTTATTAGGGTATATTGTTCTTAGTTTTATGAAGGAGAGGGAAAAAGTATAAATGGGCTTTTATTTGGACTTATAAAAAAACTAGTCATAATAGAGATAGAAGCGCTTGCAGGGAAGAATCTTGGAAATCAGAGAATATTAGAAGTCGATTTAATAAAAAACTCCAAAACATTTCCATTTATTTTTATTGCTATTTAAATATTACTCTTTAATTTCTTTTTTTTATTAAGGATTTTTTTCTGTTTTTGGCGATACATTAATTTATAGATTTGTTTTGGCATAATGATTGACTCATTTATCAACTTAGTGAATGAATAGGGATATTATAATTTTGTTTATACTAAAAGTGTCGAAACCCCTTGTTTATTCATAAATTTAAATTTTTTAATGACAAAAAGACTCATATATAATTATGTCAAATCATAAAATAGTTACAATAGACAATCTGTCACTTCAGGAATATGATACAGAAGCTGAATTAATACCATTATTGACTCCTGAGGATGAGGAGGAGATGATTAACGAGGAATTACCAGACTCATTACCAATTTTGCCTTTACGCAACATGGTTTTGTTTCCAGGTGTCGTAATTCCTATTACAGCAGGCCGTGATAAATCGATTAAACTAATCAATGACGCAAATGCGGCAGGGAAAACAATCGGAGTTGTTACCCAAAAAAATGAACAAGATGAAGATCCGACTAAGGATGATATTCATAAAATAGGAACCGTTGCCAGAATATTAAGGGTTTTAAAAATGCCTGATGGGAACACGACTGTTATTCTTCAAGGGAAGAAGCGTTTTGAAATTGACTCTGTAGTTTCAGAAAATCCTTATATTACAGCAAGCATTAAGGAGTTTGAAGAGACTAGGCCTGAAAGTAAAGACACTGAGTTTTTGGCTATCCTTGAGTCTGTAAAGGAATTAGCGATACAAATAATAAAAGAGAGTCCTAACATTCCGAGCGAGGCAACATTTGCCATTAAGAATATTGAAAGCCAATCTTTCTTGATTAATTTTGTTACTTCTAATATGAATTTGTCTGTTAAAGAGAAACAAGATCTACTGGCCATTAATAATTTAAAAGACAGAGCTTTAGAAACTCTACGTTATATGAATATTGAGTTGCAGAAACTTGAATTAAAAAACGATATTCAATCTAAAGTGCGTTTTGACTTAGACCAACAACAAAGAGAATATTTTCTTCAACAACAAATGAAAACTATCCAAGAGGAATTGGGTGGTTCTTCACAAGAAGAAGAGATGGACGAAATGCTGCTTAAATCCAAGTCTAAGAAATGGGATGAAAAAACCAAAAAACATTTCGAAAAAGAATTATCAAAAATGCGTCGCATGAATCCACAAGCTCCGGATTTTGGAATTCAAAGGAATTACTTAGAGCTGTTTTTAGAATTGCCTTGGAGTGAATATTCAAAAGATAATTTCGACTTAAAACGCGCACAAAAAATACTGGATCGAGATCATTTCGGATTAGAAGATGTTAAGAAGAGAATGATCGAGCATTTGGCAGTTTTGAAATTACGAAATGACATGAAATCTCCTATCATTTGTTTGACAGGGCCTCCGGGAGTAGGAAAAACTTCTATAGGGAAGTCTGTCGCTGAAGCTTTAGGCAGGGAGTATGTCCGCATTTCTCTCGGTGGCTTACGAGATGAGGCAGAAATAAGAGGGCACAGAAAAACTTATATTGGTGCTATGCCCGGAAGAATCATGCAAAGTTTAAAAAAAGCAGGTACATCAAATCCAGTTTTTGTATTGGATGAAATCGATAAATTATCTATAAGTAGTCAAGGTGATCCTTCCTCGGCTTTATTGGAAGTATTGGACCCAGAACAAAATAATTCGTTTTACGATAATTTCCTAGAGATGGGTTATGATTTGTCTAAAGTCATGTTTATAGCTACTTCCAACACAATGTCTTCGATTCAACCTGCATTGAGAGACCGTATGGAGGTTATAAAAATGTCAGGCTATACCATTGAAGAAAAAGTGGAGATTGCGCGTCAACATTTGTTACCAAGACAGTTAAAGGAGCATGGTTTAACAGCTAAAGATTTAACAATAGGTAAGAAACAACTTGAAAAAATTGTTGAAGGATATACTCGTGAATCTGGTGTTCGTGGTTTAGAAGCTAAAATTGCGCAAGTAATACGAAATGCAGCCAAGTCTGTCGCAATGGAAGAGGAGTACAATAAAAAAGTGACCGATGCAGATATAGTTAAGATACTTGGTGTGCCTAGATTGGAAAGAGATAAATATGAAAGCAATGATGTGGCAGGTGTTGTCACAGGATTAGCTTGGACAAGTGTAGGAGGAGATATTCTTTTCATAGAATCTTTAATCTCTCCGGGAAAAGGCAATATGACTATCACGGGTAACTTAGGGACCGTAATGAAAGAATCGGCTACAATAGCATTAGAATATATTAAGGCAAACACTCAACTACTGGGGTTGAATCCAGATATGATATCGAAATATAATATCCACTTGCACGTTCCTGAAGGAGCAACACCAAAAGATGGGCCTAGTGCTGGTATAGCGATGTTGACTTCTCTGGTATCTGTCTTCACCCAAAAAAGAGTGAAGAAAAACATGGCCATGACTGGTGAAATTACATTAAGAGGGAAGGTGTTGCCTGTAGGTGGAATAAAGGAAAAAATATTGGCTGCAAAACGTGCAAATATTAAAGAGATTATTCTCTGTCATGAAAATAAAAGCGATATCGACGAAATAAAACCTGAATATATAGAAGGTCTAACATTTCATTACGTTAAAGAAATGAATGACGTTTTGAAAATTGCTATTACCGATCAAAAAGTTAAAAATTCCAAAATATTGTAAGCAATCTTCGTGGTTTCTAAATGTAAATTCCAAAATCAAATCTTAAGAAAATTAAGTGATGATTTTGGAATTTTATTTATGTGGTATTTGAAGATATATAATGAGTATTTTTGGTATTATAATTTTATCTTCGCATTTGCGTTCTATTTTACGAAAACAGAGACAAAAAGCATGTCCAAAAAACTCTTACTATTCTTGTTGCTATTTATTTGTACTGTGTCTTACGGTCAAATAGGAGGAAAGTATACTTATCAGTTTTTGAATTTGGTTACCTCGCCTAGGCAGGCAGCTCTTGGGGGGAAAACTATAACTATTTATGATGATGATGTGAATCAGGTTAATTTTAATCCTGCAACCATAAATGTAGAAATGCACAACCATTTGGCGTTAAATTACGGAAATTACTTTAATGAGGTCACATACGGCATTGCTTCATATGCTTATACCTATGATCGTCATTTGCAAACGTTTCAGGCTGGGGTTAATTATGTAAATTATGGTAAGCTTGAAGGCTATGACGAAAACGGTCAGTTTACAAGTGATTTTACCGGAAGTGAAATAGCGATTTCCGTAGGCTATGCTTACAACATCCCATATACAACAATTCATTTAGGAGCAAACGCCAAATTGATTTCTTCTGCACTTGAAAGTTACTCTTCATTTGGTGGCGCAATCGATCTTGGAGCCATTTTTATTGATGAAAGGAATGATGTTAATTGGGGCGATGTAATACGAAATATTGGTACTCAATTTACCACCTATTCTGGAGAAAACGAAAAATTACCAATGGAAATTCTTTTAGGGGTTTCACAGGAATTAGAGCATGTCCCTATTCGGTGGCATCTTACTTTAGAAAATCTACAACAATGGAATATTGCTTTTTCTAATCCAGAAAGGGCTGAATGATCAATTGATGGAAATACAACTGAAGAAAAGGTGTCATTTATAAATAATGCAGTGCGGCATATAATTTTCGGAGTGGAGTTGTTTCCTAAAAAATCGTTTAATATTCGGTTGGGATATAATTTTAGAAGAGCAGAGGAATTACGTATTCTAGAACAGCGTAATTTTTCGGGAGTTTCACTAGGGTTTGGGTTAACAATCAATCTCCAATAGCTAGTCGTGAAGGAAAGACGGTCGTTTTTGGGCTGCTGATAATTTGACTTGTTAGCGATTAATGAGCATTATTTTGAAGAATGGCTAACCAAAGTAGACGACACCAAGTAGAAGAACTTTTTGAGTATTTACCTCTGAAAACGGTATTAAGTAAAATAAGTTTGCTAAAAAAGAATTAGATATTATAGAATTAGTTTAGTAACATTAAAATTATAAAATTGAAAAAAATTACTATCGCCATTGATGGATTTTCATCGACAGGGAAAAGTACCTTGGCAAAACAACTCGCTAATCATTTAGGTTATGTTTATGTTGATACAGGTGCCATGTATCGTGCCATTACATTATTTGCAATGCAGAAAGAATACATAGGAAGCGATTTTTTTGATAAAGAAAAATTAATAAGTAGCCTGTCATCGATACAATTGCAGTTTAAATTCAATCTGGATTTGGGTTTTGCCGAAATGTTTCTGAACAACGTTAATGTAGAAAAGGAAATCAGAACGATTGAAGTATCTAGTTTCGTGAGCAAAGTGGCCGAAATATCTGAAGTGCGTGCCAAATTAGTGGAGCAGCAAAAAGAAATGGGAAAGAATAAAGGAATCGTTATGGATGGCAGAGATATTGGGACTGTCGTTTTTCCAGAAGCAGAATTAAAAATATTCATGACTGCAAGCGCAACTACTAGAGCAAAAAGGCGTTATGACGAACTCGTGCAAAAAGGAGATAATGTAAGTTTTGAGGAAGTTTTCAAAAACGTGGAGGAACGTGACTATATTGATACTCATAGAGATAACTCTCCGCTGATAAGAGCAGAGGATGCAATAGAAATTGACAATTCATACCTTAACAGAGATGAACAATTTGATGTTGTTTTGGGATTAGTAAATGAGATTATAGAAACAAACTAAATGTTGGTATATCTCAATTTTAGTACTAGATTTACGACTTGTTATTTTGTAAAAACAAATGATTTATTAAATGGGAATTAAAAATAGATTGACGATAATGAGTTTTCTTCAATTCTTTGTTTGGGGAGCTTGGTTGATTACAATTGCAAATTACTGGTTTGGGACGATGCAGTGGGATGGAACACAGTTTGGCCTTGTTTTTGGAACGATGGGAATTGCTTCTTTATTCATGCCAACATTAACGGGGATTATTGCTGATAGATGGATTAATGCTGAAAAATTATATGGAGCGTTACATATTTTATATGGAGTAGTTTTATTCTTTATCCCGCAAGTCGTAACACCTGAAACGTTTATTTATGTAATGCTTTTGGCAATGTGTTTTTATATGCCAACGATCGCTTTGAGTAACTCGATTTCTTTTACCGCCCTTAAATTAAATAATAAAGATTTAATT
>CALJVL010000055.1 GCA_937773775.1 uncultured Flavobacterium sp.
CTCAATCGTACGCGTACTCCTTCGTTACTGCCGCCTGAAATTATACATACATTATATCCGCTTTCTACTGCCGCTTTCATAGCATAACCGTCACGAATATTCATTGTCCTTAGAATTTCGCCTTCGGTAGTTACAAATACGGAACTGTCTGTAAGTACGCCGTCAACATCAAAAATAAAAGTGCTGATGTCGTTCATTAATTCTTTATAACTTTTTGCCATTATCTTGTATTGATTGTGTTAGTATTTTATAAATATTTGATTGATCGCTGTTTGTCAAAAATAACTGATGCGCTTCAATTGTTTTCTTGTCGTTGCGTATTGCTGGTCCAGTTTGGGCATCTTCTGGAGCGAGCGTGCTTAATTTTTGAGCCGTTTCCAGTATTAAAGGATTTAAAATGTCAAAAGGAACCTGGTGCTCCACACAAATTTCATTTCCTATCTGGTATAAATGGTTGGTGAAATTATTTACGAAAACTGCCGCTACATGCAAAGCTTTTCTTTGCTCGGAGTTAATCGCAAAAACTTTTTCTGAGATTGATTTAGCCACTTTTTCTAGTAATCGAAAATCGGTACTGTTTTCACTTTCTAAACAAATAGGGATATTCTTAAAATCGACTTCCTTGTTTTTAGTAAAAGTCTGAAGTGGATAAAAAACGCCTCTGCGATTGTTTTTATTCAAAGAATCTAGTGCAACACTGCCCGAGGTGTGAACAACAAGTCTGTTTTTGAATGGCAATTGATCAGCAACACTGGCAATAGCATCGTCAGAAACGGCGATGATGTATAGATCGGCAGCGTCAATAGCGCTAAAATCAGTTGTAATTTGATCAGAATCGAGAAGCTGTAGTAGGGGCGCTTTTTTTCTAGAAAAAACTTGTGCCAATTCAATTTCAGTCCCTACTGTTTGGTTTTTTTGGAATGCGACAATTAGATGTTGCGCAACATTCCCGGAGCCGATAATAATTACTTTAAGCATGTTACAAAATTAGCATTTTTTTTTAAAGAGCTTGCAACTATTCGCATTATACATTTTTGATAAAAAAGCCAACAAATACGATCATTTATTTGCGTTTTTGAGGCTTAATTTTTGATTAAATTAACAATTGTAGGAATATAGAACTCAAGATTTTTAAGTACTTTTGTTTCAGTTTTAAAAAACGCAATTACTTACAAATGAATAAAAAATATTTTTCGTTTTTATTTTCCACACGCTTAATGGCAATCCTCTTCGTAACTTATGCAATAGCAATGGGTGCAGGAACTTTTATCGAAAGTAAATACAATACAGATACAGCTCGAATTTTAGTTTATAACTCATGGTGGTTCGAGGCCATTCACGTTTTTTTCATGATTAATTTCATAGGTAATATTAAACGGTACCAGTTATTAAAAAAAGAAAAATGGGCTACCTTACTTCTTCATATGTCATTTATTTTTATCCTTTTGGGAGCATTTGTAACTCGATATATCAGTTATGAAGGAATGATGCCAATACGGGAAGGAGCTGCCGAAAATCAGTTTTACTCTGATAAAACTTTTCTAACAGTATTTATTGACGGTGAATATAAAGGTGAAATGAAGCGTAGGGTTTTTGAAAAACAATTACTGCTGTCTCCGGCAACAAATAATGACTTTTCTATCTCTGATAAATTTGCCGATACTTCTTTTGAAGTGGAATACGAGAATTTTATCATGGGGGCAAAAGAATATGTAAAAGCAGATGACAAAGGTGTTTTATACTTAAAATTGGTAGAAGCTGGTGACGGAGGTCGTGAAGAACATTTTCTGAAAGAAGGCGAAGTTCAAAACATTCATAATGTTTTGTTTGCATTGAATAAACCAACCGAAGGAGCAATAAACATAAACACAACTAGAACAGAATACACCATTAATACACCTTTTGAAGGTAATTTTATGCGAATGGCTGATAAATTACAAGGAAAGGTTACTAAAGATCTTGTACAACCCTTAATGATGCGTTCACTTTATACCATTGGAGAAAAACGATTTGTTTTTCCTGATCCAGCAGTTAAAGGTGTAATAGCTTATGAATCGGAGAACGATTTTAAAGCTAAAAATCACGAGGATGCTTTGGTGTTGAAAGTAAAGGCCGAAGGACAAGAAAAAGAAGTGACCGTTGTGGGGTCAAAAGGGAAAGTGGGACAATTTGAAACAGTAACCATAGGAGCGATAGATTATACTTTTTTCTATGGGAGTAAAGCCTATGTTTTACCTTTCAAAATCAAACTAAACGATTTTATAGCTACAAAATATCCGGGAACGGAAAAAAGCTACTCTTCGTTTGAAAGTAAAGTTACTGTTCAAGATTCCTCAGAAGTTTTTGATGCCAGAATATTTATGAATAATGTATTAGATTATCAAGGATATCGTTTCTTTCAAGCCTCTTTTGACCCAGATGAAAAGGGCACTGTATTGTCAGTAAACCATGATTTCTGGGGTACAGCAATAACGTACGCAGGATATTTTATGTTGTTTTTTGCCATGATGAGTATCATGTTTACCAAATACTCTCGTTTTGCGGATTTAAGACGAAAACTAGAAACGGTAAAAGAGAAAAAATCAAAATTGATTACCGTTTTAGTTTTGTTGCTGAGTTTGAATGGTTTTGCCCAAACTCATAATCATGAGCATGATGCCGCTGGAAGTCATGAAGACCATGTGGAAAACGGGAACCACACTCGAGTAGGTCCTACTGAAAAACAGATAGATTCTTTACTCAATAAATTTAAAGTTACTGAAGCACATGCGTCGAAATTTGGACGATTGGTTATTCAAGATGCTGGAGGAAGAATGAAACCTATTAATACGTTCTCTTCTGAATTACTAAGAAAAGTAAGCCATTCTAATGATTATAAGGGTATGAATTCCGATCAGGTATTTTTATCAATGTCGCAGTATGCACAATTTTGGATTGAAGTTCCTTTGATTTACATAAAAAGCGGAAATGACAGCATTCGTAAGATAATCGGTGTTGACCCGAAAGCTAAGACTGCTCCATTCGTTGCCTTTTTTGATGAAAAAGGCAGCTATAAACTATCCCCTTATTTAGATGCTGCGTATAAAGCTGCAAACCCAAACCAATTTGAAAAAGACTTTATTGAAACGGATAAGAAAGTAAATTTAATGGAATCTGCGTTAAGTGGAAGAATATTAAAGATTTTCCCAATTCCAAATGATCCTAATAACAAATGGGTTTCTTCTTTAGAACTAGGCGAGGCGGGGCTAAAAGGAATGGATTCTACATACACAAAAAGTGTATTGCCCTTGTATTTTGGTTCGTTAAATAATGCTTCGCTATCTAATGATTATAATAACGCAGATGATTTAGTTGAAAGTATCCATGGTTTTCAAAAGAAGTTTGGTAGTGAAGTAATGCCAACTGAAAGAAAAATTACAATGGAGATACTGTATAACAAATACGATATACTTCAAAAACTACCTTACGCTTATATTTTAGCTTCAATCTTGATGTTGTTTTTTACAATAGTTCAAATATTTAAAGAAAATAAGCTAGTGCGCATTCTAGTAAACACGATGCATGTGGTAATTGCTATATTATTTGTGATGCATACGCTTACTTTGGCGGCACGTTGGTTTATTTCGGGTCATGCGCCCTGGAGTGATGCTTACGAAGCCATTGTTTATGTAGCTTGGGCAACCATGTTCTTTGGGCTCGCATTTGATATTAAATCTAAACTGACTGTAGCTTCTGCAGCATTTGTGTCAGCAATGATTCTATCAGCTGCATACATGAACTGGATCGATCCAGAAATAGCTAATTTACAGCCCGTACTTAATTCTTACTGGTTAATGATTCACGTGGCGGTTATTGTTGCGAGTTATGGACCATTTGCTCTGGGAATGATTTTAGGTTTTGTCTCTTTACTGTTGATCTTTTTTACCAATGAAAAGAACAAAGCAAAAATGGATTTGAATATTCAAGAAATAACTTATATCAATGAATTAGCCTTAACTGTAGGACTAATCATGCTGACTATTGGTAACTTCCTAGGAGGACAATGGGCAAATGAAAGCTGGGGACGCTACTGGGGATGGGACCCTAAGGAAACTTGGGCATTGATTAGTATTATGGTTTATGCATTTGTTATTCATGCTCGATTTGTTCCTTCACTAAGAGGAAAATGGATTTTTAACTTGATGAGTATGTTTGCTTTTGTATCCATATTATTTACTTATTATGGAGTGAACTTTCACTTAGTGGGACTGCACTCGTATGCTAGTGGAGAAGCACACTCTCTAAATTGGATTTGGTATTCATTAGGAACAATCTCATTTATAGGGGCCATAACATACCCAAAATACAAGAAGTATTATAAAAAATAAGTCTACTTATTTTGTTTAAAACAAAAAAAGGTTCAACTCTCAGAGTTGAACCTTTTTTTATCGCATACTATACAGTTTCGGAGATTTCCCAGTTACGTCTTTAAAACTAGTATAAAAAGGGTTGTATGAAGCAAATCCAGCTTCTTTTGCTAGGGTATCTAACGTGTTAGTTTTTAAATAATTGGATTCGATTAATTTGATAGAGTATTGAATTCGAATTAATTTTTTAAAATTAGAAAAAGAGAGGCTGCAGTGATATTTGAAAATATAATTTAGATGACTCACCGGTATTACAAGTTTCTCAGATATATCAGATAATGAAAATTCAGGATTTTTAAACATATAAAAGTCTGCAGAAATTAAGTCAATCTTAATAATATATTCTTTAATGCTAGATTCTATTTTTTTCTTTACAATCTTATCTTGAAGAATAGTAACGTTAGGTTTAAGGTCGATGTTCCATATTTCACTCGTAAGTAAATTAGCGATTTTATCTTCTATAACGGTTTGAGTAAAAAAGTTCCAACCATATAGAATTTCAGGTGTAATTAATATTTTTATAAAGACGGTCAACCATAATAAATTAGGTAGCCACATAAAAGTAGAAACGTTTGCAAAACTAAAAGAGTACAGTCTTGCATAGACTGTGAAAAGCATGTTTAGCATGTTTAATGAAATTATAAAAAACAAAAAAATTGTCCACTGCTTTAAAAGTTTAGAACCTCTTTTTTGTTTGAATAATCTTTCTTTTTTTCGCCATATAGCGTGATATAATAATTCAAAAGTCTTAACAAAGTAATAAAAAACATAAATGATTACAATGTACATTGTAACTGAAAATATATCGAATGTATTATTACTGTTATCTGTATAAAAGAGTATTAATAAAAAAGGAAAGATAATTGGTAAAACAAAATGCTTGGCATCTTTCGATAATTGTACTTCAGTTTGTGAAATTAAATATTTAAAATAGAGGTACAAACACGGAATTTTTAAAATAAAAACACTTCGATAAATACTAAATGAGAGATCCGTTGCTTCAAAATTGAGCAAATGACTGAGGCCAAAGAGCGAGCAGCGAGCAGAAACTAAAATTATAATAATTATTAAATAGATGTTTATGACTTCAATCGATCTGTTTTTAGAGAGTATGATCATAACAGTCAAAAAACCAAATAGGCCAGTAGTTGCGAAAAGGAAATACAAAAGCATATGATAATTTGCGTAAAAAGTTACTACTGTAAATTGCTGATAAAGAATTAGAACGATGACCTTAATACTTCATTGTTTAAGCGTTAAATGTAGCATATTATTTTAAACGTTTAACATGTTTTATTAAACAGTATTTAGAAAAAAGAAATAAAACATAATACAGTTGTCCTAATCTAAATATGAGCTTGAATGATACTATTGGTTTGTAGGACTTTTAAAATCAATGGGGCTATAGGTTCTATAAATAGTTTTTAGTTTTAGTATTTTGATTTGTTACTCGACAGTACTTTTATGTATTTAGTCGTTTTTTTTTTACTAAAAAGTGTAAATTTTTATTGTTTTATACAAAACTCGTTTAGCAAGATCAGCAAGGTATATTTACAGGAAAATATTTTTTTAATATTGTCAAAAAAAATTATGAGATACCTTATCTTATTTTTTAGCTGCTCTTTTTACGGCCAGGTCTTGCATCATCAGATGATTTCTTGTCAGGGTACAACGAGTAAAACGTCAAACGGTACTTTGGTTAGGCAAACTATAGGTCAGCAAAGTTTGACAGGAAATTCCAGCGGGGGTTATATTGTCATGCAAGGGTTTCAACAAAGCTTGTGGGGTAAATATATTGCTTCTACTAAGGCAGAAGATTTAATAGGAATAAAAATAACTACCTATCCCATTCCATTTACAGAAACAGTCAATTTTCAATTTTCAGAGCCCACAACAGATTTAGTGTCAATTTTAATTTTTGATGTAGTAGGTCGTGTAGTGTATCAACAAAACAAAATACCAATCGGTACCCTACTGTCTCTTAATTTATCGATGCTACCTAGTGCTAAATATTTAGTACGATTACAAACGGTTAAACTTAATTACTATACTCAAATTATAAAAAAATGATCAAAAACTACTTTTTACTTATATTTATTGTTGGGTCTTGTCAGGTTTTTTCGCAGGAGATTTACGTAAATGCTGGCAAGAATTATACAAAATACATCTACACAAATGCCCTTCCGCAATCGAGCTCCAAATTACAGAGCGGTACAGGTAATAGTTATGAAGTAGGGATAATAAAACCGGATGAAAATGAACATTTTTCATATGGCTTAGGTATTTCTTTAAATGAGTACAATGCTATTGGAGGCACTTCTGCAAGCTCTTACCGCTGGGACACGCAATACCTTGGTGCTGCAGCCAAGATTTATTATTCATTCCTTCCAGATAGTAAAAATATTGATTTCTTACTGAATTGTGGATTAAATGGATCGACTATTATTTATGGTAAGCAACAGATAGATGGCACTTACTTTGATTTGGTTTATCAAAAAGAATTTTCCGGCATCTGGATAGGGGCTTCGGCCGCTGTTCAGGTGAAATACCACATCGAGTCTTTTGGTTATTTAAGTCTTGACTATAGTGTTATTCAAAATCTAAATATATCCAATACGACCAAAGAAAAGCTTTCATTCAGTACCCACCAAATTTCATTTGGTTTTCATTTTCCCATAAATTAATTCTATTATCATGAAAAAAATAATACTACTTGTTATCCTTTGTTTAGGCGCCAAAAGTTTTGCGCAAACAAATGGCATAACATACCAGGCAGTGATTTTAAATCCTAATGGAGAGCAATTACCAGGTGTAAATAATACCAATGCTCCTATGGTAGACAAAAATATTTGCATGCAGTTCCAATTCATTGATGCA
This sequence comes from uncultured Flavobacterium sp., assembly GCA_937773775.1. Classification (GTDB taxonomy): domain Bacteria; phylum Bacteroidota; class Bacteroidia; order Flavobacteriales; family Flavobacteriaceae; genus Flavobacterium. The sequence continues at coordinate 7,284 of CALJVL010000055.1, forward strand.
TTTTCGAAGTTGGAGTACCAAGAAACCATCCAGACTAAAACGGATTCTTTTGGAATGGTTAATTTAGTTATTGGGTCAGGAAAACAGACCGCTGGTTACTCCGCTTCTTTTCAAACTATAGAATGGACTTCCTTCAAAAAAAGTTTAATCGTGTCCATAAATTCAGACGGAAGTTGTTCTTCGTTTACTGAAATAAGTAACCAACCATTTACTGCTGTGCCTTTTGCTTTTTCAGCAATTAATGCAGGAAATGTTACTGGCGTTGTCGCAATAGAAAGTGGAGGTACAAACGCTATTACTATCATAGGGGCAAAAACAAACTTAGGTTTAGAAAAGCTTGATAATACGAGTGATTTAGATAAGCCTATGAGTAATACTACACTAGTTGCCTTAAATTTAAATACTTCTGCCATTTCAGTAAACGCAGCTGCCATTTCATTAAATACAGCCAAAATAGGAATCACTACCCAACAAGCATACGCTATTACAGCTAACACTGCTAAAATAGGATATAGTGACGCATTAGTTTCTGCTAATACTGATGTAGTTGCTAACACTGCTAAGACAGGAATTACAAGTAGTCAAGCATCTGCTATTACTGCTAACACTGCTAAGACAGGAATTATAAGTAGTCAAGCATCTGCTATTACTGCCAACACGGCTAAAGTTGGATATACTGACGCATTAGTTTCTGCTAACACTGATGTAGCTGCTAACACTTCTAAGACAGGAATTACAAGTGGCCAAGCATCTGCTATTACTGCCAACACTGCTAAAGTTGGATATACTGACGCATTAGTTTCTGCTAACACTGATGTAGCTGCTAACACTGCTAAGACAGGAATTACAAGTAGTCAAGCATCTGCTATTACTGCCAACACTGCTAAAGTTGGATATACTGACGCATTAGTTTCTGCTAACACTGATGTAGTTGCTAACACTGCTAAGACAGGAATTACAAGTAGTCAAGCATCCGCTATTACCGCTAACACTGCTAAAGTGGGATATACTGACGCATTAGTTTCTGCTAATACTGATGTAGCTGCTAACAATGCTAAGACAGGAATCACAGCCCAACAAGCATCAGATATTATAGCTAATAATGCCAAAACAGGAATCACTACCCAACAAGCATCCGCTATTACAGCTAACACTGCTAAAGTGGGATATACTGACGCATTAGTTTCTGCTAATACTGATGTAGCTGCTAACAATGCTAAGACAGGAATCACAGCCCAACAAGCATCAGACATTATAGCTAATAATGCCAAAACAGGAATCACTACCCAACAAGCATCCGCTATTACCGCTAACACTGCTAAAGTGGGATATACTGACGCATTAGTTTCTGCTAATACTGATGTAGCTGCTAACACAGCTAAGACAGGAATCACAGCCCAACAAGCATCAGACATTATAGCTAATAATGCCAAAACAGGAATCGCTACCCAACAGTCTAGTGACATTACCGCAAACAATGCTAAGGTAAGTTATCCAGGCGATCAGGATTTGAGTGCATTGGCAACTACGGCAGCAACAACGACAGCTTTAGATTTAAAAGCGGATTTAGCTTCACCATCTTTTACAGGAACAGTAACCGTATCTGCGCTAGTTGTTGGGACAAATACTTACCCTACAACACAGGGTGCTGCCAATCAAGTTTTAACAACTGATGGTTCAGGATCATTAACTTGGAGTTCGCCCAGTACAACTGCAACGGTTTATAATGGAACAGTACCTGTTGCCAATGGGGGTACTGGTCAGTCAACAATTGGTGGAGTAAAAGGGACATTAGGATTGACTGATGTCAATGTTGCAATTGGAGCTAATTCTGGACTTACTTTACAGGGAAGCGCTGCGGTTGGGGTTGGAAGCGGAGCAGGTGAAACAAACCAAGGTTTCGCTGCGATAGCAATTGGTTACGTTGCTGGTTCCGCAAATCAAGGAGACAATTCTGTTGCAATTGGAGCTAAATCTGGAGTTACTTTACAGGGAGACGGCGCAGTTGGGGTTGGAAGCGGAGCAGGTGAAACAAACCAAGGTAATTCTGCGATAGCAATTGGTTACGTTGCTGGTTCCACAAATCAAGGAGCCAATTCTGTTGCAATTGGACCTAATGCAGCGCAAATTGGCCAAGATACTGAAGCTGTTGCTATTGGATATGCGGCAGGTCAAGAAAACCAAGCAGCAAAATCGGTTGCATTAGGCGGTTTTTCACAAGCCCCCTTTGTGAATTCTACTGCAATTGGTTATCAAGCGGTAAGTAGTGGTATCAACACTATTCAATTAGGTGCAGATGGGATATCAATTCAAGGATCTACTGCGATAACTAATGTTAAAACTAGCGGTACCATCACCGCAGGTGCAGTTACTTATCCTAATACTCATAATTCTACTGCAGGGCAGGTATTAACTACTGATGCATCTGGTGTGGCTACTTGGGCTGCAGCCCCATCTCTTACAGAATTTACTGACGAATACATAAGTATTCCTTCTCCTGTAAATCAATATGTTTTTAGTGGTAACAATATTGCATCAGTAAGTTGCGTGGTTAAAATGTATATCAACGGGGTTAGAATTAGTAATGCAGCTTGTGCAGTGGATGGCACTAGAACGTCCATAACGTACACTCCTTTTAATAATGGTAATTATGCAATAAAAGCTGGAGATAGAATCCAGGTCGATTATTTTTATTAATAAATAATATTATTTCATTAATGGGAATTTGTAAAATGATACAGGGCTGACCTGTAAAAGTTTTACTTATGTTTCTGCTGCAAAAGAGAGGATTTGAGATTATCGAAAATATTTTTGTGAATCAATTAAAAATAAAATTATAGGCAGATGAAAACAATTTTTAAGCATTTAATTCTGCTTCTATTAATTACACATAGCATAAATTTGTTCGCTACCGATTATATGGTCAGTGGTGCGGGTAGCGCTGTGGTCAATGGTACATATGCTCCATATGGAACTAATTTTATCGGAAATCCAGTTTGGAAACTATCTGGAGGATTGTTCTATCTTCATTCTGATGGTTATAGATGGGTCATAAACGATGACCCAGATTTTCCTTTTGGGGGTTTTTACCGTAATGATACTTCAAGCGACCCTACTACCCCTCCTCTTACAGGATGGGAGGTTGATTATATGGGAACTCCATCAGCTCCCACTCTAGGATTACCCGGCCCTCGCGTTAATTATAGTGCAGTTATTTTTATGGAGTCTTCAACTAATGACGGGAGCATCAATAATAGTAAGCCGGTCATTATTACCCATAATAACTTCGGGGGTGATACTTTTACAGGTTCTAATGGAGATGATTTTGTGACCGATGGAAAGGTTATTGTTTCAAACCTTTCTCCCGGGATAACTGCTGTTATTATCCGTACCAGCGCAACTACACTAAGTGTTAGTCTATTAGGAAATGCTACTTTGCATAAAGATGCAAACGATGTAAGAAATCTAACTTTTACTTTTCAGAATTCGGCTTTTAGCGCTAACGCTGCCTCTTCTGTGAGCAACGCCACAAAAAATGATGTAACTATTAATTATTTTCAAGAATATAGCATCGGCAGTAGTGGAGATTATACTACAATTACTTCTGCATTAGCTGCATTTAGTTCTTTTAACTCAGATGGTAATGTATTAAATCTTGCGGCCCAAACTTTTACAGAAAAGAATTTAAACATCAGCAACCTTACTATTCGAGGTCAAGGGGCTGGATCTACAATTGTTCAAGCAGCCGCTTCACAAGGTATAGCAAATGTTGGAGGAGTGTTTTTTACTTCCAATTCGGTTATTTTAGAAGGCTTTACTGTTCGTCACGGAAACTCAGCTGCTGGCGCTGGAATTCGCAACGAAGGATTCTTAACGGTAAATAATTGTAATATCAGTAATAATGATGCATGGCAGCAAGGCGGCGGAATTTTTAATGAAAATCAAAGTGGAAATCTAGTAGTATCACTGATCATAAATAATTCTACCATTTCTAACAATACAGCCTCACAATATGGCTCTGGAATTGTTCTTTGGGGTAGTAATAATGCCAGTTGCACAATGACTAATTGCACTGTATTCGGAAATACATCTGGTAATCCTGGGGCGCTAGTATCTTGGGATTCAACTACACCCTTTACTATAATAAATTCAACAATATCGGGAAATGATGCAGGGCTTTACAGTACATATGGAGGTACGTTTATCGTTCAGAATTCTATTATTGCCAATAATAATTCTAAAGATTATAGATTTTTATACAGCGGAACAGTAATCGATAATGGCTATAATATAGTTGAAACTCAAATAAATTTTAAGTTTAATAACCATACGGATATTCTATATAGTCATGATTATTTAGGTGATGTAGAAGGCGCTAGTGGGTTGGGCTGGAATAGGAATGATGCTTCTATAACTGGAAGTTTAAATCTATCATCAACATTGTCTGATAATAGTACTTTAAATGGAACTCAGACCTTAGCCCTAAGTTCATGTAGTTTTGCTATAGATGCCGGAACAAATAGTGGTGCTCTGTTAAAAGACCAACGCGGATTAAACAGAAATGGGGCTACAGATATTGGCTCTTACGAATATAGGGGGGGTATAACTGTAGTCCCAATTACCTTAAAACCAATTATCACCGGTCCATATTGTGAAACGGGTTTAAACAGTTCAATAGTTATAAATGAAAATACAACGTCTGTTTTTACGTTTTCCGCAGATAAGACCGTTAGTTGGACTTTAGGAAATGTCAATGACGGCAAATTATTTAGTATCGACTTTAATGGTAATCTAGTTTTTACAACAGCTCCTGATTATGAAACTCCTTTAAGTTTATCAAATTCAAACATCTACGATGTGACGATTATCGCAACCGATGCAGCAAATAATAGTAATTCACAAATCCTGACCCTAACTGTTACAGATATTTTATCTGCCACGTTAACAAACTTTAGCAATGTAGCAAAATATTATTTTGATGCTTCTTACAACATAGCAGCACCAACATCTAACAGTACCGGGGTGATTACTTATACTAGCAGTGATTCAGCGATAGCTATAATTAGTGGTTCTACAGTTACTATTAAAGCTGCAGGTAGTATTATAATTACTGCAACACAAGCAGCGGATGCCACTTATGATAGCGAAAATGTTGCAGCGTCATTAACAATTACCACTCTATCTGTTTTAACAGCAAACGGAGAGATCTCTACTACTAATCCTAATTATATAAATAAAAATGGAGGAATAGGAAGTAATAGGGGAGTTAGTTTGAGTGGAGAATTGAAAGTGACCAAATCTGAGTAGTTTTTAGATTTTGAATCAATATTTTTTGAAAGTTTTCCCGATGTCAACATTGGGAACTGTATATCGAAAACGGGTTGTGCTACATGAGCAATGCCTTTTCTTTTATTAGATAATTTGATTGACAAACATTAGCTCGCCTTTATAATTTCTTTGACCGTTTGCTCGTAATTCCTAATACTCTTCGCTTTTTTTATGTTTTTATGCACTTTATGTGGGTTCGAGAAGATAACCGAAAAGTATTCCCATAAGTGGTGCATTTTTAAGAGGATATGTGTCGAACCGGATAAAGACTCGGAGTATCCTTCATATAAAGTATCATGAAAAGTATTGAATAATTCCATTTTGTTTTTTGGATATTCAAAGGAATTATTTTTAATCATACTGGGTAAAAAGGGATCGGCTATCAATCCTCTACCCATCATCCAGTGGTCTATTGTAGGGAATCGCTCTTGCATTTCCTTGAATTTGGTCACCGTAGTAATATCACCGTTATAGTAAAGTTTCAGGTTGGTATTGTCAACACAAGCCTGAAAGGCGTCTAGGTGCACGCCTCCTTTATACAGCTGTTTCCCTATACGCGCATGAATAGCAACATTCTTTATAGGGTATTTTTCTAGAATAGGAAAAACATCTAGAATCTCTTCGGTAGTGTCATATCCCAAACGCATTTTCATCGAGACGATAATATCAGATTCGTTATGAACTTTATGTAGAATTTGGTTGATTTTTTCGGTATTACTAATCAGTCCAGAACCCATTCCACATTTGGTTACCATAGGATAGGGACAACCTAAATTCCAGTTTAATTCTTTATATCCCAATTCTTGAACATATTTAGAGACAAATAAAAACTCATCGGCATCATTGGTGATTATTTGCGGAATCACTTCAAGGCTGTTATTATTTTCTGGTAATAAATCTCGCTGATACGAGGATTTAATGACCATTTTTCCGTTCAAACGGATGTAAGGCGCATAAAAGGTATCAATACCTCCAAAGATCTTGTTTTGGGCATTTCTAAAACGAAAGTCGGTAAATCCTTGTAAGGGAGAGGAAAGTAGGGTGTAGCTCATTTAATAAATAAAAGTGCAAATATAATATACTTTGAGCCGTTATGCTTTTCTAAAAGAATTTATGTTTGAGTTAGTCTTCATCGATAGCTTTTTTTCAAAAAGAAAAGAATACATCTTAATATAAAGCACAAAAAAAAAACAGACTCTCAAATGAAAGTCTGCTTTTGATATAGTTGGGTTTGTAATTTATATAATTAATAAAAACTATACTTTTCCTAAGGTGTATAATTGCTCCATGGTAGGGCTTAGACTTCCGCCAGCGGGCTCAAGTGTTATCGCAAAGGCTTCTGCATCAGCTGTTTTATCCACAGCGAATATTTTTGAATCATTGGCAGTAAAGTCAGACAATAAACCGATACTCGTGGGTGTGAGTTGGGGTTGTAATTTTAAGGACCAAATTTGATACACCATTCCTTTTGGAGGTTCTGGCATTCCGGCAGCATCTATATAAACCACTTGAGTTTCCTTATTCCAATATACTTTGGCAGAAGATTCCGGTGCAACGGCCTGTCCACCAAGCGCTACGACAGTATTTTTAGTATCTCTTACGATAGCTAAACTGGTTTCGCTTTCCTTATTTTTACGCTCTAGCTGGTTCAGCTCTTGTTCTACTTTTACTTTCTCAGTTGTTGCATTTACAACCTGATTGCTGGTTTGTTCCAACTGATTGTATTGGAAACCAATACCTACTAACAATAGGATAGCAGCTGCCCAGCCGATGTACTGTGCCCAATTTCGAGAAGGCTCTAATTGAATTACTTCTTTATGTTTTAGCTCTAGTTTAGCTTTAATCTTCTCATAATTTTCTACCGAGTGAAAAGGTGCAAAACTAGAGGATAAAGAAACAATTGCTTTTTCGATGGCAATTATTTCTGTATTTATCCTCAGGATTGTTTTTTGCCATAGTAGTAACTTCTTCATTTTCGGTTTCACTAAGTAAACCATAAACGTAGAGTTCTAAAACACCTGATTCTATATATTCTTTATTTTCCATTATACTTTTAAATAATTTCGTAAATCATTAATACAATTTCTGTTGTGCGTTTTTACCGTCCCTAAAGGAATTTCCAACTCGTCTGACGCTTCTTGTTGAGTATAACCTTTAAAAAACAATAAATCTATTATCTGGATGCATTTTGGTTTCAACCTTTTAACAAATTCATTAATACCTATCGTATCCACCTTATTGATCATCTTATTACTATCATCTAACAGATGTACGAAATTATCTGAAGAAAGGTTTTTTTGACTATTGTTAAAGTTTTTTGACCGTAGCTTGTCGATAGCCGTATTGCGAGCAATATTTAAGATCCAAGTGTAGAAACGCCCTTTACTTTCATGGTAGGAATCAATATTTTTCCAGATTTTTACAAATACGTCTTGAAGCACATCTTCGGCTTCTTCTCTATTTCTTACTAGAACGTTAATTACTGAAAACAAACTTTTTGAATACATATCATAGAGATGTGTAAATGCTCTTTCGTCTTTCTTGTAAATTAATACTAATAATTCGTCTTGGGTCATATTGGTTTAGTTTTCAATCACAAATCTAGACAAACTTATTTACAATTATAGTGCTTTCAAGTATTACGCCTTTAATAAAGATCAGGTTTCAAAATAATTAGTTTTTTTTTAATAGTTTAAATCGCTGTATACAAGTAGTTTAAAAAAAATGTTAACTTTTTTTTAATTTTTTTAAAACCACATCGAAGACAATCCCGTAAATGCTAGTATAACCTTTTAAATAATAACAAAATGAAGAAGAAGACAAAAATGATTTTAGGTCTATCGCTACTTGCGATTTCAGGCTTAACTTTAGTAGCAGCGGATCACATTGACGCTCCATTGGTAACAGGTACTGCAGCAGACATTACTGATATGTACACATTTCAAGGACAAGAGACGGCTAATTTAGTTTTTGCGGTTAATACCCAAGGATTATTAAGTCCAAATGCTACAGCGGCTGCAGCCTTCAATGAGAATGTGATGATCGAAATTAACATCGACAATACGGGCGATAATGTGGAAGACTTGGTAATTCAAGCAATCAGAAAAGGAGACAAAATGTATTTCTTTGGTCCATATGCTCCTTCGTCAACAGGAACATCTAGTATGATTAATATAGCTGAAGCTTCTGGGAGTGTAGCCATTTCTCAATACGGAGCTACTCCAGTAACTTCAACAGAAAGCGGAATGAAGTTTTTTGCTGGACCAAGAGACGATCCTTTCTTTTTTGATTTAGGTCAATTTCAAGCAATTCTTGGAGGAAACGCTTCTGGGTTTAACAATCCAGGTACAGATACCTTTGCAGGATCTAATGTGCTTTCAGTAGTAGTTGAGGTTCCAAAAGCAATGCTAGGTAACGCAGAAACATTGAACGTGTGGTCAGAAACTAAGAAAAAACAATAATAAATTTTATTCTAAAAAATCAAAATTATGAAGACAAATAAATTCAAGATTATAACATTTGCACTTGTGTGTGCGCTAGCTACAGTTAGCTGTAATAAAGATGATAACAATAATGACTCTATGGCAATGGAGATGGAAAGCATCGACTTTTCTGGAACCTTTGTGCAACAAGATCAAATGGCGAGACCAGCGATAAACACGGTTTTTATTGCTTCAGGACAGCCTAAAGATGATTTTAATGCAACAATCCCATCTCAAATGGGAGCAAAATACCAGCCTATTTTTGAGTCCAGACTATTAGCTTTGAACTCAGCATATACTACTAATGCACTAGGATTGGATGCGACTTCATTTACTACAGTTCTTGCGACAGATGTTTTAAATGTGTCTACAACTGGAAAAACAACGTTCTTCGACGGAACAAATGTTTTAACGGGTAGAGCACTGGCAGATGACGTTATTGACGTGGAGTTATTATTAATATTTGGAGGTACAGATGGTGCGGCTAATCCAGGGCTTACTTCTGATAACGTAGATGCAAACGATAAAGCATTTACAACTTCATTCCCTTATTTGGCTGCTGCCTGGTAAGAGATTATACAAAAAAAAAACAGAGTACTCAATGAACTTGGTGCTCTGTTTTTTTTTTTTTTTAAAACAAAAAACAAACAAAAAAAACAGATTATGAAACCTTATAAAATTATCCCCGGCCTGGTTTTTACAATCCTTTTTATTTTCGCTTGCGATAATAAGCCAAACCAGATAACAAAAATTGCTGATTACGATAAATACCTTGATGTGCAAGGAAATGAATCAATGGATTTTGCAAACAAGGAAATTGACTTCTGGCAGTCTAAATATGATGCCGCTCCAAACCAAAAGAGTTATTTGGGTATAATTGCTTCTAAATACGCTACTCTCTTTGAATATACAGGAAATATAGAAAACTTATATAAAACCGAGGAGTTATTGACGGAATCAAACGTTGCTAACAATTATTCGAAGGTTTCAACGATTCGTTCTTTAGGGAGAAATTATATTGCGCAACATCGCTTTAAGGAAGCTTTAGTTTTAGCTAACAAAGCACTTGCTATAGGTGAAGGACGAAAAGAAACTCAAAAATTACTTTTTGATGTTCATATGGAATTAGGAAACTTCCCTGAAGCCTTAAAGAATTTGAATGCCATTAAAGACATGAAAGAGTACGATTACCTGATACGCTTGGCAAAATGGAACGATCATACAGGTGACTTGAAAACCGCTATCACATTTATGGAAAAAGCGAGAGATATAGCAGAAAAAGAAGATAATAAAACACTAAAAATATGGTCTTATTCAAATCTTGGTGACTTTTATGGTCATGCTGGAATGATACAAGAGTCATATAACAGCTATTTAAAAACATTAGCAATAGATCCCAATTATTCCTATGCTTTAAAAGGAATTGCATGGATTGTTTTTTCTCACGAGAGAAATGCAACGGAAGCAAAAAGAATTGTGGAAGCTATCGAACTTACGCACAACACCCCGGATTTCTTTTTATTGAAATCCCAAATCGCTCAATATGATGGTGATAAAATAGAGGCTGATAAAAACGAAAAGGCCTATTTCGCTATGCTTGAAGCAAACAATTACGGTGCGATGTATAATAAATACAATACCTTAATTTATGCAGATGAAAAGGCAAATACTGCCAAAGCGCTTCAACTCGCTAAAGTCGAAGTAGATCATAGACCTACTCCAGACTCTTATAATCTATTGGCTTGGTCGTATCTCAATATGGGACAACATAAAAAAGCATTAGAAATCGCCAAAGCTAATGTAGTTGGAAAATCATTCGAACCAACGGTACAATACCATTTAGCTATGATCTACAAAGCAAATAATGAAATCGAAAAAGTGGCTACTATTAAAGAAGATTTACTTTCTAGCATTTATGAATTAGGACCAAACTTCGAGAAAAAAATAAATCAACTATAATAGAATAATGAAAGGAAAAGTGAGTTATAGGTCCTAAAATAATAATTGGTTAATTGTTTTGTTTTTAAGCCTAACGTTTGTTGTTTGACGTTAGGTTTTTGTTTTTTAACAAACGTTCATTATTAATTAAAAGTTAATGCGAAATCTAATGATTACAATTTGTTTAATTTTATCGAAAATATAAATATGAAAAATCCATTCTTTGTAGCTTGCGCAGTAGTACTGCTTATTAGTTGCCAAAATCAGGCACAACAAAAAAAGACGGAGAATAATAAAATTGAAACAGCTATGACAAAACAAAATATCTACCAATTTAAAGTAGAAGATTTATCCGGAAACACTTTTGATTTTTCAACCTTGAAAGGCAAAAAAGTAATGATTGTAAACACGGCTTCTAAATGTGGACTAACGCCACAATACAAAGATTTAGAGGCCCTTTATAAAGAATATCAAAACAAAGGATTTGTTATCGTAGGATTCCCTGCCAATAATTTTGCTTCGCAAGAGCCGGGGACAAATGAAGAAATTGCTTCTTTTTGTCAACTCAATTATGGGGTGACTTTCCCAATGATGGATAAAGTATCTGTAAAAGGAGATGATATATGTGCTATGTATCAGTTTTTGACACAAAAATCTAAAAATGGAGTACAAGATTCTGACGTAGAATGGAATTTTCAAAAGTATCTGATTAATGAAAATGGAGAATTGGAAAAAGTAATTGCTCCACAAACACTGCCAACAGATACTTCTGTAGTTAATTGGATTAAAGCGTAAACTTTGAATCCTTTTAGTTTAAAAAAGCATTTAAAATATTTACAAAAGCATACTAGAAATAGTATGCTTTTAGTTTTTAACCGAGTTTATATTTTTAGACATCAAAAATCGAAGTAATTGATCTTTTTTCTTTAAGTTTTTACCAAAGTCGCCTAGACAATTGAAGTCTATTTTTATAACGTTACCGTCTTTAAGAAAAATTCTTAACTTATCTGAAAGACGAGTGTCAAGAAGTTTCCAATTTTTAATTTCGGATATATGAATAATTTGATCTTCTATTTTGGTATAGATAGGTTTTTTATCCCACTCCAGTTTAATCAGCCCTTTTTCATTGTCAATTTCAATATTTAATTTTCCTGTGAATAGGAACACTAAAAAAACGAAGTTGGCAAACCAAATAAATAAAAATAAAAAGTACTGATTAGCAGTTCTAATTTTTGAACTAAAAACACTCATAAAGACTCCCATAATAGGCATAGATAGCAACCATGCTATAAAAAAAGGGATGGTTGTTAATATTTTAGCTTTTATTATCGTAGTGCCTTTAAGTATTACGTCACTCATATTTTCAAACTTATGAAGCTTATTAATTTATATTTTTTAACATAGTAGTTAATTAGCTTTTTTTTATTCTAAAATTAATTGCATAAAAACAGAATGCAGCCAGCGGTCAAATTTAAACCCTGATTCTTTTATAATACCTACCGTTTTAAACCCAAATTTTTCATGAAAGTCGACACTACTTTGATTTTCGGCATCAATCACGCCTATCATAGTATGTAAACCTTGCTTTTTTGCCAGTTGAATTAATTCTTGAAGTAAAACTTTACCAATTCCTTTTCCGTGAAAATCATTGTTCACGTAAACAGAATGCTCTACGGTGAATTTGTACGCTTCACGGAATCTAAAATCACTATACATTCCAAAACCCACAACAACTCCATCCAATTCGGCTATAACAACAGGGAATTGTTTCGCTATTTTTTCTTCTAAAATTGCCTGCTGCTGCTCATAACTTCTAATGTTATAATCATACAAGGCAGTTGAATTCAAAATATTGTAATTGATAATATCCAATATCGCTTGAGTGTCGTCGGTTTTATAGGCTCTTAACTTGATTTCCATAGAGTAATTATTTGTTTTCAAAATTAAGAAAACTATTTTAAGATTAAAGAAAAACCTTAGAACTTTGTATCTTTGTTTCTTTCAAACAATAACGATGATTTACCCCAAAATACCTTTAGCGCAAAGCATTATTCAAATTTGTTTGGCCAAAGGAATCACCACAATAGTAATCTCCCCAGGTTCACGTAATGCACCTTTGACGATAGGTTATGTTAGTAACCCTGCATTTACCTGCTATAGCATCGCAGACGAACGATCTGCAGCGTTTTTTGCGTTGGGAATATCGCAGCAAACCAAACAGCCCGTTGCTTTAGTTTGTACCTCTGGCTCGGCATTGTTGAATTACTATCCCGCTTTTGCAGAAGCATTTTACAGTCAGATTCCAATGATTGTAATTTCGGCTGACCGTCCGCAAAGCAAGATTGATATAGGTGATGGGCAAACCATCCGACAGGAAAATGTATTCGAAAACCATTCCTTGTACAACGCTAACTTAGATGAAGCTGTTTCAATAGAAAATGATCTAAAAATCAATGAAGCCATAAATACAGCTATCGATAAAAAAGGACCGGTACATATTAACGCGCCCTTTGAGGAACCATTGTATGAAACGGTTTCTGAACTTTCGGTTGCGGTAAATAATATCGCTTCCGCAAATGAAAGCCAGACGATTTCTATTGAGGAATTAGCGCAATTTGCTGCTATTTGGAACAATTCCTCTCGAAAGATGGTTTTGGTAGGTGTTAATGATCCAAATGTGGTCAGCGATAAAACGGTTGAAGCATTGGCCAATGATAATTCGGTTGTTGTTATGACTGAAACGACTTCTAACTTGCATCATCCTTCGTTTATCAATAACATCGACACCATAATTACGCCATTTACAAATGAAGATTTTGACGATTTTTGTCCAGATATTTTAGTCACTTTTGGAGGAATGATTGTTTCAAAACGAATTAAGGCTTTTTTACGAAAATACAAACCAAAACACCATTGGCATATTGACACTTTGCGAGCATATGATACTTTTGGTACTTTGTCAAAGCATTTTGAAGTAGATACTAGTGTGTTTTTTGATGCTTTTTTGCCACTTACGACAACGGTTGTCAGTGATTATTTCGAAAAAACAAAATCAGTTCAGCTTTTGCGTAAGCAAAAAGGAGCTCTTTATTTAGATAAAATTCCTTTTTCAGATTTTAAAGTGTTCGAAAAAGTAATGCCGCTGCTTCCTAAAAACAGTCAGTTACAAATTAGTAATAGCTCAGCTATCCGGTATGCACAATTGATAGACATTGATCTTTCGATAGAGGTCTATTGTAACCGTGGAACTAGTGGAATCGATGGAAGCACTTCGACCGCTATTGGTGCGGCTGTAGCCAATGGAAAACAAACAACTCTTATTACTGGGGATGTTGGTTTTTTGTATGACAGCAATGCCTTATGGAATAACTATATTCCAAAAAACTTCAAGATCATATTGATTAATAATGGTGGAGGCGGAATATTTAGAATCTTACCGGGTCACAAAGAGACGCCTGTTTTTAATACCTTTTTTGAAACCTCGCATTGCTTGACGGCAGAACACTTGGCCAAAATGTACGGCTTTGAATATACAATTGCCAGTGATGAAAGCAGTTTAGTAAATAGCCTAAATGACTTATATGCCCAAAATGAAAAACCTTCTATTTTGGAGGTGTTTACTCCAACATTGAAGAATGATACCATTTTATTACAATTTTTCAAAGAATTGGTCTAGCTGCAAGAGCTTTTTTTTGAAGGACTTGGCTTTTTTTAAAAGATAAAATATACAATTAGTGAGATATCACAAAAGCAAAAAAGCGTTCACCTTGGTGAACGCTTTTTTCTATAAAAATAATTTTTAAGTATTAACGGATGGGTATTGGAAATATGGGTAAACTAGAATGTCCTAACTCATCCACTGATTGTACTGCGAAGAAATAATTGTCTTTTGAGTACGGGATTTCGGCTTTGGTCTCTTTGACAAAAATTGCTTTTTCCCAATGGGACGATGCTGTTTCCCTTACAAGTATCTGGTAGCCATAAACGTTTTTGCCTTCTGGAGCAGTCCAAATTAGAGTAGAGAAATTAGTTAGGTCCTTTACTTCTATTCCTACGTTTGTTGGTGCTTTTGGGGACCAGGCCAAATTGCTGAAACTGGCTATATTTGAGCGAGTCACTTTTTTTACATAATCAAAATCCATAAACTCAGGAAGATCTCCATATTGTATGTTGTTTTCTTTCCGAACATCCTGATGCTGATGATCGTAGTTTTCGTTCATTTCACAAAAACGAATTGCTGTAAATCCATTTTGGCTGAATGGAGTGTGATCTCCTCCACGAAGAAAACGGTCGTTTCTGTACACTAAATTAATGTCCAGCTGCTCCACATATTGATTCGTGGCTGTTTTTATGTATCGGGCTAATTGTCGCGAAGGACTGTCGTTGTCACGATTAGTGGCTTTACGCATTTTGGTTTCGGCTTCTGTTTCTGCGTAAGGAATTGTTTCACTGAAAACGCGAACCTGCATGTTGTCCCTCAGGTTCGTCCCGCTAGACAAACTATTCCCAATCATGTCGTTATTAATCATCGCTACAACATTCCACTTGGCATCCTTCGCAACGTCGGCCAAATGTTTTGCTCCGTATAATCCTTGCTCTTCGCCAACAACAGCAACAAAAATCAGTGTAAAAGGAAATTCTCTTTTACTCATTACTCTCGCTAGTTCCATCATCGCAGAAACTCCGGACGCGTCATCATTTGCACCCGGTGCATCTGACTTTGTATCCATCACGTCAGTATTTCTAGAATCGAGATGGCCACTTATTATTAATATGCGGTCATCAGCAGGATCTGTACCTTGTAATGTTGCCATTACATTACCCAGTTGGCTGTCTGTTGTAATACGCCTTCCGTCGGCTTTAATTGTGAAGTAATCAATAATAGAGGTTAGTCTTCCTCCAGATTCCAAAGCGTATTTGTCAAACTCAGACTTCACCCATCGTTGCGCAGCGCCAATACCTCTTGTGTTGCTTTTAGTGTCGCTCAATGTGTGTCGGGTCCCGAAAGAAGCTAATTTCCGCACGTTAGCTTCGAGATTTTCCGCTTTTACTTCCGCAACCATCTTTTTAATTTCGGGATCGTTTGCAGTGGTTTGTGCGTAATTGTTATTGGAGATAAATAATAGTAGTAATAAATAAAGAACTGAAGTTGGTTTCATTGGTAATGATTTTTTTTTAGTTTTCTCAAAGTTAAGAAAAAAGAAAAGGAAACGAGGAGGAAAATGAACTTTAGTATTTGCGCAGCTTTTGTAGGCTGACTGCGCTTAGTAGTTCGTTAACTTGAAACTTGAAACGGTCTAATTGAGCGCTGATGGAAATAGGTCTCTTTTTGTATTTCATTTCTAAGCAAATGCATGAGATACTGCGGAAACAAAGACAATTTGCGATGAAGCAAAAGCAAGTCTTGCTCATTAAAATAGTAGAAATAGCTGATTTTAAGGTTGATTTTTTTGTGGAACGTTTCTTAATATACTATTTTCAATCTTCGTACATTTGCAACTTAGAAAAAAGAATGAAATGATTGAAATAGGAAAATACAACACGCTGACAATATTACGTGATACTAAAGTAGGTTTGTTTTTGGGTACACCAGAAACAGATCCAGAAGGACTACACGACATACTCTTACCCAACAAATACGTGCCTAACGAATTTGAAATTGGAGAAGAGCTTATCGTTTTTGTTTATTTAGACCATGAAGAGCGTCCCGTTGCGACCTCTTTAGAACCATATATATTACTGAATGAATTCGCACTTTTACGTGTGAATTATGTCAATCAGATCGGTGCTTTTATGGATTGGGGAATGGAAAAAGATATTCTGGTTCCATTTAAGGAGCAAGCACGCCCAATGGAAAAAGGAAAACGCTATTTGGTATATCTATACATGGATGAAAAAACAAATCGTTTAGTCGCTTCAAGTAAGACGAATCAATTTCTTAAAAATGAAGCGCTTACTGTTGAAAAAGGAGAAGAGGTCGACTTAATCGTTTCTCATATTACTGAAATCGGAATTAATGTCATCATAAATGAACAACATAAAGGATTGTTGTATAAGGATGAGGTTTACGATGATGCCATCAGGACTGGTGACCGAATGCGTGGCTATATTAAAACGATTCGTCCGGATAATAAAATCGATGTCGCCCTTCAGATTCAGGGATATCAAAGCATCGAGCCTAATGCGGATATAATTCTTGATGAACTAAGAGCCAGCCGTGGCTTCTTACGATTAACGGATAATTCACACCCTGAAGACATTAAAACGGTTTTGAAAATGAGTAAAAAGACATTTAAAAAAGCCATTGGAGCTTTATACAGGGAGAAATTAATTGAAATTAAGGAAGATGGGATTTATCTCATTACGGAATAAAAAAAAGAAAGACTAATCGTGACGATTAGTCTTTCTCTTTTTTAGTTTGTTTCGAATTAACGAAGTGCACTAAAAACAATCTAGGACAAAAAATATTTACTTACGAGCTAGACTTATATTATAATAAAAACCATTTGGTTTCTTTTTATTTTATAAAGAGATTTATTCCAAAGCTTTACTGCTGTATGGCTTTGTTATTGCAGCAATTTTGGTTTTAAATTCTTTCTTTTAACCGTAGGTGTTACTATAGTCCTTTCACAATTTCGGTAAATAGCTTTTCCCTTTTCTCACTTTTTCTATTCTTATTATTTAAAACCACGAAATAAAGAGAGAATAAATTTGTAAATCTAATCAAGCTGTTCTTTTTTTAGGTTAATAAATCAGTGAAATTATAGGTTTAATCAGCAGTTGTTGTTTATAATCAACTGATTAACACCCCGTAAACTTAACGATTATTTATTGCAGTGACTGTTAATATTTTAATTTATTTTAAATTTTAACACTTGAGTGGAAGTTGTCGGGACTGATTGTCAAAGCTTCACTAAATAGAATAGTATAAACTGCAAAAAATAATTTATTTTTACACTAAATAATTTAAATAAAAGGGAATGGATTGGATCACTGCAAAAGAATACGAAGATATCACCTATAAAAAATGTAATGGGGTAGCCAGAATAGCATTCAATAGGCCTAATGTACGAAATGCATTTCGTCCTAAAACAACTGCTGAATTATATAACGCGTTTTATGATGCGCAAGAAGACACTTCGATAGGTGTTGTTTTACTGTCTGCTGAAGGTCCTTCGTCTAAAGATGGGGTATATTCCTTTTGTAGCGGTGGAGATCAAAACGCACGCGGTCATCAAGGCTATGTGGGAGAGGATGGACAACATCGTTTGAATATACTTGAAGTGCAGCGCCTGATACGTTTTATGCCTAAGGTGGTTATTGCAGTGGTTCCAGGTTGGGCAGTAGGAGGCGGACACAGTTTACACGTAGTATGCGATCTGACTTTAGCAAGCAAAGAACATGCGATATTCAAACAAACAGATGCTGATGTTACCAGTTTTGATGGGGGATATGGTTCTGCGTATTTGGCAAAAATGGTGGGGCAGAAAAAAGCCCGTGAAATTTTCTTCTTAGGACGTAGTTATTCTGCCCAAGATGCTATGGATATGGGGATGGTAAATGCAGTAATTCCTCATGCTGAATTAGAGGATACCGCTTTTGAGTGGGCACAGGAAATTTTAGGAAAGTCACCGATGGCTATTAAAATGTTAAAGTTTGCCATGAATCTTACAGATGACGGAATGGTCGGGCAACAGGTTTTTGCCGGTGAGGCTACTAGGCTTGCCTACATGACTGAAGAAGCCAAAGAAGGAAGAAATGCATTTCTTGAAAAGAGAAAGCCAAACTTCGAAAAGAAATGGTTGCCATAAAAAACAGTTTTAGTTTTAAAGTTTACAGTTGTTTCAAGCGCTTTAAACTTTTAAATCTTAAACTTTAAACATAAAAAATGGATAATTTCATAAACGAAATAATAGATACCGCGGGGCTTCCTAAATTTGAAGAAGTGCAATTTTCAGTTTTGCACCCCAGCTATTGGAAAGTAACTTTAATAAATACCTTTTTCTTTTTTTTAATTTTAGCTATTGGGATTGGATTGCTAATATTTTTCAATCTAGGATTACTGGCGTTTCTTGTCGAAATTTCAATTGTTTTTTTTATTATGCTATTTACAGTTGTACTTCTTTCAAGAATAGGTTTCCTGAAAAAGGGATTTGCTTTTAGAACTCATGATGTACTTTATAGGTATGGAATTATAGCGACAAACACGATTGTAATTCCTTATAACAGAGTGCAGCACGTAGCTTTGCATGAAGGTTTAATTTCACGTTTTTTTGGTCTTGCTAAAATAGAGGTTTTTACTGCTGGTGGTAGTTCAAGCGATATTCAGATTCCTGGTATCGAAATAGAACAGGCTGAGAACATCAAACAGTTATTGATGGGAAAAATCCAAAAACAACTGTAATGGAGGAGGGATTTAAACAACCACAACGTCAGTCTTCCATAGGCGTATTATTGATGTTTGTGGATACTTTGCAACAATGGGGAAGGGGCTTGTGGCCTATTTTGGTAGTATATATCTTTAAATTTGATGAGCTCAATAAAGTCTATCTTTTTATTGGAATAAGTGTTTTATTGGTTGCCATTGGAATCGTAGCTTATCTGAAGTACCTGAACTTCACTTTCTATTTAGATAATAAAAATGAAGAGTTTGTTATAAATGAAGGGATTTTGAATAAAACAAAAACCATTATTCAGCTCAGTAAAATTCAGCAGGTAAATATCAACCAATCCTTGTTACAAAGGATTATCGGTGTTTATGAACTAAATGTGGATACTGCAGGAAGTAATAAAAAAGAAGGGAAAATAAAAGCGATTTCGCATCCAGTTGCTTTAGCATTGAAGGCGCGCTTAATGGAAAACGAAAAAATAGAGGTCGATTCTGAAACATCAGAACTTGGATCTCAAAAAGATACGGCTGGAGAGCGTCCTTTTATGACAATTAGTTTTTTGAGTTTGTTAAAAGTAGGAATCACGTCAAACTATGTAAGAAGCTTGGGTTTGATTCTGGCTTTCGTTGCTACGATTTATGAAAACAGTAAA
>CALJVL010000056.1 GCA_937773775.1 uncultured Flavobacterium sp.
GTGGTTCTTTCGTTTTCTTCGCTTGCTTTAGGGTGCCAAGCCACCAAAAATTTACCGGGATGGTATTTACTGAATTTTATAATTCCACTAAGGGGATATCGGGTTACATGTACATTAACAGGTGACATGAAAATGGATACCTGTAAGCGTTTCTCTTTAAAATATTCGCCCTCATATACTTCTTCAATAACGACTACCTTTCCGTCTACTGGAGCTAATATTTGATTTTCATTGGGTAATACAGCTCTTTTCGGATTCCTGAAAAATTGCAAGATAATTACCAATAGCAAAAGTGCAGCAATTTGAACAGTCTTTCTTAGCCAAATAACATCAATTATTTTGTCAGATAGTAAAAGTACAATGGATGTAAAAGCTACACCGAGTAAAATAGTTTTGGCTCCTTCTTTATGAAACATAATTTAAAATTTGATAAAATAAAAATATAATTGGTGCTACAAATATAACACTATCTAATCGATCTAAAATGCCTCCGTGACCGGGCATTATTTTTCCGCTGTCTTTTACACCTGCAATTCGTTTGAATTTGGATTCGATTAAATCACCGATGGTTCCAAAAACTCCAACTATTACTGCGATTATTATCCAGATAAATACTTTTCCTTCAGCAATTTCGATGTAGTATTTTGAAACTAAATAACTGGCTATAACAGAAAATAAAACCCCACCGAAAAAACCCTCGACGGTTTTTTTAGGAGATATTCGTTCAAATAATTTTGTTTTTCCCATTGATTTTCCAACTATATAAGCGAAGGTGTCATTTGTCCATATTAATATAAAGATACTGATAAGGATTTTTGGGTTATAGCCGTCTATACCAAAAGGAATCTTCGTCATGATGGCAAAAGGAAAAATAATGTAACCGATTAGGTAGATGTATTTTGAAAAGGAATCAATTTTCACGATTTTATTGTCAAAAAGAAAATGAATACACTTTATTGAGACAGTAAGAGTGGAAAAAAGAATAATTAAGTCAAAGGTTTTGTTAAATCGCAAGCTTTGCAAGTATCCATCTGTTGCAATAGATATTTCATAAAAAAGCACATAGGTTATAGTTGCCGCAGCAAAAGGAATGATCTTTTGAATTTGTATTAAATTGCAAAACTCAATTGTTGCAATGAGAAGAAATAAACCAAATAGGATAAAAAAGCTTTCAGTAGAAAACAGTATTGAAAATATTAATAAAATAATATAAACGGCACCAGATATAGATCTCTTAAGGGTTTCATTCATTTTAAAGATCTTCTAACAACAGCAAATAAAGGTTTTTGGCCGAACTACCATATTGGGTAAAGTCTTCTTCTTTTGCTTTTTCGAAATATTTTATTGCAGTAATGTTTGTTGGATAATCTCTTTCGTATTTCTTTCTTATTGATGTAAGTCCATCGCTTTTTATAGCAAGAATTTGGCTAGTCGTCGCAACAACGACAATGTTAACTGGCAAGTCGTGAGGTTTGAGTTGTTTGATTTGATTTGAAGAAAACAGAATCGAACCTTCATTCGCTATTAGATTTTCACAATATGTAAAAAGGAATTTTGGATTTGGTGCCTTTTCGTAACTGAGCTTGTTTTCCTCTAATATATTGAAAAGTTTAGGTTCGTAGCATAAGACATTACTTTCATACCAGTCATTTTCTTCTAGAATATTTTCGAACTGCTCTTTTACTCCATCAATGTTTTCACAATATAAAAATTTACCACCATTTTTTTTAAAATTATATATGAATTGTTCATCTACAGACATCATATCAGCATCAGGGAAAAACTTACTATTTTCTTTCTGTTTATCCTCATCTGAAGGCGAAATACTAGAACCAAAAATTTTTCTGAAAAGACTCATATGTTGTTAAGGTGCTTTATCTGTTAATTAGGAAAGGCTCAAAGATAAAAAAATCTTAATTCAAACGGTGTTTTTGAATTAAGATTTTAAAAATAATTAAAAAGGATGTGTTATTTAAGATATTACTTCCTCAAGATTTTTGTCAAAAGTTCTTTTCCCCGAAAATTGTTTCCAGATCATCCTTAAAAATAACTTCTTTTTCAATTAGTATATCAGCTAGTTGATTTAATTTGTCTTTGTGTTCTTCTAAAATTGCAATAGCTCTTTGGTATTGACTTTCGATAAGCAGTGAAATTTCTTTATCAATAACTTTAGCAGTTTCATCTGAATACGGTTTTGAGAAATTATATTCACTTTGTCCAGTTGAATCATAATAGGTAACATTTCCTATTTTATCGTTTAAGCCATAAACAGTAACCATGGCACGTGCTTGTTTAGTTACTTTTTCCAAATCACTCAAAGCACCCGTTGAAATTCTGTTAAAAGTGACTTTTTCAGCGGCTCTACCTCCCATTGTAGCACACATTTCGTCTAGCATTTGATCAGTACGCACTATTAGACGTTCTTCGGGTAAATACCATGCCGCCCCAAGACTTTGGCCTCTAGGGACGATAGTTACTTTAATTAAAGGCGCTGCGTGTTCTAGCATCCAACTTACTGTAGCGTGTCCCGCTTCATGAATAGCAATTGCTTTCTTTTCTTCAGGAGTTACAATTTTATTTTTCTTTTCTAATCCACCTACAATTCTATCAACGGCATCTAAGAAATCTTGTTTGTCAACCGCTGCCTTGTTGTATCGGGCTGCAATTAAAGCTGCTTCATTACAAACATTTGCTATATCGGCACCTGAAAAACCAGGAGTTTGTTTTGCTAAGAATTCAGTGTCTAAACCTTCTACTTTTTTCAAGGGAGTAAGGTGTACTTTGAATATTTCTGCACGTTCACGGATATCTGGTAAATCCACAAATATTTGTCTGTCAAAACGACCTGCTCGCATTAAAGCTTTATCTAGAACATCAGCTCTGTTTGTTGCGGCTAAAACGATAACATTTGAATTGGTACCAAAACCGTCCATCTCTGTAAGTAGTTGATTAAGAGTATTTTCTCTTTCGTCGTTACCGCCAGACATATTGCTTTTTCCTCTAGCTCTACCTTACAGCGTCAATTTCATCAATGAAAATGATTGCAGGTGATTTCTCCTTAGCTTGTTTGAATAAATCACGTACTCGCGATGCACCCACACCAACAAACATTTCTACAAAATCAGAACCTGATAGTGAGAAAAAAGGTACTTGGGCTTCTCCAGCTACAGCTTTTGCTAATAGGGTTTTTCCTGTTCCAGGAGGTCCTACAAGTAGTGCTCCCTTTGGTATTTTACCACCGAGATTTGTATATTTTTCTGGGTTTTTCAAGAACTCCACAATTTCTTGTATTTCTTCTTTAGCACCCTCTAAACCTGCAACATCTTTAAAAGTTGTTTTAACATCAGTTTTTTCATCAAATAGTTTCGCTTTCGACTTTCCAATATTAAAAATTTGTCCACCGCCACCCCCGGCACCACCTGACATTTTTTTCATTATAAAAATCCAAACACCAATAATAATGATAATAGGAAGTAAACTGATTAGGATGTCGGTCCAATTGCTTTTTTGAGAAAAATTAAAATCTTTTAATTTTCCTTCAGCAACAGCTGTTTCTAATTTTTTTTGAAATAGTTGATCGTTACCAATCTCAAAAGTATACTGAGGTCCTTCGTTAGGCCTGTCAAAAATATCCTTAGCAACTTTCTGATGCTCTTTTGCTTTTAAAGCTCCCGGTTTCAAAAAAACTTCGGCCACGGTTTTATTGTATACAACTACTTTCTCAATTTGTCCTTTCTCTAAAAAGACATTAAATTTTGAAGAAGTTAATTGTGATGGTTCTTGTAAACTGGAACTTCCAGTTATAAAACTGATAAATAAAAATATAAGTAATATGGCAGTGTAAACTAACCATGGACTAACTTTAAACTTATTAGGAGTTGGATTATTATCTTTAGCCATTCTTTTTTTTCTCTTTAGTATTTGTTTGCGATTGTTGTGATTTTTGCATCTCCCCACAAGCTCTCAATGTTGTAATATTCCCTGATTTGTTTTTGGAAAACATGAACTACGATATTAACATAATCCATAAGAACCCATTCTGCATTATCAGAACCCTCGACATGCCAAGGCTTGTCTTTTAATTCTTTCGAAACTGTTTTTTGAATAGAGTTAACAATTGCGTTAACCTGTGTATTTGAATTTCCATTGCAGATAACAAAATAGTCGCAAACTGCGGTGTCAATCTCTCTTAGGTCCAGAATATCGATGTCATTTCCTTTTACTTCTTCAATTCCCTTAATAATGTTTGTTAACAATGCATCATTGTTAATAGTCTTTTTTGCCATGAATTATTTTATATAAGTTTGTAAAGTTACCATTTTTTGTCATTATTTTTGAACCTTAACATAATATTAAATTCTATTAAATAAATAATTACTGATGAAACTAATCAAACTCGATGCCATAGATTCAACAAATGATTTCCTCAGAGGATTATCAAACGAGCAGCAATTAGAAAACTTCACAGTTCTCACTGCAGAAAACCAAACTAAAGGTAAGGGTCAAATGGGTTCGGTATGGGACTCTGAGGTGGGTAATAATCTAACAATGAGTGTTTTTATTAAGGAATCTGTGTCAGAGGTAAATCAGATTTTTATACTTAATATCGGTGTTGCACTTGCGGTTGTACAAGCATTAGAAAACTTTAATATTCCTAATTTAATGATTAAATGGCCAAACGACATTATGTCATATAATTTTAAAATTGGTGGTGTTTTAATAGAAAACAGCATTAAAAGTAACGGAACAATACATTCTATTGTGGGGTTGGGGCTAAATGTCAATCAAACAAATTTTATAAACTTACCGAACGCATCTTCAATGAGTGTGATTTGCGATGCACAATTTGACAAAGAGAAAATAATGTTTGAGGTTATAGAAAAGTTGAAACGGAATATTGTCATTATGGCTGAGGACCCCGCTGCTTTATGGCTAGAGTACACCAATAGACTTTTCAAAAAAGGTATTCCTATGCCTTTTAAAGATAATTTAAATCAAAATTTCATGGGGATTATTCAAGGAGTTTCTTCTTATGGAAAGCTACAAGTTCTATTGGAAGATGATAGCGTGTCTGAGTTCAATATAAAGGAAATTCAGATGCTCTATTAAAAAAAAGTGTTTAGGACTGAAATGGTGGAAGTCTTTAACACTTTTTTCGGTGACAAAACAGTTTTACAACTTCCACATATTAGTGGCCAGTGCTTCGATAAACTTACCGATCGGTCCTTTTATCATCATCGCCATCATAGGGTTAAAATCCCCTTCGAAGTCAAGTTGAACAGCACTTGCCTGATCTGATACGGCTTCAATATTAGCTATCAGTGTGAAAGAAAGTTTGTCGCTGGCAGCACCCAAAACAACTTTGTTTGGAGCTAATTTTTCTTTCATTTTTAGTTTTATTTCGGGCATACCTTTCAACCCAAAAATAAAAGCATCATCACCAATAACTTCAAATTTCGCGATGTTTTCGGGCATTAGTCTCTCAAAATTTTTAACATCTGTTAACAAATCAAATAATTCTTGTACTGGCTTTTCAACAGTAACTTTTGGACTTTCTAAGTTCATATAAATTTATTTTTTAACTTTGATCTGTGGTAATTATAATTGTAAAATGCTTTAAACAACGTCCCAAGTTGAGGGACTAAGGCTCCATTCTCTGACCGTCTTTTCTTCTTTTTCAGAGATATAACTTTTGGCTACAGCCAAATTCAATAAGTTTTCGTAATTGCTCAAAGTAAATAAATCTACTTTTGCACTCTTAAAGTTTTGATCCGCTACATCAAAGCCGTAGGTAAAGATGGCTGCCATCCCTTTTATGTTTGCCCCTGCGGCGCGCAAAGCTTCCACTGCAAGTAAACTACTATTTCCTGTGCTTATCAAATCTTCTACAACAATTACATTTTGTCCTTTTTGCAAAAATCCTTCTACCTGGTTTAGTCTACCGTGTTTTTTAGCTTCTGGGCGCACATATACAAATGGCAAGTTCAACCTTTCGGCAACTAACATCCCAATGCCTATCGCTCCAGTTGCAACACCAGCTATAACATCTGGTCTTCCAAATTGCTTTTCAATGTTCTTAGAAAATTCATCTCGGACGTAATTTCTTATGGTTGGAAATGAGAGGATTAAACGGTTATCACAGTAAATAGGTGATTTCCATCCTGAAGCCCATGTAAAAGGATTTCCTGGATTCAATTTAATTGCATTTATTTGCAAAAGCAATTCGGCTGTTTTTTCGGCAGTATCTTTATTAAAAATCATACCACAAATGTATAAAGTTTTTGTTAACGACAAACCACTTTTTTTGACAAATAAAATATCAAAAGAAACAGATTTTCAATTATTTCTACTAGAAAGCATTGACATAAAGCAACTTATAGTTAAAATTTTTCAAAATAAAATTCAAAAAGCGTATTTATATCATCCTGATGAAAAGGAGATTATGAAGACTCTGAAAACTAAAATCCCTGTTAATAAGGCTGGAGGAGGCTTGGTATACAATAAAAATGGGGAAGTTTTATTCATTTTTAGAAATGGAAAATGGGACTTGCCTAAGGGTGGAACTGAAAAAGGAGAGGATATTGAAGGTACTGCAATGCGTGAAGTTGAAGAAGAAACCGGTGTAAGCCAATTGCGTATTACAAATAAGTTGCAGAAAACCTATCATGTTTTTAAACGTAATGGTGTTTTCAAGCTAAAAATTACACATTGGTTCGAGATGCACTCCGATTTTGAAGGAATTCCCAAAGGCCAATTAGAAGAAGGGATAGAAAAAGTGGCTTGGTTTAGTCCTGAGGAGATACCAGAAGCTTTAAAAAACTCCTACGAAAACATAAAATTGCTTTTTGAAGAAGAAAAAAACTTACATCCGTAAACTTTAGTTTTTTGCGAGTTACTATAAAAAGGGACTAATAATTATTAAAATTATTAGTCCCTTTTTATTTATGACCATAAGTAAATTGAAAGAGTATTGAAAGTTGGTGATGCTCGACTAAAAAGTAATCCGGTACAAGAAATTAAAATTTATGATTATTTATTTAATTTAGTATTCTGTAAACGGGATATTGTAAATGTGCCTTTTCGTAATAGACTGAATTTTTGTAAATCCAGTTCAATTGCCGCTCGGCATTACTATCGAAATCCGGATCAGTTTTTTTTTTCTGTTCGAATGCGGCTTTAATTTTTGGGTCGTCTTTTAGTAATTGTGCCGCTGTGTCCTCAAAAACGTATTCTGAGTAGCCTTCTTTTTGTTGAAGCAGCGTGTCGAAATAATTCCAGTTAAAAAAAGAATCTACACTTTCTGGTTCTAGGGTTGCCAATAAATATTTTACCCCTTTTTGATTTGTTGAAAACATATAATCTCCTTTTGCAAAAGCGATTTCTCTTTTACTTATTGTAATTTTTGTATCTCTGTGCATATAATGCCCCTCGTAAGCGGAGCTTGCTGTTTTGTAATCTAGGATTTTATAGCTTTCCACATGAATTAGTGTATCTTTTGTAAGCTGCGAGTAGACTAAATTATTGCTTGTAAGCAAATCTATAACGTTCCAAAATGCTTTTGGTATAATGTACGCTTCTGGGATGGTTATCTCTTTTACTGACTTGTACTCTTTTAGGTAGGAGATGTCTTTTTTGAAAGGTTTACTCCTGTCGTAATACAATCTATTCCCTGTGGTTGCTTCGCTCTTTTTATGTCCTGCTTCAAATCCCAAAAAGGAAAAAGGGGTCACTTTTGTGCTGTCAATTTCCCATTTGATGGTGTACGGTTTTCCAGCGGCATATTGTGATTCGTTCTGTAATCGTAGGTCTTTTATTTTTTGGAAATTCGGATCCGTGTAATTCATCGTTGCCAGCATAAATTCATAAGTCGCTTTCACTCGATCGGCATATTTTTTTAGCATATGTGTTTCCACGACAAACCCTATGGTATTAAACAGGGAAGTGTAGCCTGTGGAATATCTTGGACTGTCAAAAAATTGTGCAAAACCATTGTCGGGTGTTTCGCTGAAGGCGTTAACGTAGGGTGTGCTTTCAAGTTTTTTTTGTTTTAAATCGTTGACTATTGCGGGCATCATTTTGGTATTTAAATAACTTCCCAATATATTTCCCAGTTGGTTTTGCTGAGTCATAATGTAGGTAATTTTATACTGGTAATCGGCGCCGTTGCTCACATGGTTGTCAATAAAAACATCAGGGTTCAGCTGATGGAAAATTTCGTAAAAACTTTTTGTGTTTCTTGTTTCCGACTTAATGAAATCACGATTTAAATCATAATTCCTTGCGTTACCCCTAAAACCATAGCTTTCAGGCCCATCCTGATTAGCCCTAGTTGTTGAATTTCGATTTAAAGCCCCACCGATGTTATATATTGGAATCGTTGCTATAAGGCTGTTTTTAGGAACTTTAATTTTGGCTAAAGCCAAATCCCTAAATAGCTGCATAGTAGCATCTATTCCGTCTGGTTCGCCAGGGTGTATGCCATTATTGATTAATAGGACCGCCTTATTTTTTTGTTTTACATCGAATGTTTCATCGGGATCAAATAGTACGAGATGCAGTCGCTCCCCGCTATCTGTTAGACCCATTTCTTGAACTTTTATTGAAGGGAAATCCTTGGCTAAAAGAGTATAGTAGGCAATGGTTTGCTTATACGTTGCCGTTTGATTTCCATTTCCCTTTTCGAAAACAGTTTCGTAATTGGTCTCTTTTTGTGCAAAAAGCGTTGCAGAAAACAGTAGTAAAGCAATAGCAATTGATCTCATGTAAAATTTATTTATAGGCTAAGCCAAATGTAATATTTTTTTTAAGGTATTATGAAAAGGAATCTTAAAGACAGTATGCATGAAAAGGAAAACTAAGACAGAATACTAAAAACTGATCATCTAGTACTTTTTTTAAGTACTTTTGCAAAATGAATAAGAAACACCATTCCAACAATATACTTTTGAATTTAGGCATCGAAAGCCTGAACGAAATGCAGGAAGTTGCGCAAGACGCCATCCTGAACGATAATAATGTATTACTGCTTTCCCCTACGGGTTCGGGTAAAACATTAGCTTTTTTATTGCCAATTTTAGAGATGTTGCAACCTGAAATTCAGTCGGTTCAATGCTTAATTCTAGTTCCCTCAAGAGAACTGGGATTGCAAATTGAGCAAGTTTGGAAAAAAATGGGTACAGATTATAAAGTAAATGTATGCTATGGTGGACACTCCATTGATACCGAAATCAAGAATTTAAGCAATCCACCAGCCGTTTTAATAGGAACTCCGGGGCGTATAGCCGACCACATCGATAGGGGGACTTTTAGAACTGATAAAATACAAACGTTGATTTTGGATGAATTTGACAAATCACTGCAATTAGGATTTCATGAGCAGATGTCATTCATTATAGGAAAATTGACTAAACTGAATAAAAGAGTGCTGGTTTCGGCTACCTCAGATATTGAGATTCCTAGGTACACCAGAGTGGTTAACCCAACAATTTTAGACTTTATTCCTGAAAATGTAGAGGAAACGAATCTTTCGATGAGAATGGTTGTTTCAAAAGAAAAAGATAAAATAGGAAGCTTGTTCAACTTGATTTGTTCCCTGAAATCGGAATCGGCTATTGTTTTTTGTAATCACCGTGATGCGGCAGAACGTATCAGTGATACTCTCAACGAAAAAGGGATTTATAGCACCTACTACCATGGCGGTATGGACCAGGATGAGCGCGAACGAGCTTTAATCCAGTTTCGTAACCGAAGCGTGAGTTATTTAATCACTACCGATTTAGCCGCTCGAGGACTTGATATCCCAGAAATGAACCATGTTATTCATTATCATTTGCCGTCAAAAGAAGATGAATTCACTCATAGAAATGGTAGAACGGCGCGTATGTTAGCTTCTGGAACTGCTTATATTATTGCTCATGAAAGCGAGAAAAAAGCGGATTATATCGATTATGGTATGAAAGTGTTCGCTACAGATAATGTGGTAACTTTGCCAAGACCTCCGCAGTTTCAAACCATTTACGTTAGCGGTGGAAAGAAAAATAAATTGAATAAAATAGATATTGTAGGTTTCTTTTCTCAAAAAGGAAAATTGGAAAAAGACGATCTAGGATTAATTGAGGTAAAGGACTTTATCTCTTTTGCCGCAGTGAAATTCAATAAAGTGAAAGATTTATTGCATAACATCAAGGATGAAAAAATGAAAGGCAAGAAGTTTAAAATTGAAGTTGCCAGAAAAGTGATTAAGAAAGAGGAGGAGTTGTGAGAAGTGAATTGTTTTTCAGTTTGGAGTAAAACAATTTTATGTCTAGTCCTGAAAAAACGATACAGGATTAATAAAAAATAAAAGTACAATTATTAAACAGTAGTAAGCAAAAGTTTACTGCTGTTTTTTGTTTTATAAGTTCTCATTTTAATTTGGTTTTGTGAGTGCATTTGATTTGGAGTCAGCATATAATTAGAATAATGGGGTCGCTGTTGGTTATATGTATTAATTGCTTCTTTAACGATACACTTCATTATTTTTAAATCTTGACTGTATTTATGAATCATAAATTCTTGTTTTAATATCCCATTAATTCTTTCAGCCACTGCATTTTCGTACGGGTCAGAGTTTTGCGTCATACTTGGGAGTATCCCGTTTTTACTTAAAATGCTTTGGTAATCATTGGCACAATATTGCAATCCCCTATCTGAGTGATGAATCAATGGTATTTCCTTGTCTTTCCTTTGTTGGATTGCCATCTTAAGGGCCATAACACTACTTTGTGTATTCATATTATCCGCAACATAATGCCCCATAATTTTCTTGGAATAGGCGTCTGTAATAATGCTTACGTAGCAGGGTTTTTCTCTTTTTCCGATATAGGTAATATCCGATACCCAGACTTGCTCAGGTCTATTTATTTCCAAATCAAGGATTTGATTTTGATATTTTCTAAACCGATGGTGAGAGTTCGTAGTTATATGATAACTACGTTTTGGCTGTATTAATAGATGGTTGGCTCTAAGTATATCAAAAAACATATCTCTTCCGATGTGCATCAATTGGAGTTTGTCTGCTAAAAGATAATAAAGCTTCCTAGTTCCCAATCTAGGCATTGATTTTCTGATTTCAATTACCATAGCAACCACTTCTATGGCTTTGCTTTGTTTACTCCTCTTTCTACTAATTTTGCGATAATAAACGGGTCGATTTACCCCGGACAAATAACAGGCGAACACTAGTGTTTGTTGTTCTTTTTGTCTAAAATGGTCGATTGTTCGGGTGGAGCATTTTTTCGTATATCTATTTGATATTCTTCTTCAGCAATATCAATCATCATATCAAAAAATATTACTTTTTTATCTGCAACAAAAGCTTGTCGTTCCAAGAATGACTTCTGCTTCTCTAGAAGTTTTACTTTGGCTTCAAGCTCCATTATCTTTTGTTCCGGAGACTTTGACATATTAAATGGTGTTTGGTTTTCCCAATCAAAGTTACCAAATTTTCTCAACCATTGAACAACCGTTGATCGTGATTGAATACCATATTGTTTCCTGGCTTCTGTAACAGACAAGCTACCCTTTTCAATCTCTCTGACGATTTGAAGCTTTAATGACATACTGTAGTCACATTGACTACGCTTAACATAGTTCGTATTCTTTTCCATAACGATCTGTTTTGTGTATCGCTATTTCAGGACGGGACATATCATTAAATAAAAAACGCCACTATTTCTAGTGGCGTTTTTTGAAATCTATATTTAATGTTAGAATTGGTACCTAAGTGCTAATGCTAAATCAAAATTATTATTGTCATTATAGTAACCATCATTTCCTCCAAACTCAGGTCTGAAATCTAAAGAGATTAATAACGGGATATCAAAGTTATATTCAATACCTATATCTCCAGCTGCAAATACGAAAGTTTCATTGTTATAATCTCTGTTATCCTTATAATCTCTATTATAGCTACCAATACCAACACCTACACCAGCGTACCAGTTGAAGCCACCATCGATGTTCCAAACCCATTGGTATAAACCAGTTAGTTTTATTGCATCGTCATCGTAGATATTATTGCTACTTCTGTTTCTCCAACCTAAGTCAAATTCTAAACGATTATTACTAGACAAGGCTCTCTGGTAAGAAAGTTCTCCTCCAAATCCACCATTGTCTCCGAAACGAAGTCCTAATGCATTTTTTGATATGTCTTGTGCCTGTGCGCTAAATGCTAATCCAATTAGCATAAAAGCAGATAAAATAATTTTTTTCATGAATAATTTTTTGTTATTGCAAAAGTATAACGAAAGCAAAGTAAAATAATTATAAAATAATTGTTAATTGTATCAAAATTCATATATTAGTTGCGGTCTCTATTTTGAAATAATGTATGAATTTATCATTTGGTTACTTATGATATCTTCCATTTCAAAGAGGTTTTCTTCAACTGCATAATTAGAATCTTCGTATCGGTGTAATTTCCATCGTTTTTTGTTGTATTCTAATGCTGTGAGATTCTCTACCCAGTCTCCAGAATTTAAATATATGGTAGAACCATTCTTGGTTTCTTTTTTTGTGATTTTGGGTTCGTGAATGTGCCCGCAGATGACATAATCATATTTTTTTTCAATGGCAATATCGGTCGCGGTTTCTTCAAAATCCGAGATGTGTTTTACCGCTTTTTTAACGCTTGCCTTTATTTTTTTTGAAAAAGAATAAGGCTCTTTGCCCATTTTTTTTAGGAACCAATTAACAAAACGATTTGCCATTATTAAATAGTCATAGCCCCAGCCTCCCATCTTAGCAATCCATTTAGCATGATGTACGGAGGCGTCGAAAACATCGCCATGAAATATCCAGGCCCTTTTGTCATCAAGTTCCAACACTAATTTATCAACTAAAGCAAAATTACCCATATTTATGTCGCTAAACTTGCGGAGCATTTCGTCATGATTACCAGTAATATAGTAGACTTTGGTGCCTTTAGTGGCGAGGCTTATTATTTTTTGTATTACTTTCAAATGGGTTTTTGGAAAATAGGATTTTCTGAATTGCCAGATGTCGATAATATCGCCGTTTAAAACTAAAGTTTTTGGTTTAATAGAGCATAAATACCTATTGAGTTCAATGGCATGACTACCAAATGTCCCAAGATGTAAGTCAGAAATGACAACTAACTCAACTTTTCTTTTTTTCAATTGATTAAAATTTAAAGTTTTACAAATAAAGCAATGTTCGACTAGAGTTGTTTTAATATAATGTTATCAATTCGTTTTTAGTATTAACAAAAGCGAATGCTATCAGGTTAGCATTTTGTTGATTAATGCTATTTTAAAATTTTTTATTTTAGGGCATAAAACATATATTTGTGCAAAACTATTTATAATGGCAGGAAACAGCTACGGTACACTGTATAGGCTAACAACTTTTGGAGAATCACATGGAGAGGCCTTAGGAGGAATAATAGATGGGTGTCCATCAGGAATAGAGATAGACCTAGAGGCAATTCAACTTGAAATGTCTAGGAGAAAAC